>NZ_CP185763.1:1050000-1930028 GCF_049393805.1 Streptococcus equinus
CAATGGGGGCAACCCTGACCGAGCAACGCCGCGTGAGTGAAGAAGGTTTTCGGATCGTAAAGCTCTGTTGTAAGAGAAGAACGTGTGTGAGAGTGGAAAGTTCACACAGTGACGGTAACTTACCAGAAAGGGACGGCTAACTACGTGCCAGCAGCCGCGGTAATACGTAGGTCCCGAGCGTTGTCCGGATTTATTGGGCGTAAAGCGAGCGCAGGCGGTTTAATAAGTCTGAAGTTAAAGGCAGTGGCTTAACCATTGTTCGCTTTGGAAACTGTTAGACTTGAGTGCAGAAGGGGAGAGTGGAATTCCATGTGTAGCGGTGAAATGCGTAGATATATGGAGGAACACCGGTGGCGAAAGCGGCTCTCTGGTCTGTAACTGACGCTGAGGCTCGAAAGCGTGGGGAGCAAACAGGATTAGATACCCTGGTAGTCCACGCCGTAAACGATGAGTGCTAGGTGTTAGGCCCTTTCCGGGGCTTAGTGCCGCAGCTAACGCATTAAGCACTCCGCCTGGGGAGTACGACCGCAAGGTTGAAACTCAAAGGAATTGACGGGGGCCCGCACAAGCGGTGGAGCATGTGGTTTAATTCGAAGCAACGCGAAGAACCTTACCAGGTCTTGACATCCCGATGCTATTCCTAGAGATAGGAAGTTTCTTCGGAACATCGGTGACAGGTGGTGCATGGTTGTCGTCAGCTCGTGTCGTGAGATGTTGGGTTAAGTCCCGCAACGAGCGCAACCCCTATTGTTAGTTGCCATCATTAAGTTGGGCACTCTAGCGAGACTGCCGGTAATAAACCGGAGGAAGGTGGGGATGACGTCAAATCATCATGCCCCTTATGACCTGGGCTACACACGTGCTACAATGGTTGGTACAACGAGTCGCGAGTCGGTGACGGCAAGCAAATCTCTTAAAGCCAATCTCAGTTCGGATTGTAGGCTGCAACTCGCCTACATGAAGTCGGAATCGCTAGTAATCGCGGATCAGCACGCCGCGGTGAATACGTTCCCGGGCCTTGTACACACCGCCCGTCACACCACGAGAGTTTGTAACACCCGAAGTCGGTGAGGTAACCTTTTGGAGCCAGCCGCCTAAGGTGGGATAGATGATTGGGGTGAAGTCGTAACAAGGTAGCCGTATCGGAAGGTGCGGCTGGATCACCTCCTTTCTAAGGATAAACGGAAGCACGTTTGGAGTATTGTTTAGTTTTGAGAGGTCTTGTGGGGCCTTAGCTCAGCTGGGAGAGCGCCTGCTTTGCACGCAGGAGGTCAGCGGTTCGATCCCGCTAGGCTCCATTGAATCGAAAGATTCAAAGATTGTCCATTGAAAATTGAATATCTATATCAAATTCCACGATTCAAGAAATTGAATTGTAGATAGTAACAAGAAATAAACCGAAACGCTGTGATTTAATGAGTTTAAGGTCAACAGACCAAAATAAGGTTAAGTTAATAAGGGCGCACGGTGGATGCCTTGGCACTAGAAGCCGATGAAGGACGTGACTAACGACGAAATGCTTTGGGGAGTTGTAAGTAAACATTGATCCAGAGATGTCCGAATGGGGGAACCCGGCATGTAATGCATGTCACTCATTACTGTTAAGGTAATGTAGAGGAAGACGCAGTGAACTGAAACATCTAAGTAGCTGCAGGAAGAGAAAGCAAACGCGATTGCCTTAGTAGCGGCGAGCGAAAAGGTAAGAGGGCAAACCGATGTGTTTACACATCGGGGTTGTAGGACTGCGTTGTGGGACGACAAGATTATAGAAGAATTACCTGGGAAGGTAAGCCAAAGAGAGTAACAGCCTCGTATTCGAAATAGTCTTTAACCCTAGCAGTATCCTGAGTACGGCGAGACACGAGAAATCTCGTCGGAATCTGGGAGGACCATCTCCTAACCCTAAATACTCTCTAGTGACCGATAGTGAACCAGTACCGTGAGGGAAAGGTGAAAAGCACCCCGGGAGGGGAGTGAAATAGAACCTGAAACCGTGTGCCTACAACAAGTTCGAGCCCGTTAATGGGTGAGAGCGTGCCTTTTGTAGAATGAACCGGCGAGTTACGATATGATGCGAGGTTAAGTTGAAGAGACGGAGCCGTAGGGAAACCGAGTCTTAATAGGGCGACTTAGTATCATGTCGTAGACCCGAAACCATGTGACCTACCCATGAGCAGGGTGAAGGTGAGGTAAAACTCACTGGAGGCCCGAACCAGGGCACGTTGAAAAGTGCTTGGATGACTTGTGGGTAGCGGAGAAATTCCAAACGAACTTGGAGATAGCTGGTTCTCTCCGAAATAGCTTTAGGGCTAGCGTCGATGTTAAGTCTCTTGGAGGTAGAGCACTGTTTGATTGAGGGGTCCATCCCGGATTACCAATATCAGATAAACTCCGAATGCCAACGAGATATAATCGGCAGTCAGACTGCGAGTGCTAAGATCCGTAGTCGAAAGGGAAACAGCCCAGACCACCAGCTAAGGTCCCAAAATATATGTTAAGTGGAAAAGGATGTGGGGTTGCACAGACAACTAGGATGTTAGCTTAGAAGCAGCTATTCATTCAAAGAGTGCGTAATAGCTCACTAGTCGAGTGACCCTGCGCCGAAAATGTACCGGGGCTAAAACATATTACCGAAGCTGTGGATACCTTTTAGGTATGGTAGGAGAGCGTTCTATGTGTGATGAAGGTGTACCGTGAGGAGCGCTGGAACGCATAGAAGTGAGAATGCCGGTATGAGTAGCGAAAGACAGGTGAGAATCCTGTCCACCGTATGACTAAGGTTTCCAGGGGAAGGCTCGTCCTCCCTGGGTTAGTCGGGACCTAAGGAGAGACCGAAAGGTGTATCCGATGGACAACAGGTTGATATTCCTGTACTAGAGTATATAGTGATGGAGGGACGCAGTAGGCTAACTAAAGCGTGCGATTGGAAGTGCACGTCTAAGCAGTGAGGTGTGATATGAGTCAAATGCTTATATCTATAACATTGAGCTGTGATGGGGAGCGAAGTTAAGTAGCGAAGTTAGTGATGTCACACTGCCAAGAAAAGCTTCTAGCGTTAATTATACTCTACCCGTACCGCAAACCGACACAGGTAGTCGAGGCGAGTAGCCTCAGGTGAGCGAGAGAACTCTCGTTAAGGAACTCGGCAAAATGGCCCCGTAACTTCGGGAGAAGGGGCGCTGGCTTTAAGTCAGCCGCAGTGAATAGGCCCAAGCAACTGTTTATCAAAAACACAGCTCTCTGCTAAATCGTAAGATGATGTATAGGGGGTGACGCCTGCCCGGTGCTGGAAGGTTAAGAGGAGCGCTTAGCATTAGCGAAGGTGTGAATTGAAGCCCCAGTAAACGGCGGCCGTAACTATAACGGTCCTAAGGTAGCGAAATTCCTTGTCGGGTAAGTTCCGACCCGCACGAAAGGCGTAATGATTTGGGCACTGTCTCAACGAGAGACTCGGTGAAATTTTAGTACCTGTGAAGATGCAGGTTACCCGCGACAGGACGGAAAGACCCCATGGAGCTTTACTGCAGTTTGATATTGAGTATCTGTACCACATGTACAGGATAGGTAGGAGCCTATGAAATCGGGACGCTAGTTTCGGTGGAGGCGTTGTTGGGATACTACCCTTGTGTTATGGCTACTCTAACCCAGATAGGTTATCCCTATCGGAGACAGTGTCTGACGGGCAGTTTGACTGGGGCGGTCGCCTCCTAAAAGGTAACGGAGGCGCCCAAAGGTTCCCTCAGAATGGTTGGAAATCATTCGCAGAGTGTAAAGGTATAAGGGAGCTTGACTGCGAGAGCTACAACTCGAGCAGGGACGAAAGTCGGGCTTAGTGATCCGGTGGTTCCGCATGGAAGGGCCATCGCTCAACGGATAAAAGCTACCCTGGGGATAACAGGCTTATCTCCCCCAAGAGTTCACATCGACGGGGAGGTTTGGCACCTCGATGTCGGCTCGTCGCATCCTGGGGCTGTAGTCGGTCCCAAGGGTTGGGCTGTTCGCCCATTAAAGCGGCACGCGAGCTGGGTTCAGAACGTCGTGAGACAGTTCGGTCCCTATCCGTCGCGGGCGTAGGAAATTTGAGAGGATCTGCTCCTAGTACGAGAGGACCAGAGTGGACTTACCGCTGGTGTACCAGTTGTCTTGCCAAAGGCATCGCTGGGTAGCTATGTAGGGAAGGGATAAACGCTGAAAGCATCTAAGTGTGAAGCCCACCTCAAGATGAGATTTCCCATGATTTTATATCAGTAAGAGCCCTGAGAGATGATCAGGTAGATAGGTTAGAAGTGTAAGTGTGGTGACACATGTAGCGGACTAATACTAATAGCTCGAGGACTTATCCAAAAAAGAAACGAGTCAATATTGACAGCGAGTCGGTTTCTTGTTAGAATATATAGGTATTCAATTTTGATTGGATAATCAATCATAGTTAAGTGACGATAGCCTAGGAGATACACCTGTTCCCATGCCGAACACAGAAGTTAAGCCCTAGCACGCCTGATGTAGTTGGGGGTTGCCCCCTGTTAGATATGGTAGTCGCTTAGCATTTATCCGCCATAGCTCAGTTGGTAGTAGCGCATGACTGTTAATCATGATGTCGTAGGTTCGAGTCCTACTGGCGGAGTCGTAAAGCGGTAGAGAAAGCAGCCTTCGGGTTGCTTTTTTTGTGCTTGTATTTTTTTGAAAATTTAGTAGTTTTTCAGATATAGGGTTTATTATTGTAGGTACTTTTGATAATATTTGTTATAATAGATGTAATATTTTAAAAGGATTATTTAATGGTTATTATTGAAAAGGCTCCAGCTAAGATTAATTTGGGTTTAGATATTATTGGTAAGAGACAGGATGGCTATCATGATTTATCAATGGTTATGGTCAGTGTTGATTTGAATGATTATGTAACTGTTTCTGAAATTTCGGGCTCTGACATTATTGTGGAATCAAATAATCATAAAATGCCTTTGAATGATAAAAACGATGTCTTCAAAGCTGCTCAGCTTATTAAAGAGAGATATGATATTAAGTCAGGTGTGAAAATCGAATTAGAGAAGTCTATTCCTATCTGTGCTGGGTTAGGTGGTGGTTCTACTGATGCTGCTGCTACAATTAGGGCTTTAAACCAATTATGGAAATTAAACTTGTCTAAGGGTGAGATGATTGAAATTGGTTTTCAAGTTGGTAGTGATGTTCCTTACTGTTTGGGTGCTGGTTGTGCTTGTATTTCTGGTAAGGGGGAAATAGTTGAGTGTCTTGATACTTCTTTGTCAGCTTGGGTTGTGTTAGTTAAGCCTGAATTTGGTGTTTCTACTCGTACGGTTTTTCCTGAGATTGATTGTGAGACGATTTCTCGAGTCGATATCGCAGCTTTAAAGGAAGCTGTTTTAGCTAATGATTATGATCAGATTATTTCGCATATGGGAAATTCTCTGGAAGATATTACTATTAAGCGTAAGCCTTTTATACAAAAAATTAAAGATCGAATGATAAAATGTGGAGCTGATGTTGCTCTGATGACTGGCAGTGGACCAACGGTTTTTGGTTTGTGTCGTTCTGAAAAGAAAGCTGATCGTTTGGTTAACAGTATGCGTGGATTTTGTAAGGAAGTTTATAAGGTTCGTATACTTTGATTGAGGAGAATCATGTGTTTGATTCTTTTTTTTCTTTTTGATATAATTAACTGGTTAATGAATGAGAGGGGTGTTGATAATGCAGCTAGAGAAGCGAATTGATTGTCTAGTGAATGAGATTTTATTAAAAGCCGAAAATCAGCACGAGTTATTATTTGGTGCTTGTCAAAGTGGTGTGAAATTAACTAATACACAAGAGCATATTTTGATGCTTTTGTCGCAAGAGAGATTGACAAATTCTGCTTTGGCAAAACGCTTAAATATTAGTCAGGCAGCTGTTACTAAAGCGATTAAGTGCTTGGTAAAAGAGGGCATGCTTGCGCCTGTAAAAAATCGAGATGATGCTCGTGTGACTTATTTTGAGTTGACTGAGCTTGCTAGACCTGTTGCTGATGAGCATACGCATCATCATGACGCGACATTATCAGTATATAGGAAAATGGTTAATGAATTTTCAGATGAAGAGCAAGCTGTTATTGGAAAATTTTTGGTTGCTTTTTCAGACGAGCTAGAAGGGTGTAAATGAGATATATTACTGTAGAAGATTTATCTTTTCAATATGATAGCGAAACGGTTTTAGATGGGATTAGCTATCATTTGGATAGTGGTGAATTCGTAACGTTAACAGGTGAAAATGGCGCAGCAAAGTCTACTTTAATCAAAGCAACTTTGGGGATTTTAACACCTAAGAGTGGTCAGGTGACTATTTCTAAGACAAATAAAGATGGAAAGAAGTTGCGCATTGCGTACTTGCCACAGCAGATTGCTAGTTTTAATGCGGGTTTTCCTTCAACTGTTCATGAATTTGTCCGTTCAGGAAGATATCCACGAAATGGTTGGTTCCGTCGTTTAACAAAGCATGATGAGGAACATGTTAAGGCTAGCTTGGAATCTGTAGGTATGTGGGATAGCCGAAATAAGCGCATTGGAAGCCTGTCTGGTGGGCAAAAACAACGTATTGTACTTGCGCGTATCTTTGCTTCTGATCCTGATATTTTTGTTTTGGATGAGCCAACAACTGGTATGGATGCTGGAACAACTGAAAAATTTTATGAGTTAATGCATCATAGTGCGCATACACATGGAAAATCTGTTTTGATGATTACGCATGATCCTGATGAGGTTAAGCGTTATGCTGATCGAAATATTCATTTGGTTCGTAGTCAACAGACTCCATGGCATTGTTTTGATGTTCATGCCCTTGCAGCGAAAGGAGCTAAGGATGCTGACTGAAATTTTTTCATATGATTTTATGCAACGTGCAATTATGGCTGTTATTGCCATCAGTGTATTTGCTCCGATTTTAGGAATTTTCCTTATTTTGCGTCACCAAAGTTTGATGAGTGATACCCTCAGTCACGTTTCGCTAGCTGGTGTCGCTTTGGGAATTTTATTGGGAAAATCTACAACCTGGTCAACGGTTGTTGTGGTTACAATTGCTGCAATTGTCTTGGAGTATTTGCAGACGGTTTATAAGCACTACATTGAGATTTCGACTGCCATTCTTATGTCGCTTGGTTTAGCTGTTGCTTTGATTGTGACAAGTAAATCAGAAAATGCCAGTGGTGTGAATCTAGAGCAGTATTTATTTGGTTCGATTGTGACGATTAATATGGGACAAGTTATCGCGCTTTTTGCTATTGCAGTTATTGTCTTGATTTTAACGTTGCTCTTTATCAGACCGATGTATGTTTTGACGTTTGATGAAGAAACAGCTTTTGTGGACGGTTTACCTGTACGTTTGATGTCATTGTTGTTTAATATTGTGACAGGTGTTGCGATTGCATTGACAATTCCTGCAGCTGGAGCTCTGTTGGTTTCAACGATTATGGTTCTGCCAGCAAGTATTGCCATGCGTCTTGGAAAAAACTTTAGGTCTGTCATTTTTATTGGCGTTTTAGTTGGTTTCATTGGTATGGTTACGGGAATTATCACGTCTTATTATTGGGAAACGCCAGCAAGTGCTACAATTACAGTTATCTTTGTTGGAATTTTCCTTTTGGTTAATCTGTTTAATGTTATTAAACGTCGTAGTAGTTAAAAAGAGAGCTATCAGCTCTCTTTTTTGTATATAAAAAACAGATGCTTGAAGCATCTGTTTATTTTTTATTAGTAAGTCAATACGAAGTATTTTTTCTTACCGCGACGGATAACAGTAAGTTCGTTATCGATTTTATCGTCGTCAGAAAGTGTGTAATCTAGGTCTTGGATACGTTCACCGTTAATGTAAATAGCACCGTTTTGAACGTCTTCACGTGCTTGACGTTTTGATGGTGAGATTTTAGCTGCAACAAGCATTTCAACGATATTGCGGTTATCATCTTCTTGAACAGCGTAGTTAGGAACGTTGTTTAAACCTTGTTTTAATTCTTTTGCTGAAAGGCTCTTGATGTTTCCAGCGAAAAGTTGTTCAGTGATTTTAAGAGCTTCTTTGTAAGCTTCTTCACCGTGAACAAGTGTAACAACTTCACGAGCCAAGATTTTTTGTGCTAGACGTTCGTGACGAGCAGCGTTAAATTCTTTTTCGATTTCAGCGATTTCGTCAAGTGAAAGGAATGTGAAAATCTTCAAGAAGCGAACAGCATCGTCGTCCATAACGTTGAGCCAGAATTGGTACATTTCGTATGGAGATGTTTTGTCAGCGTCAAGCCATACGGCATTTCCTTCAGATTTACCGAATTTTTTACCTGTAGCGTCAGTGATAAGTGGAACTGTCATAACGTGACCAGTTTTATCAGCTTTACGGCGAAGCAATTCTGTACCTGCAGTCATGTTACCCCATTGGTCAGAACCACCGATTTGCAAAGTAACGTTGTATTTGTCGTTAAGTTCGTAGAAATCGTAACCTTGCATGATTTGGTATGCAAATTCAGTGTATGAGATACCTGTTTCGATACGTTTTTTAACTGATTCTTTACTCATCATAGCGTTGACAGTAAAGTATTTACCGACATCACGTAGGAAGTCAATGAAGCTAATGTTTCCAAACCAGTCATAGTTGTTAACCATAACGGCTTTGTTGTCACCATTTTCGAAATCTAGGAAACGTGACAATTGATTTTGGATTTTAACAACCCATCCATCAACAGTTTCTTTTGTTTGAAGACTACGTTCAGCATCCTTAAATGAAGGGTCACCGATAAGTCCTGTAGCTCCTCCAACAAGTGCGTATGGTTTGTGACCTGCGAGTTGAAGACGACGTGATGTTAGGATAGCAACCAAGTGACCAAGGTGAAGGCTATCAGCTGTAGGATCGTAACCAGTATAATAGGATACTTGCCCTTCTGTTAATGCTTTGACAAGGGCTTCTTCATCAGTTGTTTGAAAAACTAAGCCACGTTCTTTGAGTTCTTCGAATATGTTCACGAGCTTTCTCCTTACTTAAAATTTTGAGGCTGGTTGTAATTTTCTAGCTAAGCTAAATCCACCTCAATGATATATTGTAGTTTACAGGCTATTATATCAAAAAGCGGTGCCTCTATGCAAGCTTTATCAAAGTTTGGTATAATAATAATGAGGTATTAGAATGAGTAAGAGAACGAAACATAAGAAAAAAGCAGATTATCAGAAGCTTGGTTTGCTGGATTTCGGTTCAGTTTTTTTGAGGACCGTTAAGCTGTTAACCGACTTCTTTTATATTATTGTTATTTTATTTGGTATGCTGGGGGTAGGGCTTGCTTTTGGGTACCTTGCTAGTCAAATCGATGCGGTTAAGGTTCCTGATAAGGAGAGCTTGGTTAGTCAGGTGACTTCTTTGACGCGCGTGTCACAGATGTCTTATTCTGATGGTAGTTCAATTGCTGCTATTGATACGGACTTGTTGCGTACCCCTGTTGCCAGTGATGCTATTTCAGAAAATATCAAACACGCGATTGTGGCGACTGAGGATGAAAACTTTGAAGGGCATGATGGTGTTGTTCCAAAAGCTGTTTTTCGTGCGACTTTAGGATCTGTCCTTGGTCTTGGTGAAACCAGTGGTGGTTCAACTCTTACCCAACAGCTCATCAAGCAACAAATTTTAGGTGATGATCCAACGTTTAAACGTAAATCACGCGAAATCATCTATGCTCTTGCTTTGGAACGTTATTTGAGTAAAGATGAGATTTTAACGGATTATCTAAATGTATCGCCTTTCGGTCGAAATAATAAAGGGGAAAACATTGCAGGGATTGAAGAAGCGGCACAAGGCATTTTCGGTGTGTCTGCGAATGATTTGACCATTCCTCAAGCAGCATTTTTAGCAGGTTTACCTCAAAGTCCGATTGTGTATTCTCCTTACACAGCTGCGGGTAAATTAAAAGATGCTGATAACATGTCTTATGGGCTCTCTCGTCAGCAAGATGTTCTTTATAACATGTACCGCGCAGGCTATTTGACCAAAGATGAATACAATGAATACAAGTCTTATGATATCAGTCAAGATTTTATTCAACCTGCGTCTGCCTCAACAAGTTATCATGATTTCCTCTATTACTCAGTCTTGGAAGAAGCACAAGATATTATGTATGACTACTTGATTGAGAAAAATGGTGTTTCTGAACAAGAGTTGAAAAACGATGCAACGAAAGAATCTTACCGTAAACTAGCTTCAGACACACTTCAACAAGGTGGCTATAAAGTTAAGACGACGATTGATAAAAATGTCTATAATGCTATGCAAAATGCGGTTTCGCAATATGGTAGCACTCTTGACCAAGGAAGTTCACAAACCGTTGATGTCGGAAATGTCTTGATGGATAATTCTACTGGTGCTATTTTAGGATTTATCGGCGGGCGAGACTATTCAACAAACCAAAATAACCACGCCTTTGATACCGCGCGTTCACCTGGTTCAAGTATCAAACCGATTATTGCTTATGGTATTGCTATCGACCAAGGTTTACTTGGTAGTGCAAGTATGCTTTCTAACTATCCAACAAACTTTTCAAGTGGTCAGCCAATCATGCACGGTAATGATGTCGGAACTGGCATGATTAATCTTCAAGAAGCTCTAAATGTATCATGGAATATTCCAGCTTATTGGACGTATCAAATGCTACTCAATAACAATGTTGATGTTGAATCATACATGAAGAAAATGGGATATAGCATTGATAATTACAATATTGAAAGTTTGCCTTTAGGTGGTGGTATTGAAACAACCGTTCTTCAACAGGTAAATGCTTATCAGATGATTTCAAATGGTGGTGTTTACTTGAAAGGTTACCTTGTAGACAGCATTACAGATAATCAAGGTAATGTTATTTACAAACACAAGGCTAATCCAGTTCGTGTCTTCTCAGAAGCGACAGCAAGCATTTTGAATCAACTTCTTAAAGAGGTTGTGACAGGTGGTGCAACGACTGAGTTCTATAAAGATTTACAAGCTATTAATGGCTCAGCAGCTCAGGCAGATTGGTCAGGTAAGACTGGTACGACTGATAACTATACCGACGTTTGGTTGATGTTATCAACACCGAAAGTAACACTTGGTGGTTGGGCTGGTAATGATGACAATACGTCGCTTGACTCAATGGCAGGGTATAGATACAATGCACAGTATATGGCTAATCTAGTTAACTCTATTTACAATGCAAATTCAAATACATTTGGTACAGGTAAGTATAATTTATCTTCAAATGTGATGAAGTCAACTGTTCTTAAAGCAACTGGTTTGCAGCCTGGTACGGTAACGGTTAATGGTCGCTCACTAAATGTTAGCGGTGAAACAACAACAAGTTATTGGGCTAAGACAGGTGCAGGTAATATGACTTATAAATTTGCGATTGGAGGAACAGATAGCGACTATACAAAAGCATGGGATGCTTTGCTTCATAATTCTTCGATTAAAACGAATAACAGTAACTAATAATACTTGCAAAAATTGAAAAAATAAGGTATAATATTAACAACTATTTGTCGTCTGCTTTAGTTGAAATATTGTCCAACTAAGGTTTGCAGCAGTTAAATCACGATTTTATTGGTCAGATTTAGCTGCTCTTTTTGTGCCTTTTTTAGAAAAAAATGAGGTTTGTAACCTATATTTAAAGATTCTAAAAATTCACATTGACGGCACACTTGGCAGGGTGTTTTAACAGACATCCTAACTATAAGGGTCAAAATGAAAAAGTAATGATTTTTCTCCTCAATCGAAGAGAATTGTGGTTATGATGGAGTTTATAGACCTCTGTATTTTAATGAAGGAGTAAAAAACTTGGCAGGACATGAAGTTCAGTACGGGAAACACCGTACACGTCGTAGCTTTTCAAGAATCAAGGAAGTTCTTGATTTACCTAACTTGATTGAAATTCAAACGGATTCTTTTAAAGACTTCTTGGATAACGGATTAAAAGAAGTTTTTGAAGATGTACTTCCAATTACAAACTTTACGGATACTATGGAGCTTGAATTTGTTGGTTACGAATTGAAAGAGCCTAAGTATACGCTTGAAGAAGCTCGTATCCACGATGCATCTTATTCAGCACCTATTTTTGTAACCTTCCGTTTGATTAATAAAGAAACAGGAGAAATCAAAACTCAAGAAGTTTTCTTCGGTGATTTCCCAATTATGACTGAAATGGGTACATTCATCATCAACGGTGGTGAACGTATTATCGTTTCTCAGTTGGTTCGTTCTCCTGGTGTTTATTTCAACGATAAAGTTGATAAAAACGGTAAAGTTGGTTACGGTTCAACTGTAATCCCTAACCGTGGAGCATGGCTTGAATTAGAAACAGATTCAAAAGACATTGCTTACACACGTATCGACCGTACACGTAAAATTCCATTTACAACACTTGTACGTGCGCTTGGTTTCTCAGGTGATGATGAAATCATGGATATCTTTGGTGACAGCGAACTTGTTCGTAACACAATCGAAAAAGATATTCACAAAAACCCAGCAGACTCACGTACTGACGAAGCTCTTAAAGAAATTTACGAACGCCTTCGTCCAGGTGAACCAAAAACAGCTGATAGCTCACGTAGCTTACTTGTAGCTCGTTTCTTTGACCCACGTCGTTATGACTTGGCAGCTGTTGGTCGTTACAAAATCAACAAAAAACTTAACATCAAGACTCGTCTTTTGAACCAAACAATCGCTGAAAACTTGGTTGACGCTGAAACTGGTGAAATCCTTGTTGAAGCTGGTACAGTAATGACACGTGACGTGATTGATTCAATCGCTGATCAATTGGATGGTGACCTTAACAAATTTGTTTACACACCAAACGATTACGCTGTTGTCACTGAACCTGTTGTTCTTCAAAAATTCAAAGTTGTTGCACCAAACGATCCAGACCGCGTTGTTACAATCGTTGGTAACGCAAATCCTGATGATAAAGCGCGTGCGCTTACACCAGCTGATATCTTGGCAGAAATGTCTTACTTCCTTAACCTTGCTGAAGGTCTAGGTAAAGTTGATGATATCGACCACCTTGGTAATCGTCGTATTCGTGCCGTTGGTGAATTGCTTGCTAACCAATTCCGCATTGGTCTTGCTCGTATGGAACGTAACGTTCGTGAACGTATGTCAGTTCAAGACAACGAAGTGTTGACACCACAACAAATCATCAACATTCGTCCTGTTACTGCAGCCGTTAAAGAATTCTTCGGTTCATCTCAATTGTCACAGTTCATGGACCAACACAACCCACTTTCTGAGTTGTCTCACAAACGTCGTTTGTCAGCCTTAGGACCTGGTGGTTTGACACGTGACCGTGCTGGTTATGAAGTTCGTGACGTGCACTACACTCACTATGGTCGTATGTGTCCGATTGAAACTCCTGAAGGACCTAACATCGGTTTGATCAATAACTTGTCAACATACGGACACCTTAACAAATATGGTTTCATCCAAACACCATATCGTAAAGTTGACCGCGCTACAGGTGTGGTTACAAACGAAATCGTTTGGTTGACTGCCGATGAAGAAGATGAATACACAGTAGCACAGGCTAACTCAAAACTTAACGAAGATGGAACATTTGCTGAAGACATCGTTATGGGACGTCACCAAGGTAATAACCAAGAGTTCCCAGCAAGCGTTGTTGATTTCGTAGACGTTTCACCTAAACAAGTAGTTGCCGTTGCGACAGCATGTATTCCTTTCCTTGAAAACGATGACTCTAACCGTGCCCTTATGGGTGCCAACATGCAACGTCAAGCGGTGCCATTGATTGATCCGCACGCACCATATGTTGGTACTGGTATGGAATATCAAGCAGCCCACGACTCAGGTGCTGCAGTTATCGCTAAACACGATGGTCGCGTTGTCTTCTCTGATGCTGAAAAAGTTGAAGTTCGTCGCGAAGATGGTTCACTTGATGTTTACCACATTACTAAATTCCGTCGTTCTAACTCAGGTACAGCTTATAACCAACACACACTTGTTAAAGTTGGCGATATCGTTGAAAAAGGTGACTTCATCGCTGATGGTCCTTCAATGGAAAAAGGTGAAATGGCCCTTGGTCAAAACCCAATCGTCGCTTACATGACTTGGGATGGTTATAACTATGAAGATGCCATCATCTTGAGTGAACGTCTTGTTAAAGAAGATGTTTATACATCAGTTCACTTGGAAGAATTTGAATCAGAAACACGTGATACTAAGTTAGGCCCTGAAGAAATCACTCGCGAAATTCCAAACGTTGGTGAAGAAGCTCTTAAAGACCTTGACGAAATGGGTATCATCCGTATCGGTGCTGAAGTTAAAGAAGGTGACATCCTTGTAGGTAAAGTAACACCTAAAGGTGAAAAAGACCTTTCTGCTGAAGAACGTCTTCTTCACGCAATCTTCGGTGATAAATCACGTGAAGTTCGTGATACATCACTTCGTGTACCACACGGTGGAGATGGTGTCGTTCGTGACGTTAAAATCTTTACACGTGCAAACGGTGATGAATTGCAATCAGGTGTTAACATGCTCGTTCGTGTTTACATCGCACAAAAACGTAAAATCAAAGTCGGAGATAAAATGGCCGGTCGTCACGGTAACAAAGGGGTTGTTTCTCGTGTTGTTCCAGTTGAAGACATGCCTTACCTTCCAGACGGAACTCCAGTCGATATCATGTTGAACCCACTTGGGGTGCCATCTCGTATGAACATCGGACAAGTTATGGAACTTCACCTTGGTATGGCTGCTCGTAACCTTGGTATTCACATTGCAACACCAGTCTTTGATGGGGCAACTTCTGAAGACCTTTGGGATACAGTTAACGAAGCTGGTATGGCTAGCGATGCTAAGACAGTTCTTTACGATGGACGTACTGGTGAACCATTTGATAACCGTGTGTCAGTTGGTGTCATGTACATGATCAAACTTCACCACATGGTTGATGATAAACTTCACGCACGTTCAGTTGGTCCTTACTCACTTGTTACGCAACAACCTCTTGGTGGTAAAGCACAATTTGGTGGACAACGTTTCGGTGAAATGGAAGTTTGGGCTTTGGAAGCTTACGGTGCATCAAATGTTCTTCAAGAAATCTTGACTTACAAATCAGATGATGTCAACGGTCGTCTTAAAGCTTATGAAGCCATCACTAAAGGTAAACCAATTCCAAAACCAGGTGTTCCAGAATCATTCCGAGTTCTTGTAAAAGAATTGCAATCACTTGGTCTTGACATGCGCGTGCTTGATGAAGATGACAATGAAGTAGAACTTCGTGATCTTGATGAAGGTGAAGATGACGATGTTATGCACGTTGATGATCTTGAAAAAGCTCGTCAAAAACAAGAAGCAGAAGAAGCTGAAAAAGCAGAAGTTTCTGCAGAAGAAAAATAATAATAGGAAAGAACAATTTGGGCATAAGAGTTGCAAGTAAATTTTGCTTCTCTTAGTCGGATTGTTTGATTGAGTCCTATAACGATAAATGATGTCTTACGAATCATGAATTTGTAAGTCATGACAGTTAGAAAGTAGCGCAGCTATTTTCAAAAGTACAATAAAGAAAGGTAATACTAGTGGTTGACGTAAATCGTTTTAAAAGTATGCAAATCACATTAGCCTCACCAAGTAAGGTCCGTTCATGGTCTTATGGTGAAGTTAAAAAACCTGAAACAATCAACTATCGTACGCTCAAACCAGAACGTGAAGGTCTTTTCGATGAAGTTATCTTTGGACCTACAAAAGACTGGGAATGTGCTTGTGGTAAATATAAACGTATTCGTTATAAAGGAATTGTTTGTGACCGCTGTGGTGTTGAAGTAACACGTGCTAAAGTTCGTCGTGAACGTATGGGTCACATCGAATTGAAAGCTCCAGTATCACACATTTGGTACTTCAAAGGAATTCCATCACGTATGGGTCTTACTTTGGACATGAGCCCACGTGCTCTTGAAGAAGTTATCTACTTCGCAGCTTACGTGGTTATCGATCCAAAAGATACTCCGCTTGAACCAAAATCACTTTTGACTGAACGCGAATACCGTGAAAAAATCCAAGAATATGGACAAGGTTCATTCGTTGCTAAAATGGGTGCTGAAGCCATCCAAGATCTTCTTAAACGCGTAGATTTGAAATCAGAAATCGCTGAACTTAAAGAAGAACTCAAAACAGCAACTGGTCAAAAACGTATCAAAGCTGTTCGTCGTTTGGATGTTCTTGATGCCTTCTACAAATCTGGTAACAAACCAGAATGGATGGTACTTAACATCTTGCCAGTTATTCCACCAGATCTTCGTCCAATGGTTCAATTGGATGGTGGACGTTTTGCTGCATCTGACTTGAATGATCTTTACCGTCGTGTTATCAACCGTAACAACCGTTTGGCTCGCTTGCTTGAATTGAATGCCCCTGGTATCATCGTGCAAAACGAAAAACGTATGTTGCAAGAAGCTGTTGATGCACTTATCGATAATGGTCGTCGTGGTCGTCCAATTACAGGTCCTGGTAGCCGTCCTCTTAAATCTTTGAGCCACATGCTTAAAGGTAAACAAGGTCGTTTCCGTCAAAACTTGCTTGGTAAACGTGTTGACTTCTCTGGACGTTCAGTTATCGCCGTAGGTCCAACACTTAAAATGTATCAATGTGGTGTGCCACGTGAAATGGCTATCGAATTGTTCAAACCATTCGTAATGCGCGAAATCGTTGCACGTGACTACGCTGGTAACGTTAAAGCGGCTAAACGCATGGTTGAACGTGGAGATGAACGTATTTGGGATATTCTTGAAGATGTTATTAAAGAACACCCAGTACTTCTTAACCGCGCACCGACTCTTCACCGTTTGGGTATCCAAGCCTTTGAACCAGTCCTTATCGATGGTAAAGCACTTCGTCTTCACCCACTTGTTTGTGAAGCCTACAATGCCGACTTCGATGGTGACCAAATGGCCATCCACGTACCACTTTCTGAAGAAGCACAAGCAGAAGCACGTCTTCTTATGCTTGCCGCAGAACACATCCTTAACCCTAAAGATGGTAAACCAGTCGTAACTCCATCTCAAGATATGGTTCTTGGTAACTACTACCTAACAATGGAAGAACCAGGTCGTGAAGGTGAAGGAATGGTCTTCAAAGACCGTGATGAAGCAGTAATGGCATACCGTAACGGTTATGTTCACTTGCACACACGTGTTGGTATCACAGTTGATAGCATGCCAAACAAACCATGGACTGACGAACAAAAACACAAAATCATGGTTACAACTGTTGGTAAGATCCTCTTCAACGACATCATGCCTGATGATCTACCTTACCTTCAAGAACCAAACAATGCTAACTTGACTGAAAAAACTCCAGATAAATACTTCTTGGCACCTGGTCAAGATATCCACACTGTTATCGACAGCTTGGACATCAACGTTCCATTCAAGAAGAAAAATCTTGGTAACATCATTGCGGAAATCTTTAAACGTTTCCGTACAACAGAAACATCAGCCTTCCTTGACCGCTTGAAAGACCTTGGTTACTACCATTCAACTCTTGCTGGTTTGACAGTGGGTATCGCCGATATCCCAGTTATCGATAACAAACAAGAAATTATCGATGCAGCCCACAGCAAAGTTGAACAAATCAACAAAGCCTTCCGTCGTGGTTTGATGACTGATGATGACCGTTATGTTGCTGTTACAACAACATGGCGTGAAGCTAAAGAAGAACTTGAACAACGTCTGATTGAAACACAAGATCCTAAGAACCCTATCGTTATGATGATGGACTCAGGAGCTCGTGGTAACATCTCTAACTTCTCACAACTTGCCGGTATGCGTGGTTTGATGGCTGCTCCGAACGGACGTATCATGGAATTGCCTATCTTGTCTAACTTCCGTGAAGGTTTGTCTGTCTTGGAAATGTTCTTCTCAACTCACGGTGCTCGTAAAGGTATGACCGATACAGCCCTTAAGACTGCCGACTCTGGTTACCTTACTCGTCGTTTGGTTGACGTTGCCCAAGACGTTATCATTCGTGAAGACGATTGTGGAACTGACCGTGGTCTTGTTATCCGTGCAATCACTGATGGTAAAGAAGTTACAGAAACTCTTGAAGAACGTCTTGTTGGTCGTTATACTAAGAAATCTGTTAAACACCCTGAAACAGGAGAAGTTATCGTTGGTGCTGATGTCTTGATTACTGAAGATATGGCAGCTGAAATTGTTAAAGCTGGTGTAGAAGAAGTAACAATCCGTTCAGTATTTACATGTAACACTCGTCATGGTGTCTGCCGTCACTGTTATGGTGTCAACCTTGCTACAGGTGATGCTGTTGAAGTTGGTGAAGCAGTTGGTACAATTGCCGCTCAATCTATCGGTGAACCTGGTACACAGCTTACAATGCGTACTTTCCACACGGGTGGTGTTGCGTCAAATACCGATATCACACAAGGTCTTCCTCGTATCCAAGAAATCTTTGAAGCTCGTAACCCTAAAGGGGAAGCAGTTATCACTGAAGTTAAAGGTACTGTTGTTGACATCGAAGAAGATGCTTCTACACGTACTAAGAAAGTTTACGTTCAAGGTAAGACTGGTATGGGTGAATACGTGGTACCATTTACAGCTCGTATGAAAGTAGCTGTTGGTGATGAAGTTCACCGTGGTGCTCCACTTACTGAAGGTTCTATCCAACCTAAACGTCTCCTTGAAGTTCGTGATACATTATCAGTTGAAACTTACCTTCTTGCTGAAGTACAAAAAGTATACCGTAGCCAAGGGGTAGAAATCGGTGATAAACACGTCGAAGTAATGGTTCGTCAAATGCTTCGTAAAGTACGTATCATGGATCCAGGTGATACAGATCTTCTTCCAGGTACACTTATGGATATTGCAGACTTCACAGATGCTAACAAAGATGTTGTTATCTCTGGTGGTATTCCTGCAACTGCACGTCCAGTACTTATGGGTATTACTAAAGCTTCGCTTGAAACTAACTCATTCTTGTCAGCTGCATCATTCCAAGAAACAACTCGTGTTCTTACTGATGCTGCTATCCGTGGTAAAAAAGATCATCTTCTTGGTCTTAAAGAAAATGTTATCATCGGTAAAATCATTCCAGCTGGTACAGGTATGGCTCGTTACCGTAACCTTGAACCACAAGCTGTTAATGAACTTGAAACAAGTGAAGATGCTGAAACAGTTGAAGCATCTGCATCAACAGATGCTGAATAATCTGAATTCACATTTGAGTTTAATAAATGAAAAAGCCTAGGACTTGTCCTGGGCTTTTTTGCTGAGAAAATGAGATTAAATTAGATGATAATCATTATAAATAAGCAAATATATTTTAAATTGGCTTTAATTCTTATATAATAAAGACTATAAGGAAGTGAGAAAAATGTATCAAGTAATCAAAATGTATGGGGACTGGGAGCCCTGGTGGTTTTTAGATGATTGGCAGGATGATATCATCGAAGAACAATCTTTTGAATACTTTGAAGAGGCATTGTCATTCTACTGTCAAGAATGGGAATTGCTTAGAACAAATCTACCAAGTTGTAAGTGTCATGACAATTTTCAAGCTGCTTTTTGGGATAAGGCTGAGAAGCGTTGGTGTGAGAATTGCGGTGATTATTTGCAACAATATCATTCGCTTTTGATTCTAAAAGATGGGCAAGAATTAGCCAAAGAGCAGTTTGCTTATCATTTTAATATTAGAAATGATGAACCAAGCCCCAGACCTCAAAAATGCAAATTTAAACCTTAATCATGGAAAGTTCCATGATTTTTTTATTTTTTTAAAAATTTTTTCGAATATAAAGATAAGGAGGTCAAAATGATTCAGGAAAAAGCAAAGCAGCTCATTAGAGATGCGGTTGAAAAGAATGCTCAGGATATCTATATTATTCCAAAGGCAGAAAACTATGAGATTTATCAACGAATTGGTGAGAAGCGCCAGTTTATTCAAGAAGTTGCTACTGATGAAATGACAAGCTTGATTAGCCACTTTAAATTTGTAGCTGGGATGAATGTTGGTGAAAAGCGTCGTAGTCAGCTTGGTTCTTGTGACTATGCTTTTGCAGATGATGAGGAGATTTCACTGCGCTTGTCTAGTGTGGGTGATTATTGTGGGCGTGAAAGTCTGGTCATTAGGCTCCTTTATTCAGGTCGTCATGATTTGCAGTATTGGTTTGATGGAATGAGAAATATTTTAGAGGCTATTGACAGTAGGGGACTTTACCTTTTTTCCGGGCCGGTAGGGAGTGGGAAAACCACTCTCATGTACCAATTAGTTCGTGAAAAATTTCCTGGAAAACAGGTGATTACGATTGAAGACCCTGTTGAGATAAAACAAGACAATATGTTGCAATTGCAGTTAAATGATGAAATCGGGATGACTTATGATAATCTTATCAAGCTCTCGCTTCGTCATAGACCTGATATTTTGATTATTGGTGAGATTCGTGATAGTGAGACAGCGCGTGCGGTTATTAGAGCTAGTCTGACAGGAGTCCTTGTTTTTTCAACCATTCATGCGAAAAGTATTCCAGGTGTTTATGCTAGGTTATTAGAATTGGGTGTTAGTAGGCAGGAACTTGAAAATAGCTTGCGCGCTATTGTTTATCAACGATTAATTGGTGGTGGAGGTGTAGTTGATTTTGCCAAAAGAGATTTTGAGCAGTATCCCCCAACAAGGTGGAATGAGCAAATTGATAGCCTTGCTCGAGACGGACATATCAGTTTTGAAGAGGCAAAAATCGAAAAAATTGCCCTTTAAAAAACAACAGAAAGTCATTCAATTATTTAATAATTTGTTTAACAGTGGCTTTACTTTAACTGAGATAGTGTCTTTTTTGAGACGGAGTCAGTTATTGCAGGAATCATATGTGAATAGTATACAGGAGTCCTTGCTGAGTGGCGCAACTTTAGCAGATATGATGGCAAGGTTAGGCTTTTCAGACACGATTGTGACTCAGATTGCTTTGGCTGATGTTCATGGAAATTGTCAGCAAAGTCTTGTAAAAATCGATCGTTATTTGGCTAGCATGTCTGTTGTGCGAAAGAAGTTGATTGAAGTAGCGACCTATCCTTTGATTTTATTAAGTTTTTTGATTTTGATAATGCTTGGCTTAAAAAATTATTTATTGCCGCAACTTGAAAGTCAAAATTTTGCTACTCAGATTATTGCCCATTTTCCAATGATTTTCCTGGGGAGCTTTGTGCTTTTAGGACTAGCAGTTGTTCTAGGATTTTTCTATGCTAGGCGTTTATCACCAATCTATCTTTTTAGCCAGATTAGTCGCTTGCCGATAATAGGGCGATTCATTCGTCTTTATCTAACAGCTTATTATGCGCGTGAGTGGGGAAATCTTATTGGGCAGGGGATTGATTTGATGGAAATTGTAGCATTGATGCAGCACCAAAAGTCGCGTCTTTTTCAAGAGATTGGTAAGGATATGCAGCAAGCTCTTTTGTCTGGTCAATCATTTCATCAAAAAGTTCTAGATTATCCCTTCTTTTTGAGGGAACTGAGCCTGATGATTGAGTACGGAGAAGTTAAGTCAAAACTTGGTCGGGAGCTTGATATCTATGCTGAGGAAACATGGCAGACTTTCTTCAGCCAATTAACTCAGGCAACACAGTTGATTCAACCGCTAGTTTTTGTCTTTGTTGCTTTAATTATTGTTTTAATCTACGTGGCAATGCTTTTGCCAATGTATCAAAATATGGGAGGAAATTTTTAATGAAAAAAATTTGGAAAAAATTACGTAAAAAATCTGTTGAAGCTTTCACACTTGTGGAGATGTTGATTGTCCTGTTAATCATCGGTGTCTTGATGCTTTTATTTGTACCGAATTTGAGTAAGCAAAAAGAGGCGATTCATGAAAAAGGTGATGCTGCTGTTGTGAAAGTTGTCGAAAGTCAGAAAGAACTTTACGAAGTTAAAACAGGTAAAGAAGCAACTATTAAAGATTTGGTGAAAGAAGGCTATATTTCACAACAACAAGCTCAAACGTACAATGAAAAAGCTAAATCTAAAGAATAAAAAAATCCGAGCTTTCACCCTTTTAGAGAGTCTACTAACTTTGGGAATATCTTGTTTTATCGTTATCATGCTCTCAAACTCTGTGAGTGGTATTTTTCAGACAGTCGAAGAAAAGTTGTTCTTTTTATCGTTTGAGCATTGCTATCGTGATACTCAAAAATTAGCGAGCCTTAAACAAGAAAATCAAGTTCTGACAATTTCACAAGACGGCATTTCAAATAGTGTGGCTCATATGAATTTGCCAGAGACGGTATCAGTCGTTGAAAATTACAAAATTGTTTTTGACAATGCTGGGGGCAATTCATCTCTTGCAAAAGTAAAATTTCAGACGAAGAATCAGGCTATTGATTATCAATTATACATAGGAAGTGGTAATTATAAAAAGACAGAAACTAAAAGCTTACATACTCCTTGAAAGTTTGGCTGCTTTAGCTTTGCTAGCTACCATTACAATTCTTGTTTTGGGAGAAATGGATAAAAGTCGCCGCCAGATGCAAGACAGCTTACATCAGCAAGAGGTTCTTAATGTTGCTACTATGGCTGCTCAGACAGGGCAAGATGACTTGGTGATGAATGGTGTTGAGGTTCATATTACTAGACGAGACGGAGAACTTTATGTCTATGATGGGCAAAAAGAGGTGATGCATGTTAAGAAGAACTAGACTAAAAGCTTTTACGTTACTTGAAAGTTTGGTTGCTTTGCTGGTTATTTCAGGGACAGTTCTGGTTTATCAAGGGCTAACGCAGTCAATTTCACAAAATGTTTATTACTTGTCTGATAACGAAGAAAATGAGTGGCTTTTATTTTCTCAGCAGCTACGCTCAGAATTAGAGCGATGCCACTTAGATTGTGTTTCTGACAATAAACTTTATGTTAGTAAGGACGATAAGAAATTAGCTTATGGGCTATCAAAAGCAGATGATTTTCGTAAAACAAATGCTTCTGGTCAAGGCTATCAGCCAATGTTATTTGGTGTTAATTCTTCTAGCATTCGTCAGGATGGTAATAATATTTTGATTAAGCTGCGAATGGATAATGGTATGGAGAGAGAGTTTGTTTACACTTTTGATGAGGCAAGTTAGGGCAGGAATATTGTTGTATGCTATGCTGATGGCAGCCATATTTGCCCTACTGTTACAGTTTTATTTAGGGCGCGTGGTAGCAAGTGAACGTCAGCATCAAGCACAATTAAAGCACGCGCAAGCTTATTTGATGGCAGAAATCAGCAGGGATTATGCTAAAGATTCTTCAGGTAAGTGTTATTTTGATAAAGGTGTTGTCAGCTATCAACGTGAAAATGAGGTGCTAGTTGAGACAGTAGTTTTAGAGAATAAAGAGGAGTTTCACTACACTTTTTCTCTTCCAAAAAAATCTGAACAAACCATTGAAAAAGAAAGTCACTAGTGCTTTCTTTTCATTTTCAAGGTTTTTTGATATGATAAGTTTCGGAGGGGAAAATGAATTTTGAAAATATCGAAACAGCCTATGGGTTGATTCTTGAAAATATACAATTAATCGAAAATGAGTTGAAAACACACATTTACGATGCACTTATTGAACAAAACTCTTTTTATCTTGGTGCTGAAGGTGCCAGTGAAGTTGTAGCTGCAAATAATGAGAAACTACGCCAACTTAACTTAACTAAGGAAGAATGGCGCCGTGCTTTTCAGTTTATCTTTATTAAAGCTGCGCAAACAGAAGCTCTTCAGGCAAATCACCAATTTACACCTGATGCTATTGGCTTCATTTTAATGTTCCTCATTGAGAATTTGACAGCTTCTAAGGAACTTGATGTTTTGGAAATCGGTAGCGGAACAGGTAACCTTGCCCAAACGTTGTTGAACAACTCATCTAAAGACCTAAACTATCTAGGTATTGAAGTTGATGATTTGTTGATTGACTTGTCAGCAAGTATCGCTGAAGTTATGGATTCTAAAGCTCAATTCGTTCAAGAAGATGCTGTACGCCCACAGATTCTTAAGGAAAGTGATGTCATCATCAGTGACCTTCCAGTCGGATTCTATCCAAATGATGAAATTGCAAAACGTTACAAAGTAGCTAGCAGTGAAGGGCACACTTATGCGCATCATTTGTTGATGGAACAATCTCTTAAGTATCTCAAAAAAGACGGGATTGCTGTCTTTTTAGCACCAGTTAGTCTTTTGACAAGTAAGCAAAGTGACCTGTTGAAAGCATGGTTGAAGGATTATGCTGATGTGATTGCTGTAATTACTTTGCCAGAATCTATCTTTGGAAATGCAGCCAACGCGAAATCAATTTTCGTTTTGAAAAAACAAGCTGAACATACTCCAGAAACCTTTGTTTATCCACTTGCTGACTTGCAAAGTCGAGAAGTGTTGACAGACTTCATTGATAAATTTAAAAAATGGAATGTTGAAAATATGATTTTTTAAATGACTTGTGCTAAAATAGAGATATATTATGAAAGCGCTTTAGAGGTATATTTATGGCGAAAACTATTTCTATTAATGCAGGAAGCTCAAGTCTAAAATGGCAGTTGTATAACATGCCAGAAGAAGAAGTTATTGCAAAAGGATTGATTGAACGTATCGGTCTTCCTAACAGCGTTTCTACGGTAAAATTTAATGGCCAGAAACAGTCGGAAACGAAGGATATCCCAGATCATACCGCTGCTGTAAAAATTCTTCTAGATGATTTGATTTCTATGGATATTATTGCTAGCTATGATGAAATCACAGGTGTTGGTCACCGTGTGGTAGCTGGGGGTGAATATTTTAAAGAATCAGCCCTAGTAACTGACAAAGTCATCCAACAAGTTGAAGAACTATCAATGCTAGCACCGCTTCATAATCCAGGAGCTGCTCTTGGAATTCAAGCCTTTAAAGAAATTTTACCTGATATTACAAGTGTTGTCGTTTTTGATACTGCTTTTCATATGACAATGCCTGAAGTGGCCTATCGTTATCCAATCGCAAACCGCTATTACACTGATTATAAGATTCGTAAATACGGTGCTCACGGTACAAGTCACCAATATGTTGCTCAAGAAGCAGCTAAGGTTCTAGGCAAACCTTTGGAAGACTTGAAATTGATTACTTGCCATATCGGTAATGGGGTTTCTATTACAGCGATTAAGGGCGGTAAATCTGTCGATACTTCAATGGGGCTCACACCACTTGGAGGAACAATGATGGGAACACGTTCAGGAAGTATTGACCCAGGTGTCATTACTTATTTATTGGAATGTGAACCAGCTATGGCAGACCCGAAAAAAATTCGTACAATTTTGAATCGTGATTCAGGTTTACTTGGTATTTCGGAAAAATCAAGTGATATGCGTGATATCTTGGCAGGTAAGGCAGAAGGCGATGAAAAATGCCAACTTGCTTACGATATGTATGTTGATCGCTTGAGAAAATATATTGGACAATACTTTGCCGTTTTAAACGGTGCGGATGCTATTGTCTTTACAGCAGGAATTGGTGAAAATTCAAGTGATGTCCGTAAAGATATCATTTCTGGAATGACTTGGTTTGGTGTTGATGTTGATCCAGCTAAGAATGTTTCAGGTGCTTATGGCGTTATTTCAACAGATCAAGCTCGCGTAAAAGCAGTTGTGATTCCAACAGATGAAGAACTTGTCATTGCGCGTGAAGTTGAACGCTTTAAAAATTCTACTAATTAGTTATCAAAATATTATGATAAGACCAGAAAAGCTGACCGTTTGGTCAGCTTTTTTGCTGCTTTTATATAAAAATGTAAAATAAACTTGACACAAAATGTAAAGTTTACTATACTATTTTTGTAAAGTTTGCTTTACAAATAGATGATAGGAGGAAAAAATGGAAACAAAAATTCAAGAACTCCGAAAAGCAAATAAAGTTAGCCAAGCCGAGTTAGCAGAGGCGCTTGGGGTTACCAGACAAACCATTATTTCCTTAGAAAAAGGACGCTATAACGCTTCTTTGGAGTTGGCACACAAGATTGCTAGATATTTTGGTATGACAATCGAAGAAGTCTTTATCTTTGATGAAGAGTAAAATGTGAAGATAGATAAAATCTATTTGTTGTTTTTACAAAAAGGGGAGTAAGTTATGTTATTAAAGGCTGTTGCAAATTGTAATCGTAAAAAAAGTTTGGAAGAGTATCGTAGTTATTTATTAAGAGTATCCTGCCTTATTTTCGTTTTCTCGGTGTTAAGCATAGGGGTATCTCATTTTGTAAAAAGCAGTGATTTTGCTTCAGGTTTATTGCTGGGCATGGGCATTTCAGGATTTGCTTTTACGATTTATTATCAAGTACTTTGTCATCAGACTAATAGGTTGAAGGCTGCATATGTTGCAGTGTACGATGAACGTAATCAATTTATTTTACGACTTAGTGCAGCATCAACTTTAATTTTGATGTTTATCATAAATGTTTTCTTGCTAATTTTATATGCTTTTTGTGGTGTAGCATTTTCGTATCTGATTCTATTATTGATTTGGTTGTATAGTTTGATTTTTGGTTTTTTAATTCTTAAAGTCATTTTTTCAAAGATTTTGTAGGAGAAATTTTGATGAAAAAATTAGTATCATTTTTTAAATATTTTGGTATGGCAATTGGCTTGATTTTTTTAGAACAGTTGCCGACTGTTTTTCTAGCTAAAAATCAGCCGTTTTGGCAAAGTTTTCTGATTGCCCTCTCTTTGCTAGTGGTTGCGATTTTGACAATTTACGTTGCAAAACGCTTAGGATTTTTCAGCAAAGCTAGTCAGGTGTGGAATAGCGGGGCTTATAAGCCTATTATTATGGGATTTTTGATTATGGTTCCAGTTAAAATGTTGGGCGGTATGACTTTGGTTTTAGAGCATGGTAGCAATGCAAATACGCTCAATCAATCTGTGATTGAACAACTTGGTATGCCACCAGTACTGTTGTTTGCTTTATCGGTAGTCGCTGCGCCGATTGTTGAAGAGGTTGTATTTCGTGGCTTTATTGTAAAACAAGCATTTCATTATTCTTATCTTGGTGTTATTGTTAGTAGTGCTCTTTTTGGAGCTGTTCATATGCCAACAGACCTTGGAAGTTGGATTCTCTACGGCGGTATGGGATTAGTTCTTGCTTTGGTTTATCAAAAAACGAAAAAACTAGAGTATTCAATAGCTGTTCATGCCCTCAATAATTTCCTTGGTGTACTGTCATTGATTCTGTAATTTATCAGAGAAAAAAGGTTGAGACAATCGTCTCAACCTTTTTATAATATTTTACAAAGCTTTTGCTTTATTGATTGTAGCGTCAATACTTGAAACAACGCTAGCTGTCAAACCAGTTTTTTCGAGATCAAGAAGACCTGCAATAGTTGTTCCACCAGGACTTGAAATTTTATCAATCAAGTCATGTGGACTGTCAGTCCCTTGAAGAAGATTTTCAGCGCTAGCTAGGACAGTCTGAGTTACAATGTCTAGAGATTTTTCTTTTGGAATACCGTATTTGACACCAGCTTTAGCAAGAGCTTCGATAAATAGATAAATGTATGCTGGGCTTGATCCAGCAAGAGCTGTAAATGTATCGAAGTCCTTTTCTGGAATATCAAAAGTTGATCCAAAGCTGTCAGTGATTTCTTTAGCGGTAGCTAGGAGTTCTGCAGAAACCTTGTCATTAGCACAAATAGCAGTTGTACTTTTTAGAATTTGGGCGTTGAGGTTTGGCATGATTCGAATCAATGGAAGATTTGGATCTGTCAGTTTGCCAAGGCGTTCAAGTGTTACCCCAGCTGCCATGGAAAGAATGGGTTGATGGAAGTGAAGTCCAGCAAGGACTGTCTCAAACATTTGAGGTTTGATGCCAAGGACAACCAAATCAGATTGGTCGATAAGTTCTTGGTGTGAAAGAGCTGCTTCAACTTCAAGCTGCTCTGCAATTTCGCGTGAGCGGGGAAGTGAAGAACCTGAAATGATGATATCGTGTGATGTTGTGTTAAGTCCGTTGATAATGGCTGTCGCCATTTTTCCGACTCCGATAAATCCAATTTTCATAGTAAGACAAAGGGGAAAGTACAAGGAAAATGCCTAATGGCTTAGCTCCCCTAGCTCCTTTCTAGTATTTTTTGATGAGGTCAACAGTTGAGCGGTCTAATTTCTTAACGATAGCTTGAATGAAAGCTTGGGCTTGCAAGAAGTCATCCATAGCATAAAGGCTTTGATGTGAGTGAATGTAGCGAGCGCATACTCCAATAGTTGTTGATGGAATACCACCATTTTTGAGGTGAGCAGCACCAGCATCTGTACCACCTTTTGCAGCATAGTATTGGTATTTGATGCCTGCTTCTTCGGCAGTTGTGAGCAAGAATTCACGCATGTCTTTTAACATAACATGTCCTGGATCGTAGAAACGGAAAAGTGTTCCGTCACCGATTTTGCCTTGGTTGCCATAAATGTCGCCAGCAGGTGAACAGTCAACAGCAAAGAAGAGTTCTGGTTGGAATTTAGTTGCTGAGACATGTGCCCCGCGAAGACCAACTTCTTCTTGAACGTTAGCACCAGCGATAAGCGTGTTATCAAGTTTTTGTCCTTTAAGGCTTTCAAGTAATTCTGTCACCATAAGCACACCAAAGCGGTTGTCCCAAGCTTTAGAGATAACATTTTTTTCGTTGGCTGTGAGAATTGTTTCAGATTTTGGAACGATGATATCACCTGGCAAAATACCAAAGGCTTCAGCTTCAGCTTTGTCTGTAAATCCTGCATCAAAAATGATGTCATCGATTTTTGGAAGAGAAGCAGAGCCATTTGCCCCACGAAGGAAATGTGGTGGAACTGAACCAGAAACGACTGGAATAGCACGGTTATCACGTGTGTAAAGAGTGAAGCGTTGTGAACTTAAAACAAGTGGGTTCCATCCGCCGATTCCAACAGCACGCATAGTACCATCGGCTTTGATTTCGCTAACCATGAAACCAACTTCGTCCATGTGCGCTGCGACCATGATACGTGGTGCATTTTCAGCATCAGAGTTTTTGATACCAAAAATACCACCAAGACCATCAGTTTGCACGTCATCAACGAGCGGTGTGATTTTTGAGCGAAGATAGTTACGCACGCTGTGTTCGTACCCAGCGATGCTATCAAGTTCAGTGATTTCTTTTATTTTTGAAAATAAGTCTGACATATAAAACCTCGATTCTATGGTTTCTATTTTACCACGTTTTCTGACAATTTTTAGAAAAAACATATTAAATGTTTGGGTCTTGGTATTATGTGCTGAAATATGCTAAAATAAAGCGTATGAAAAACAAAAAGAAAAGCTTACTGTCACGTTTTGGTTTAGTGGGAGTCAGCGGTGTCATCGTTTTGGGAGCAATCCTAAAAAAACAAAAGGACGAAAAGCGAAAAGAACAGGTTAAAGAGCAGATTCGTGATTATTTTAATCAACTTGGCGAGATTTCTGTGCTTTATTTGAATGATTTTGAATCTGATTCTCAAAAAACGACTGGAGGTCTTGTTTTTGAGGATGGTCGCACGTTCCAATTTGTTTACCAAAATGGTGAGATTAGCTACGAGGAGGAGAAAAATGATTAGTCCAAAATCCTATGAAGAAATGGCAACCTATTTAGAAAATGACGGCAAGGTAGTTTTCTTTTTTACAGCAAATTGGTGCCCAGACTGCCAATTTATCTATCCTGTTATGCCTGAAATTGAGGCAGAAAATCCAGAATTCACATTTGTCCGTGTTGACCGTGATGAATTTATGGAAGTCGCACAACGCTGGAATATTTTTGGCATTCCAAGTTTTGTGGTAACTGAAAATGGGAAAGAAATTGGTCGTTTAGTTAATAAATTGCGCAAAACAAAAGCAGAAATTAACAGCTTTTTAGCTGGATTGAAATAGGAGAGAAAATGATTTTTACGTACAACAAAGAACACGTCGGTGATGTCCTAATGGTGATTGTCAAAGATAGCAAAGGTGCTAAACTTGACTACGAACGCAAAGGTAAAGTATCACGTGTTTTCCTTGAGAAAAATGGTGAAACAGTTGCTTGGAACATTTTTGAAGTGTCAAGTTTGATTACAATTGATGGTGTTGGTCAAATCACTTTAACTGACGAAGATGCTGCTAAGCTTAACGCTGAATTGACAAAAGAAGGCTTTAGCGAACAATTAGAAAATGATCCTTCACCAAAATTTGTTGTTGGTCAAATCAAAGAAATGGTTGCTCATCCAGATAGTGACCACTTGAACATTTGCCAAGTGCAAATCTCAAATGACAAAACTGTTCAAATCGTTGCAGGTGCTCCAAACGCTGCAGTTGGTTTGAAAACAATCGTTGCCCTTCCAGGTGCTATGATGCCAAACGGAAGTCTTATCTTCCCAGGTGCCCTTCGTGGTGAAAAGAGCTTTGGTATGATGTGCTCACCTCGTGAATTGGCACTTCCAAATGCTCCACAAAAACGTGGAATCATCGAACTTGATGATACAGCCGTTGTCGGCGAAGCCTTTAATCCAGAAAAACACTGGAAAGGGTAAGAAAAGGAAAACGAGCTAGAGAATTCTAGTTCGTTTTTTTGATAGAAATTATCAATTATCTTTAAGTTTTTTCGAATAATAAGATAGGAGGTAATTGATGTACAATAAAGTAATTATGATTGGGCGCTTGACGGCGCAACCTGAACTTGTGACGACAGCTAACGATAAAAGTGTTACACGTGTAACACTTGCGGTCAATCGACGTTTTAAATCGCAAAATGGTGAGCGTGAGGCTGACTTCATTTCGCTGGTGGTATGGGGACGTTTGGCAGAAACACTTGTGTCTTATGCAGGCAAAGGCAGCTTACTTTCTGTTGATGGCGAGCTTCGCACACGCAAGTACGAAAAAGATGGTCACACGAATTATGTGACAGAAGTGCTTTGTCATTCTTTCCAACTCTTAGAAAGCCGCGCACAACGTGCTATGCGAGAAAATAATGTGGCAAATGATTTGGCAGATTTAGTTCTGGAAGAGGAGGAATTGCCATTTTAGTGTAAGCACAGTCTAAACTTTTTCAAAGCTTCCTTCTTCTCTTGAGTCAATCGATGAAAAAAGATGAAAGATTTGGTGACTATTGTCATTTTTAGCTAGTTTTACAGAAATTATGAGAAAAAAGCTTGGAAAGCCCTTTCAAAAATGCTATACTGGAGAAAATGTGTGGAGAAAGAGCTATGTTTAAAATAATTTTTAGCGATATTGATGGCACTCTCATCAATGACGCCTTGGAAGTAACGCCAAAAACGCGTCAAGCCCTAAGTGATGCTGTCAATTCAGGAGTGCGATTTGTGCCTGTTTCGGCGCGCATGCCTGAAGCAATTAAACCAATTATCAAAGATTTTTTGCCCCAAGTTCCGATGATTTCTTATAATGGAGCTTTTATTCAAGATGAAAATGGTCAAGTGATTGATAGCTGCCCTATGAGCCCTCAAGCAGCGCAAGCTATTTGCCAATATTTAGAAAAAGAAGTTCCAGATGTTGCTTGGAACGTCTATAGCGGCGAAAAATGGTTGTCGCAAAATCGGATGAACAAATGGATTTCTCGTGAGGAAAAAGTCGTTGGCTTGGTTTCTCAAGAGGCTGATTTGGAGGCAATTGGTCATTTGTCTGAAGTTCATAAATTACTTTTGATGGGTGAGCCAGAGAAAATGGTTGTCTTGGAAGAAAAGTTAAAAGAACTTTATCCTGGCTTATCGATTGCACGTTCGTTGCCGTATTACATTGAAGTGATGGCAAACGGTATTCAAAAAGGACGAGCTGTTAATCTTTTAGCCGACCATTATGGTGTTGATATGTCTGAAACTTTGGCGTTTGGTGATAATTTTAACGACCTAGACATGTTGGAGGCTGCAGGTGAGGCATATGTCATGGCAAATGCTCCGAAGGAAGTTAAGGAGCGTATTGGTCACGTGACTGCAAACCACAACCACGATGGGATTGCTTTGGTTTTAGAGAAATTTAAACTAGCTAGATAAACGATTCTTTTTATAACGATTGCTAAATTCCTACGCTTTAATGTAGGAATTTTTTTGATGACTTTTGCCACTAAAAAAATTGATTTTTGTCACATCAAGCTGATGACAAATGTTTGGTGATAGCGCTTTCTTTTTCTGGTAATATTATCTCTGTTGAATGTTGAAGCTACTTCGACAAATTTCAATAGGAGAAAGGACTTATGAAAAAAGAACAAGAAAAGAAATGTGTCAACTGGTTTATGCACAAACGCGGTAAACAATGGATTTATGGTTGTGGTGTTTTAGTTTGTGGTATGGTCTTAGGAACTGTGGCTACACCCGTTATGGCTGATGAAGCTGTTTCTTCATCAACAGAAATGGTAGCGGTTACAAATGCAAACTCAGAAAACGCAAATACAGACCAAAAAACTGAAGTAGGTCAAGAAGTACAACAACCTGCTAATCAGTTAGAAACTCCGGTTACAGAAAATCAAACACCAACTGAACAAGGAGTTGTTGAAGAACAAAACCAAAATGTCACAGAAGAAAATCAAGTAACAGAAAATCAAGATGTTACAGAACAAAATCAAGTGACTGAAAATCAAGAACCTGCGACTGAAACTTCAGACGATGCTCAAAAAACTGAGACATCAGATGCTGAAGAAAAAGTTGATGTGACTGATTCGCTTAAACAAAAAACTGACCAACCTAGCGTGAGTGCCGTAAAAACTAAAAAAGCCCTTTCTGCTAATTTGACTAAGAAAAAAGAAAGTAACTATAATACAAATCTTCAAGGTTTGAGTTATGATGCAAATGTTTGGGAAGTTCGTGAAGATGGTTTGTATAGTAATGCTGTTGGAAAAGGTGATAACTTCCTTTTCTCAACCTCAACAGGTAAAAACTTTGTCTTCCAAACAGATGTAACATTCTTACAAAATACAGGTGCAGCTTCACTTGTTTTCCGTTCAACTGGTGATGCTCAAAATCTAAAAGGTTATGTTGTAAACCTTGACGGAAATTCACACAAAGCAAGATTATGGCGTTGGGCTGAAGCAAATCTTATCAATGATAAAGAAATCCCAGCAACTCCAGACAATAAATATTTCTTGAAAGTTGTAGCAGCTGACGGATGGATTTCATATTATATCAATGGTATTTTGGTTGCAAACTTGAGTGACTACACTATCCAACGTGACGACCTTGGTCAAACAACATACATCAAAGATGGTAATTTCGGTCTTTTGAACTGGAATGGTGAAATGATTTTCCAAAATACTTTTTACCGTGAACTTACTGATGCAGAATTACCACTTCTTAAAGATGTCACAGTTACTTCAAAAAATGGTCCAGTTGAACCTAAGGGACAATTCTTCCCAGAAGGTGCTGTTTATATCCAATACGTATCACATGATGCTTCAACTGTTGACTTAAGTTTTGTTGCTAATAATCCAGCTGCAGTTATCAAAGTGACAGATGCTCAAGGTAATGTTTATTCAAATCCAAGCGATATTCCGGTATCAGTTGGTGCTAACTACCTCACAGTAACAAGTACTTACACAGTAGACGGTTACGAAGTGACATCAACTTACCGTATTAATGTTCACCGCCGTCAATCAGCAGAAGTTTATTATAATGAAAACTTCCGTGACCAATATCACTACTCTGTTAAAGATGGCTGGGCAAATGACCCTAACGGATTGGTTTACTACAATGGTGTTTATCACATGTTCTACCAATTCTACGATGATATTAAATGGGGTCCAATGCACTGGGCACATGCAACAAGTAAGGATTTGATTCACTGGGAAGATCAACCAATTGCATTCTATCCAGACTATAACGGGGCAATGTTCTCAGGTTGTATCGTAGCTGATAATAACAACACAAGTGGTTTGTTTGACGGTAATGAAGGTGGCTTGGTTGCCTTGATTACAGCTGATGGTGAAGGTCAACGTATCAAAGTTGCTTACAGTAAAGATGAAGGTAAAACTTGGCAAAAAATTGATAAAATTGCAGCTGACTGGTCAACTGACCCATTGCAAAATCGTGATTTCCGTGACCCTAAAGTCTTCCGTTGGGAAGGCAAATGGTTCATGGTTCTTGCAGGTGGACCACTTCGTATTTACTCATCAGATAATCTCCTAGATTGGTCTGTTGAATCAACATATCCAGATCTTCACACTGAATGTCCAGACCTTTACCCAATCATGGCAGAAGGTAACACAGTGAAATGGGTTCTTTCTCGTGGTGGACGTTACTATAAAGTTGGTGATTTAAAACAAGTTGATGGACACTGGAAATTTGTTGCAGACGCTGATTATCAAGAATCAGATGGTATCATGAACTTTGGTAAAGATTCATACGCTGCAATGACTTACTACGTACAAGATTTTGGTACTAAAGCTAATCCAACACTTCCTCAAATTATTGAGCTTAACTGGATGAATACTTGGGATAACTATTGTAACCTTGTAGCTGAACGTGTTGGTCAAAAATTCAATGGTACATTCAACCTTAACTTGACACTAGGTCTTGTCAAAGACGGTGATAAATACGTTCTTACTCAAACACCAATCAAAGCATATGAAAGCTTACGTGATGTAGACAACAAAGTTGAATACACAGATGTTGTTGTTGGTAAAGATAATAATCTCTTTAAAGATTTCTCTGGTGATACCTATGAAATTGTTGCTCACTTTAATCCAAGTAACAGAACAACAAAAGTTGGTTTCAACCTTCGAGTAGGTCCAGGAGAAGTGACTAAGGTTTATTATGATTTAGAAACAGGACGAATCGCTATTGACCGTAGTCAATCAGGTATCATCCTTACAGAGCTCTTTAGAAATATTGATAGCCAAGCAGTAACACGCAACGCTGATGGAAGTATTGACCTTCATATCTTTGTTGACCGTGCTAGTGTTGAAGTCTTCACAAAAGGTGATACTGTCACAGGTGCTAACCAAATCTTCACATCACCTCAAAGTCTCGGATTAAGTGTATTTTCTGAAGGTTATGAATCTACAGCAGATATCGTTCTTTACCCATTGAAGAGTATTTGGAAAGATAAAGTTGAAACTACTGAACCACAAAGTGTTGTGCCTGCGTCTGCTAAGAATGTCAGAATGAATGTTGGTGACAGCACAGTGGTTAAAGCGTACGTCTCTCCATCAGTTGCTAACCAAGATTTGCTTTGGTCAATTCTTAACAATGGTAATGTGTCAGCAGAAATTTCTGGTAATCAAGTCTTCGTTAAAGCACTTAAGAAGGGTCAAGTGATTGTTAGAGCACAATCTAAATCTAACCCGGCAGTTTATCAAGATTTCGTTCTTGATATTCTAGAAGACAACTTCAAGACAAACGTTAAAGATGTGAAAGTCTTTGCTGGTGATTGGCATGCTGACGGTGAATCATTGAAAGTTGAAAACCATGGCTCAAACGATATTTACATGGCAGCCGATAAGATGCCATACGAAAACTATCAAATGGATTTGGATATCAAATACGGTCGCGGAATTGTAAATATCTTCTTTGCTTCAGGCAATCCAGATGCTAACAATGCCTACACAATCCAATTCGGTGGAAATAACTCTGTTCGTTTGTTCCGCTTCTACGGTGATACTATTGCAGAATCACCAATGACAGCAGCCATTAACGACAATCAATTCCACCACGTTCGTTTGGTGAAATCAGCAAATGCTATTCAAGTCTTTGTTGATAATCAATTGGCAATGTCTTACACATTTGATCAAGTTGAAGACTTCTTCAATGATCCATATCTTGGTCTTGGTCTTTGGGATGGTGAACTTGAGGTTCAAAACTTCTTCGTAGTAGATTTGGATGCTAAAGAACCAACACAAAGCGGAGAAAATGGTGGAGTCGTGCCAACAGATCCTCAAACACCGGAAGAAACACCTTCAGAACAAGCAGTTGCAACAACTACATTGGCAGCTAAAGCGCCTGCTAAATCAGTCAAAGTTGCAGATGCTAAAGCTCCAGTTATTCCAAAATCTGCGGTTGTTTCAGAAAGTGTCTTGCCACAAACTGGTGAAAAAGATAATCATCTTGCTGGACTTGGTATTGTATCAATCCTAGCGGCTATGGGAGCATTCTTTGGACAATTCTTCAAGAAAAAAGAATCATAATATTTAGGATATTAGGGAAATGAAAAGAAAGGAGAACACTTGTTTTCCTTTCTTTTTTGTCTTCTTGCTAGGTGTCAATCAAGGTCAAATTGTCTAGACATTTTAAACATGCTATAATACTTGTATATTATCAGTTGAGATTTTTGAGTAAGTAGAGAAGGTAGGGAATGAAAAAAGGAAAACTTATAGCATTATTAGTAAGCGTTTTTATTGCGCTGCTAACGATGCTTGGCATTTATCTTCATTACAAATTGGTTCCTTATAATGAAAATCGTGTCAAAATCGGGGCAACTTATATGACCATGAACAATGATTTCTATAAGGTTCTAAATAATGAAATTGACAAAATTGTAGAGGAAAAAAATGATATTCTCTACACACGAGATCCAGCACTTGATGTTAATAAACAAACTCAGCAAGTGGAACTGTTTATCAAAAAGAGAGTGGATATTATCATCATTAATCCTGTTGATGCTGACAGTAAAAAGTTGATTAAAGCTTTGAAGAAAGCTAAGGAAACAGGCATTAAGGTTGTGGTTGTAGATAGTCAGCTTTCAGATAATTCTCCAGTTGACACGACGATTGTGTCTGATAATTATCAAGCTGGTGTCTTATGTGCGCAAAACCTTATGCAGACTCAATCAAGTGCCAAAATTTTACTTTTAGAACACCAAAAAGCGGTGTCTGCAGTAGATCGTATTAATGGTTTTTTGGCGACAATCAAGGAACATGATAGCTATCAAGTTGTTGATAGAAAAGATTGTTTGGGTCAGACTGAGGTTGCTATGCCACAAGTTGAGTCGGTTATCAACTCTGGGGTAGATTTTGATACGGTCATGGCGCTTAATGACCAAGTTGCAATCGGGGCACTGGCTGCTATTGAGAATATGAAAGTTACAGCTCCCGTTAAAATTTACGGTGTTGATGGGTCACCTGACATGAAAAACTTGTTAGCAACAACTAGCTCCATTCAAGCGACCGTTGCACAGTCACCTTTGACTATTGGTGAGAAAGCTATTCAGGCTGGGTATCGACTTTACCATGATAAAAAAGTGGATAAAGAGATTATTATTCCAGTTGAATTCATGACGAGTGAAACTGTCTTAAATAGTGATTTAACGGGGTGGCAATGATGAAAATTTTAAAAAATGTTGAGGTTGCCAAACGTGCATTGTTAGTCATTAATTTTATGGCGGTACTTTTTTACAGTTCGGTCTATCTGTCAGCGACTAAGTATATTATTGAAAATAATTTTAGTCGTTCGCTACTAGAAAAAATCAATATTATTCCAAGTTCACCTGAACGAATTTTTTGGCTATCAAATTTATTTTTTATTGGCTTACTTTTGATAATGTATGTCAGAAATCGTGAATTTGAAAAAGAAACTAAGGCGCGTGACTGGCTGGCAGTTCTTGAAATCATTTTGCTGTTTGCGACTTTTTTTGCTTTGCAATTATCCTATAACGGCTTGATTTTATTGGTCTTCATGGATATTTTCTTTTCATATACAGACTTTTACACATTTCGTGAAAAGAAAGCCTGGCTGCTTTTTATTGTAGCTAGTTTTGGTTCGCTTTTGCTGTCAAATTATGATGTACTGTCACTTTTGGTGAGAACACCAGATTTGGATGTTTATATTAATTTCTTCCCAGCAAGTACACGTCTTGTGATTTTGTTCATCAAGAATGGATTGATATCGCTTAATATGATTGTCTTTATCATTTCATTGATGACTTATATTATTTATTCGGTGACAGAAAATCATAAGATCGAGGAAGAATTATTAATGGCTGCGCAAGCCAATACGCGTTTGAAGGAATACGTTGCGGTGTCTGAAAAGATTACCGAAGATAGGGAACGTAGACGTATTGCGCGTGAGATTCACGACACAATTGGGCATGCTTTGACGGGGATTTCGGCAGGGATTGATGCCGTGACGGTTTTGATTGACCTTGACCCAGAACATGCTAAAAAACAATTAAGCAGTGTATCAAATGTTGTTCGCGAAGGGATTGTCGATGTTCGACGTTCTCTTAATAAAATGCGACCAGGAGCTCTTGAAAATCGTACGTTGAAAGATGCTCTAGAAAAGATGCTTTCAGAGTACCAAGAGCTGTCACACTTGCAAATTGATTTAAATTATCATTGGGATAATGTTGACTTTGATAAGACCAAGGAGGACGTTATTTTCCGAGTTATTCAGGAATCTGTGACGAATTCTTTGCGACATGGTCGTGCAACCAAGATTAAAATTAGCATGCTCAGTGAGAGTGATTATGTTTTATTGATTAAGGATAATGGAACAGGAAGTGAAAACATCAAGTATGGTTTTGGCTTAACGCAGATGACAGAACGTTTAGCTATTATTGGTGGTCGCGTTGCCTTTTCTGGTAAAGATGGATTTTCTACAACGATTCATATCCCTAAAATACAAGGAGAAGAAGGATGATACGAGTACTTATTGCAGATGATCAGGAGTTGATTCGCGAATCTTTGAAGATTGTTTTATCAGCTTATCCTGATATTGAAGTTGTTGGGGCTGTGAGTGATGGAACAGAGGTTCTAGAAACTCTGCCGACGAGCAAACCTGATGTTATTTTGATGGATATTCGTATGCCTAAAATGGATGGCGTTTTGTGTACCAAAGCGGTCAAAGAGCATTATCCAAATATCAAGGTTATCATTTTGACGACATTTGATGATGATGATTTTATCTACAGCGCTCTTAAATACGGTGCGACAGGTTACATGCTAAAAGGAACGTCAATGGATGATTTGCATGATGCTGTTGTAACAGCCAATGAAGGACGTGCCATGATAAACCCAGATATTGCCACAAAAGTTTTCAAACTTTTTTCACAAATGGCTCAATCAAATTTTGCTATCCAAGTTGACGATGACTTGGTTCATGACATTAGCAAAATGGAATGGCGTATCATTCAACAAATTGGTTTTGGTTTGTCAAACAAAGAAATTGCTGCGAAGTTGTATTTGTCAGAAGGAACGGTGCGTAATTACCTTTCTAACATTTTGTCAAAACTCAACTTGCGAGATCGTACGCAATTAGCGATTTGGGCGGTTCAGACAGGTGTAACGCTCAAATCATTTGAGGATGATGATCATGACTAAACTAACCAAGATAAAACTTTGGCTTTCAGCGATTGTTCTTTTAAGTGCTTGTATTGGTGGTTATGTCTATTATCAAATGCAACAAAAGACAATTTTAAAAATTGGTGTATATGCTGGCAGCAGTTGGGATGTACCAAATGGTAATGATTATAAAGTGATTGATACAGCTATTAAACGCTTTGAAAAACTCCATCCTAGTGTCAAGGTTGTCTACGAAAGTGGGATTTCAAAAGCCGATTATTCAACTTGGTTGACAGATCAGATTGTAGCTGGAAAACAACCTGATGTGTTTATCGTGCCAGAAGATGACTTTAACCTTTTATCATCAACAGGTGCTCTGTCAAATTTGGACAGTAGTATCAGCACTAGTTTTTATGATTCCATTTTTTATAATTCATCTTATCAAGCAGGAGAGTATAATCATAGCCATTATGCATTACCGTTTGAAAGTAATCCAACCATGATGTGTATTAACATTGATCTTCTTGAAAAAGAAGGCATTAGCATTCCAAAATCAGGTTGGACGGTTGATGATTTTTATAATATTTGTAAACAAGTAACTAAGGATACAGATGGTGACGGGGTCATTGATCAGTATGGTTGCGTTGGCTATACTTGGCAGCAAGCTGTTGCTGCTTACGGCGCAAAACTTTTCAATGAAACAGGTAGCAAAGCGTATTTTGATAGTGAAAAGGTTAAAAAAGCATTGGGCTTAATTACTCAGCTAAAAGCTTTAAATGGAAATTATGAAGTGACAATGAAAGACTTTGATGAAGGAAAAGTTGCCTTCATTCCAATGTCATTAGCCATGTATCGAACTTACAAACCTTACCCTTACCACGTTGCCAAGTATTCAACATTTTCATGGTCTTGTGTAACTATGCCAGCCAGCCAAAAAGGTGTTGATGCAACGCAGGTTTCAACATCACTCTATGCGATTTCGTCAAAAACAAAACATCGCAGTGCAGCTTGGCAATTTTTAAAATTCTTGTGTACAGATGAAAAAGTTCAACAATCTGTCTTTAATTACTCTCAAGGAAGTTCAGTTTTGAAATCTGTCATGCGTAGTCAAGCAACAGAAGATAAATTGAAAGAAGACGGCTTTGGTTCTGAGTCACTGACTGTTTCAACACTAGATTCCATGCTTAGCCAAGGTGTGACGAAACCAACCTTTAAAACTTACAACAGCGTGATGAATCAAGCAGATTACATCATCAATAAATCATTAGCTAACAACAGTATTGATAGTGATTTGTTTGCTATTCAAAAGGAAATTGAGGATAGTTTAAAATAAAAAAGAAAGTCTGGAATAAATTGTTCCAGGCTTTTTTCATGTTTTCTAAAAATGACATTTGTCATTTTCAATATGGCGATTGTCATTGCCATGATATGACAATCGAGAGTGTGAAAACGCTTAATACATTGATAGAATAATAGACAGATAAGGAGAGATAAAACTATGAAGTATTTACTACTGGTGAGTCATGGTGGTTTTGCAGAAGGTCTCAAAACTTCTTTGGCTATGTTCGCTGAAGATAAGATGGACCAAGTCATTGCAGTTGGTTTGAAAAACGGAAAAACTGTTGATGATTTTGCGCAAGATTTCAGACAAGCCATTTCAGGTTTGACAGCTGAAGATTCAGTTATCGTTCTTGCAGATATTGTTGGTGGTAGCCCACTTACAACAGCTTGCAGTGTTTTGGACGAACTTGGCAAACTTGATGACGCTGTTATCCTAGGTGGTATGAATTTACCAATGGCAATTACCTCAGCAGTTATGAAAGATATGCTTGAGGGTGACGCTTTTGTTCAAGCTGTTTTGCCAGAAGCTCAAGCAGCTCTTCAAGAATTCAAAATCGCTTCAGATGATGAAGAAGACGACATTTAATAATTAAAAAGGAGATTAACAATGACTGTTTCATTTGTACGTATTGACGACCGTATGATCCACGGCCAAACTGTAACACGCTGGGCAAAAGAATATCCATGTGATGGTTTGATTGCCGTAAACGATGCTGCTGCAAGCAACAAAGTTTTGACACAAGCTTATAAAGGTGCTTCAGACAAGAAAACTTTTGTTTGGACAGTAGATGCCTTTGGTAAAAAATCACAAAAAGTTTTGGATTCAGATACAAAATATTTTGTTATCACTAAAAACCCAATTGACATGAAAAAACTTTTGGTTGACCAAGGGTTTGTTCCAAGTGATGTTAAAGAAATCATCGTTGGACCATGTAACGACCGTCCAGGTGCTGTAAAACTTGGTAACAACCAATCAATCACACAAGAAGAAGCTGATGCGATTGAAGCAATCGAAAAAGCAGGTTACAAAGTTAAATTCCAACTTCTACCTGACGTTTCAATTGGTTACTGGTCAGATTTCAAATCTAAATTTGGTTATTAATATTGACAGTTTATCTAGAAGCTAAGGCTTCTGATGACTTAATAAAAATTTTTTAAATAATATAGGAGAAGAAGTATTATGGCAATTTCTTGGTTCCAAGCAGCCTTATTAGGTTTGTTTGCATGTTTGTCTTCAATGCCTGGTCTTGGTGGTACAACCATTGGTAACTATACTCTTGGTCGTCCATTAGTCGGTGGTCTTGTCTGTGGTCTTATTTTAGGAGATCTTAAAACAGGTATCATTTGTGGTGTGGCAATGCAATTGGTTTACATCGCACTTGTAACTCCTGGTGGTACAGTTTCAGCCGATGTGCGTGCTGTATCTTATATCGGTATTCCTTTGGCAATGGTTGCTATCCATTCACAAGGTTTGTCAGCTGACTCAGCTGATGCAGCTAACTTGGCTAAATCAATGGGTACTCTTGTAGGTACTGTTGGTACAGTTCTTTTCTACGGAACAGCTACAATGAACCTTGTATGGCAACATATTGGTTGGCGTGCTGTTGAAAAAGGAAACTTCAAACAACTTTACAAAGTTGACTGGCTATATCCTTGGATTTCACATATCGTCTTCTCATTTGTTCCAACTTTGATCATGTGTAAACTTGGTGCAACTGCCGTAACAGCAATGAAAGATGCTCTTCCAATGGATGGTATCCCAATGAAAACCCTCTTCACAGTCGGTGCTTTGCTACCATGTGTCGGAATCGCAATTCTTTTGAAACAAATTGTTGAAAAAGCTGTTGACTTTATTCCATTCTTTGTTGGATTTACTTTGGCGGCTTCACTTGGTTTGAACTTGGTTTCATGTGCAGTTATTTCATTGATCTTTGCAGTATTGTTCTACGAACTTGAAATGGCTAAACATGTAAAAGCAACTGCAGCAGCAGATGACTTTGACGATGATGAGGAGGATATCTAAGATGGCTCAAAAAAAATTAACTAAGAAAACTTTAATGAAATCTTTCCATCATTGGTACTATGGTAACTTGACATGTTTCTCACAAGAACACATGCAAACATTTGGTTACCTAACTTCTATGCTACCAATCGTGGAAGAATTATATGATAACAAAGAAGATCAAGCACGTTCAATGCAAACATATACAGCATTCTTCAACACTGAACCTCAACTTGGTGCCCTTATCGTTGGTATCACAGCAGGTCTTGAAGAAGCTCGTGCTAATGGTTCTGAAGAAGTTGACGATGAAACAATCAACGGACTTCGTGCAGGTCTTATGGGACCAGTTGCAGGTATCGGTGACTCTCTTGTCGTTGGTACTTTGATTCCAGTTATCTTAGGTATTGCCCTTGGTCTTTCAACAGGTGGTTCTCCAATCGGTGCAATTTTCTACATCGTTGTATGGAACTTGCTTGCATACCTTGGTATGAAATTTGCATACTTCAAAGGTTATGAACTTGGTGATAAAGCCGTTGAATTCCTAGTTGGTGCTCAAGGTCAAGCTATCCGTAAAGCTGTATCAATCGTTGGTGGTATGGTTGTCGGTGGTGTTGCCGCTACTTGGGTATCAGTTAAAACTTCATTCCAACTTGGTAACGCTAAACACCCATACTTGGTTCTTCAAGACAAATTGGATGCCGTTTATCCAGGTTTCCTAACAGCATTATTCATCGTATTCTGCTGGTGGTTGATGGCTAAGAAAAACATCTCACCAATCAAAGTTATGCTATTGCTCGTAGTTATTGCCTTTGTCGGTGTACTTGTTGGTTTCTTCAACCCAGGTTTGTCTTACTAATTTACATACTTCTAGAGGAGAAATATCATGACAAAATCAGAACTTATCAGAGGTTATGAAACTGAAATAGCTTATCAAAAACATATGCTTGAAAATTTAGGTCGTTGGTTGACTTTACTTCTAGCAGTAACGAGTTTAGGATTTTTACTCATTTATTTCTTTAACAAACAAATCATTTTGCTAATTCTCGGTTTTGTCGTGATGATCCTTGGAAGTTTGGGCATGTTAATATTTGGCTATGGTATCTACCATGGTAAGAAAAATCTTGCCAAAGTTATTGACGATTTTGAAACAAAACTCCAATCATTTTAAATCAAAATGTGTAAACTCTTTTTAAAAACTATTCTAAAATAACAATACAAAAAAATTACAATTACTTACTCAAACATTCAACATAAAAAGGTTCCTAGTACGTAATCTCCTTGCTAGGAATCTTTTTATGTTTTATTTTTCTGAATTTTAAAAATATATTAACAAACACTAAGAGATAAAGGCGAATTTAGAGTAATAAATACAAGTGTTTACGAATATAAAAGAGAGGACTGTGCAAAAACACATATTAAAGTATTTGATGTATTGTGAAAGGAAAAGTTGTATGAATAATAATGAGAAAATAGGGGAACTTTATAAAGAATTACGTTTGGCAAGGGGGCTTAAACTTAAGGATATTGCTACTAAAAAGCTTACCGTTTCGCAACTTTCAAAATTTGAACGGGGACAGTCTATGTTGTCTGCAGATAGATTTTTATTAGCAATTTCTGGATTAAATATGAATTTCGCTGAATTTGCACATGCTATGGATGACTACCAGCCAAATCATTTACTAATATTAACACTCGAAGTACCTTTTATTGTTCACAGCTTGTTTGGGCAGCATATAAGGATACCACAGGAGTTGATATCGGAACAGCAGCGTGGGGAACAGCTATTCATCCATTTGAATTAGTAAACAATAAAACACAAGTTATTTATAGAAATAGGACATCATAATGAAAAAGAAATCTTGGCTAATTTTATTAGCAATGGGTGTTTTAGGATTATCGGGTTGTCAGAGTAAGGCAACGAGTAAGCCAGCAAAAGCATATGATTTGGCAATTTCGTATGGCAATCAGATAACGACATTTAAAACTGATAACAATCAGCTTGAAAAAGTTGAGACACGACAGTTATTTGATAAAGATATTGGCATTTGGCAAGAACGCCTACAATCTGTCAAGGGAAATTTATACGGTAAAACTCACGAATCAATGAATTCATTTAAAAAGTATTTATTCGATGTAGAACCTAAGACTTTAAAAGGTAAATTGACAGAAGTTGGTGGTAATGACATCTATGGCTCAGCTAGTGATGAAGAGTATATTTACACAACTGCCGCTTTCTTAGGGCATACTGATTTTTATAAATACGATACCGACCTACATCAAGTTACCAAAAAATCAATTAAAGAGGATGGTCTAATGAACCTCACCAATGACATGCTTTTTGTTGGTGATACGCTTTATGTCCTTGTGGGATCCGTGAATAATGAGACAGCGACTAATGCTAATTATCTATGGGTGATGAACAAGCAGCTAGAAGTCCAAGAAAGAATCAATCTCAACTATACCGAAGGTGGTTATTTTCGAATGGTTGAAGCAAACGGAAAACTTTACATGACAGCTGCTAAAGAAGGAGTTCGTGAGGATGGCGAGCCAGGTGGTGGGCAGCATATTCTTGTTTACGACCTTGCAAGTGGTGAAACCAGTCGTATTGAAACCGAGTTTGAATACCCGAAATTTATTTATTATGACAAGTCTCGCCATCAATTGCTAATTCTTCATGACCCGCTCTATGTTGCTGATTACAGTTGGACAATCATTGATTTAGAAACGCTCTCTCAGACCCAACTTACTTTCCCAGAAATTACTTCGGGAATCCAAGAAGTCTTTTTCACGCAGAGAGATTCGGATTACTACTTTTTATTTAATGAACATTTAGTGAAATACTCTGCGGATACACAAGAAAAAACGATTTATGATTTATCAAAATTTGGCATAGATTACGCAGATGCCATTATTTTTAGCAAGTAAAGCTGGAGTATATGTCTTCATTTGGAGATAGAATTTTATTTTTCTGAATTTTAAAAATATATTGACAAATAGATAAAATAGGGGTAAACTGTAAACAATCAAAAACAATTTACGCAATTCAATACCTAGCACTCATTGATTTGTGAATCTTAACAGGAGAAAATAGTATGCTTAAAAATTCGTCTATTCTGACTAAAAAACTGAATCGATACTATTACTTTAGTTTCTTTAGATAGACGTTTGTAGCCAATCATGGATGCAAACGTCACCTGCGTTTGTATCTATGAAGCTAAAGCATTTTGACTGTTTTGAAAAAGCCGATTAGATACTTAGAGATCTAACTGGCTTTCAGGTATTTTTTACTTTTTGTATACGCCAAAAAACCAGTTAGACTTTTGAGCTAGCTGGTTTTTATTGTGGTTGATTTAGGAAAAATTATTAATATCTTGTCTTTGGTTAAGTAAGGCAAGTGGGCAAAAAGTAAAGGTAGGTCATTATGAAAAAATGTTTAGCAGCTTTGATGGCTGTCATGTTAGCCGCGCTCACCTTAGGTGGGTGTTCATCATCAAAAAATGCAAATAAAGACGTGGTTCATATTGGGATTCTTCAGTATGTGGAACACCCTTCTCTGAGTGCAGCTCGCAAGGGATTTGTCGCTGAATTGAAAAAAGAAGGATATGTTGACGGGAAAAATCTTAAATCAGATTATGAAAATGCTCAAGGTGACCAGTCAAATCTTCAAACCATTTCAACAAATTTGTTGTCAAATAATGATTTGGTTTTAGGGATTGCGACACCGGCTGCGCAAACATTGTCAAATCTATCAACAGATGTTCCGGTGTTGTTTACAGCAGTAACGGACCCAGTATCAGCAAAATTGGTCAAGACGATGGAAAAACCTGAAGGTATTGCCACAGGAACAAGTGACATGTCTCCAATTTCAAAACAGGTGGAATTACTGCAAAAAGTTATGCCTGACGTGAAAAAAGTCGGCATCATGTACACAACTAATGAACGTAATTCAGAGGTTCAAGTTGAAGAAGCACAAAAAGAATTTGCTAAAGCTGGAATTGATGTTTTGACAAAAGGAATTTCATCAACAAATGATGTGCAGGATACAGCTAAAAGTTTGATGAGCCAAACACAAGTTCTTTTCATTCCAACAGACAACATGATTGTCAGTGCGATTTCACTAATCACAGAATTGTCAAAAGAAATGAAAGTTCCTGTTGTCGGTGGTTCAGCAGATATCGTTGAGCAAGGCGTGCTCTTTACTTACGGTGCCAACTACGAAGCGCTTGGTCGCCAAACAGCAAAATTAGCTGTGCGTATTATTAAGGGTGAAGATGTTAGCAAGGTTTCATCAGAATACCCTAAAACACTTAATGTTGTTGCAAATGATGACATGGCTAAAACGCTTAGCATTGATTTGACTAGCATTAAGGATGAATCAACAGAAGCTTCTTCTGAAGAATCACAGACAGCTACGGCAGATAGCAGCAAAACAATAGCTACTCCTAAAAAATCAAGTCAGTCTGACAAGAAAACGTCAAATGCTTGGTTTGATATTATCTTAACTGCCATTTCACAAGGGCTTTTGTGGGCGATTATGGCGATTGGGGTGTTCATTACTTTTCGTATTTTGGATATCGCTGACCTTTCAGCAGAAGGTTCATTCCCGCTCGGAGCAGCTTCAACAGCAATCATGATTGTCAATGGTATCAACCCGTTGATTGCGACTATTGGTGGTTTTGTGGCTGGTATGCTTGCAGGAGCAGTAGCCGGGTTCTTGCATACTAAGATGAAAATTCCAGCACTGCTAACAGGGATCATCGTCTTGACAGCTCTTTATTCTGTTAATCTTTTGGTTTTAGGAAGTGCCAACGTGTCACTAGCTGGGCAAACAACTTTGGTTACAGTACTGACATCAGCACTTAGTCTTTCAAAACTTAATGCTGTGATTTTGATTGGTGTGATTTTTGTGACCTTGGTAATTCTTTTACTTGTTGTGTTGTTGAACACGCAACTAGGACTTGCTCTTCGTGCGACAGGAGACAACCTTGCTATGGGTGAAGCAAATGGGATTAAAGTTGACCGCATGAAAATCTTTGGTTACATGATTTCAAATGGCTTGATTGCTCTTGCGGGCTCACTTTTAGCACAAAATAATGGCTACGCTGATATGAATATGGGAACAGGAACAATCGTTAATGGCTTGGCATCTATTATTCTTGCGGAAGTCATCGTCAAATACTTGCCGCTTGGTAAACGTCTCTGGTCAATTGTTCTTGGTTCAATTTTGTATCGTTTGGTTCTTGTAATCATTTTAGCCATGAACGTGGATGCTCAGATGCTAAAACTAGCATCAGCAGTTCTTCTTGCTCTTATTCTCTACGTTCCAGAAATCAGAAACAAACTTCACATTAAACCCTCAAAAACATTGACACCAGGAGGTAACGAATAATGGCACTTTTAAGCTTATCAACTATTCATAAAACATTTGAAAAAGGTACGGTCAACGAAAATCACGTGTTACGTGGTCTTGATTTGGACATTGAACAAGGGGATTTCATCTCTGTCATTGGTGGAAATGGTGCTGGAAAATCAACGCTGATGAATTCTATTGCAGGTGTTGTTGAGATTGATGAGGGAGATATCGTGCTCGATGGTCAATCGATTCGAAAAGCGTCTGTTGCTGCACGTTCAAAAGATATTAGTCGTGTTTTCCAAGATCCACGCATGGGAACAGCGACGAATCTAACCATTGAAGAAAATATGGCAATTGCTTACCGTCGTGGTAAAAAACGCAGTTTCTTTAAAAAATCAATCACAGAAACAGAACGTCAATTGTTCAAGGAAAAATTAGCCGAGCTTGGTTTAGGTTTGGAAAATCGCATGAAAACAGATGCGGCATTTCTATCAGGTGGTCAACGTCAAGCATTGACTCTTGCTATGGCGACCTTGGTTCGACCAAAAATTCTTCTTCTTGATGAACACACAGCCGCGCTTGACCCAAAAACGAGTGACATGGTTATGCAGCTGACTAAAAAAGTAGTTGAAGAACAAGAACTTACAACCTTGATGATTACTCACAACATGGAACATGCTATCGAGTACGGTAACCGTCTGGTCATGCTTTATCATGGTAAAATCGTTGTTGATGTTCGTGGTGAAGAAAAGAAAAATCTCACCGTCGCACAACTCATGGATCTCTTCCACAAAAACAGTGGTCAAGTCCTAAACGATGACGCTTTGGTTTTGGGATAAAATAGTAAAAGCTGAGCCAAACTTCCTTTTGACAATGAGGAAATAGGCTCAGCTTATTTTTGATAAATAGTGTTTTTTTCTTGACTATTTCTGACCAAGTGTTAGAATAGTTTTTGTAGACATTAGCACTCTAGTACAAAGAGTGCTAACGATAATAAAAATATTGGAGGCAAAAGCATGTTGAAACCATTAGGTGACCGTGTGGTCTTGAAAGTTGAAGAAGAAAAAGAACAAACAGTTGGTGGTTTTGTCCTTGCTGGCGCAGGCAAAGAAAGAACTCAAACAGCAACTGTTGTAGCTGTTGGTACAGGTGCTCGTACATTGACAGGTGAATTGGTAGCACCAAGTGTTGCAGCTGGCGATAAAGTTATTATCGAAAACGGTGCAGGTGTCGAAGTAAAAGATGGTGAAGACACTGTGACTATCGTTCGTGAAGCTGAAATTTTAGCCGTATTGGCGTAAGATAGATTAATAAAATAGTATATTAATAGAAATCAAACAGAGGAATAGATATGGCAAAAGATATTAAATTTTCATCAGATGCACGCGCAAGCATGATGCGTGGGGTAGATATTTTAGCAGATACAGTTAAAGTAACCTTAGGCCCTAAAGGTCGTAACGTAGTTCTTGAAAAATCATTTGGCTCACCACTTATCACAAATGATGGTGTCACAATCGCCAAAGAAATCGAACTAGAAGACCATTTTGAAAACATGGGAGCAAAACTTGTATCAGAAGTTGCTTCTAAAACAAATGACATTGCTGGTGATGGTACAACAACTGCCACAGTTTTGACACAAGCAATCGTTCGTGAAGGTCTTAAAAATGTTACTGCAGGTGCTAACCCAATCGGCATTCGTCGTGGTATCGAATCAGCTGTTAAAGTTGCTGTTGATGAATTGAAATCAATTGCTCAACCAGTTGCTAACAAAGAAGCTATTGCACAAGTTGCTGCCGTTTCATCACGTTCTGAAAAAGTTGGTGAATACATTTCAGAAGCTATGGAAAAAGTTGGTAACGATGGTGTTATCACAATCGAAGAATCACGTGGTATGGAAACAGAACTTGATGTAGTAGAAGGTATGCAGTTTGACCGTGGTTACCTTTCACAATACATGGTTACTGACAATGAAAAAATGGTTGCAGACCTTGAAAATCCATACATCTTGATTACAGATAAGAAAATCTCAAACATTCAAGATATCTTGCCACTTCTTGAAGAAGTTCTTAAAACAAGTCGTCCACTTCTTATCATCGCTGATGACGTTGATGGTGAAGCTCTTCCAACACTTGTACTTAACAAAATCCGTGGTACTTTCAACGTTGTAGCTGTTAAAGCTCCTGGATTTGGTGACCGTCGTAAAGCTATGCTTGAAGATATCGCTATTTTGACTGGTGCGACTGTTATCACAGAAGACCTTGGTCTTGATTTGAAAGATGCTAACATGACTGCTCTTGGTCAAGCTGCTAAAGTAACGGTTGATAAAGACAGTACTGTTATTGTTGAAGGTGCTGGTGATGCGACAGCTATCGCTAACCGTGTTAACGTGATTAAATCACAACTTGCTTCAACAACATCAGAATTTGACCGTGAAAAATTGCAAGAACGTTTGGCTAAATTAGCTGGTGGTGTTGCAGTTATCAAAGTTGGTGCAGCCACAGAAACTGCTCTTAAAGAAATGAAATTGCGTATCGAAGACGCGCTTAACGCTACACGCGCAGCCGTTGAAGAAGGTATTGTTGCAGGTGGTGGTACAGCCCTTGTTAACGTCATTTCAAAAGTAGCTGAACTTGAACTTGAGGGTGATGAAGCTACAGGTCGTAACATCGTTCTTCGTGCTCTTGAAGAACCAGTTCGCCAAATTGCTTTCAACGCTGGTTATGAAGGTTCAGTTATCATTGAACGCTTGAAAAATTCAGAAGTTGGTACAGGATTTAACGCTGCTAACGGTGAATGGGTGAACATGGTTGAAGCTGGTATCATTGACCCAGTTAAAGTAACTCGTTCAGCTCTTCAAAATGCTGCTTCAGTAGCAAGCCTTATCCTTACAACAGAAGCTGTTGTTGCTAACCATCCAGAACCTGCTGCTAAAGCACCAGCTGCACCAGGAATGGATCCATCAATGATGGGCGGTTTCTAATCTGAATAACGAATAAATAGAAGAACACCTCATTTGAGGTGCTCTTTTTGTATGTCCGCATATCTTAGTTAAAAATTTGATATAATGAAGAAAAGAAATCTTGATAAAGGAGGTGTGCTGTAGTGGACGAAAAAGAATTGATGAGTTTAGGTGAATTATACCGCGAACTGCGTGTGGCGCGTGGTTTGAAGTTGAGAGACGTTGCGCATGATGGTTTATCAGTGTCACAATTATCAAAATTTGAAAATGGGAAAAGCATGCTGACGGCAGATAAGTTATTAACAGCTATTTCAGGCATTCACATGAGCTTTTCAGAATTTGGTTATGCTCTTAATCATTATCGAGCAAGCTCTTATCACAAAATCGGAAATCAGCTAGCAACTTTGCAAATTGCTGGGGATATTGCTGGTTTGAAAGACATGCTCAAACATTTTGAGGCTAGTGATTATTTTGATACTTACAATCGCTTGACTCGAATTGATATTGTCAGTGCCATTTATTCTCTTGATTCGAGCTATGAGATTAAAGAAGATGACAAGCAGTTTTTGACACATTATCTTTATGGTATTGAGCAGTGGACAGAGTATGAGCTTTATCTTTTTGGAAATACCATGTCAATTTTGTCCAATGATGATTTGATTTTCTTGGGGAAAGCATTTGCTGAGCGTGACGAATTTTACCTTGCGCTTCCTCAGCATAAAAAAGCAGCGCAGCTTACTTTTATCAATATCATTTTGACTTTGATTGAGCGCAAGCAACTTTACTACACAAAGTATTTTTTAAATAAGCTTGAGAGCATGATTAATTATCAAGATATGTTCACCGTGATTTTTTTGACCTTTTTAAAAGATACTTTAGCTTATCTGAAAGGCGAGTCTGATGATGTGATGCCGATGAGAGATTGTATTGAAATGGTTGAAAAGCTTGGAAACTCTACTATGGCAAAGCTTTTAGAAACGCATTTAGAGACTTTTCTTGATTTATACAAAAAAGACTAGGGAATTTCCCTAGTCTTAACTTTAGAGAGAACAAAAATTGGATTAAAAAGGCCAAATTCTAAATGTTAGAAGAATTGTTAAGAGTAAAATTAATTTCTTTACCATATTGCTGACCTCCTTAGCTATTATTTTACCTTAAAAAGGGGGTAAAACAGGAAATTATCATATATGAAAATATAGAATACAAATTTTCATATTTGCGAATTTTGAATAATAGATTTTTTTCATGGTATATTATATCCGTAAGTATTTGAGATACTTACGTGGAGTGATACTTTACTTGGTTAGGCAAGCGTTTTTCATATGAAAGGGTCAATTGTTTGGGAGCTTTTGATTTTTGGGAGTCATATGAAAAACAAGTATCATTTCAAAGGGATGGATCTTATCCAGGAGAATTAGCATTTGCTAATAATGGCATCTTGATTGTAGGATTGAGATGTACAAGTCATATCTTTTTTTCTTGATTGAGCGACACCGTCTGTAGTATTAGTAGTATTATACGTTCAATGACAAAATTAGTACATTTCCGAGAGATATGACATGAGATGGGGTTTATCGAGAGTGTTTAAGCTCTTTGATTGTTCACACATTGAAATCATTTTATAAACATTCTCATAGACTTATTTTTAACATCATATTTTCGGTTGGGGGCAGCTGAAAATATGTTGGTGCAGCTTGACTGTATAACTTTCTGAAAAGACTGACAGCTACACTAAAAAACTTAGAAAAAACGAACTCTTTGATTTGGTAGAGCTCGTTTTTTTGTTTTATTTTCTTATATGATAATTTTAGATAATTATAATAATCTGTGCTAAACTAAGTGCGTAAACGACTTTGCGTTTGCGAGTTTATTCCAGTAAAAGTGTCGTAAAAAATCTTTTAAATTTTGTAGGTGATGACTATGATGAAACGAAAAGTTGACGAAGAATTTTTAGACTTATTGACTAAGGTGCAGCAACTCGAATCTGTACAAAAGGATAAGGAATTTTATGACTTAATTTCTCTTGCTGCTGATAAAATACAAATGGGTGCTAATTCTGATATTGAGATTATGCGATTAGGATCATTTATTAACAAATACTTAGTTTCTAACCCTTCTCAAGAATTAGTTGACCTGCAGTTATTTATGCAAAAAAGAGCCAATCGTTACAAAGGATGGCTCAATGTTACCGGCTGGTTTTCTTAAGTGATTTATGATAGTTTTTAGCTATTTTTAACAAGTAAAATAATCGTAAAAAAATGGTGTCTGTAGTATACTAAGTTTAGAAAATGTTGGTTTAGTTTTAGATATGCTTACTGTATGAAGGGAGTAGGCTTATGATGTTTTGGTTAAGTGTTGCAGGTGCTGTTTTAGGTGCGATTTATCTTGTTATTGTGGATAACAAAGATGACTTTTGAATGACAAGGGTGGCTTTTTGAGCCGCCTTTTTTATGTCACAGGTGTGATTTTTTTGTAACAGTAGTTTAAAAACTTTTTGGTATAATGATAGCTCAAGTTTTGTTAGGATAGGGAGAGAAAAATGATTAAGTTTAAACACAAGAAAATTTGGATTCCTAGTTTGATTGTGGGAATTTTATTGCTTATCTTTGTGGTTTGGGGAAGTTTTCATTACTCTAAAAAACAAGTGATTAAAGAGTATGTGGCAGCTTATCAAAAATCAGGTGATACTTTTGATAATATCAAAGGTTATGTGGTTTGGGCAGATAATAACGAAAAAGTCACAACTGATGAAGCTAAGTATGCTACGTTTAAAAAACTCTCAAAAGCAGAAGCAAATCAGCTCAGTCAAGATTTGCAAGATGCGGGTGCTTCAGATAACCAATATGTTAAAAAAGTTGGACAGAAGTTTTTGATTTTTCCAAACTACCGTATCGCTTTGAAACCTTTGAATTTGACAATTAAGACGAACGTCAATAAGGTTGATATTTTGTTAAATAAAAAGAAAGTCGCAGTCAGCGACTCAGAAGATTATAGCGTGACGCTTGAGCGTTTGCCAATTGCTGATTACACAGCAAGTATTTCTGGGAAATATAATGGTAAGCCAGTTGAACTTAGCAAGGCTTATGACGGTGAGAATAATCTTCTTGATTTGTCAGTTAGCTTTAAGTCTTTTAAAGTGACAAGTAATTTAACTGATGGTGAACTTTATTTTGATGATACGCGCGTGGGCACCTTGGAAAATGGGGAATATGATGTCAGTGATTATCCTTTGACTGACTCAGCTAAAGCCTATGTTAAGAAAAAATTCTCAGATGGTGATTTGAAATCACAAAAACAAGCTCTCTCAAGTATTTCTGATGGGGATACTGTTGCTTTGGACGCTGAGGGATTGTTGGACAATGAAACGGCTGGTAAAGTGCTAGTATCAGCTTTTGACCAAATGATTTTGTATTTGAATGCTGGGCAAGATTCATCAACAGTAGCGACGGTCTTTGAAGATGGTGCTAATAATGAGTTTTACAAAGGCTTGAAAGAAAGTATCACAGCTAAGATGCAGACTGATAGCCGCAAGGCAACAAGTCTGACCGTTCCTAATATCGTTTTGACAAATCTCACACAGGTTGGTAAAGAATCTTATGTGGCTGGCTTTACAGCGACTTATGATTTTCATTACGATAAATCAACAGATACTGAAAAACAAAGCTCAGGTGACGTTATTCAAACTCTAGAAGGAAAATTGACGCTGAAAAAATCAGGCGCAAGTTACTTGGTAGCAAATTCAGGGCAAAGAAGCATCACAGTAACTGGTGAAGACAATCAAATCAAGGTAGATTCAGTTCTGCCAGAAGCTATGCTTGGAACATGGAAAGTTGATGACAAGAGCGATACATCATTTACCTTTGATGCTGACGGAACAATCACCCAATCAACTAAAAATAATAAAAGACAAACTAAAGTTACTGGAGTTGAAGACAAAGGCAATAATATTTATCACTATGTTTACGGAGATGATACTGATACGAGTGCTTTTGTTGTCAGCGGTCTTGGTGGTGTTGGTGTTAAGTATACTTTTGGTATTAAAATCGACGGTGACAAGCTTAGATTGGTTGTTTGGCAAGCTAATAAAGATGATAATTTTGATTATAGCAAGCCAATGCTTGGAAGTACTTTAAGTAAGAAATAAGAAAAGAAAGTAGAAGTGTAAAAGTTGATTTATCAACGCATTCGACCCCACTTAACCATTGCGTTTTGCTTATTATAATTGCATAAATAAAAGAGGTTGGGACAAAAGTCACCAACCTCTTACTGTAATCCTGCTTCAAATGTTTTTGAGACAGCTTCGACGCTGATTTTTTCAAGGGTAAATGGATGTGTGAAACTGAGTTTGTGCGCGTGGAGCATAAGGCGTTTAGCAGGAATTTTGCTATAAAGTGGGTCTCCGATAATGGCGTGATTGTGTGCTGATAAATGCACGCGGATTTGGTGGGTACGCCCAGTTTTTAAACGGCATTTGACCAGTGTCCCTTTTTTGAAGGTTTTAAGTCGGTCAACAATTGTCAGGGCGGTTTGTCCGTTTTTGCGGTCGACGACACGTTTTCTGCGGTCGTGACGGTCACGTCCGATTTTATCTTGAAAGACTTGATGTTTTGGTTCGAATTTTCCTTGTGCTAAAGCCCAGTATTCACGAGAAATGTCTTTATTTTCAAGGAGTCGGTTGAGGATTGGTAGCACAAAAGGGTTTTTAGCGAACATGACAGCTCCGCTAGTTTCCATATCTAAGCGGTGAATGACGTAGCAAGTCTTACCAACGTAAGCAGAGACATGGTTGAGCAGGGCAATTTCATTTGGTTCATTGCCGTGAGTTTTCATGCCTTCTGGCTTGTTTACGATGATGAGATGTTCATCTTCGTAAAGGCAATCGACAAGCTCAGCCTGCCCAAAAGGAATCTCTTTTTGAGGATAATCATCGTCATCAAAGATTAATTGAATGGTGTCACCAGTTTTGACGAGGCTTTGCCAATTAATCATTTCACCATTGATGAGTAGGTGCTTTTTGGTACGTAGAAAATGACGAATTTTTCGTGGAATCAGTAAATGTTCTTCTAGAAGTTCTTTGACTGTGCAGTCAGGGTATGGATTTTTAATCGTAAATGATAAAGTCATGGCTCTATTATAACACGCAAGCAAGCAAAAACGCATCTTGTCAGATGCGCTTATTTTTTGTCGTCTTTTTTTTCGTGGAGCCAGTCGTCATATTTTTCTAGCAAGTTTACCGCCATTTGTACGGCAACTGCCATTGAGTAAGCTTCTGTGCCTTCGGCTTCACTTTCAGAAACTTCGATTTTAGTTTCATCGTAAACAGCTTTTAAACTATCGTGAGACAATGTTTTTTTGAATGCGTCAAATCCTTTAGACATAATAAACCCTTTCTAATACTCTTTTTGAGTACTGTGGACAGATAAGTTGATAGCGTTTTATTATTAATTTTATTTTACCACAAATGACTTGAAAACGTTGTAATCAAGATGTAATCCTTTTACATCTGACGATTTTTAAAAGAACTGTTATAATGTGGTTATGACAAAATTTAAATTGATTAAAGAAAAGGTTCTTTCTTTTTTGAAAACAGCAAAAGAAGAACTGCCTTTCAAAAATCACACCAGCCAAGAAAATGACAACGATGATTATTTGGCTGATGATTTGACTGATATTGAAGAGGAAACGGAGCAAGAAACTCCGACTTATCAACGAAGTAAAAGTTATCACGAAAAAGCTAAAAAACAGCCGGCTTGGTTGCAAAAAATTTCACGCTTTATGCCATCGCCTAAAAATCCGATTAGACGTTTTTGGCGTCGCTATCGTATTGGCAAAATCTTGCTTATCCTTGTTGGTATCGTGGTTTTAGCTATCGGCTCGTATTTGTTTGTGGTCGCTAAGTCAACCAATGTTTCTGACTTGCAAGCCGCTTTGAAGGCAACAACTGTGATTTATGACAAAGATAATAATCAAGTTGGTTCTCTTTCAGGGCAAAAAGGAACTTACGTTGAACTCGATGCTATCAGTGATAACATGAAAAATGCAGTTATTGCAACTGAAGACCGTTCTTTTTATAAAAATGGTGGGATTAATTATTCACGTTTCTTTTTAGCCTTATTTACCATGGGTCATTTTGGTGGTGGGTCAACCATCACACAACAATTGGCTAAAAATGCTTATTTGAGCCAAGAACAGACGGTCACACGTAAGGCAAAAGAATTTTTCCTTGCTATCGAATTGACGAAGAAATACAGCAAAGATGACATTTTGACCATGTATTTGAACAATGCTTATTTTGGAAATTCGGTTTGGGGAATTGAGGATGCTAGTCAGAAATATTTTGGGACAAGCGCAGCTAATTTAACGATTGAACAATCAGCCATCTTAGCTGGTATGCTGAAAGGTCCTGAGATTTATAATCCTTATTATTCTGTGGAAAATGCGACGAACCGCCGTAACACAGTTCTAGGTGTTATGGTTGATGCTGGCAAAATCACGCAAGCGGAAGCTGACCAAGCTAAGCAAGTGAATATCGCTGATGAATTGAATGATACCTATACTGGAAATTCTGACGATTACCAATATGGTTCGTACTTCGATGCAGTTATCCAAGAAGCTCAAGAAAAATATGGCTTATCAGAAAATGATATTGTCAATAACGGCTACAAGATTTACACAGAGCTTGACCAAAATTATCAAGCCAATATGCAGGCTGTTTTTGACGATACGTCATATTTCCCAGTGTCTGACTATGACGGTCAAACAGCTCAAGGAGCAAGTGTTGCTATGGACCCTGCAACAGGAGCGGTACGTGGTTTGGTTGGGCGAGTAAGTCCAAGCTCATCAACTTTCCGTAGCTTTAACTATGCGACACAAGCTTCGCGCAGCCCAGGTTCAACGATTAAGCCACTTGTTGTGTATTCTCCAGCGGTCGCGTCAGGCTACGCTATTACCAAAGAATTGCCAAATACTGTCCAAGATTATGACGGCTACAGCCCAACGAACTATGCAGGAATCGAGACAGCGGATCTTCCAATGTACCAAGCCCTTGCTAATTCGTATAACATTCCAGCTGTTTATTTGTTAAATAAAATTGGAGTTAGCAAAGGTATTAGCTATGCTAAGAAATTTGGACTTAACATGAAAAATGTTAAGGAAGAATTGGGAATTGCTCTTGGTGGTGGTGTGACTACTAACCCGCTTGAAATGGCGCAAGCTTATGCAACTTTTGCAAATGATGGCGTCATGCCGAAAGGACATTTGATTTCAAAAATTGAAAATGCTAGTGGTGATGTTGTTGCAGAATTTAAGCAATCTACTAAGCGCGTGCTCAGTAAATCAGTTTCAGATAAGATGACAAGCATGATGCTTGGAACTTTCTCAAATGGTTCGGCGGTTAATGCCAATGCTTACGGCTATACAATTGCTGGTAAGACAGGTACTGTTGAAGCAAGCTTTAATGAAGATTTGACGAGTGACCAATGGGTTATCGGCTACACACCAGATGTTGTTATTGCACAGTGGATTGGTTATGATTCGACAGATGAAAACCACTATCTGACTGATGCAAGTTCAGGGACAGCTTCGACAATCTTTAGTGCCGTCGCAAGCAGCATTCTGCCATACACTGCAGGAACAGAATTTACTGTTGAAAATGCTTATAGTCAAAACGGTTATGACCTTGTCTACAGTGCAGATGGTCAAGCAAGTACAAGCCAATCATCAAGTTCTGATAATATTCTTGATAAAGTTCAAGATTCAGCTCAAGATGCTGGTGAAAAGATTGGACAAGCAGTTAAAGATGCTTGGGATAGTTTCTCAAATTGGTTTAGTCAACAGACAAACTAACTGACTTGTCAAAATAAGAAAAACATGATAAAATAAGGTCTCGGAGGAATTATGGCACAGAAAAAAGCAAGTTTAGCTTGTACAGAATGTGGAAGCCGTAACTACTCTATCGGAGTTAGTAGCAACCCCAAACCTGTACGACTAGAAGTTAATAAATATTGTAAACATTGTAAAAAATACACGCTACACAAAGAAACACGATAATTTGTAGCGGTCATTCTCAGCTTTAGAGTAATGAGCGAGATGATAGAATAAGGAGGAGTCGCCTGTGGCATTCATTAAGGGAGTTTTTACGATTTTAAGTGATACAACTTGGCCAGATCGTAAACAACGTTGGAAAGATTATATCTCTGTACTTGAATATACAGCATTCTTTACCATTGTTATTTTCATTTTCGATAAATTGCTCTTACTGGGAGTGATGGATTTGTTAAATCGATTCTAAGACATAAGCTGGGTTTTGCCCAGCTTTTTTGTATGCACATTTGGCAGTAATTCGTTGACAGCGCTAGCGATTTTTCCTATAATAAAATAAAGAAAAACACCCGAGGAGCCTCTAAAGGGCTTTTTTATAATGGAGGAAATTATGTTAGATTCTTTTGATAAAGGTTGGTTTGTGCTACAAACTTACTCTGGTTACGAAAACAAAGTTAAAGAAACACTTTTGCAACGTGCACAAACTTACAACATGTTGGATAACATCTTGCGTGTTGAAATCCCAACACAAACTGTTAACGTTGAAAAAAATGGTAAAATCAAAGAAGTTGAAGAAAATCGCTTCCCTGGTTATGTTTTGGTTGAAATGGTTATGACAGACGAAGCTTGGTTCGTTGTTCGTAACACTCCAAACGTTACTGGTTTCGTTGGTTCACACGGTAACCGTTCAAAACCAACTCCACTTTTGGAAGAAGAAATCCGTTCAATCCTTATCTCAATGGGTCAAACTGTTGATGTTGTTGATACAAACATTAAAGCTGGTGATGTGGTTCAAATCATCGACGGAGCTTTTGCTGGTCAAGAAGGACGTGTTGTTGAAATCGAAAATAACAAAGTTAAATTGATGATTAACATGTTTGGTACTGAAACACAAGCTGAATTGGAACTTTACCAAATCGCTGAATTGTAATCATTCTTATTAGAAATGCCTTTAAACTCAAGTAGTTTAGAGGTATTTTTTTGTTTTTAAAAATGTTATCATCTTAAAACGTATTCACCCTTGGACTATCTTGTTTTCGTCTCATTTATCTGATATATTTAGAATATTACAGAGTGGTTAGAATTTGTAATATAATTTGATTATCAAAGTATTTTAACTAAAATAATAGATTAGGGAGATTCTTTGTCGTGGATTTTAAAAAAGAATTTGGTCAAAAGGTGAGAGACTTGCGAAAAGAAAAGGGAATGAGCCGACAAAGAGTCTGTGGGATTGAGGATGTGCTGACGACAAGACAGCTTCAACGAATTGAGAAGGGACAATCGTTACCTACGATTGCAACAGCTGTTTATATTGCTGATAAATTGGGAGTTTCGCTGGATAGTTTGACGAATAAAGAGGGATTGAAGTTGCCAGAAGGTTACATTAACCTGCGTTATCAGCTTAGAACACTTTATCATTATGGCAATAAGGAGCGACTTTTACAGCGTGAGAAAATTATTGAGCAGATTTATGAGCATTATTTTGATGATTTGCCAGAGGAGGAGCAGATTGCTGTTCAAGTTGCTCAAGCTTCGGTGGATATGATTTGTACGGGAAATGCGTCGTTTGACCAAGGACTGTTAGATGAGTATTTGGGACAAGCTTGTAAAAAAAGCCAACTGTCATTTAATGATGTCGAGATTATTCAACTGCGTCTTTTGTCTTTAGCAATCAAGGATTTTGACAAAGTCGAATTTATCGATCTTCTTAGCAAGGTGATTTTGGCGGTTAGTTATTTTCCGTTGGCTGAATTGGGTAAAATTCAAGATGTCATTATATCTGCTGCAGGGATTTTGTGTTGTTACGGGGACTATGATCTGTTGCCTGATGTTATTGAGGTTCTACGAGGAATTATGACAAAGCGTAACGATTATAGAGATAATATCTTTGTTTATGCTTTTGAGTGGAAAATCGCTCTTTTTTTGAAACATGATTTAGAAAAAGCAAGAAAAGATTATCAAAAATCTATTATGATGGCGGATTTGTTATCAGAAGATTTGATTAAGCAAAATATGCAACGCGAATGGAAAAAAGACTTAGACTATCTCGGCTTGGATAGAATTTAGATTTTAGATGAAACTTACTTTTAAATTTCGAGTTTTATAAAAAACAGTCCACTGGACTAGATTCGCTATTTAATTTTTAGGCTCATGAAAAAACAGTCCACTGGACTGTTTTTTTCATATGGACATGAATGTCCTCACGTGATTTTGTGAAAGCGCTATATAATAATGCTAACAACTAAAGAAAGGATGAAGGGTATGTTTACATTGCTTAATTTTTTAATTTTTTGGAAAGGTTAATAGCTTTTAACAGTTTAGTTTGGGAGAAGGATGCTGTTTTTCAAAGCAGTATCAAGCAAAGATAATACAAGGAAGTATTTCTGGGGAAAAACAGCGATGATTACAAGCAATATTGAAAAGAGGATTGAAGAGGTTTCTTATCTAACCCTGAGGAATTCAACCCAAGATAACAAATTAGTTTCGATTTGGGTGGATGATGAATTGTTTAAATTAACGATGATTGAGCAAAATAGTCAAAAAAAGATTTTATTGGGCACAATCAGAAAAAACGCCAAAATTATGGTGAAAGAACAAGCATGATTTTAGCAATGGGATGATTTGTACTGGAGGTGCAAATTAATGAACAAGTCTAATATTTTAGGGAAGATTGAAGAGCTTTCTGATCACCAATATTGTTTGTACGATACACGGCTGGCAAATAGTTTATTGATTTCTACATGTTTGGTGGGGAAAGTCTACTATGCTGAGGGAATCTTTGAAGGTGGCACTTATGAAAAAGGTGCCCTTTTGTTAAGAGTAGAGATTTTAGGCTTAGCCTACGATTATGTGACGTTTGACTCAGTAAAAATCCTCAAGAAATATTGTGAGGACGGGGGAATTGTGGATTACAATGCTCCCGTACTTCTTGTGGAAAGGATAAAAAGGTGATGTCGACAATAGTCTATGGTGGTCAAGGAAATGTTCAGTTGAAACATTTACATCAGATGATTAAGACTAAAAAGGGGCAAGAATTACTGTTACAATTGGAAACTTGTGACCAAACGGCCTATCAGTTGTTTCAAGATATTCTAGCTAAGAAGGTGGATTTACAAGATTTGTATGCGGCCATGTTAACGACTTTTCTTTATAATACTTGGATAAGTCCAGAAGAGCCGATTGAAGTTGGAACACGATTTTCAGCACACAGCGCAGGGATTTTTAATGTTTTGCTAGCTAGTAGGAGTGCTAGTTTTCAAGATATTTTAGCTTTTATTAAAAAACGTGCTCAGCTTGTGAAATCACTCTCTTGTCAGGAAGAATTACATTTGGTGATGACAGAAGATATGGAACTTTTTGACCAAAAAGTGTTAAAGAATTTTCCAGATAAGTTTCAGTTAGCTATATTGACGGATATGAGGTCAGGAGTCTTAGCTATGAGACAAGAAGACTTGTCGATTTTGCAGGATGCTGCAAAGGAGGCGGGCCTTTTATTGAAGGTAAAACCTTTAGGTGTTAAAGCACCTTATCATACAAGTTTTTTAAGTGATTCACAAGAAAACTATCGAAAAATGGTTCAGGAATTACATATTCAACAGAATCAGGCATACGAGTATATTTTTCATTGTGATGATTTAGAAGAAGAGATTCTTTACCAGTGGCATCATTTGTTTAATTGGCAAAAAATCAAAGAAGGTATTTTAGACAAGGACACGGATGTCCTTGACTTATCACCGAATAAATTTATTTCAAAACAATTGATGAAGATGAGAGGTAGAAGGGATAGAGAATGAAAGTAGCGATTGTTACTGGTGGCACACGTGGTATTGGCAAGGCGATTTCAACTGAGCTGCATAAGGAAGGTTATCAGGTTGTTGCTATTTATGCGGGAAATGATGCTAAGGCTAATGCTCTGAAAGAAGAGCTGCCAGGTCTTGAAACTTATAAATGCGATGTGTCAGATGCAAAAGCTGTTCAAAAATTAGTAACGACGATTTTCCGCCAATATGGGCACATTGATTGTCTAGTCAACAATGCAGGTATTATCCGTGATGGCTATTTTTTGATGATGTCAGAAGAGAAATGGCAAGAAGTGCTCAATATTAACCTCATGGGTTTGGTGAATATGACAAAAGCTGTGCTACGAATCATGAAAGCAAAGCATATTCATGGTAAGGTGGTCAATATTTCATCAACAAGTGGGGTTGCAGGTCAGGTTGGACAAGCAAATTATTCAGCAAGTAAAGGTGCCATCATTGCGGTGACTAAGACCTTAGCTAAAGAATTTGCTAAGGATAACATCACTGTTAATTGTGTGAGCCCTGGATTTATTGAGACAGATATGACTAGTGAACTTCAAAATAAAGATGAAATTGCTGAGCATTTGATTCCTCTTGGGCGTTTTGGTCGTCCAGAAGAAGTTGCGTGGGCAGTTGCATTTTTAGTGAGTGATAAAGCAAATTACATTACAGGAAAAAATTTGGTAATCGATGGAGGAATGATTAATGATTAATTGGAATGACGAGAAAAAAGTGATTAAAACCCGTCAAGAAGTAGTTGATCAAATCAAAGATGTTTTGATTGAGTCGTTAATGTTGGATTTAGATAAAGAGTTAATCATGAACGACCAGCCTTTGTTCGGACGTGGTTTAGAACTCGATTCGATTGATGCTTTGGAATTGTCGATTGGTTTGTCAACAACTTTTGGAGTTGAAATCAATGATGATGACATGGCTGTTTTATCATCAGTCAATAAACTGGCTGATTTTGTGATTGAAAACAGTGAGGATTTTAATGGTGAAGATTAATAGTGAAGACATTATCAAAATGTTGCCGCACCGTTATCCTTTTTTGTTAGTTGATAAAGTTTTAAAGTATAAAACTGGTGTTATCGAATGTCGTAAAAATATCACGATTAACGAACCATTTTTTCAAGGTCATTTTCCAGGTCGTCCGATTGTTCCTGGAGTTTTGATGATTGAAATGGCTGCGCAATCAGCAGCATTACTTTATATTTTAGATTCTCTTGAGGGAAAAGAAGTGACAAGTGCAGATTTGAGCGCTGAAAATGTGGCTGAAAAAGTTGGGTATTTGGCTAGCGTGAAAAACTTTAAATTCAAAAAAATCGCAACACCTGGTGATCAACTGACCATCACATGCAGGTCCCAATCAAAACTTGGTCAGCTTCTTGAGATTCAAGCAATCATTCGTGATGAGAATAAGCAAGAAGTGGCTTCAGGAAGGATGCTGGTGTCTGAAAATGGAGATTAGATTACAAAATATCCGAAAAAAATATGGCTCTTTTGAGGCGTTAAAGGGTATTGATTTGGTATTTGAAGAGGGAAAATTCTACGGTTTACTTGGTCCAAACGGTGCTGGAAAGACAACACTTTTTAATCTTTTGATTAAAAATTTTAAACCAAGTTCTGGAGATATTATTTGGGAAGTCGATGGAAAACCACTGAGTGATAAAGAATTTTATAAGCACATTGGGATTGTGTTTCAGAGTAATCGTTTGGATGACAATCTTAGTGTTGAGGAAAATTTGATTTCTCGTGGAGCTTTATATGGTTTATCAAGAGCAGCTGTTAAGCAACGTCTTGAGGAGCTGCAGGCTTACTTGAATTTGCGTGAGCTTAGAAAACGACCTTATGGAAGTCTTTCGGGTGGTCAAAAGCGTAAGGTTGATATTGCGCGTGCTCTTTTGCCAAATCCGTCTTTACTGTTGCTTGATGAGCCAACGACAGGGCTTGATCCTCAGTCAAGACATGATTTGTGGGAAGCCATCAGTCACCTGAACAAAGAAGCTCACATGACAGTTGTTTTGATTACGCATTATCTTGAAGAAATGGCTGCGTGTGACGTTTTAAATGTTTTAATCGCTGGTAAACTTTATTATTCTGGAGATATTGATGGGTTCATCAAGAAACATTCGACAACCAATTTGCAATTGCGAGTCAAAGAAGGCCACTCGGTTGCTTCTCTTGATATCACGTCATTTGTGACAAAAAGTGAGGTCTTATCTGAAAGAGAGATTGTCTTTAGAGATGTCACGGTTGATGAGATGATGCAAATCATTTCAGACAATAAGGATAACTCTATTATTGAGCGCTTTAACGCAGCTTATTCTAACTTAGAAGCGGCTTATCTAAACCTGCTCAAGGAAAAGGAAGGGGAGACTAATGTTTGAATTAATTTCTAGAAATCGCAAGGTTTACACGCGCGATCGTATGGCATTTTTCATGTCATTTCTGTCAGTTATTATTTTGATTTTAGTTTACCAAGTTTTCCTAGGGCAAATTCAAATCGATGCTATCAAAGCTGCTTTGCATAGCGATAAGGTTTCAAGTGATACGATTCAAATGGTGAATTATTGGTTGATTGCTGGCTTGACGACCATTGTTTCTATGACTGGAACGCTTGGAGCATTTGGTGTGATGGTGGCTGACCGTGAAAAGAAATTAAGTGAAGATTTCAAAGTTAGTCCTATGCCAAATTCAGCGGTTGAATTGTCTTATGCTATTTTTGCTATTCTTTTTGGCATTATTTTGACCATGTTTTCGTGTGTGTTTGCGATAGGCATTTTCAACGGATTCTCGTCTTTGCTTGATTTTTCGGCTACAGATTATCTTAGAATGTTTAGCATCATTTCTTTGGGAACGGTGCTTTCTGCCGCGATTGTTTTGCCGATTCTAGCATTTATCCAATCGAGCTCAGCTTTTACGACCTTAAGTACGATTGTCGGAACTTTCATCGGATTTATTTCAGGGGTTTATTTATCAATTGGTTCTGTCGGAAAGACTTTGCAGCAAGTGATGACTTGGTTCCCGTTGACTCAGATTAATGCTCTTTTAAAGCAAGTGTTGATGAAAGATTCACTTAAAAGTGTTTTTGACAAAGCAGATAGTTCAGTTGTGACAGATTATAAGGAATCTTATGGTTTGGTGCTGAAAGATGCTGGCGGAAAAGCCTTATCAAATCAGTTTATGTTGGTTTATTGTCTGATTATCATTGTGGCTTTTCTCGTGCTACATTTTGTGATTAAAAAGGTTAAAAAATGATGGAAGAAAATCAGTTAGAAGTTTCTAAAGCACATTTTGATGATTATCCTGAAATTGTTAATCTCTTTAACAAAAACAAAGTTTACCAATTTCCTGATGGAAGACCTTTGACTACAGAAGATTTTGATTTGACCATGAAAGTCAAGGAAGTGCAACCATTTTTTCTATTGCGCCAAAATGGAAAATTAATTGGAACATCAGCTTTTTTCAAATTCATTACGCATGAGTGTTTGGATACAGATAGTAGTTTTAGTGGCTTTTTGCTGATTGATTCGGAAAATCGTGGCGGTCAGGCGATTTCGTATCTCTATCGGACGATTTTAGAACAGATTGCTCAGCTTGGTTTTTCAAATCTTTTTACAGAAATCAGCAAGTACAACAAGCCTTCGCTTTCTTTGTCACGTTTGAATGGTTTTCGAGAATACAGTCAGACCTACGAAGATATTTTACATTGCCGTTCTCTGCGTAGCAATTTGCCAAAGGTGATAAAAACCTTTTGTCTGTCAGATTATCATGGCAAGACGTATGATTTGTCGACTTTTGAAATTTTAGAGGAAATTGAGGACTCGGCTCGAAAAGAAACCTTTATTCAGACACAGATTTCAAATGAGGAATTGTCTTTCAAAGTGCAAGACCAGGCTAGCCTTCCTTATTTTTTAAAAATGGCATTGTTTCAGCTTGAGATTGTGCAGGAAGCAGGGCGTTATTATCTGCAAGCTGATTTTTTATCAGATGATGTTGAAAAGATTCAGGTCAAAATTGGCAGACGCTTGTCGATTTTGAATCGTAAGCATAAGCGTTTATCACTTGGAAAGCACGCTCGTTATTTTGTGCAGGCAAATATTGTGACAAAGCAAGGCACGATTGCAGTGCAGCTGGAGCGTTGCCGTAATCAATCGCTAGGTGAAAGTCAGCTTTTGGAGCAGAGCTTTTGTGGGTACAGGCTGAAAGTGTCGCACGAAGGGAGTTTGCTATTTTGTAAGGGTGAGCGCGTGGTTTTTGAGGATACTTTTATCATGTTTAGTCGTCCTCTGACTTCGACTTTCAAGGTAAAAGAAAAACCGAATCACCTTGATATTATCTGGTCTTACAAGGGTGCACAGATTAAAAAATCTATCAACTTTTCTGAGGATGCTTTGATTTGCCAGTATGATTGCAATGAAAAGGCTAAAGCCATGATGCCTCGGTTAGTCAAGCAAGGATTCAGAATTTTTAACCAAGAACATTTGCTAAAAGATGGTGAGACTTATAAAGTCAATCGTCCTGGTTTTTATCCACAAGAGCACGATGATTTTCTGAGAGCAGGAGCTTTTGTTGGGGAAAGTTTTGATTATGAGATTCCAAGTGAAGATTGCCATGTTCACTATTCTCCTTTTGGAAAAACTAGTAATCAAATGCAATTTCGCCCGCTCAGTATTTGTTCTTCAGATGAGTTTGACGGTTCAACTTACCAGATTCAATTTTCACCACTTAATCAGCCAAAAGCTCGGCCATTTTTTGACCGGTTAGTCTATCAACCAAGTTCTAAAAATCTCTTAAAATACGTTAGCCAATTAGCATTTGAGCAAGAACATGGTTATGGGACGAAGCGATTTTTGAAGAATCGTAAACGTTATGCGACAGATGTGCTAGTTTTAGCGCATAACCAGCTGGTTATTCCTTGCGAGGCTATCCCAAAAGATTGTGACCATGCCGCACTTTCTTTCACTTTAAAAATTAAAGGAAACCTTAAGGCGATACGTTTTCGTGAGACTATCCCTTATCAAAATAAAGCACATATCTTAGAAAGCAAGCATAAACTAGTGATTTATGATGAAAAGCAGAATCGCTATATTTGCTTGGTTTGCCAAGACGGTGTTTTTTACTCATATAAAGAAAATAACAGTTTAAAAATCAGATGTGTCTTTGACACCAACCTCACTCACGCGGTCAATGTGAGAATAACAGAATATAAAAGGAGTTAAATATGACAAGCATTTATACGACATTACGAACAGATAAAGCTTATAAAATCTACGATGGCTTTCTTTATGAGATTGCTGGTGATGAGTGTGAAGAAGCTTTAGATGTCGTTTTACCTAAAAATATTGTTTTTGCGGATACTGAAACTTGTGGTTATACTTTCTTACTTGATGAAGAAGGAAAAGTTTTCGACGAAGTCACTTTTTACAAATTTGAAGATAGTTACTGGATTGCAAGCCACAAAGCATTAGAAGATTATTTTGCTGGCATTGATTTTGACTTTTCAATCAAGGAAATTTCAGCTGATTACCAAATGGTTCAAGTAGAAGGAAAACAATCTGGTGATATTGCTCAAGCATTTTATGAATACGACATTGCAACCTTGAATTTTCGTGGGATGGCTGAGATGACTTATCAAGACCAAGCGGCTTACTTGGCACGTTTTGGTTTTTCAGGTGAATTTGGTTATCAATTCTTCTTGCCAACTGCTGTATTTGACCAGTTTGTGGCTGAGGTACTTGCTGATGTAGCCACATTTGATGATGACTTGGATGAATTTCTCCGCTTTGAAGTTGGTCAACCAATTACAAGTATTTATGAAACTGATGACTATTCACTTTATGAACTTGGCTACTCTTGGAACCTTGATTTTACCAAAGATGAATTTCGTGGTAGAGATGCTTTTCTGGAAACTACACAAGCAGTTGATTTGCGTAGTGTAGGATTTAAAGCCAGTGAAAAGATTGCCAAAGGGACAGACGTTTTATTTGATGACCAAGTTGTCGGAAAAGTAATCTGGTCAGCAGATGATGTTAGTAGCAATGAAAGCAACTTAGGCTTGATGACTATCGATAAAGAGTTTGCACATTCAGGCGTTCATTTTGTAGCTGAATCTGGACAAGTTTTGACAACTCTTTCAAGCCCATATCGTATCCCAGAAAGTTGGAACAAATAATGACAGTATATGTTAGTGGTGTAGGAATTGTCTCTTCACTTGGGCAAAATTATGCTGAGCACAAAGCTAATCTTTTTGCCATGAAAGAAGGCATTACAAAAAATACTTATGACAATCATGGCTGGACTTTAGAGGCTTACACAGGACGTGTGTTTGACGACCCAAAAGTTCCTGATTGTTACCAAAATGAGACTCGTAATTTTAAATTTGCCTTTTCAGCTTTGCAAGAAGCTCTGGATTCTTCTGGAGTTGACTTAAAAAATTATCACCGAGTTGCCATGTGTTTAGGAACGTCGTTGGGTGGTAAGGTCGCTGGTCAAGAAGCACTTTATCGCTTTCTTGATGGTGACCATGAAGTTGAAGCAGATTTATTGTCTAAGACATCTGTTCACCATATTGCGGATGAATTGATGGCTTACCATAATCTTGTTGGGGAGACTTATGTGATTTCAACAGCTTGTTCAGCTAGTAATAATGCTGTCATTTTAGGGACACAGCTCTTGCAAGATGATGAATGTGACCTAGCTATCTGCGGTGGTTGTGATGAGCTGAGTGATATTTCGCTAGCAGGATTCACATCGCTCGGGGCAATTAGTGCTAATATGGCATGCCAGCCTTATTCATCTGGAAAAGGAATTAACCTTGGTGAAGGAGCAGGCTTTGTCATTTTGGTGAAAGATAAGGCTTTAGCAAAATATGGAAAAATCATCGGTGGTGTAATTACATCAGATGCTTATCATATCACAGCTCCAAAACCAACGGGAGAAGGCGCAGCGCATATTGCTCAGACTTTGGTAGAAAAAGCAGGTATTGATTTCAAGGATGTCGATTACATCAATGGTCATGGTACAGGTACCCAAGCTAACGACAAAATGGAAAAAAATATGTATCATAAATTTTTTCCAGAAACAACACTCGTTAGCAGTACCAAAGGTCAGACAGGACACACACTTGGTGCAGCAGGAATTATTGAGTTGATTAACTGCTTGGCTGCTATTGAAGAACAAACTGTTCCTGCAACCAAAAATAATATCGGACACGAAGAATTCCCAGATAATTTTGTTTACAATCAAAAACGTGAACATGTTATCAAAAATGTCATGAATTTTTCATTTGCTTTTGGCGGCAACAACAGTGGTGTGCTTTTGTCGTCTTTGGACTCAGACTTGGAGACATTCTCAGTCACAGATGATATGACATTGGCTATTCTTTCATCGGCTAGCTCACTTGATAAAGTAGCACAAGATAGCAAGCAATATCAGCTTTGCGACAATGGGTTTAATGATTTCACAGCTTATCGTTTCAAAAAAGCCATGCCACCTAAGACAATCAATCCAGCGCAATTCCGCAAGATGGATGATTTTTCAAAAATGGTAGCTTTAACCACTGATAAGGCTTTGCGAGCTAGTGGTCTTAATTTGAAAAAAATGGACACTTCAAAAGTGGGAATTGTTTTTGTTACACCGTCAGGTCCGGTTGAAGTGGTTGAAGGCATTGAAGAACAAATCACCAAGGAAGGTTACGCTCACGTTTCTGCCTCACGTTTCCCGTTTACAGTGATGAATGCGGCAGCTGGTATGCTTTCTATCCTCTTTAAAATCAAAGGACCAGTTTCTGTCATTTCAAGTAATAGTGGAGCTATTGATGGTATTCAGTACGCTAAGGAAATGATGCAGCACGATGACCTTAATCAGGTGATTCTTGTTTCAGCTAATCAATGGACTGAATTTAGCATGATGTGGTGGCAACAAATGCGCTATGATAGCAGTGATTTTGTCTGTGCAGATTATTGTTCAGTACAAATTCTTTCGCGTGACCAATCAGAGCAGACAACGAAAATTTTAGGTAGCCGTCAGTTGAAATATCAAGGAAAATCTCTGCAAGAAGTGGCAACTATTTTTGACCAAGCTTTCCAAGAATTACTGGAAAAATTATCTTTGTCGTCACAAGATATTAAGGCATGTGTCTGGAATTCACGTAAAAAAATCGACAGCACAGACTATGATTTCTTGACATCTTTAATAGATTCTTACGGCTATGAAAATCTGGCTGAAAAAGCTTTTGCATTTGCTTCAAATGGAGCTGGTGAAGAGATTGATTTTGTGATGAATGAAGACCTTTCATCAGGAAATTACTTGGTATTATCTTATTCAAAATTTGGCGGGATTTCTTTTGCCATTGTTGAAAAATAGGTGGCAGTCATGAGTAAATTCTTATTTGCCCCGTTCATGATGAACCTTGGTGAGAGCCAACGTTTATCAAAATTAGCCGAGCATTTATGGCAAAAAGGTCACGAGATTCATATTATCGGGGAGCCTTACTATCCTTTCATTTTCGATAATGCGGCTTATATTTGGCATCACTGTCCTGCTGATAATGCCATTTACAACAAAGAACGGTATGATTCTTTTTTCTCCTTGTCAACGGATTTCAATTTTTTGACAGAAAATGAGATTGAAACGGTCTGTGATTTTGAGTGTGAGCTTTTAGCTAAGGAAATGTTTGATGCTGTGGTGACTGGCTACCGCTTGAGTATGGTGACGAGTTGCCGTCTTGAAAAAGTGCCTCTTATTTGGATTATTTCTGGGGCAACACACATCAGTGAAATCGTCGAAAATTCAGAAGGTCTATTTTCTAATAACAAATATTTTCAATCAAATCGCAGGCGTTCTCAGCTTAATCAGCAACAAATGAAAAAAACGGTTGAAAAGATGATTACCTCTTATTCAAGTAACGTCAGCACTTGGAATGCCTACCTGAAACGTCAAGGTGGCGAACCATTTAACAATGCTCTTGAACTCTTTAATGGTGATTTGAATTTGGTGGCGGATTATTCGCAATTCTATGATTTTCCAGCTGATTCTTCTTACAAAATCATTGGTCCGATTTTGATTGATGATGTCGGATTTTCATTGCATGAGCAAAAGGAAACGTCAAAAATTCTGTTAAGTTTTGGCACGTCTTTTAAGAAAGATTGGGTAGAAAAATTTTTAGAAAAACTTCCGAGAAATCGTAACTACCTTTTGACAACTTGTGGTGAAAACATTCATTTGCCAGGTGCGCACGTTGAGACGATTGACTTTATTGATTTTTCAAAACTTGAATCAACGATTGATTTTGCGATTATTCACGGTGGTCAGGGGACTGTCTATGCCATGGCAGAGCAAGGCATTCCTTTTATCGGCATTCCATTTTTCAACGAACAATTCTGGAACATCAAGAAGTTTAGCAAGCATCAAGCAGCGCTATTGCTTGAAAATCCAACAACTCAAAATCTTGCTGAGACATTTAATGATTTTACGGAGCAGTTGGCTGATTATAAGCAAAATATGTTGACCCTGACTCATCAAATAAAAAAAGAAGCACAGCATTCTTTAGAAAAAGCGGAGGCTGAAATTGCAGCATTTATCTTACAAAACAAGCAGTAATCTTGTCATTTTATATCAAAATGCTCATCAGGATTTAGACAATCAGCTGACGGGTGCGCGATTAGCGCGTTACAAAGCAGCGACTCGAGAAGTGACGCGAGAAAAACTTCTTCAAGGAAGTCATTTTGTCTATCGTGCTTTGAGGAAACTTGGTTTTGCGGACGATATTTGCAAGCAAGCTTTTTCGGTAGCGAGTACTTATTTGATTTCATTACCACAAGGACACATCTCTTATTCAAATTCAGGTGATTACCATGTTTTAACTTATTCTCCAACGGGTTCTTGTGGTGTGGATTTAGAGGAATATCGTGACCGCTCGCAGGCTGTTTATGATAAATTTCTTGGCTCTTGGAGTGTTCAGGATAAAAAGTTAGCCTTTTATCAGAAGTGGTTAGAAAAGGAAATTGCTTTTAAATGCCCAACTGCAGATAAAATCACTTACGAGTCTTTTGACAATTATTTGCTTGGATATTTCTTTGAAGATGAGTCAGAAATTACTCATCTAAAACTTTAATATAAAAAACTGAGCTCTTTTAAGAAGCTCAGTTTTTTAGTTATTTGGACGTTTACGTCTGTGACGTCGTGTCTCGATTTCTTCTAGGTAACCTGCGGTCATGATGCTGACAGGAAGTGCGATGATGGCAACACCAAGGATTGATGAAATCATGGTGATTAATTTTCCGATGGTAGAGACAGCGTAAATATCTCCGTAGCCAACGGTTGTCAGAGAAATAGTTGCCCAATAAAGGGCGTCGAAGAAATTATTAAAAGTTGTTGGCTCAACATTGAAAATGACGAGAGCTGAGATGAAAATATAAATGACAACTAAAGCACCAACGATTAATAAAGACTCTTTTTGCTTTTTAAGAACATGAATGAGCATGTTAATGCTTCTAGAATAACGAAAGAGTTTGAATACACGAACCGTACGAATCATGCGCACGATTTTGAACAATCGAAAAGTGTTATTCCAAAATAGTAGAGAAGACAAAATCGCAACAAGGTCTGTAATAGCAAGGAAAGTAAAAGGATATTTGATGAAAGAAATTTTTCCTTGCTTGAGTTTAAAGTCTGCAGTCATAAGACGTAGCACGTAATCGATGATGAAAATAAGAGTGGTTACATTTTCCAGAACCGCATAAAAAGTTGAATGTGTTTTGATGGTTAAAGGAAGCAAGCTCGCAATAATAACAATGACCATGAAAATGTCATAAATCTTTTCAACGGTGGTGACGTTTTTGGTTGGTTCAATGATGTCGTAAATTTTCTTTCTCATATTAGCTCCTTTAGCTTGTTAGAACTATTATAACATAGCAAAAACCATCTAAATCACCCATTTTTTGATATAATAATTTACAAAATTAAAGAACGGAGGAAAGAAATGTCAGTTGGTTTAGTATTAGAAGGTGGCGGCATGCGTGGGCTGTTTACGGCTGGTGTACTAGATGCTTTTTTAGATGCTGGTATTGAAGTAGATGGCATTGTGTCAGTGTCTGCTGGAGCACTTTTTGGAGTAAACTTCTTGTCGAAACAAAAAGGTCGTGCCCTTCGTTATAATAAAAAATATGCCTCATATCCTGAGTATATGGGACTTCGTTCTTGGCTAAAAACTGGAAATGTGGTCAATAAAGACTTCACTTATTATAAAGTTCCTATGGAGTTGGACATTTTTGATGAAAAGACTTTTGAAGAATCAGGAGTTCCCTTTTATGCAACAGTGACTAACTTGGCAACTGGGAAACCAGAATACCACAAAGTCGATAATGTTTTTGAACAAATGGAGTTGCTTCGAGCAAGTTCTGCTCTGCCGTTGGCTTCAAAAATTGTAGAGTGGAATGGCAATAAATACCTTGACGGTGGCTTGTCAGATAGCATCCCAGTTGATTTTGCTAAAAGTCTTGGCTTCGATAAAATTATTGTTGTTTTGACACGTCCGATTGATTACCGTAAAAAACCAAGCAGCGGTCGTCTTTACAAACTCTTTTACAGAAGATATCCAAAATTTGTTGAAGTGGCATCAAAACGTTATGAACATTACAATGCGACGGTTGAGCACATTATTGATTTGGAAAAGAAAGGTGAGCTCTTTGCTATTCGCCCAAGCCAAAATCTCGAAATTGGACGACTCGAAACTAACCCAGAAAAATTTGAAGAAATCTATCAAATCGGCTTAGCAGACGCTAAAGATGATATGGCAAAATTGAAGGAATATCTAGCAAAATGATAAAGTCAGATTTGTTTTGGTGTCAAACCAAGCTTATCGGCACATAAAAGGCATGAAATCCCCGTGATTTCGCCTTTTTTCTTTATTCTTTTCGTGGTATAATAGTAACCAATACTAAGAACATGGAGAAAAAACATGGCAACTTATAATCATAAAGAGATTGAGAAAAAATGGCAGGCTTTTTGGGCTGATAACCATACTTTCAAAACAGGGACTGACGCTGATAAACCAAATTTCTATGCGCTAGACATGTTCCCTTACCCATCTGGTGCTGGTCTTCACGTAGGACACCCAGAAGGATATACTGCGACTGATATTCTTAGCCGTTTCAAACGTGCTCAAGGTTACAACGTGCTTCACCCAATGGGTTGGGATGCATTTGGTCTTCCAGCAGAACAATACGCAATGGATACTGGTAATGACCCAGCTGAATTCACAGCTAAAAACATTGCTAACTTCAAACGTCAAATCAACTCACTTGGTTTCTCATATGACTGGGATCGTGAAGTCAACACAACTGACCCTAACTACTACAAATGGACTCAGTGGATTTTCACAAAATTGTATGAAAAAGGTTTGGCATACGAAGCTGAAGTGCCAGTTAACTGGGTTGAAGAATTAGGTACAGCTATCGCCAACGAAGAAGTGCTTCCTGACGGAACTTCAGAACGTGGTGGTTACCCAGTTGTCCGTAAACCAATGCGTCAATGGATGCTTAAAATCACAGCTTACGCAGAACGTTTGCTTAACGACTTGGATGACCTTGATTGGCCAGAATCAATCAAAGATATGCAACGTAACTGGATTGGTAAATCAACTGGTGCTAACGTTACTTTCAAAGTTGAAGACACTGACAAAGATTTCACAGTATTTACAACTCGTCCAGACACACTCTTTGGTGCAACTTATGCTGTTTTGGCTCCAGAACACCCACTTGTTGAAGCTATTACAACACCAGAACAAGCACAAGCTGTTGCGGATTACAAACATCAAGCAAGTCTTAAATCTGACCTAGCTCGTACAGACCTTGCTAAAGAAAAAACTGGTGTTTGGACTGGTAGCTACGCTATTAACCCAGTAAATGGTAAAGAAATGCCAATCTGGATTGCTGACTATGTTCTTGTAAGCTACGGAACTGGTGCTATCATGGCTGTTCCTGCCCACGATACACGTGACTGGGAATTCGCAAAACAATTTAACCTAGAAATCATTCCAGTTCTTGAAGGTGGAAATGTTGAAGAAGAAGCTTACACAGAAGATGGACTTCACATCAACTCTGGCTTCCTAGATGGTCTTGATAAAGCGCAAGCTATTGACAAAATGGTCGAATGGCTTGAAGCAGAAGGTGTTGGTAACAAGAAAGTAACTTACCGTCTTCGTGACTGGCTCTTCTCACGTCAACGTTATTGGGGTGAACCAATCCCAATCATCCACTGGGAAGATGGTACAACAACAGCTGTTCCAGAAGATCAACTTCCACTTGTATTGCCAGTAACAAAAGATATCAAACCTTCAGGTACAGGTGAATCACCACTTGCTAACTTGACTGATTGGCTTGAAGTGACTCGTGAAGACGGTGTTAAAGGTCGTCGCGAAACAAATACAATGCCACAATGGGCTGGTTCAAGCTGGTACTTCCTACGCTACATCGATCCACACAACGATGAAAAATTGGCTGATGAAGACCTTCTTAAAGCTTGGTTGCCAGTTGATATCTACATCGGTGGTGCTGAGCACGCTGTGCTTCACTTGCTTTACGCTCGTTTCTGGCACAAATTCCTTTATGATTTAGGTGTTGTTCCAACGAAAGAACCATTCCAAAAACTCTTCAACCAAGGTATGATTTTGGGAACAAGCTACCGCGACCACCGTGGTGCACTTGTTGCAACTGATAAAGTTGAAAAACGTGATGGTTCATTCTTCAATATCGAAACTGGTGAAGAACTTGAACAAGCACCAGCGAAAATGTCTAAATCACTTAAAAACGTTGTTAACCCAGATGATGTGGTTGAACGTTACGGTGCTGATACACTTCGTGTATACGAAATGTTCATGGGACCACTTGATGCTTCAATCGCTTGGTCTGAAGAAGGTCTTGAAGGTTCACGTAAATTCCTCGACCGCGTATACCGCTTGTTGACAACAAAAGAAGTTGTTGCAGAAAACAACGGCAACTTGGATAAAGTTTATAACGAAACTGTCAAAGCTGTCACTGAACAACTTGAAGCAATGAAATTCAACACAGCTATCGCACAATTGATGGTATTTGTTAACGCAGCAAATAAAGAAGACAAACTCTTTGCTGATTACGCTAAAGGATTTGTACAATTGTTAGCTCCATTTGCACCACACCTTTCTGAAGAATTGTGGCAAGAATTGACACATTCAGGTGAATCAATTTCATACGTTGCATGGCCAACATGGGACGAATCAAAACTCGTTGAAAACGACGTTGAAATTGTTATCCAAATCAAAGGTAAAGTTCGTGCAAAACTTGTTGTACCAAAAGACTCAAGCCGTGAAGAACTTGAAAAACTTGCTCTTGCAAATGAAAAAATTCAAGATGAAATCGCTGGTAAAGACATTATCAAAGTGATTGCGGTGCCTAATAAACTTGTTAACATTGTTGTAAAATAAGTTTTTGATGTAAATAAAAAAAATGACGCACAGGTTGAATCCTGTGCGTTTTTGTATTTTTATTAACAGCGCTAATAAAAACTTGCAGACATCTTTAACTTGTGATAAACTTAATGTACGTACATGTTAGAAGGAGAAAAATTATGGCAGCTAAGTACCAGATACTTGCAGATGATCTTTTAGAAAAAATTTTAAACGGTGAATACCCGATTGGAAGTGTGATTCCACCAGAAAGCAAGCTGCAAGAGATTTATCAAGTTAGCCGCCATACTGTGCGACAAGCTCTTAGTTTGTTGATTCAACAAGGATATTTGAAAGCTGAAAAAGGTTCAGGAACCTTTGTTTTGAATTATAAAGATGCATCAAAAAATAAGACTCAAGCTACTAAAACAATTGGTGTTATTACGACTTATTTGTCTGATTATATCTTCCCAACAATTATTGAAGGGATTGAAGAAGTGCTTCGTGAGCACGGTTATTCTCTGATGCTTAATGCAACAAATAATGACCCTGCACAAGAAGAGGAGTGCCTTAAAAGTATGATTTCCCAAGGGGTTGACGGCTTTTTGGTTGAACCGACTTCAAGTAACGAATACAATCCTAATATTGCTTATTACTCTCAATTGCGTGAAGATGGCGTGCCAGTTTATTTTTTGAATGCTTGCTATGACATGCTGGATGTGCCTTATGCGAGTCTTGATGATGAACAAGCTGGTTATGAAGCAACCAAATATCTTATCGGTAAAGGCCATACTAAGGTTGGGCTTATTGCCAAGATGGATGATATGCAAGGTAAATTGCGTATGAAAGGTTTTATCAAGATGCACGAAGAAGCTGGGTTGCCTTTCCAATCTCGTTATATTGCAACCTTTACGACGAAAAATCAAAAAGAGGCAATCGAGCGATATGTTGAGGACATTTTGGCTTCAACAGATGCTCCAACGGCAATTGTCTGCTACAACGACCAAGTGGCAAGTCAACTCATTCAGGCATTGCGTGAGGTCGGGTTAACTGTGCCTAAAGATATTTCCTTGGTTAGTCACGATAATTCATATTTGGCTCAAGCGCAATTGATTACAAGTGTTAAACATCCTAAAAAGCAGCTTGGTCAAGAGGCTGCGCAACAATTAATCAATGCTATCGAAAAGAATACTGAGATGACATCGATTCTTTATGCGCCTGAGATGATTGAACGAGATTCTGTAAAAGAAATTTAAAAAAATTTTTTGACGTTAAAAAATGATAGAAAAAGCTTGATGCTGTCCCATTTATGGGACTTTTTTTGTGCCTTGTTTTTCTTTCTGTCCGAACAAATTTAATTTTATCTATTTACATGTCCGAACAGAAGTGTTATAATAATCTCGAAAATTGAAAACGGATACAAAAGGAGGGCTATCCATGGTGCATGTTATTGATGACATTAAAAATGGTCACGTATCACTAGGGGTTGAATTTGGCTCAACCCGCATAAAATCAGTGTTAATTGATAGCAAGCAAAGACCAATTGCTTCTGGAAGTTACAATTGGGAAAATAAACTTGTCGATGGAATTTGGACATATTCATTAGAAGATATATGGACAGGTTTACAGACATCTTACCGTAATTTAAAAGCAGATGTTGCTAAGAAATATCAAGTTCCACTTAAAAAGATCGGACAAATTGGTTTTAGTGCAATGATGCACGGCTACATGGCTTTTGACAAAGAAGGCAACTTGCTCGTTCCATTTAGAACTTGGCGAAATACCATTACAGCTCAAGCCGCTAAGGAATTAAGTGATTTATTTGATTTTAATATTCCAGAACGTTGGAGCATTGCTCATCTCTACCAAGCGATGTTAAACAAAGAAGAACACGTTTCAAATATTGATTATCTGACAACTTTAGCTGGTTACATCCACTGGCAATTGACTGGTGAGAAAGTTCTCGGTGTCGGAGATGCTTCAGGGATGTTTCCGATTGATTCAGAAACAGGTGATTATAACCAAGAATTTTTGAATCTCTTTGCTAAGAAAATTGAATCTTACGACGTTCCGTGGCAATTAAAAGACTTGTTGCCAAAAGTTTTAACAGCAGGTACGCTAGCTGGTGTTTTGACAGAAGAAGGTGCTAAACTACTAGACCCAAGTGGTGAATTGGAAGCAGGCTCAAAACTTTGCCCACCAGAAGGTGATGCTGGAACTGGTATGGTAGCGACAAATAGTGTGGCTAAACGAACTGGTAATGTCTCAGCAGGAACTTCAATTTTTGCCATGATTGTTCTTGAAAAAGCCTTGAAGAAACTTCATCCAGAAATTGATATTGTCACAACACCGGTTGGTGATTCAGTGGCTATGGTTCATGCTAATAACTGTACTTCTGATATTAATGCTTGGGTGAAAATGTTCCAAGAATTCTCAGGCTTGTGTGGTAAACCAATCAGTACAGCTTACATTTACCCACTTCTTTTTAACACAGCTTTGTCAGGTGATAAAGATTGTGGTGGTGTTCTAAGCTACGGTTATTACTCAGGCGAAAGCATTACAAATATCAACGAAGGTCGTCCGGTTCTTGTTCGCACGCCAGACAGCAATTTCAACGTTTCAAATTTGATGCGCAGCCACATCCTATCAGCATTCTCAACACTTGCAATTGGGATGGAAATCTTGGTCGATGAAGAAAATATCCAAATTGACAAGATTCTTGGTCATGGCGGTATTTTCAAAACACCTAAAGTTGGTCAAAGTTTGTTAGCAGCTGCGATTAACAGTCCGGTATCTGTAATGGAAACAGCTGGTGAAGGTGGTGCTTGGGGAATTGCTCTCCTTGCAGATTATATGACCCACACTGAACGTTCACTTGCTGATTATCTTGAAGAAGTTGTCTTTGCAGACGCTGATGTAGCAACTATTGAACCAGATGTTGCAGATGTTGAAGGTTTTAAAGCTTTCTTGGAAAAATACAAAAAGGGATTAGCTGTTGAACGAGCAGCAGTTGAAACGATTTAGGAGAAAGACATGTTAGAAGATTTAAAAGAAAAAGTCTATCAAGCTAACTTGGAATTACCAAAACGTCACCTTATCCAATACACATGGGGAAATGTCAGTGAGGTTGACCGTGAGTCAGGACTCTTTGTCATCAAACCATCAGGTGTTGATTATGACAAGATGACAGCAGCTGACATGGTGGTTTGTGATTTTGATGGAAATGTTGTTGAAGGTGACCTTCGACCATCATCAGATATGCCAACCCATGCGGTGCTCTATAAAACTTACCCAGAGATTGGTGGTATCGTTCATACTCACTCACCTTGGGCAGCAAGTTGGGCACAATCTGGTCTTGATGTTCCAGCGATGGGAACAACTCATGCCGACACATTTTACGGTTCAGTTCCTTGTGCACGCTTCTTAACAAAAGAAGAATTGGATGCAGGATATGAACATGAAACAGGTAATGTTATCGTCGAAACATTTACCGAACGTGGCTTGGACCCGATGGCTGTTCCTGGAGTGCTTTTGCAAGGGCACGGCCCATTTACGTGGGGGACAGATGCTTATGACGCTGTCATGCATGCAGTGGTCTTGGAAGAAGTTTGTCGCATGAATGCTATCACACGCTTCCTAAACCCATTTGCACCAGAGTTGCCACAATACATCTCTGATAAACACTATAACCGTAAACATGGTAAAAATGCTTACTACGGTCAAGCAAATCGTTAACTTGTGATTAAGAATTAAAGAAAATATAAAGGAGTTTATTATGTTAGAAGCAAAAAAAGAATTTTGGTTTGTCGTTGGTTCACAACATTTGTATGGTGAAGATGCTCTTGAAGAAGTTAAAAAACATGCGCGTGAAATGGTCGCAACTTTGAATGCTAGCGGTAACCTCCCTTATCCACTTGTTTTCCAAGAAGAATTGGCTGTTTCAGCTGACAACATCACAAAATTGATGAAAGAAATTAACTATCGTGATGAAGTTGCTGGTGTTGTGACTTGGATGCACACATTCTCACCTGCTAAAATGTGGATTCGTGGAACAAAATTGCTTCAAAAACCATTGTTGCACTTGGCAACTCAATTTAACGAATCAATTCCTTGGGCAACAATCGACATGGATTTCATGAATTTGAACCAATCAGCTCACGGTGACCGTGAATATGGTTATATCAATGCTCGTCTCCAAAAAAATAATAAAGTCGTTGTTGGTTACTGGAAAAACGAAGATGTTCAAAAACAAATCGGTGACTGGATGGATGTCGCTGTAGCTTACAATTCTGGTTTTGAAATCAAAGTTGCTCGTTTCGGTGATAACATGCGTAACGTTGCTGTTACTGACGGTGATAAAATCGAAGCACAAATCAAATTTGGTTGGACAGTAGATTACTTTGGTATCGGAGATTTGGTTGAAGTGATTAATCAAGTCACTGACGAAGAAGTCGATGCTCTCTTTGCTGAATACAAAGAACTTTATGACTTTGATTATGGTAATTACGATGTTGAAACTTGGGAAAGCCATGTCAAAGAACAAGCGCGTTATGAAATTGCTTTGAAACGTTTTTTGGATGCTGGTGGCTACACTGCCTTCTCAGATAACTTTGAAGACCTTCATGGTATGAAACAACTTCCAGGTCTTGCTGTTCAACGTTTGATGGCACAAGGTTATGGATTTGCTGGTGAAGGTGACTGGAAAACAGCTGCGCTTGACCGCTTCATGAAAGTAATGTCTCACAACCAAAGCACTGGATTTATGGAAGATTACACTTATGAACTTGCTGCAGGTAAAGAAGCTGCTCTTGAATCTCACATGCTTGAAGTTGACCCAACTCTTGCTCACAACAAACCAAAAATCAGTGTTAACCCACTTGGTATCGGTGGTAAAGAAGATCCAGCTCGTTTAATCTTTGATGGTAAAGCAGGTTCTGGTGTTGTCGTTTCAATGGCTGACTTTGGTACAAACTTCAAACTTTTGATTAACGAAGTTGAAGCCTTCGAACCAACAGAAGCTGCACCAAATCTTCCAGTAGCACGTGTTCTTTGGGAAGTAAAACCAAACTTCCACGAAGGTGTGAAATCTTGGATTGAAGCTGGTGGCGGTCACCACACAGTTGTTTCACTTAACGCTACATCTGACCAAGTTGTTGCTTGGGCTAAAATGGTCGGTGTTGATTACGTAGTCATTAAATAATAATCCCTAATTAGAAAATAAGAAAATACTCCTCACTCCTATTTATTTGTTTGTATCGATGAGAGATTGACTGTGTGCAATCAGTCTTTCTCCCATTATTTTTAAAAAAATTTTTAGAAAAGAAAGCGATGGTTATGACAGACTTTAATTCAAAAGAATACCTATCAAAAGTTGATGCTTGGTGGCGAGCAGCTAACTACATTTCAGTAGCGCAAATGTATTTGAAAGATAATCCATTGATGCGTCGTGAAGTGACTAAAGAAGATGTTAAAGTTCACCCAATTGGTCACTGGGGAACAATTGCTGGGCAAAACTTTATTTATGCTCACTTGAACCGTGTTATCAATAAATACGACCTTAACATGTTTTACATTGAAGGACCTGGTCATGGTGGACAAGTTATGGTTTCTAACTCATACATTGACGGTTCATACACTGAACGTTATCCACAAATTACACAAGATGAAGCAGGTCTTAAAAAACTTTGTAAAATCTTCTCATTCCCTGGCGGTATTGCCTCACACGCTGCGCCAGAAACACCAGGATCTATCCACGAAGGTGGTGAACTTGGTTATGCTCTTTCACATGCCACAGGTGCTATCCTTGATAATCCTGATGTGATTGCCGCAACTGTTATCGGTGATGGTGAAGCTGAAACTGGTCCGCTTAATGCTGGTTGGTTCTCAAATACATTCATCAACCCAGTTAATGATGGTGCTGTTCTTCCAATCCTTTACCTAAATGGTGGTAAAATTCACAATCCAACAATTCTTGCTCGTAAAACAGATGAAGAATTGACTCACTTGTTTGAAGGATTTGGTTGGAAACCTTACTTTGTAGAAGGTAAAGACCCTGAAGTTATTCACGGTCAAATGGCAGAAACACTTGATGCTGTTATCGAAGAAATCAAAGCTATCCAAGCTGAAGCTCGTAAACATCCAGCAGAAGAAGCTACACAACCAGTTTGGCCAGTACTTATTGTTCGTATTCCAAAAGGTTGGACTGGTCCAAAAGAATGGAATGGTGAACCAATTGAAGGTGGTTTCCGTGCTCACCAAGTTCCAATTCCAGTTGAAGCAGGTCACATGGAATATATTGACCATTTGACAAGTTGGTTGAATTCATATCGTCCAGAAGAACTCTTTGACGAAAAAGGTTACATCAAAGAAGAAATCCGTGCGATTTCACCAAAAGGTGACCGCCGTATGTCAATGAACCCAATCACTAATGCCGGTGTTGTTAAAAAACTTGACCTTGCTGATTGGCGCAAACACGCTATTGATACTACAAAACCTGGTAGCGTCATGAAACAAGATATGATTGAGTTTGGTAATTATGTTGCTGACTTGATGCAAGCAAACCCAGACAACTTCCGTATCTTTGGTCCTGATGAAACAAAATCAAACCGTTTGAACAATGTCTTCAAAGTGACTAATCGTCAATGGCTTGGTCGTCGTGATGACTCATACGATGAATGGATTTCACCAGTTGGTCGTGTTATTGATTCACAATTGTCAGAGCACCAAGCAGAAGGTTTCTTGGAAGGTTATGTCTTGACTGGACGTCACGGATTCTTTGCATCTTATGAATCATTCCTTCGTGTTGTTGATTCAATGATTACCCAACACTTCAAATGGTTGCGTAAATCAAAAACACACACTGATTGGCGTAAAAACTACCCATCACTTAACTTGATTGCAACATCAACTGTTTTCCAACAAGACCACAATGGTTACACTCACCAAGACCCAGGTCTCTTGACTCACTTGGCAGAAAAAACACCAGAATTCATTCGTGAATACTTGCCAGCTGACTCAAACTCACTCTTTGCAGTCATGGAAAAAGCTCTTGCTGATGAAGATAAAATCAATGTCCTTGTCACATCTAAACACCCACGTCCTCAATTCTATTCTGTTGAAGAAGCAGAAGAATTGGCGCGTGAAGGCTACAAAGTAATCGACTGGGCTTCAAATGACCACGGTCAAGAACCTGATGTTGTCTTTGCAGCAGCTGGTACAGAACCAAACTTGGAAGTTTTAGCTGGTATTTCAATTCTTCACAAAGCCTTCCCAGATATCAAGATTCGCTTTATCAACGTTGTGGATATTCTTAAACTTCGTTCACCAAAAGTTGACCCTCGTGGTCTTTCTGATGAAGAATTTAACAAACTCTTCACAACAGATAAACCAGTCATCTTTGGTTTCCACGGCTATGAAGACATGATTCGCGATTTGTTCTTCAATCGTGCTAACCACAACGTTTACGTTCATGGTTACCGTGAAAATGGTGATATCACAACACCATTTGATATGCGTGTTCTTTCAGAAATGGACCGATTCCACATTGCAAAAGATGCTGCTCAAGCAGTCCTTGGTGACAAAGCGGCTGAATTTGCTAAAGAAATGGATGACAAAGTGGCTTACCACACTGCTTACATCCGTGAAAATGGTGATGATATTCCTGAAGTTCAAAATTGGCAATGGGAAAATATTAATTAATTGTTGCTAACGATTTCATATTAATAATTAAAAACTAATACTTATAAATCTAACTATTCTAACACGAGAAGGGAGGTCGTCAATCATGTGTGATATGTGTTTGGCGGTCTCTTTTTTTGGGTAGTTGGAAGTTTTAATGCAGGTGAATAGGTTATGAAAGAATTCGATTTAAAGGATGTTGCAATTACCTCGCCTTTTTGGCAAGATTATTTGCGTTTAATCAAGGAAAAAACGATTCCTTATCAATTGCAGGTTCTAAAAGATGAGATTGCGGTAGATGTCCAAGCAGAGCGAAAAGATGACAGTTTGCCAGCAGGAAAAAGTCATGCGATTGAGAATTTTAAAATTGCTGCAGGGCTTGCGACAGGAGAACATTTCGGGTGGTTTTTCCAAGATAGCGATGTTTACAAATGGATAGAGTCAGTTGGTGTTATTTTGCAAAGCCAGCCAGATGCGAAACTTGAAGCGAAAGCTGATGAAGTGATTGCTATTATTGAGCAGGCTCAGGAAGATGATGGGTACCTGGATACTTACTTCCAATTGAAATTTCCTAAATTAAAATATCGTCAGCTTTATTTTAGTCATGAATTGTACTGCGCTGGGCATTTGATTGAAGCTGCAATTGCTTATGATAAGGCGACAGGGAAAGATAAGTTATTGCAGGTCGCTAAACATTTTGTTAGCAATATCTCTGAGCATTTTGGCTATGGTGACAATCAGATTCAAGGTGCCGATGGACATCAGGAAATTGAATTAGCGCTTGTAAAATTATATGATTATACCAAGGATGAGTCTTATTTGCGTTTGGCACAATTCTTTATTGATGTTCGTGGAAAAAATCCAGATTTTTATCGGGAAGAAGTAGCTGCAAATCTGGCTGACGGTTTATCAGATGATAATCCAACGATTGATTTGGAGTATTTGCAGGCTTACACGCAGCCAAAACACCAAAAACACGCTGTTGGGCATGCGGTGCGTATGCTTTATATGGCGACTGGTATGGCAAAGATTGTGGCGCGTGATTTTGATGCTGAGCTTTATCAAGCTTGTCTAGATATTTGGGATGATATTGTGCATCGTAAAATGTATGTAACTGGTGGGGTTGGCTCGACAGTTCACGGCGAAGCTTTTGTTGGTCCTTATGATTTGCCAAATGATACCATGTACTGTGAAACATGTGCTTCAATCGCTTTGCTTTATTTTGCTTACGAGCTATTTCAAATTTCACCAAAAGCAGAGTATATCGATGTCATGGAGCGCGTGCTTTATAACGGCATTTTGTCAGGGGCTTCTGCCGATGGAAAACATTTCTTTTATGTTAATCCTTTAGAAGTTGATGTTGATTCTTGTCACCATAATCCTGGTAAAGGTCACGTTAAGACACAACGTCCTGATTGGCTAGGTTGTGCTTGTTGTCCGCCAAACTTTGCTCGCACCATCGGCTCGATTGGTCGCTATATTTATCTAGAAAGTGGCAATGAACTGTTTATTAATTTTTACATCGCAAGTCAGTTGAAGGGTAAGGATTTTGTTTTGGAACAAAAAACTGATTTTCCATTTGGAAACAAGGTTGAAATAACTTACTCTGGGGTACAGAAGACTTTGTATTTGCAAGAGCCTTATTGGGCAAAAGACCTTGCTGTGACTTGTGAGAATGCTAAAGTTTTGCAACGTGAAGGTCGTCGCATAAAAGTTTATCTAGAAGACGGTGCTCATATTGTTTTGCATTTTGGTCAGCCTGTCTTAGCAGTGCATAGTAATCCAGAAGTACGAGCTGATATTGGCAAAGTAGCTATTCAAAAAGGACCATTTATTTATTGTGCGCAAGCTGTTGACAATCCAAATTTGAAGTACTGTCGCTTAGATTCTAAATTGGTTAATCAAGCTCATGCTGTAAAAGGGACAAAAGATTTTGGAGTATATACTAGCTTGACACTTCCTTGTCAGAAAGTTGATGCTTGGCAAGAAAAGACACTTTATCAGTTTGATTATGAAGAAACCTCACGTTTATCTGATTTGGTCATGATGCCTTATTATCTTTGGGGCAATCAAGGTGAGACAGATATGCAAGTTTGGTTTCCAGAAGTAAGGAGGAATGTACCATGACCGCACCATGCTTTGGCTGCGCTGCAAAAGTGACCTTGTCAGACCAAGAAATCGAAGAGTCAATCGAGCAGCAATTGGCTTTAGAGTTTAATTTGGTTGATGATACTGAGTGGCAACGTCGCCAGGAAATCTGTCAGACTTGTCCACAACGCGTAGGTCACACCTGTGGAAAATGTGGCTGCTACTATAAATTCAGAACAGCCTTAGCTGTTAAAACATGCCCAGAAGGAAAATGGTAAGAAAAAGGACGGCTAAAAGCCGTCCTTTTTATGTCTTTATTAGCTATAAAAGAGTTTAACTTTAATGTCTTGCTTGTAATTGCCAAAGTTTTCGCCAAATAGTGTACAGCCACCGACGTTTTCGGCATCACCCTTAACTTCAAAACGGAATTTCCAAGTATCAGCAGAAGCATCCAAGTCAGAAATTTTAAGTGGTGATAGGAAGTCACCGTCGATGTTAGTTCCGTGCTCGGTGATACGAATTGTTTTTAGAAGACCGTATTGATTTAGGTGATCAGGATACCATTTTGGGGTGTATTTTCCTCGGATATCTCCGAAGTCACCAGGGCTTGTCCATGAACCTAATTCTTGGTCGTTTAGTGAAAATGTGATATCAGATGGCCAGTTGTTGTTGGTAAATGGAAACTCAGATGCGATTTCAAAAGAAATTTCCATCATCTTCAAGGTGTCATCTTTTTTTAGCAAGTTCGGTGCCTGATACTCCAAGAAACCTTGAGTAAACCAAACGATTTGAGCTTTCATACGTTCAGGAACCATGAAGTAACGAGGCTCATCTACAGGACCGATAAAGTCATCTTTGCTAGCTAAGCCACAAGTCGGTTCAACAGAGTAGTCTGTGTAGTGACCGACAGGGATAGATGTCTCAATAGTTGAATACGCATTAAAAATTTTCTTAGGAAAATTAATTTCGATGCGGTCAATTCCAAGACTGACCACTTTTTGGTGGCCGATACGTTCAGTTTTTACAATTTGAGCTTCTTCTAATTTTTTGATGTGCTGTGTGATAATAGCACTACTCAAATGTAATTCATCGGCGATTTCTTTGATGTGCATCCGCTTTTTAGAAAGCAGTTGAATGATTTGTAATCGTACCTTACTTGCGAGTGCTTCGTAAACAGGCAGAGCTTCAGAATTGATTTCAAGTTGCATATTAAGCACCTCCTTTTGAGTTAATATTAACATATTTATTAATATTTGTAAACGATAACATTCTGAATTAACTGAAAATAAACTTTATAATTAACTTAATTTTAGAGAAAAAAATAATAAAAATATATCAAAAAACTAGAAAAAATACTTGAAATGTTACCTTAAAGTGCTATAATAAAATCATACGAAACATGAAAGCGCTTTTAATGCAAAAGAGAGAGGTGCAGATGGAACAAGAAAGTTAATAAAAATGTTAATCTTAAAATTAAATGTTTTGTTTATTTCAGAAGGGGATTTTGTATTGGAATGAACAAAAATGTAAATTAAAAAGGGAATTTGATTGAGGTAAAAAAATGAAAGTTTTTAAAAAGATTGCAATGGTTGCAGCAACAACACTTGCAGCAACACTCTTAGTTGGATGTGGACAAAAAACTAATCCAAAAGAAATTACATTTTGGAACCCGTTGACAGGTGACGACGGTGCCTACATGAACAACATTGTTAAAGAATATAACAAGACTAAACCAGAATATCCAGTTAAAGCAGTGGTAACTTCTGATATGTACACAAAAATCTACACTGCGATGAACTCTAAAAAAGGTATTCCTGATTTGACATTGATTCACGCCGACCGTGTTCCAGCTTTTGCTGATGCAGGCATGTTAAAACCAATGACTGGTATCTTGAAACAACAAAAGAATATTAAATCAGAAAACTACCTTCCACAAGCTTGGAATGCTGGACAATTCGATGGTAAACAATACACAGTTCCACTTGATATCCACGCTAATGCAATGTACTACAACAAAGATCTTCTTAAAAAATATGGTTGTGAAAACTTCCTAGATGATAATGTTGTAACCTTCGATGAAATGATGTCACTTGCAGGTAAAATGAAAAAAGGTGACTACGTTTTGAATAACTCATTGATTTCATGGGTTATCTTAGGTGAAATTGCTAACCAAGACGGTACTATTGAAAAAGATGGTAAACCAAACTTGGATACACCTGAAATGCGTAAAACATTTGAATCACTTAAAAACTTGGCTAGCGCAGGTCTAATGACTCCAAATGGTGAAGATGGTTACTTGATGTTCCAATCAGGAAACGTTCTCTTCTCAACTGATGGTACTTGGACTTCAACAGCTCACGATGCTGTTAAAGGCTTGAACTATGGTGTAACAAACGTTTACTCATTCTCTCCTGATAAATTCACTAACCGTGCTTCTTCTCACATGTTTGCTTTGTTGAAGAGTTCTGAACGTACAAAAGGTAAAGAAAAAGGTATCGGTAAATTCTTGGAATACGTTCGTAAAAACTCTATCGAATGGGCCAAAGCTGGTCAAATCGTAGCAAGTAAAGATGTTGTTGAAAGTGATGACTTCAAGAACTACAAACAATCATTCTTCACTTCATCTCCAGAAGAAATTAACTCACTTCACATTTATGACTACAAATACTATTCATATGTAGATGAAGCAGTTAACACTTACGCAATGGATATTATTTACGGTAAGAAAGATATCGATAAAGGTCTAAAAGCTATTCAAAAATTTGCTGAAGATAAAATCGCTGAAAACGAAAAAAATCCTCAAGAATAGTTAATTGATTTTAGGTGTTTTATCAAATAAAAAGAAAGGATGAGGTGGCTGGAATACCACCTCATCTTTAGAAGGAGGGAGAAAGTTGAAAACGAAGAAAAAACTGAATTTAAAACCTCTGTTTTTCATTGGGCCACACATGTTGCTATTTTTAACTTTTATTGTTATTCCAACTGTTTACGGTATTTACGTATCATTTACAAAGTGGAACTTAGTCGGTCAGCCTGAATGGGTAGGGTTAGCTAACTATAAAACTATTTTGTTTAATGCAAAATCAACTTTCCATTTTCAATTCTTTAATGGTATGAAAAATACACTGGTTTATGTGGTGTTAATCGTACCGTTGATGATTATCATTCCGTTGCTCGTTGCAGTAGCACTAGAACATAAGAAAGTTAAATTTAAAAATCTTTTCCAAGCTATTTTGTATGTGCCAGGATTGATTTCAATCTCAGCCGCAGCTTTGATTTGGTCTTTGCTTTTCCACTCAAAACTAGGTATTGTTAATAACTTGTTTGGTTTGGATGTTTCATGGGGAGCTAAACAACCTTATGCTTGGCTTTTGATTATCTTTGTTTCTCTTTGGGGAGGAATCGGTGGTAACTTGATTATCTATCGCGCAGCGATTGCTGGTGTCTCTCAAGACTTATACGAATCTGCTGATATTGATGGTGCAACTCCAGTTCAAAAATTCTTCAATATCACACTTCCAGCTATTCGTTTCCCATTGATTTACACATTTGTAATGTCAACAGCTGGAGCGTTCAACGTATTCGCTCAACCATTGATGATGACTAAAGGTGGTCCAGAACAAGGAACTCACGTACTAATGATGTACATCAGATCACTTGCATTTGGACAAGGGGAATCTATCGCAGGTATGGCTTCTGCCATGGCGGTTATCCTTGGTGTTGTCATCTTGATTGTCTCTGCCGCACAATACTATGTCATGAATAAGAATGCGGACTGAGGAGGTAAAGATGAAAAAAATAGAAATTTCAAAATGGCTATCATACATCTTCTTAATAGCTTTAAGTGTTATTTGGATTATTCCGTTAATATTCGGTTTTGTAACATCATTCCGTTCACAAACAGAAGTTGTTTCTGTCGGATTTAGATTGTTGCCAGTCAACTGGATTATGGACAACTATGTTGAAATCTTAAATAATACCTCTACAGCACCAATCGTTAGATGGTTGTGGAACTCTTTGTTTATCGCTACAAGCCACACAATTTTAGTTGTTATTGTGGTTTCAGTTACAGCATATGGTTATTCACGATTGAAATTCAAATACCGTGACCAAATTTTCTTCACAGTACTTGGTATTTCAATGTTTCCAAGTGTCGTTAACTTGATTCCATCATACAAAATCATTGAAACTCTTGGTTGGGTAAACTCACCAATGGCAATGATTATCCCAGGTTTGGCTGGTGTTGGTAATATCTTCTTGGCACGACAATTCATGAAAGGTATTCCAGAGTCATTTGACGAATCAGCAAGGGTTGATGGTGCTAGTGAGTTTGTTATTTACTCTCGAATCATTGTACCGCTTATTAAACCGGTCTTGATTGTATGTGCTTTGTTCTCATTTACAGGTTCTTGGAATGATTTCTTGTGGCCAGTAATTGTTTACAATGATGTTGAAAAAATGCCAATCACAGCAGGTTTGTTGCTACTTCAAGATATTTACGGTAATTACCGTTTGATTGGTCAATTGATGGGTTCTGCATTACTTGCAATTATCCCAACAGTTTTGTTGTTCTTGTTTGCACAAAAATACTTTGTACAATCAATGAACTTAAACGCAGGTGTGAAAGGTTAGTATAATTCATGAAACGTAAATCAGAAAAAATTCTACTTATACTTGGATCAATTTGGAATGTTATTACCGCTTTGTTGACGATTTTTGGATATTCTGATTGGTTTCAAAAAGAAGGCATGTCTAGTTTCGAACATCATAAACAAGTTAGCTATGCTTCAGTTAGCTTGTTAGATAGTTTGACAAAATTTATTATGATTTTCGGCTTAATAATCTTAGTAATGGGAATTATCACGTTTCTTGTGACACGCTTTATTGATGATGAGATTCTCAATAAAAAAATCGTTGCTTGGATTATCGTATGTATTATTGTTCAATTTGCTTCGTTTGATTTGATTGGAGTGTTCTTCTATTTGTCAGCTTTGATTGTTTATGCTGCACGTACAAAGGCATATTACAAAGTTAAAGATGGTGTAGAACTTTGATGAGAGAGAAGTAAAAGTAGAAGTTTTTCGATTTATGATAGATGAGATTATGTTTTTTAAGAAAAAGTTTGGAGACGATAAATATGAATAATGTAGAGGATTATCACAATCCAATTGTACTGGAGCGTGCTGACCCTTGGGTGTATAAACACACAGATGGTTATTATTACTTTACAGGTTCTGTTCCTGGTTATCAAACAATCGAGTTGCGTCGTGCAAAAACCTTAAATGGCTTGGGGGAGTCAGCTGAGGTTAAAACAATTTGGCATGCACACGAATCTGGACCACTAAGTGAATTGGTCTGGGCGCCAGAAATTCATTATCTACGAGGTAAATGGTACATTTACTTTGCAGCGAGTGATGATGCGGTTGAACGTAGTCAATTTCATCATCATCGTATGTTTGTACTTGAAAATGAAAGCGCTAACCCTATGGAGGGTGAGTGGGTGGAAAAGGGACAAGTGAAAACACAGTACGAAAGCTTTAGCATTGATGCGACAGCTTTTGAATTGGGAGATGACTTGTATTACATTTGGGCACAACTTGATCCACGCATTCCAGGCAATTCAAACCTTTATATTTCAAAAATGGAAAATCCGTGGACACTAACAGGTCCGCAAAAATTATTGACCATTCCTGAGTATGATTGGGAGAAAATAGGATTCTTGGTTAATGAAGGGCCAGCAGTTTTAATCCGAAACGGTAAAGTTTTTGTGACTTATTCAGCCAGCGCAACGGATGAAAATTATGCGATGGGGCTGCTTTGGGCAAATGTTGATGATGATTTGCTAGATGGTTATTCTTGGCACAAATCAGAAAAACCAGTATTTGTTTCATCTGAACGCCATCACCTTTATGGCCCAGGACATAATTCATTCACACGTAGTGAAGATGATACGAAAGATGTTCTCATTTTCCATGCGCGTCCTGAAAAAAATAAAGCTGGTGATCCGCTTGATAATCCAAACCGACACGCCAATGCTCAAATCTTTTCTTGGGATGATAAAGGATTTCCAGTATTTGGTGAGCCTGGTCAAGTAATGTAATAGTTGATAAAAGACATGGTTTTAGGATATTAAAAAGGGTATTTGGAGGAAAAATCATGCAGACAAATGGAAATGTTCGCCAACGCTTTTCGATTCGCAAAAGTCATCTTGGTGCAAGCAGTGTACTACTGGGAGTGTCCATTGCTTTGTTATCAGGCGGTGTGACTGTCCAAGCAGAAGAAACTAACGCAGTTTCTGAGCCACCGATTTTGCTCAGTCAATCGCAGTCATTGCCTGAAGAGAATCAAACAAATCCTACAGAAGTTGATGCTAATTCACAGACTTCTGATAATGAGTCACAAGTATCTACTGACACACAAGTAGCAAATCAAGTAGATACAGAGCTTGAATCACAGTCAGAAACAGTAGTTTCTACAACTCAAGACAAAACTGTTGAGTCAGTTGAAACTCCTTCTGACGTTAATCCTACTCAAGCAGAGGATGCTGACAGCACGACTCTTGAAACAAAGACACTTGCTGATAATCAAGCACCTGCTGTTGATTTAACAGATAGTAAGGTGACTGTCACAGCAACTGCCAAAGATAAAGATTTTAAACGTGTTTCTGTTCACGACCCTTCTATTTTTTACGACGAAAAAACAGGAATTTATTACATTTTTGGTTCTCATTTAGGGCAAGCAAAATCAAAAGATTTACAAAACTGGACACCACTTTTCAATCACGAGTATGAAAATCCATCAAGTGTTCTTGGTGATTTGAATAAAAATCTTGCTAAGCCGTTTGAATGGGCTGGATATGATGATGCGGATTGTGCTGGCGGACATTATGCAATTTGGGCGCCTGATGTGGTCTGGAATCCAGATTATAAATGGGCTGATGGTTCAACTGGTGCTTACATGTATTATTTCTGTACGTCCTCAACTTGGCGACGTTCAGTCATTAGTTACGCCGTTTCAAAAACAGTTGAAGGACCATATGATTACGTTGACAGTTTGATTTATTCTGGTTTTACAAGAGAAGATTCGACAGACGGCAGCACTCGTAATACTAATTACAAAGGTACTAACATTGATGAATTGATGGCCGCTGGTGTTATTGAACCGGGATTCTCAGAGATCTGGAACCGTGATAATGGTCATACTTACAATAATGACTACGCACCAAATGCTATTGACCCAAATGTCTTTTATGATAAATCTGGCAAGCTTTATATGAGTTACGGTTCTTGGTCAGGTGGGATTTACCTTCTAGAATTGGATAAAACAACTGGTAAAGCTATTTACCCAGGAAAAGATGGTAAGACAGCTGATGGACGTCATATTGATAAATACTTTGGTACTCATTTAATTGGTGGCTATCACCAATCTGGTGAAGCACCTTATATCATTTATGATAAGAACACTGACTATTACTACATGTTTATCACTTATGGTGGTCTTGGTCGTGAAGGTGGCTACAACATGCGTTTATTCCGTTCAAAACGCGTGGATGGACTTTATGTTGATGCTAAAGGCAAACACCCAACTTACACAAGTTGGACTGCTGATCCTGTTAATGATGCCTACGGTATCAAGGTTATGGGGAACTATAACTTAGATAGTCTACAGTCAGCTTACATGTCACCAGGACACAATTCAGCTTTTATTGATAAAGATGGCAATTGGTATTTGGTTAACCATACTAGATTTAATCAAGGAACTGAATACCACGAAGTTCGTGTGCACCCAATGCGCATGACAGAAGATAATTGGCCAGTTGCTTTGCCGTTTGAATACCGTAAATCAGACTTGACATTAACAAAAGCAAGCGAAAGTCAATTCGTAGGTGATTATGAATTTGTTAATCATGGTCGTGATACTTCGGGTCAACCGTTACCAAAATCACGCCTACAATTAAATGCGAATGGTACCGTGACTGGATCTTTGACAGGTACTTGGACAAAAACTAAAAAAGGAAATAATTACTACATTACCATCAAGACAAAAAATGTCACTTACAAAGGTGTCTTTGATGTTCAAAAAGATGAAAGTGCTAGTCATAATCCTTGCCTTGTTTTTGCCTTAGTCGGCAATAATAACGAAGTGATTTGGGGTGTGAAACCTTACAAAGTCACTCAAAAATCAGCGACAAAAACGACTCGAGCTAATCAAAAAATAGTAGTAGCAAAAGCACAAGCTGATACAACTTTTGGATTTAAACAAATTATTAATCAAACACTTTTATCAAAACCAAATACTTTAGCAGCAACTCCTCATGCTGCACGAGAAATGAGTGTTTCTGATAATGTGACAACTCCTCATGAAAAACAAAATCAAACCAACTCTCCTAAAGTTAAAACAGTTAAGAAAATCCAAAAGAGTTCAGTAGTTGCAACTCCTATTAATAAAACTAAAGAGATGAGAAAAGAAAATTCTGTAAAACCAAGCTTGTTATCAGCAGTTTGTGGTGTTGTAGCAGCTGGTGTTCTAGGAATTTTTTATGAAAAGAAAAGACGATAAAAAGGAATTGAGATGCAAGAGAATCAATTAACCTTTGGTGTTCATGATCCGACGATTATAGAGCATGATGGGCGGTATTTTCTGTATTCGACAGATACTAGACAACCTGAAACTTCAGGAGTTCCGATACGAATGTCACGAGATTTAGTTGATTGGGCATTCATCGGGCAAGCCCTACCTGGTGTTCCAAAAGAGGCTAAAGAGTGGAGTAACGCTCTTGGCCTTTGGGCGCCTGAGATTATTCATTATGACGATGAATATCGCATGTATTATTCAACGTCAACATTTGGCAGTACGAAATCTTATATTGGCTTAGCCACTGCAAAAACACCCATTGGTCCATTTAAAGACCAAGGTTTGGTTGTTAAGACAAGTTCTGAACTTTGTCATCATAATGCTATTGATGCAAATGTTGTGACAGACAAAGAAGGCAGTCAGTGGTTGTTGTATGGGTCATTCTTTGGTGGCTTGTACATTTTGCCTTTAGATAAAAAAACAGGTAAACCTAGTGAAACAGGTTTTGGTAGACGCGTAGCCATGCGTCCTCAAAGTGTCGATACAGCCATTGAAGGTGGATTTATTTATTACAATCCAGATACGGATTATTATTATCTATTTTGTTCTTATGATTCTTTGAATGATACTTATAATATTCGAGTTGCACGTTCACGTCACATCGACGGTCCTTATATTGATTGCAAAGGTTATGCGATGGATGATTTTACACATCATCCTGATGAAATTGGTATGAAAGAGCTAGGCAGTTATCAGTTTTCTGGTGAAAAGGTGGTACTTGCTCCGGGGCACAATTCGATTTTTAAACGTTCAGATAATCAATTATTCATGGTGCACCATGCTAGACGAAAAGCATTTTCGGATGAGTTTTTCCTAAATGTTAGAAAATTAACCTGGTTATCAAATGGCTGGCCAGTGGTGTCGCCTTGTTTGTATGAAGAAGATTGTAAACAGAAAAGTTTGGAACTTGCCGGTGATTGGAAGGTCATCCGTTTTGATAAATACAGTCATTTACAAGAAAGTACTATTGAAACGATTAAAAAGAATGACTATCAAAAAACTGGTGACAATGAGTTCAAGTGGCAAGGAAATCTCGTAAAAACTTGGTTAGAAATGGTTGATGGAAATACTGAACAAGTCCTTTCGGGGATGACAACTGAAGGTTATGGCATTATAGCAAGAAAGATTTAAAGTTTTGGGACCTAATTTATTAGGTGTCTTAGAAAAGAGAAAATTATGCAGAAAGCTTCTTTACGAGTTGTCAAAGATATGACAATTTCAAAAGTTGATAAAAGGCTCTTTGGTTCATTTATTGAACACATGGGAAGAGCTGTTTATGGAGGAATCTACCAACCTGATCACATCTCTAGTGACGAAGATGGCTTCCGTAACGACGTTAAAGAGTTAGTTAAAGAACTTGGTGTGACTTTGGTGCGTTATCCTGGTGGAAATTTCTTATCAGGTTATAACTGGGAAGATGGTGTAGGTCCCAAAGACAAACGTCCTGTCCGAACAGATTTAGCGTGGCGTGCAATTGAAACCAACCAAGTCGGTATTCACGAATTTGCAAAATGGGCAAAAGAAGTCGGTGTTGAGGTCAATATGGCAGTCAATATGGGAACTAGAGGTATCGACGAAGCCCGCCATTTAGTTGAATATTGTAACTTTGAAGGTGGAACTTATTGGAGTGACAAACGTATCGAAAACGGTCAAAAAGAACCGTTTGGTTTCAAAACATGGTGCATCGGAAATGAAATGGATGGCCCATGGCAAATTGGTCACAAAACAGCTGAAGAATATGGTCGTGCAGCAGCAGAAACTGCTAAAGCAATGAAATTGGTCGATGATTCTATCGAACTTGTTGCTTGTGGTAGCTCTACCAGCCATATGCCAACTTTTGGTGATTGGGAATTGACCGTTTTAGACCACACTTATGATTACGTTGATTACCTTTCACTTCACCAATATTACGGTAATCCAGCTAACAACCTTGAAGAATATCTTGCCTCATCACTTGATATGGATGACTTTATCAAAGGTGTGGTTGCTATCTGTGATGCGGTTAAGGCTAAAAAACACAGCAAGAAACAGATGAATCTTTCATTTGATGAATGGAATATCTGGTACCACTCAAACGAAAATGATAAGCAAATCAAACCTTGGTTAATCGCACCACCACAACTAGAAGATCATTATAATTTTGAAGATGTTTTGGTACTTGGAACACTTTTAATCACATTGTTGAAGCACGCTGATCGTATCAAGATTGCTTGTCTAGCACAACTTGTTAATGTTATTGCTCCAATCTTCACTGAAGAAAATGATAATGAAAGCCCAGCATGGCGTCAAACAATTTTCTATCCATTTATGCAAGCTGCACAACATGGTAAAGGTACTGTTATGACACCGCTTGTTTCATGTGATGGTTACAAGACTGAAAACTATGACAAAGTACCATATCTTGAAACTATTTCAGTTTTGAATGAAGATGAAACAGAATTGACAATTTTTGCAGTCAACCGTTCACGTGAAGAAATGGATTTGTCTGTGGATAGTTTAGGGCTCGCTTTTGGAGACGTGCTTGAATTTACTCACATGTCAGGTCACGATATTAAAGCAGTCAACAGCCTAACTTCTGATGACATTAAACCAGTTGCTTCTGATAAATACGCTGTTAACGGTGACCAACTTAAGGTTACTCTTGATGGTTTATCTTGGAATATGATTCGAGTTGCAGTGAAATAAGAAAAGGTAAGGAGAAAAAAGTGAAATTCTTTTTAGACACAGCAGATGTGGCAGCAATCAAAGCTGTAAATGAATTAGGTATTGTGGATGGTGTGACAACAAATCCGACAATCATTTCACGTGAGGGACGTGATTTCGAAACAGTCATCAAAGAAATTTGTCAGATTGTCGATGGTCCTGTTTCGGCAGAAGTCACTGGTACAACAGCCGAAGAAATGATTGCTCAAGCCCATGACATTGCGAAATGGGCTGATAACATCGTTGTCAAAATCCCAATGACTATGGAAGGTTTGAAAGCTGTTAATGTCCTTTCTAAAGAACATATTAAAACAAACGTGACGCTGATTTTTACAGTGTCTCAAGGGCTCATGGCAATCAAAGCTGGTGCGACATTTATTAGCCCATTTGTTGGACGTCTTGAAGATATTGGAACAGATGCTTATGAATTGATTTCAGATTTGCGAGATATTATTGATTTTTATGATTTTGATACAGAAATCATCGCAGCAAGCATTCGTAATCGAGCACAAGTTGAAGGTGTAGCAAAATGCGGTGCACACATTGCGACTATCCCAGCACCATTGTTTGACAAAATGGCACAACACCCACTAACTGACAATGGCTTGAAACAATTTATGGCAGATTGGAAAGCATTCCAAGGTAAATAAACTTAGTGTGATAAGGAGAAAAAATGAAAATTACCTTAACAAAAGAAAAAGGACCTAAAATTTCAAAATACATTTATGGGCATTTTGCTGAACACCTAGGACGTTGTATTTATGAAGGGATTTATGTCGGCGAAGATTCATCAATCCCAAATGTCAACGGTATGCGTACTGATGTCGTCGAAGCTTTAAAAAATATTAAAATCCCAGTTCTTCGTTGGCCAGGTGGTTGTTTTGCGGATGAATATCACTGGAAAGATGGTATTGGTCCAAAAGAAAACCGTAAAAAAATTGTTAACACTAACTGGGGTGGTGTAACTGAAAATAACCACTTCGGTACACACGAATATTTTGAATTGCTTCGCCAACTTGGCTGTGAAGCATACATCAACGGTAACGTTGGTAGTGGTACAGTCCAAGAAATGCAAGAATGGATTGAGTACATGACTATGGACGGCGAATCTCCAATGGCAAACCTTCGTCGTGAAAATGGTCATGATGACCCATGGAAAGTAAAATTCTTCGGTGTTGGTAATGAAAGCTGGGGCTGTGGTGGTAACATGCGTCCGGATTACTACGCAGATGTTTACCGTCGCTATCAAACATTTGTCCGCCAATATGGTAAAGACAAAATTTATAAAATTGCTTGTGGTCCAAATATTGATGACTACAACTGGATGGACCGTGTCATGTCAATTGCTGCACCATTTATGGACGGTATTAGCTTGCACCACTATGCACTTACTGGTGCTTGGGAAGACAAAGGACCAGCACTTGGTTTTGAAGAATCACAATGGTGGTCACTTCTTAAAAGTGCTAAGAAAATGGATGAACTCATCACAAAACACAGCACTATCATGGACAAATACGACCCTGAAAAACGTGTTGGTTTGATTGTTGATGAATGGGGTTCATGGCTTGCTGTCGAACCAGGTACAAACCCAGGATTCCTTTACCAACAAAATACAATTCGTGATGCCATGGTTGCTGCTTTGACATTGAATATCTTCCATAAACACGCTGACCGTGTTCATATGGCAAATATTGCGCAAACTGTTAATGTCTTGCAAGCAATGATTTTGACTGAAGGCGATAAAATGGTGAAAACACCAAGTTATCATGTCTTTGATTTGTACAAAGTTCACCAAGATGCTGATGTAGTGGCATCATATGGTGATGAATCTGACACACTTTCTTACACCGTTTCTAAGAAAGATGGCATGATTTCAATTTCACTTTGCAACTATTCATTGACTGATACACAAACACTTGATGTGGCTGGTGAATTTGGTGATACTATCGCAGAAGCACGTTACATTACAGCTGATAAAATGGATGAACACAATGATTTTGAACATCCAGAAAACATTACTATCAAAGACTTTGATGGTGCAAAATTGGTTGATGGTCAATTATCAATTACAATCCCACCAATGTCTGTAGCAACTATTCGTATTCCAGAATAAGGAGCGATATGGTAGCACGAAAGGAGAGTTATCTAAGTAGCTTTGTCCTTTTAAGAGGTGTTACATGCAGGATTTAACGCAAGGAAAACCGATTAAGGTTATTATTCTATTTACGATTCCATTAATTATAGGGAGCTTTTTTCAACTGGCTTATAACTTTGCTGATGCTATGATTGTTGGTCACACACTAGGTCAAACAGCATTTGCAAGTATTGGAGCGACAGGGAGCTTGACTTTCTTAATTATCGGATTTGCTCAAGGGCTGACAGGTGGTTTTTCCATCATTGTCGCCCAGCGCTTTGGCGCTAAAGATTATGTCGGTCTGAAGCGTAGTTACGTTCACGGCTTGTTCTATACGATAGTTGTTAGTTTAATTTTGAGTATCTTTTCACTGCTCTTTTTAAGACAGTTACTGGAATTGATGCAAACGCCAGATAGTCTAATAAAATATTGTGAGCGCTTTCTAATATCTATCTTTGGCGGTGCGGTATTTACAGTACTATTTAACTATCTATCAAATGTATTACGAGCGGTCGGGAATTCAACGACGCCTTTGATTGCCTTAGTCTTGGCCTGTCTGATGAATATTGGTCTTGATTTTCTCTATATTTTAGCTTTGCATATGGGAGTTTTTGGTGCAGGGGTTGCAACAGTAGAAGCACAACTTTTTTCAGTAATTTTTTTACTTATCTACATTAGAAGAAAAGTTCCGTACTTCCATCTGAAAAGAAGCGACTACAGATTGAACTCTGCTGATTTGAAACTTCATGCGAGGTTAGGATTTCCAATGGCATTTCAAAATAGTATTATTGCCCTTGGTTCGCTAACACTCCAAATTGTTTTAAATAATTTGGGAACAGTTGCAATTGCTGCTCAAAGCATTACTGCAAAAACAGACCAATTAGCTATGCTTCCGATGATGAATCTCGCGCAAGCCATATCAACCTTTACAGCGCAAAACTACGGAGCCCACAAATTTAAACGCCTAATAGAAGGACTTCGCCATACGCTGTACATTGTTGTTATTTGGGCAATCGCCTTCGCCCTACTTCTGGTGACATTTGACCGTTTCTTCTCCGGACTTTTTATCAATCATCCTTCTGAAAATGTCTATCATTTAGCAAAAATTGCTTATATGATTAACGGTTTGTGTTACTGGATTTTGGCTATTCTTTTTATCGTACGAGGTTTCATTCAAGGATTAGGACGCAGTTTTGCACCGACACTTGCAGGGGTTATGGAATTAATCATGCGTGTTGTGGTTTCAATTGTTGGACTCGCAACTGTCGGTTATACTGGTGTGGTTTGTGCCAATCCAGCAGCATGGTGCGGTAGCGTCATTATTTTAATCCCGGCAGCGCTGATTTACAAAAAACGTTTAATCGGCGTTGTTAGCAAAGAATAAGCACAGTAAAAGCATGGGTGGGCGAGTGTACTTTAGGAGTACCTCAATAAAGATTAAAAAAGTTAACTAAAAATATCCTTGAAAGGGGTGATGACTAGAAAAGTTTTAGCGATTTTTGATGGGTGTCGACATTATGTTTTTCTTCATTTTTTGATGAGTAAAAGTTAGGACTCCTTTTAAGCGCCCATCGTATTAATTTGCATTATGTTTAGAAATTCTAAAATCATTTTCATATGAATTAATGACAGTTGAAACTCACCTTTAATACTTAAAACACATATACCTATACCTGAAACTTAGAATTTAACAAATCCTTGTCTAACATAATCTCCTTTAGGCAGGACCCATCGGTTGTTATTAATGGTATGAAACGGTAGAGATTCCTAAACATTAATAGAGGAGAGGACTGCAAGGTTCTCTCTTTTTTAGTAAACAAATGTTTTAGTAAAACCTTGGTAAAATAAACAAGTAAACGTTTACAAAGAAATTTGTGAAGAGTAAAATAAAGGTAAGACCTAAGAAAGAGGATGACAAAATGAAAGTAACACAAGAAATCATTGCAACTATTGATGGTAAAAATGTTGAAAAATATTCTATTACTAATGACAAGGATGTTCAGGTTAGTCTGCTAACTTTGGGAGCAACTTTCCAAGAATTTTTAGTGCCAGATGGCAAAGGCGGTCATAAAAATATTATTATTGGTTTTGATAATCCTGAAGACTATGGTAAAAATACTCTTCATGCTGGGCATTCAATCGGTCGTGTAGCAGGACGCATTGACCACGGTCAATTCAAGCTTGATGGGAAAGCTATGCAAGTCCCTCAAAATGAAAAAGGAAACACTCTTCATGGAGGTCCAAATGGTTTTCACAAACACATTTGGCAAGCAAGAGTTGAAAATGATATTGACAAAGCCACTGTTGTCATGACTTACAATGCCAAAGAAAGTGTTGATGGTTTCCCTGGTGATATGTTGGTAACAGCACGTTTTACGTTGGACAACGACAATCGTTTTACAATCACTTACACTGGTAAAAATGGCGGTCAAGCGACCCTCTTTAACCCAACTAACCACGTTTACTTTAATCTCGGTGAACGCCAAGACTTGGCACACCATACCTTTACTTTGGCTGCTGACCGTTACTTGGAAACACGTGATGATTTGGTGCCAACAGGCAAATTCATTGAGGTAGATGGCACAGCCTATGATTTTAGAGCTGGTCGAAATCTTGGAGATGCTATTGCTGCGACAGGTGGTTTTGATGATGCTTTTTTGGTTAATCCATCACTTGATAAACCATGCGGTGAATTAAAAGATGAAGATAGCGGAGACTTTATCAATCTTTACTCAGATCGTGATGCTTGGGTGGTTTATAGTATGATTGGTATCTCAGATGGTATTTATGCGGCGCGTGATAAAGGTCAAATGACAAAAGAATTTGAAGCGGTAGCACTCGAAGCTCAATTTTTGCCAGATGCAATTAACAACGAAGGTTTTGGTGATATTGTCCTTCCAGCCAATGCCGAAAAGACTTATACCATTGCTTTTGAATATCACAAAGGATAAAAATAATCACTGAAAGGTGGAAAAGCTGTGGAAAAGTTATACATTTGGGGAGATAAAATCCCTGGCAATTCACATAAAAGTAAGACCGACGTTTTAGATATCCACAAGGAATACACAGAAGAGGATTTATTTGAAAAATATCCCGGTATTTGGGACAAGACCAGTGAAGAACTTGGCGATTTATCAGGCAATGATACCTTGGTATTTCACCAAGAAATCGAAAACGGTCCTGCAAAAATGACCTACGAAGATGAACCGTTTTTAATTCCTTATCTTGTCGAAGGCAGTGAACGCTGTGTGATTATTTGCCCTGGCGGTGCTTATCTAACAAAAGTTATGGAAGACGAAAAAGCAACAGCTGAGGCTTTAAATCGTGCAGGAATATCAGCCTTTATCCTTTGGTATCGGACTTATCCTTATTATGCTCCGCTGATGTTCTTAGATTGTCAGCGAGCGATACGTTATGTGCGATATCATGCGAGCGATTATGGTATTGACCCAGAAAAGATTGCCTTGATTGGATTTTCTGCGGGCGGTAACTTGGCTTTTGAAAGCTATTATTGGCTTAGAAATCGCAACCTTATGCCTGAAGATTATTCTCCAGATGAGATTGATAAGGTTGATGCTACAGTAGCAGGTCTTGCAGGTGTCTATCCAGCACTTTCTCTAGTCAATGACAAGATTATTGCCATTTTAGCTGGCAGAGATACTTATGATAATCCTGAGAAACGTGACCAATTTGCAAAAGAATATGACATTTTTAGCCGAGTCCAAAAAGGTGATGCGCCATTATTTTTGTGCGCAGCCATGGATGATGTCATCGTTGATCCGACACATCTTTTGACACTGACAAAAATAGCAAAAGAAAAGGAAGTTCCTGTTGAGTTGCACCTTTTTCCACAAGGAGGTCATGGTCTTCAAGATGAAACCATACTCAAGCTGTGGAAAAATCTGTTCATAACTTGGCTAGACCGATTATTTAACTAAAATAGCACCCGTTTGGGTGCTTTTTCTTTTTTATAAATCAATCGCATCAAGAAATTCTTGTCGCATTTCAGCTGAGCTGTTATCAATATTTCCCATATTATTCCAAGTGATATTTTTAAAACCGAGCTGTTTTAAGGTAGCGTTGATAAAAACACGTTTGATAGCATTGCCGCAAAAGAGTTTTAAATACCAAGTTGGTGAAGTAGAAGTAGTAAAAACTGCAGCTTTTTTAATATGTGTGAGGTGCCCGATGAGACCAGTTTTTCCAACTTCGTAAGCAAAGCTCTTTTTCATCACTTTATCAATAAAACCTTTTATCATAGCGGGAGTATCATTCCACCAAACAGGAAAGATAAAAATAACTTCATCAGCATTGCTAATCTTTTCTTGATATTGACTAACCAATTTGTCTGTCGTTTTTCCGTCTTTAAATAAAGCTAATTCTTCAGTCGTGTAAACGGGATTAAAACAATCTTTGTACAAGTCAATGACATCAAAGTCCTTGTGCTTTTTTGTTAAATCTTGTTTAACTTTTTCAAAGATAGCATGATTAAAACTTTTTTCGTAAGGATGTGCATAAATGATAAGAGTATTCATCGCTTTGACCTCCCTTGATTATTCAAGTACTTTTTCACCATCATCGTACCAAAAATATCAAGAAAAGGCTAAATATAATGTGAAATAAATGAGATGGTTTAATTGTTCAAATTACTTTTTAGAGATATTTTTGCTATTTTCATGAAAAATTTGCTTTCATTGTTTTCTTCCTTTTCTTTCTTTTTATTTATGATATAATCTTAGCAAATAACCATAAAAATATTGATTTTACACGTTTTTTAGAGTTTATATGTTATGAAAATCAAAAATACAATTATTAAAAATTCACATTTTTTAATAAAATAGCAACTGATTTTATTTTACATTTGCAGAAATATCTATGAAAATTTGGGAGAGGTTAGAGCGTTTTGAAGGTGAATAGTTCTCATGACTACTACATGAAAAAAGTTCGCAGTGTCCTTTTTATGCTGTTAGTTGTAGTTGCTGTCTCGTCAATACTATCAACATTCTGGATAAGAATGTTACACATTTACGGAGATTCAATGAAGCCTAATTTAAAAGCTGGTGACGTGGTTTTATCAATTAAGCATAATAAATTAAAACAAGGTGATGTCATTGCTTTTTCTTGTGGTAATCGAATCTTAGTAAAACGTGTTATTGCAACATCAGGTCAGTGGGTAAACCTTGACAAAGATGGAAATGTTTATGTTGATGATAAAGAACTTACCGAGCCTTACCTCAATGGAGAAAAGAAGTCATATGGCAAGGTAAACATTTGTTTACCATATCAAGTACCAGATGGAAAATATTTTGTCATGGGAGATAATCGGGAAAATTCGGTTGATTCAAGAAATTCTGTGGTTGGAGCAGTCAGTTCTAAGCAATTAGTTGGCAAATTAACTATTAGAATTTGGCCCTTATCAAGAATTAGTATTGTTAAATGATTTTGTGAGAAATGTTTAAAGGAATGTTGTATGAGGAAAGTTTTGATAGAGCTTAAAAATCTTATTAAGAAACAGTTCAAGAAGGAAAAGAGTTCTTATGTTGTTGCAACACTAGCGATTTTACTCGTTTTGGGAACAGCATATGTGTTTATGTCGCCGGCATTTACAATTAATACTGATGATAGTTCGTCGATGGTTGAGACACCAAGTGAAAGTACTGATGAAAAAGTGCAATCATCTACAGTTGCTGATTCTTCAACAATCAATGATAGCTCTAGGGTAACAGAGCAGTCTACCGAAGCTTCTAAAGAAGATACTGAAGAGTTTAAGTCTAGTGGAACCTTAAATGTTGAGACTGATGACGTCACAGTAAATGTTGATTATGAAGATGGAACATTTTCAGAAGCTGTTGATTTGAAAGTAACACCTGTAACTGAGACTACAGCTATTGATCAAAAGCTGACTTCTTATTTAGCTAATAAAAAGCAAAAATTGGTTCAGACTCGAACTTATGACATCACATTTTTGAATAAAAATGGTGATGAAGTTGAACCAAGTAAAGATGTCAAAGTATCTATGAATTTTAAGTCAAATATTCAAAGTTCTTCAGTTCCAAGTGACTGGAAATTTTACCATTTTGCTGGTAATAATCTTGATAATGTTGAGGATTTGACAAGTAAAAAAGATACCACTATTACACAAGATAGCTCAGATAGTTTGACAAATGTTGAGTTTACATCAAATCAATTTTCTGAATACACAATTGCGGATGTAACTTATGCTGATTTTGCTCCATTCCTAACAGGATATAGTTATGACGAGTCTTCGGTTAAGGAAGATTTGTCAACAGAAGAATTAACGGTTGCCCTTGAATTAAAATTTAAAATTAATAAAGATAACTTAATTGATGATAAAAATTATTGTTTAGCGCTGCCAGAAGGGGCAGATCTGAGTCATAATATTGAATTAAATAAAGAATATACAGGAACTACAGGCAGTGGATCTGATAAGAAAGAAGCTTTCAAGTATAAGTTCCTTCAAGACGGAGGGCGTTATTATTTAGCAATTAGTTTTCTAGATGATTATATTGAAGGACTTGATACTGGAGAAGATGCTTTAGGAAATATTGAATATACTGCCGTATATGGAACTAGTTTCAAAGATGAATCTGGCAATTACAATATCAGTTATTCGTCAGATTTGACGGTTGAAATTCCAGCAGATGATGTCACTAAAAATTATGATTTAACAACTACTAAAAAAGGTACTGCTTCGTACGAAGAAGATACAGCCTATGCAAACTACACTGTTACTGTTGATTCAAAATACGGAACGCCAGGTGAGATCAATCTTAACGATACGCTGACAGCTTCAGGAATTTCTATTGATTCTGTTGATCAAGTATCAGTTATTTATTCAACATATGTAGGTGATACAAGTAATGTAACAGCTACTGAAGCGGTGAATGTAGCTCCTAATTTTGATACTGCCAATAAAACTTGGTCGATGACTTTACCTCAGATGGTATCTGGTGGAGTAAATGCTGATGGCAAACCAATTGGACATTTTTATACGATTAACTACCGCTATAAAATTGCAGATTTAGCACCTGGTCGAGAGGTTCAATTGCTAAATAAAATTAATGCAACGTCAAGTGGTGATAAATATAATCTGACACCAAGTGACAGTGAAGTGATTAATCTAAAATTAAATGATATTACAAAAAGTGGTAATTATGATAGCACAACAGGGCTGATTAATTGGACGATTGTTGTGAATTCAAATGGTAACGATATTGCCGGAGCAACGTTGTCAGATGATAATTTTAGTAAAGCAAGTAATCTGACTCTTTCACCAGATGGCGAAGGCTATACGATAGAACGTGATAGTAATGATAAAGTTTCACATATTAAGTTTAATGCCATTTCAAACGGTGTTAATACCAAATCATATACTATTACTTACACAACGCCAGCAACTAATTCTAAATGGGATGCTACTAAAATTAAAAACACAGCATACTTAGATGATGATGGTGATAAGACGACAACAACAGACCGTTCTAAAGACTCGGCAGAAGTTACTGTTCCAGGAGATGGTAACCTAGTTAAAGAGTTTGTGAGCGAAGATGATACAAGTGATTCAGATGTTAAGGCATTTACTTGGAAAGCAACAATAACAATGCCTGATGATGATAAACTTGTTTCTGGTACAAAATTTAAAGATGTTCTACATCAAGGTTCAGATAGTAGCAGAGATTCTACAATTCACTGGTACACGAAAGCACAGCTTCAAGAACTCTATGAACATTTAACGGCTGCCTTTGGTGCAGATACCTTTACTTTAAAAGCAAAAGTTCAGGAATCAGATGGCTACACTGATTATAGTGCTCTTGATAACAATGCTAAGTATACAGAGTTTATGATTACCTTGACATCAGACGTTTCATCATCAGAAGACATTTCTTTCCAATATAGCTCAAGTGCAAAACTTAACGGAGGAAGTACAGTAGATTTTGATAATGAGATTAGTTCAGATAGTCATGATAGCAAAGTAAATCATACGTACGTTGATACGTCTAATGTTATCAAAATGGATGGCAACGAAAATCAAGCCACTTCAATTGTAAATAGTGAAGATGGTACTGTGACATGGAAAGTGAAGATTAGACTGACTGATGATATTCAAAGTATGACTGTTACAGATACTTTACCAAGTAATGTAAACTTAGTTGGATTTAGTTATGGTCAGCATACTTCACAAATTGCAGCAACGATTTCGGGTAGTAGTATTTCAGCTGGTTCTGACACAGCTGATGTGTCTAACATAGCTTTAGACGGAAACATTTCATCTGATAAGGTTGTAACTTTAAATTTCTCAACAACTAATGGGCAAAGTTTGAAAAATAATATTGGCAACCAAGATGAGTTTTGGTTAACTTTTACAACATTCTGTACGGAAATACCTGAAACAGGGTCAACAAAAGCTGTTTCTTTAACTAATAATGTGACTGTCACAGTTGATGGTCACGAGTATGGTTCTGATAGTCAAAAACAAAATGTTACGATTGGTAAGGCCTCCTCAGAACCTATCACTAAAAGTGGTAGTTGGAACAACGATGAACGCCGCTTGCACTATAGTATAGCGATAAACCCAACTGCAGCAGATTTGTTAGCTGGTTCAGATGATTTAACACTAAATGATGAGATGAACTTTGGACAAGCACCAGGAATTTCAGATATTGGATTGATTCAAAATTCTGTTAAATTATACGACAATGCTACTGGTATGGAGGTTCCATTTAGTGAATGGTCTTGGACGTATAACATGGAAAAAAGTTTACACTTCAGTGGAAGATATTATGTGTATATCGGAACTTTGACAGTGAATTTAAAAGATAAAAAAGCTTATACGCTTGTTTATGATTATAAAGTTTCAAAAGAAGATCCAGATAATAAGAAAGAAAAAGACATTCCAAAATACAATCCAATTAATACTGCAACTTTATCAGGTGCAGGTGTTGTCTCAGGAAAGTCAGGCATCAATACTCCAATTCGCTGGTTAGAAATATCAACATCTGGTTCGATAGATGCTGAAAAAACATACACGATTTATAAGGTTGATTCTAAAAACAATAACTTAGCCTTAGCAGGTGCAACCTTCACCGTTTATAATAGTAAAGATGAAAAAATTACAAGTTATACAACGGATGCTAATGGACAAATTAATATTAGAAAATCTAATCTTCCAGATACTTTCACAAAAGGTAATTACTACTACTTCAAAGAAACATCAGCACCACCTGGTTATAAGACACCAAGTAATCCTCAAAAATATTATTTCTACTACGATCCAGATCAAACAATGGAACCTGAGGCTGATGGTATTACAGATGCTACTAACTTAGCTATATCTGATAACTCTGAATTTATTAAAAATGAAGAAGAAAAAGTAGAAACGACTGATATCATGGTTGATAAAAAATGGTTTACTGCTTCAGGTGATGAGTATGATTCTGCTGATGGTTCGATTACATATGATTTGCATCAGGTAGCAACACCAGAAGGTGGTGGCACTTCAACTGATTCAGTCCTTCAATCAGATATTACATTAAACCATGATAATGGTTGGACAAAAACACATAAAGACTTACCTCTTACTGGTAAAGAGGGTGAAACGACTGTCAATTATACTTACTATGTTGTTGAGCATGAGGTTCCTGGATTTACAGCAACTTATGCTAATGATGCAGGAACATCGGAAGTAGCATCAAATGTTGCTACTTCATCTGGAACCTTAACCATTAAAAATATAGCACAAGAAGCCTATGTATTACCTGAGACAGGTGGTCTAGGAACTTTGTTACAATATCTATTTGGAATACTTGCGATAATTGTTGGTTTGGGACTTCTGGTTTTTAAAGTCAATAGATATCGAAGAAAAGGAGGTCAGATATAATGACATTTGATCCCCTAGGTAAAGGAGGTGTTGCTTAGTCAACGATACTCTTAACACCTATTTTATATATTTTTGCTCTATCTATTTAAAAGGAAAAGGATTTATTATGAAAAAGTTTAAATTGATTTTTGCTACTTTAGTAGCAGCTCTTTTCACCTTTGCTGGTGGAAAAGCATTGGCATACGATATCACCATTAATAATGGTGGTTCAGGAACTTACGAATCTTACCAAATCTTCACAGGTGATTTGTCAACGGACGAGACAACACTCTCAAACATTAAATGGGGAAATGGTATCACTGACGCTGGTAAAGCAGCACTTCAAACTAAATATAGTGCAAGTTCTGCAGCAGAAATTGCTAAAAAACTTGGTGACAAAGCTGTAGATGCAGATGAATTTGCCAAGGAAGCAGGGAAATACCTTCAAAATCCAGGTGGCTTGACTGGTCTTGCAGCTGGTTACTACCTTGTCCAAAATAAAACAGTTGGTGACCATGAAGCTTATACTAACTACATTTTGAAAGTCGTTAAAAATGTTACTGTAGAACCTAAAACAGATACACCTACTGTTGAGAAAAAAGTAAAAGATACTAACGATACATCTGGTAAAACTAGTGATTGGCAAGATTCTGCTGATTACGATATCAAAGATGATGTACCGTTCCAATTGACTGCGACATTGCCAAATAACTTTGCGACTTATGATGAATACTATCTAGAGTTTGCAGATACTCTTTCATCAGGTTTGACTTATAACAAAGATGCTAAAGTTTTCCTTGTAAATGGTGGTGATGAAACTGATGTTACTTCATCATTTACAATTGCTGAGGATGGTTCAAGTTTTAAAATTAACAATTTGAAATCTATTTCTGGCGTAACAGCTTCATCAAAAATTGTTGTTAGATATACAGCTAAACTTGATTCAAATGCTGTTATTGGTTCAGCTGGTAACCCAAATACTGTAAAACTTGTTTATTCAAACAATCCTAATGCTGCTGGTCACGGTGAAACTCCAGAAGATACTGTAGTTGTCTTCACATACAAAGTTATTGTAAATAAAGTTGACCAAGATAATAAACCGTTGGCAAATGCTGGATTCACACTTTATAAAAAAGATTCTGCTAATAACTGGAATGTGGTAAAAGCTATTTCTGCTAGTGAAGCAACATCATTTACTTTCTCAGGTATCGACGATGGTGATTACAAACTTTCAGAAACAGATACACCAAATGGTTATAACACAATTGATGATATCCTCTTTACAGTCTCAGCTAAACATGATGCAGAATCAAACGAACCTCAATTGACAGAGCTTTCAGGTGTTGATCCAACTGGTAAGATTACATTCACTTCAAATACTTCAGAAGGCTCTTTAACAGCTCCAGTTCCAAATACTAAAGGTTCAATTCTTCCATCAACAGGTGGTATGGGAACAAAAGTTTTATATGCTGTAGGTGTTGTTCTAATCCTTATTGCTGGTGTGTTAATTGTTACTAAAAAACGTATGGAAGTTAAATAGTTAAGATATGAAGGGAGTGGGAAAATTCCCCTCCTTTTATTAATTTATAGTTAGGAGATAGTATGTTAGAAAAAGTCAAAGAAAAATCTTTGACAATTGCAATTATAGTCATATTGATAACAGGCGTATCGTTATTATTGTATCCGACTATTAGTAATCATGTGAATGCTGCAAAACAAATCACGCAAATTGCTAACTATAATCGTAATGTTGAAAAGATGACTGAACAGAAACAGAAAAAAATTCTGAGTGATGCAAGAGATTATAACAGCTCCTTGCGTCAAGGGATAGTTCCAAATTTGAATTTGACATCTAATCAGATGAAAGTTTATAATCAGACCCTTAATGTAACGGGTCAAGGTATTATGGCTTATGTTGAGATCCCAAAACTTAATTTAGAATTGCCTGTTTATCATGGAACATCTGATAGTGTTTTACGTGTTGCCTTAGGTCACCTACCAGGAACATCACTACCAGTTGGAGGTAAAGGGAGTCATGCCGTTATTTCAGGACATCGTGGCTTACCTTCTGCAAGGTTATTTACTGATATTGATCAATTAGCTGAAGGAGATACTTTTAAAATTCAAGTAATTGATAAAACATTACTTTATGAAGTAGATCGCATTTTAACAATTTCTCCAGAAGATCGTTCTCCTTTGAGAATTGATCCTAATCAAGATTATGTTACTTTGATGACTTGTACACCATATGGGATTAATACGGAACGTTTATTAGTACGTGGTCATCGCATTGCTAATAAAGAAAATAGTACACGTATAGTGAGTGAGGCGAGTCAATTTCAAACGATTATTGTTGTTATTTTAATATCTTGCTTTATTTTAACGATTATCCTTTTGGCTATTGTTGTAATAAAATTAATAAAATAATTTTTACATACTTTATAATTATTAAGGCACTTTTTATAGTGCCTTTTTCTTTTTTTCATAAATTAATTTCATCAAGAAATTCTTGTCGTGTTCTGTAAATCATTAAATTTTCAAAAAAATCTAAGCCGTTTTAGTTCTTTTAATGCCACTTTTATGTTAAAATAGTATCCTGTAGTCTGAAAATTTGTCTAATTTTTTTAGACCTATCATTCTATGAGAAACAAGGTGTTGTGGAGGACCCTTGTTTTTTATAGAGGAAATTATGATTATAAAAAGATAGTTCTCATAGTTACTATCTTAAGAAAAAAGGATTTATTATGAAAAAGTTTAAACTGTTTCTAGCTACTTTGGTAGCGGCTCTTCTCATTTTTGTTGGTGGGAAAGCGATGGCGTATGATATTACTGTTAAAGATGGTGGTGCAGGAACTTATGAAGCTTACCAAGTTTTTACAGGTGATTTATCATCAGATGAGACAACCCTTTCAAATATTGAATGGGGAAATGGTATTACGGACGCTGGTAAAGCAGCACTACAAGAAAAATATGGTGTGACTTCTGCGGCAGAAGTAGCTGAAAAGCTCGGTTCTGCAGGTGCGGATGCGAAAGCAGCAAAAGACTTTGCCAAGGCAGCAGGTCAGTATCTTCAAAATGCGACTGGTTTGACTGGGCATGAGGCAGGATATTATCTTGTCCAAAATAAAACAGTCGGTAACAACGAAGCTTATACCAACTATATTTTAGAAGTATTAAAAAATGTAACGGTAACACCAAAAACGTCTATTCCAAGTGTCACAAAAAAAGTTAAAGAAACTAATGACACAACTGGTATCAAGACTGACTGGCAAGATTTTGCGGACTATGACAGATGGGATGATGTTCCTTTCCAGCTGACTGCGACATTACCAGAAAATCTTGATGATTATGAGACATACTATTTTGAACTTTTGGACAAATTATCACCTGGATTTACGCTTAACAAAGATACGATAAAAATTTATCTTGATAATGGTAAAACAAAAACTGAAGTGACAACATTCTTCAATCTTGATGACTTAGACTTTAAAATCGATAATTTGAAAGTCCTTGATGGTATAACGGCTTCATCAAAAATTATTGTCGAATATACCGCTAAGCTTAATGATAAGGCTGTTCACGGCTCATCAGGTAACCCAAGTAATGTTGAATTGGTTTATTCAAATAACCCAAATAACACAGGAGTTGGAGCAAGTACAGGAAAAACCCCAGAATCTATTGTTAAGGTCTACACTTACGAAGCGGTCTTTGAAGAAATTGACAAAAACAGAGAATCTCTAAAAGGTGCTGAATTTACGCTTTACAAAGTCGTCAAAGATGGCGACACTTATAAAAAAGTAGAAGTTGGAAAAATCTCTGTCGATGAGAGCGAACGTTTTGCGTTTGAAGGGCTTGATGTCGGGGAATACACCCTTGTAGAAACAGTGACACCAGATGGTTATAACACTATTAAACCAATCGATTTCACAATTGTGACTGATTATAATGAAAATCTAGATCCTACCAAACTTAAGGGTGAATCAGGCGATGCACACTTCGAATCAAATCTTTCAGAAGGGTCATTGACTGCTGAAATTATCAGTCGTAAAGGTTCGCTCCTTCCTTCAACGGGTGGCGTGGGAACAACTATTCTATACAGTATCGGAACAATTTTAGTTCTGTTATCAGTTGTATTTTTGGTCACTAAAAAACGTATGGAAGTAAAAGAATAAAAATGACAAGGCACTATTTCAGTGCCTTTTTATTATGGAAATAAATATTGGCATATCAGAAAAACTAGCCATAGGCAACTTGTTTGTCAGTATGACAATATTTAAAAAGTGTTCTGAGCTATCTATAAAAAGAAGTTATGATAAAATAAAATTAATCCAAGGTTAAGTCAATATAACTCCTATTGCTAACTATGCTAATTAGACGACACAAGTTATAAATACTAAAGCACCCTATCTTAACCTTGGAGAGAAATTTTTGTATTTTGACGAGTAACAAAATACAAAAATCATCTTTAGTTGGGAATTCAAATTAGTAAAGAAGATGAATGTTTTCTTATAGTTTTCCTAATTTCTTTTCTCACTTCTTAAGCGCTATGAAAATAGCGCTTTTTTGCTGATCTCAGGTGAGAAATATCTGGTTATCAAACTAACTTGAAAGAAAAGTTATTGAGCAAATTTATGAGAATAAACAAAAAAGTCTTGCAATAGCAAGACTTGTGGGATGTGGGAAAATCCTCCCTATAGGGCTCGAACCTATGACCCATGGATTAAGAGTCCACTGCTCTACCAACTGAGCTAAGGAAGGATGAGAAGCTGTATTGGCACCGTGATCCACGATTTGTATTGAACCCGCGAATGTAAAAGCAGGTGGGCAACTCGCTTCTCCTTAGTCGCTTCCGCGTGTGACGGCTTGCATACTGGAGAAAGACTACTGTTTCCCAAAATACAAATATTTAGTCGGTCAACACATTGATGTGAATTCGTATGCCACAGCAATTAACCTATGTCATTATGATACCACTTTAAAAAAATATTTCAAGGGGTAAAGCCCAATTTTTAGAAAGCGTTTTTTGAAAAGTATCAGAAAAGCTTACAAAAAGTTATTTTGATAAATGATCGATTCGGTCTTTATTGGCACCAAGGGCGCGTTCGTATTTACCAGTTTGGTTGGCATCAAAGTAATTTTTTCCGGCCAGTTTATCTGGGAGATACTGTTGTTTCACCCATTTTTCTGGATAGTTGTGAGGGTACTTGTAGCCTTGGGCATTGCCTAATTCTTTGCTGCCAGCGTAGTGTCCGTCACGAAGGTGGCGTGGAATAGGAAGGGTTCCGTTTTGATGCAAATCAGCGATTGCCTTATCAATAGCTTCGTAGGCTGAATTTGATTTTGGTGAAAGTGCAAGGTCAATCACGACGTTAGCAATCAAGATACGAGCTTCTGGAAATCCGATTTTTTGAGCAGCCTCAAGGGCGGTGACGGTATGAATCTGCGCATCAGGGTTTGCAAGCCCGATGTCTTCATAAGCAATGACTGTTAGTCTTCTGGCAAGACTTGGCAAATCACCAGCTTCAATCAAGCGTGCCGCGTAGTGCAGGCTGGCATTGACATCAGAACCTCGGATGGATTTTTGAAGAGCTGAGAGAACATCATAATGCCCGTCTCCGTCTTTATCCATGGTAATATAGCTGCGCTGCAAGCTATTTTCAACGGTATCAAGCGTGATGTGGCGAAGCCCATTTTCATCAGCTTTTGTAGACATGACGGCTAAGTCAAGTGAATTAAAGGCAGAACGAAGGTCACCATTGGTTGCTGTCGCTATAAAATCAATGGCATCTGCATCGATGTCGACATCAAAGTCAAATCCACGTTCTTTGTCAGAAAGAGCAGTTTGCAAAGCTGACTTAATGTCGTCAGTTGAGAGTGGCTCAAGCTCGAAAATTTGAACGCGGGAACGAATGGCAGGAGTGACTGAGAAAAATGGATTTTCAGTTGTCGCTCCAATCATGATGATATTGCCGTTTTCAAGCAATGGTAGCAGAAAATCTTGTTTGGTTTTATCGAGACGATGGATTTCATCGAGCAGTAAAACCAGTCCGCCAGAGAATTTTGCTTCTTCGGCGATTTCTTGCAGGCGTTTTTTGCTATCGGTTGTGGCGTTGAAGGTACGAAAGGCGTACTTGGTTGCTCCTGCGATAGCGCTAGCGATTGAGGTCTTCCCGATGCCGGGAGGACCGTAGAGAATCATGGACGATAGCATATTGGCTTCGACCATGCGGCGAATGATTTTTCCTTCGCCTACTAGATGCTTTTGCCCAATGACTTGGTCAATATTTTTGGGACGCATCCGTAAAGCGAGATTATTTGGCATGTACTTCCTCCAAGTAATAACTGTATATGAGGTCATCGACGTAAGTGCCGTTTAGGTAGAATTGATTTTTAAGGGTAGCTTCCAGAGTGAAGCCGATATTTTCATAGAAACGGCAAGCGTTTTTATTTGATGATAGCACGTGGATAACAACCTTTTTGTAATTATCAGATTTAGCTACGGTAAAGAAAGCTTGGATAAGAGAGTGCCCGATACCTTGACCTTGGGTGTCTTTGTCGACTGCGATAATAAAGCTTACCACGTGACGTGCGCTAGGGAAAGGATAGTAAGCATGATAATCAAGAACTCCCAAAATAACCCTGTTTTCTTCAGCAACGAGATAATGTGAATGATTCTGAAAGGCTTGAATGATTTTATGTTTATTTGCGGCTGGTAAGCTAGCAGGTGTATTGAAGTTGTCCCAAGTTTTATTTTCCATTGCAACGACTTGTTCAATGTCTTCTAGCTTCATTGGTCGTATTTGCATGTCATTTCCCCTTAAGTTATGTTAAAATAATTGTAACACAAAAGAAGATTGGAAGAAATTTTTAATGGCTAAATTTGGCTTTTTATCAGTATTAGAAGAAGAAATGGACAAGCACTTCACGTTTGATTATGCCATTGATTGGAATAAGAAAAATCATGCAGTGGAAGTGACTTTTATTTTAGAAGCGCAGAATCAATCTGCGGTTGAAACAGTGGATGACCAAGGTGAAGTTAGCAGCGAAGACATCGTCTTTGAAGATTACGTGTTATTTTACAACCAAGCAAAATCAAAAGTTGATGAAGATGAGTATTTGGTGACAATTCCTTTTGATGCTAAAAAAGGTTTCTCACGCGAATTCTTGGCTTATTTTGCTGAAACATTGAACGATGTGGCAACAAATGGACTTGATGATTTGATGGATTTCTTGGCAGATGAAAATGCTACAGATTTCGCCCTTGAATGGGACGCTGAAAGCTTTGAAAAAGGCAAAGCTGACTTAAAAGAAACAGAATTCTTTGCTTATCCTAGATATTAGGAAGCGTAGAATTCTAGATTAAATAGAAAGAAAGGGTTCAGCTAGTTTCAAACTGAACCCGCCCGAAACTAATAGAAAAGGAGTATGAGGATAAGTGTTCATCTTTGAACACGGACTTGTATCCTTTTAGTACAGTTAGAAAGGAAAAGGTTCGGTTAGTATTTTAACTGAACCCGCCCGAAACACTGTGCCAAAAAGATAAAATTCTCCTAGACGCAAGCGCCGTCGGTGATTTTCCTATTTTGGCTTTGTGTTTTACGGGCTTGGTATCTTAATTATGAACAAGTGGCAAGAGTTGACTGTTGAGGTCTTGCGTGATGCAGAAGAAGCTGCGTCAAATATTTTAATTGAATTGGGAAGTCAAGGTGTGGCTATCGATGATAGTGCTGATTATCTTGGACACGTCGGAAAATACGGCGAAGTTTTCCCAGAAATCAAACAAGTAGAAACTGTTAAAATCACAGCTTACTACCCAGAAAATATCGACATCGAGGCTGTTGAAAAAGAAGTAGCTAAGCGTTTGGCTGAATTGACACATTTTGGTGTGGACGCTGGGGATGTGCACTACGAAACACAAGAATTAGCTGAGCAAGACTGGGCAGAAAACTGGAAAAAATATTATGAACCAACACGTATCAGTCATGATTTGACAATCGTTCCAAGTTGGACAGATTATGATGCTAGTGAAGGTGAAAAGACCATTCGTCTTGACCCTGGTATGGCATTTGGTACAGGAACTCACCCAACGACGAAAATGAGTCTTTTTGCACTTGAACAAGTGCTTCGAGGTGGTGAAACAGTGATTGACGTAGGTACTGGTTCAGGTGTGCTTTCAATCGCAAGCTCACTTCTTGGTGCAAAAGATATTTACGCTTATGACCTTGATGAAGTAGCCGTGCGCGTGGCACAAGAAAACATTGACCTTAACGCCAATACTGAAAATATCCATGTTGCTACAGGTAATCTTTTGCAAGGTGTGGACATCAAAGCTGATGTTATCGTGGCAAATATTCTCGCTGATATTTTGGTCAATATGACTGAAGATGCTTATCGTCTTGTGAAAGACGAAGGTTACCTTATCATGTCAGGTATCATTTCTGACAAATGGGAAATGGTTCGTAAATCAGCTGAAGATGCAGGATTCTTCCTTGAAACTCATATGGTTCAAGGCGAATGGAATGCTTGTGTTTTCAAAAAGACTGATGATATTTCAGGTGTAATTGGAGGATAAATGCAACAATATTTTGTAGCAGGACAAGCTCAAGACGTCGTTACAATCACAGATAAAGACACGGTAAAACATATGTTTAACGTTATGCGTCTGACAGAAGATGAGGAAGTTGTCCTTGTTTTTGATGACCACATCAAACGTTTGGCAAAGGTTGTCGATAGTGCTGAGCACCGTTTTGAAATTATCAAAGAGCTTGATAGCAATGTTGAGATGCCAGTTGAAGTGACGATTGCTGCGGGATTTCCTAAAGGTGATAAACTAGAATTTCTTGCGCAAAAAGGAACAGAACTTGGTATGGCAAATCTCTGGGCATTTCCAGCTGATTGGTCTGTGGTCAAATGGGATGGCAAAAAACTAGCCAAAAAAGCAGATAAATTGGCAAAAATTGCTCTTGGTGCTGCTGAGCAAAGCAAACGTAATGTCATTCCAGGTGTGACTCTTTTTGATAAAAAAGCAGCTTTTCTTGCTGAACTTGACCAGTTTGATAAGATTTTCATTGCTTATGAAGAGTCAGCTAAAGAAGGTGAAACGGCTATTTTAGCGCGTGAATTGAGCCAAGTCAAAGCAGGAGAGAAAATTCTCTTTATCTTTGGCCCAGAAGGCGGAATTTCACCAGATGAAATTGTGGCATTTGAGGAAAAAGGTGGCTTGAAAATCGGTTTAGGGCCACGTATCATGCGTGCCGAAACGGCACCGCTCTATGCTCTTAGTAGCGTAAGCTATGCTTTAGAATTATTGTAAAAGTGAGTTGGGACGAAAGTCTCAACTTCTTTTTGTAATTTTTTAATTGACAGCGCTTTAAAAAATTTTTATCCTAGAGATAAGAATTTCAAAATAAGGACAAAAAGATGGCAACGATAAAGGACGTAGCAAAACTTGCTGGGGTCTCAACCTCAACAGCATCAAGAGCTTTACATGATAGCGATATGATTAGTGAGGCAACCAAGGAACGTGTGAGAAAAGCAATGGAAGAGTTGGACTACTCACCAAATTATTCTGCTCAAAACTTGGTGAACCGCACAACAAATACAATTGGGATAGTTCTGCCAGTTCGTGAAAGCAAGGACTCTCTTGGCAATAACCCGTTTTTCATGCAGATTATCCAAGGTATTTCTAGCATTTGTAGCGAGAATGGCTACATGGTCAATTTGGCAAGTGGTCGTACGGATGATGAGCTGCGCAAGAATTGTCAGGCATTGATTCGCAGTGGCAACATCAGAAAGTTTATTTTTCTCTATTCACGAAAAAATGATTCTGTTTTTGAGTTTGTCAAAAATCAAAAAAATGTGTCTTGTGTTGTTGTCGGAAGTTCTTACGAGGAAAAAATTCCAAAATCAGTTCGATTTGTTGATAATGACAACTACCAAGCAGGAAGAGATGCTGCGGCATTTATGCTAGAAAAGGGCTATGAACATCTGGTTTTTGCCTATACAGATATGAATGAGCTTGTACAGACGGAGCGCTATCAAGGTTACAGTGCTTATATGCAAAGCTGTGACAAAGAAGCACTGTCTCTGCATTTTTCAAGGGTGAACGAGGATGACAATGTTTTGAAATTGCAAAGCTTTTTGGCTGAGCATCCTAAGACACAAGGGTTTGTCGCTTGCGATGATATTATGGCGATTCGTTTGCAGCGTCTGTTTAAAAATAGTCAGTCACTCAAGAAATATGGCATCATCAGCTTTAATAATTCTTTGATTACGGCGATTGCAAATCCAGCTCTGACATCGATTGATATTTTCCCCTATCAGTTGGGTGAAAAAGCAGCGCAGCTTTTGCTGGATAAAAAGCAAAAAGAAAGTCATCAAAAGGTGATTATTTCGCACAAAATCATTGAGCGGGAGTCGACCAACAATGATTAAGACAAGAGAAAGTGGAGGATTTTTTTCCATTTGCGAACAATCCTTTACTTTTTTATTTTTAAAATTTTTTTCGAAAACGCTTTACAAATTAAAAATACGTGCTATAATAAAATCATCAAAACAACGCAAACGTTTGCGTAAAATTATTTTTGGAATTAGTTGCTTTGTGATTAGAATGTTTAAATATCGGGCAAAATTTACATTCTGTAATAAAGCAATTGGTTTCATAGAGTTTAAGGAGTCGTTTCATGAAGAAGGCATTTAAAAAATTGACCAGCTTCGAATTTTGGCAAAAATTCGGTAAATGCTTGATGGTTGTTATTGCCGTTATGCCGGCAGCCGGTTTGATGGTTAGTATCGGTAACTCCCTACCGCTAATCAATGCAGACTCAGCTATTCTTGCTACAGTTGGTAATGTTATTGCACAAATTGGTTGGGGAATTATCAATAACCTTCACATTCTCTTTGCTCTTGCTATTGGTGGTAGCTGGGCTAAAGAACGTGCTGGTGGTGCGTTTGCCGCTGGTATCGCATTTATCCTCATCAACTTGATTACAGGTCACGTTTATGGCATTTCACTTGATATGATTGCTGACGGTAAAAGTGTTGTTCACAACGTTCTTGGTGGTAAAATGCTTGTAGCAGACTACTTTGTTAACGTACTTGGTCAGCCAGCACTTAACATGGGTGTCTTTGTTGGTATCATTTCAGGTTTTGTTGGGGCAACAGCTTACAACAAATATTACAACTACCGTAAGTTGCCTGATGTTCTTTCATTCTTTAACGGAAAACGTTTCGTACCATTCGTTGTTATTTACCGTTCAGTTCTTGTTGCTTTGCTTATGTCACTTGTTTGGCCAATCATTCAATCAGGAATCAACGGATTTGGTATGTGGATTGCATCATCACAAGATTCTGCTCCATTCTTAGCGCCATTCTTGTATGGTACTTTGGAACGTTTGCTTCTTCCATTTGGTCTTCACCACATGATTACTATCCCAATGAACTACACTTCACTTGGTGGTACTTATGAAATCTTGACTGGTGCTCAAAAAGGTACTGAAGTCTTTGGTCAAGACCCACTTTGGTTAGCATGGGTAACAGACCTTATCAACCTTAAAGGTTCAAATCCTTCAGATTACCATCACCTTATGGCAACTGTAACACCTGCCCGCTTCAAAGTCGGACAAATGATTGGTGCAACTGGTACACTTATGGGGCTTAGCCTTGCAATGTACCGTAACGTTGATCCAGACAAGAAGAAAAAATACACTGCGATGTTTATCTCAACAGCAGCAGCTACATTCTTGACAGGTGTTACTGAACCAATCGAATACATGTTTATGTTTGTTGCAATGCCACTTTATGTTGTATATGCAGTTGTACAAGGGGTGACATTTGCTTTAGCTGATTTAGTTAACCTTCGTCTCCATTCATTTGGTAATATCGAACTTTTGACACGTACACCAATGGCACTTAAAGCAGGTCTTGGTGGAGATTTAATTAACTTTGTTATCTGCTGTATCTTATCAGGTGTTGTGATGTACTTCATCGCAGACTTTATGATTAAGAAATTTAACTTTGCCACTCCAGGTCGTAACGGTAACTATGACGACATGGATGATGACACTGCTGCATCAGCAACTGGTGCGACAGTATCTGCAAATTCTCAAATCGTTCAAATCATTAATCTCCTTGGTGGACGCGATAACATTGAAGATGTTGATGCTTGTATGACACGACTTCGTGTAACAGTCAAAGATGTCACACGAGTTGGTGATGAAGAAACTTGGAAAAAAGCAGGTGCTATGGGTCTTATCATTAAAGGCTCAGGTGTACAAGCTGTTTATGGACCAAAAGCAGATATTTTGAAATCTGATATTCAAGACCTTCTTGATTCAGGAGCTGAGATCCCAACAATCGATTTAGCAGAAGTTAAAGGAAATGACGTCACTAAAGCTTCATATAAAGGTGTGACTGAAGATGTTCTTTCAGTTGCTGACGGTGAAGTTAAACCAATCACAGAAGTGAAAGACCCTGTCTTCTCAGCTAAAATGATGGGCGATGGATTTGCGGTAGAACCTGAAAATGGTAATATCTACGCACCAGTTTCTGGTATCGTAACAAGTGTCTTCCCAACAAAACACGCTTTTGGATTGTTGACAGATAACGGTCTTGAAGTTCTTGTTCACATTGGTCTTGATACTGTTGCTCTTAACGGTGTACCATTCTCTGTTAAAGTAACAGAAGGTCAACGTGTAACAGCAGGTGACCTTTTGGTGGTAGCTGACTTGGCAGCTATCCAATCAGCAGGACGTGAAACAACAACTATCGTTGCTTTCACAAATACAGCAGAAATCAAAGCAGTCAATTTAACACAAACAGGAAAACTTTCTGCGAAAACAGCTGTTGCAAAAGTAGAACTTTAAGCTTATATTATTAGTGATATAGAGATTTAGGTTAAAACTAAATAGAAGGGAGTCCGAGGTAGGAATCTCGGACTCTCCTTTGACTTGAGGGGAAAAACATGGCAAAATTTTTAACACTTAATACGCATTCATGGTTAGAAGCCAATGCGTTGAAAAAATTATTTGATTTGGCAGAAACGATTTATAGTGAAGATTATGACGTCATTTGCCTTCAAGAAATTAATCAAGACATCCGAGGACTAGAAACAAAAGAAGTTGAAGGGTATGAAAAACTCCCTGGAAGTCCAGCTTTGCATCGTGATAATTATGCTTTGCAACTAGTGAATTACCTTAAGAGTCAAGGTAGAAATTACTATTGGTCTTGGGCTTATAATCATATCGGCTACGATAAATACAATGAAGGTGTTGTGATTTTATCGAAAAAACCAATCAAGGTTCAAGATATTTTAGTTTCTGAAGTGGATGATGAACACGATTTTCATACGAGACGTGTCTTGGCGGCTGAGACTGAAGTTGATGGTAAAACAATCACTGTGGTCAGTCTTCACATGTCTTGGTATGGCAAGGGCTTTGAAAGTGAATGGGCAAAACTTGAAAAAGCTCTAAGTGATTATCCAAAACCACTAGTGCTTATGGGTGATTTTAACAATCCTACGGATACTGCTGGTTATGAGATGATTTTAAAGAGTCCGCTTGATTTGCAGGACAGTCACAAAGTAGCAAAAGTCATCCAAGGTGACCACACGATTATTGAAGATATTGATGGTTGGGAAGGCAACAAACAATCCCTTAAAGTAGACCATGTCTTCACAAGTAAAGATATTGACATTCAGTCATCAAAAGTTGTCTTTGATGGCGGTGAATCTCCAATCGTCAGCGACCACTTTGGTTTAGCAGTCGAACTTAACTACTAACTAACCTTACCTCCTAATTATTTGTTTGTTTTTATAAAAATCGCTCCTGATTTCAGGGGCGATTTTGGGTAAATAAAAGTGTTTTTTGATACTTACCTTAGGAGGTGCCGTCGGCAGCGACTTCCTACGGAATTCCATGCCTAAGTTTTGAGCCTATAGTCTCAAAACTTCCGGGTGGCTTATTCATTGATGCTTTAGCCACATCCACCACGGCGGTAAGTATCGTTTAATGCTCACTTCGCTCGCATTTAATTTCAAAGTTGAAGAGTGTTAATAACAATTTGAAATTTATTAAGTTAAAAACAGTCTAGTTTATTTTCTAAATCGCTCCTGATCTCAGGGGCGATTTTAGTTAAAGTGGCATCTTGATGTGGTATAATGGATCGCAATATTAACACTTAAACAATTATTTACGGAGGATGTCATGAAAAATTTTAGTATTGAAATTGAAGAAGTACTTCAAAAGTTTGTGGAAGTTGAAGCAGCAAATAAAAATGAAGCTTTGAGAATTGTGAGTGAGCGATATAAGAATGAAGAAATCATCTTAGATGAAAATGATTATAAAGGTTACGAACTTCGAGTGATGTCAGAGTAAAAAGAGCGGACATGAGTCCACTCTTTTTTTGTTATTTAATTATTTATTCTACAATTGGGCTTTTGAGGTAAGCGTCAACGAGGCGTTCTGTTGCTTGAACAGAGTCAATGTGTGTGCGCTCGTATGAGTGGCTTGATTCGATACCAGCTCCAAATAGGGCATGTTTAACTTCGGCACCAGCACGAAGTGCAGCTGAGGCGTCGCTACCGTAGTAAGGATAGATGTCCAATTTGTATGGAATTTTATTTTCATCTGCCAAGGCTACAAGGTGTTGGCGAAGCTCAAAATTGTATGGACCTGAACCGTCTTTGACGCAGATTGATACGCTGTATTCGTCAGTTTGTTGGTCATCACCCATAGCTCCCATATCAACAGAAAGGTATTCGACAGTTTGAACAGGAATACTTGAGTTAGCACCGTGACCAAGCTCTTCGAATGCTGAGAAGTAGAAGTGAGTTGTGTATGGCAAAGTGACATTTTGCACTTTGTATTCTTTGAGCAATTCAATCAAAATAGCAGCTGAAACTTTGTCATCCAAGTGGCGTGATTTGATGAAACCAGATTCGGTAACAACGACGCGTGGGTCAAATGAGATGAAATCTCCAACTTCGATACCAAGTGCGCGTGTTTCTTTTTCGTTTGTTACTTTTTCATCAAGACGAACTTCCATGTTAGTTTGATTACGCTCAGCAGTTCCAGCATCTTTGTAGACGTGAACTGATGTTTGGTGCATGAGGATAGTACCGCTGATTTTTTTACCATTTTTAGCAACGTGGATAGTACAGTTTTCACCTTCAATGGCATTGTAGACAAAACCACCGATAAGGTCCATCTTAAGACGACCATCTGGTTTAACAGCACGAACCATTGCTCCAAGTGTGTCAAGGTGAGCTGTTACGACACGGTGTTTGCTGTCGTTTTTACCAGGGACAGTGACCATGACGCCACCTTTATTTGTGCGAACAGGGGCATAGCCAAAGCTTTCAAGCTCAGCAATCAAATAATTCATAATGTGGCTTGTGTAGCCAGTAGGTGAAGGGATATTTGCAAGTTTTGTAATGTAATCAACTGTTGTTTTCATGGTTTCTCCAATAAAATCTAGTCATTGGTCGGAAGTTTCCGACTCTTTAATGTCATTATAACATTTATTTGCAACTTTGTTTCTGAAAAGGCTTTAAAAATTATTTAGCCTGCTGTGAAAATATGGAAATTATCGACAATAATCTCTGCCAAACGTTCAATATCGGCACTTGTGCCTCGAAGTTCAAAATCACCAAGCATTGGAAAACCAAAGCGCTTAGCGTACTGCTTAGCTGTCAGGCAATACTGCTCGTTGAAGTTGCGGTTACCAGAGCCAATGATTCCAAAGCAGTGTTTGTAGTTATCGTGTGCTGCGATAAAATCTCCCAAAGGATTTGTCAAAATCTCAACATCACCTGAGTCAACCCCGTTTCCACCTTCGAGATAAGTCGGTAAAATTGCGATAAAAGGTGAAGTGACTGGAAAAGTTTCATGCTTAAGTTCTTTGATATTGATAGTTTTGCTTTCAAGTTGGTAATGTTCTTTTAAGTATTCTCCTAAACGTTTAACAAAACTTTGAGTGTTGCCACTTAGGCTGATATAAGCAATGGTTAATGTATTTTCTGTCATAAAATTCCTCATGATTGTTTTACTTTTAGCCAATTTATCATATTAGAAATGGATAGACAAGCAATTAGATTTGAAAATAGGAGTAGTGCTGTTTTGCGAAAATGCATAAAAGTTTACTCTTTTATTTTAAAAGACTAGACTTATCAAAATAACTGTGATATACTTTTATTAAAGATGTTGGTAGCGCAATCATTTACAGTTACTAAGTCTATTATTTAAAAGGGGAGAATAACCATGGCAAAAGCATTAATTATCTGTGTTGCCGGAATGTCATCATCACTTATGGCACAAAAAACAACAGATTATTTTAAAACACAAGGAAAAGACATTACTGTTGAAGCAATCAGTTCAAACGAAGGGGAACGTGTGATTACTGATGCTACTTATGATTTGTACCTTGTTAGTCCACAAGCTACAATGTATTACAACCAATTTGCGGCAGCGGGTGAAAAATCAGGGCGACCTGTTGTCAAAGTTCCACCACAAGCTTACGTTCCAATCCCAATGGGTGTTGAGAAAATGGCTAATTTGATTTTGGAAAATATTTAATGAGGTGCTGCTAGATATGACTGAAGAAGAATTACAACTTGCTGCTTTTGAAATTATTTTGCACAGCGGCACAGCCCGCACCTCTGTTCACGAAGCTCTTGATGCTATGAAAAATGGAGCATTTCAAGAGGCTGAAGAAAAATTAGCTGCAGCTGATGAAGAACTTTTACAGGCTCACCATGCTCAGACTGATTTGCTACAGAAATATGCAAGCGGTACCGAAATTAAAATTGAAATCATCATGGTTCACGCACAAGACCACTTAATGACAACAATGACACTTAAAGAAGTTGCCATCGAAATGATGCACATGTACAAAAAAATTAACGCTTAAACAAACACCATCTTTGATGGTGTTTTCTTAAATGAATTGCATTAAATAACACCTTATCGTTATCTGATAAGGTGTTTTTGTGAAATTAATAAAAGGATTTGTGAGGAAAGCTCTTCTTTGAGGAGTAAGTAGAGCTAGGAATTGTTGAATTCTACTGGGATTAAGGTAGTGAATTAATCTTCAAATCCGTTATCGATGGTTACTTGTTTGAACCATTCACCAGATTTTTTAATAGTTTTGATTTGTGTATGGATATTATTTGAGATGAAACCGTAGCGGTTACGGTAAGCATTCATCCAAGACCAGCAATCGATGGGTGTCCAAAGGTGATAGCCAAAGCAGTTTGAACCTTCTTGGATACCACGGTGAAGGCAAGCCAAGTGTTCTTTGATGAAGTCGATGCGGTAATCATCTTGGATTTTTCCATTTTCATCCATGAAGCGTTCTTCGCGAGAAACCCCCATACCATTTTCTGAGACAAACCAAGGGATATTTTTATAGTTGTCACGAATGTTAATGGCGATGTCGTAAATGGCTTCTGGGTAGATTTCCCAACCTTTGTCGATGTTCATGCGACGACCTGGCATGTTGTATTCGTCATAGTAACGATTTGGCATCCAAGCACCGACAGAATTTGGTGCGATGTCTGGTGCTTTCACACGATTTGGGTGATAGAAGTTAACACCTAAGAAATCAATAGTATTTTCTTTAAAAATTTGAGCATCTCCAGGTTCTGTTTGCCAGATGACGCCATCTTTTTTGAGAACTTCTTCAAGTTCTTCTGGGAAATGCCCATTGATAGCTGGTTCAAGGAACATTTTGTTATTCCAAAGTTCAGCAAAGTGTGCGGCAGCTTGGTCTTCTTTAGAATCAGAAGCAGCATAAGTTGGTGTTAAGTTTAAAACTGTACCAATGCGACCACCGTCTTTGTCTAAGCCAAGTTCTCTGAATTTAGCGATGGCTTTTGCTGAAGCGATGTTTAAGTTGTAGGCAACTTGAACAGCTTTTTTACCATCAACTAATTTTGGATAATGAAATTGGTAAAGATATTCACCGTCGACAACAACCATTGGTTCGTTGTGAGTTGTCCAGTCTTTGACGCGGTCACCGAAAGCCTTGAAAGCTTGTTCAGCAAAACCAACATAAAGGTCAACCACGTGGCGTGATTCCCAACCCCCATATTTGTGATAAAGCTCGACAGGTAAATCGAAATGGTGTAGGTTCATAATTGGACGAATGCCATTTTCGATGAAGCAGTCAATAACGTTATTATAGAAGTCTACTGCATCTTGATTAACGGTATTTTTTTCGAGGTCATCAATCAAGCGTGTCCATTGAATAGAAGTACGAACACTGTTGAGACCGATTTTCTTCATCAAAGCAATGTCTTCTTTGTAACTATTATAGAAGTTTGATGCTGTGTCTGGACCAACTTGGTTGTAAAAAGCTTCAGGTTCGATTTCGTACCAGTAATCAAACATATTGGCATGTTTTTTATGGAAACGCCCCTCGCTTTGAGGACCAGATGTTGCAGCTCCCCACCAGAAGTCTTCTGGAAATGTGTAAGTTGCCATAAGATTCTCCTTAAAAATATATATTTTTTGATTTTACAAGTACAATTATACACTTTTTGAAATAAAAGACAATATTTTTATATAAAAAGACTAGACTTTTATAAAAAATAAGTTATAATGATAATGTAAAAACAAACTAAATGGAAAGAGGAGTGTTTATGAACAAGTTTCTAGATGCTATCAGTGACAAACTTTTGCCTTTGGCAAACAAATTGGCTTCCAATCGCTACTTGTCGATTTTACGTGATGCCTTCATGCTTGCCTTCCCGTTGACCATGTTTGGGTCAATTGTTGTCGTTATTTCTAACCTTCCTTTTTTAAACGATGGTACGAAAGCGCTTTTATCAAGTCTGTTTGGTAATGCACAAAATGCGACAATGTCAATTATGACTGTCTTTGTAACCTGGGGGATTGGTTACTACCTATCTAAATCATATGATGAAGATGGTATTTTTGGCGGAGCAATTGCATTTGCAAGTTTCCTTCTTTTAACACCGTTTTACACATTGACAGATAAAGGTCAAGAAGTATCTAACGTTCTTAGCCTAGATCGTTTAGGGGCAAAAGGCATGTTCCTAGGAATGATTGTGTCATTTATCGCAACTGAAATTTACTGCCGCGTCAGCAAAAAAGGTTGGCAAATTAAAATGCCTGACAGCGTGCCACCTGCAGTTGCAAAATCATTTGCTGCTTTGATTCCAGCAGTTTTGACATTATCAATCTTCACAGCGCTTAATGCAATCGTAACAGGTGCTTTCAATACAAACCTTCACGATGTGATTTATAATGTTATCCAAATGCCTTTGGTTGGTCTTGGTAGTAGTATTTGGGCAACACTGATTGCCATCTTCTTTATCCAATTCTTGTGGTTCTTTGGTCTTCACGGACAAATTCTTGTTAACTCTGTTATGGACCCAATTTGGAACACTTTGATGTATGATAACTTGGATGCTTACAAAGCAGGTGAACATATTCCTCACATTATTTCAAAACCATTCATGGAAACATTCACTGTTGGTCTTGGTGGTTCAGGGATGACTCTTGCGGTTGTTATCATCATGGCATTTATCATGAAGAAAAAACAATACCGTGACGTTGGTCGTTTGGCACTTGGTGCTGGTATCTTTAACGTTAATGAACCTGTTATCTTTGGTTTGCCAATCGTTTTGAATGCTACAATTCTTATTCCTTGGGTGATTTCACCAATCATCGTTACAGCTCTTAACTACTTCGTAATGGCAATTGGCCTTGTTCCTGCACCAACAGGAGTATCTGTTCCTTGGACTGTGCCAGTCTTCTTTAGTGGTATGATTGCGACAAACTCACTTGCTGGCGGTCTTCTTCAAATTATTGACTGCTTGATTGTCGGATTTATCTGGTTACCATTCTTGCATATGCTGGACAAACAACCTGATTCTGCGCTATAATAAGACTATAAGTTTTAAAAATTAGTCTATACAAGTGGAATAGGAGCGATCTATGTCAAAATATGAAGAGATTGCAGGGATTATTCGAACAAGGATTTCAGACGGAACTTACCCAATTGATTCGATGCTGCCGATTCAATCTGACTTGGCAAAAGAATTTGGGGTAAGTCGAATGACTATCAAAAAAGCTATTGAGATGTTAACCATTGAAGGTTTGGTCCTTTCAAAACAAGGTAATGGAACGAAGGTTTTAAACTCATCGTTTTGGGATAAAGAGGATTCGAGATTTCGATTGAACAACTACAATGGCTTAAGCCATGACATGAAGGATGATTCTCGCAAATTAACGAGCAAAATCATTGAGTTTACCGTTGAATTTCCTGATGTGGAGATTGCTGAACGTCTTCAGGTCGAACAATCAGCACCAGTTTACAAAATTATTCGTCTACGTTTGCTAGATGGTAAACCATATGCTCTTGAGCATACTTATATGGCGTGTGACTTGGTTCCTGGATTGGATGATAGCATTTTGTTGGCATCGGTTTATGATTATCTTTGGAACACTTTGCATCTTAAATTTGCTGGATCTTATCGTCATATCACTGCTGAAAAACCTGATCAATACGATAAAGACCATTTAGCTTGTCGGGATGATGATCCTATTTTGCAAGTGGAGCAAGTTGTTTATTTGGAAAATGGTAGACCGATTGAGTATTCACGCACGAGAAATCGTTATGATGTACGCGGATATTCATTGTTGGATGTTAAGAATATTTAGCTGAGAAACCCAAAAGAACTTTGGGTTTCTTCGTGGTAGACAAGCAGATTTGCTTGAAGAAAGGAAATTTTTTATGGCAGAACCATTATTTTTAAAAGCACAAATGCATGATAAAATTTGGGGCGGAACAAAACTTCGTGACGAATTTGGTTACGATATTCCGACCGAAACGACTGGTGAATATTGGGCTATCTCAGCTCACCCAAATGGTGTCTCAATTGTGGATAATGGTACATATAAAGGTGAAGGCTTAGATAAACTTTATCGTGAACACAAAGAACTTTTTGGAAATCCAAAATCAGAAGTCTTTCCATTATTGACAAAAATTCTTGATGCTAACGATTGGCTTAGTGTGCAAGTTCACCCAGATGATGCTTATGCCCTTGAACATGAAGGTGAACTCGGTAAGACAGAATGCTGGTATGTCATTGCTGCTGATGAAGATTCAGAAATTATTTATGGTCACAATGCCAAATCAAAAGAAGAACTTGCTGAGATGATTGAAGCAGGCAAATGGGACGATTTGTTGACAAAAGTTCCAGTCAAAGCTGGTGATTTCTTCTACGTACCAAGTGGCACAATGCATGCAATTGGTAAAGGTATCTTGATTTTGGAAACACAACAATCAAGTGATACAACTTATCGTGTTTATGATTTTGACCGTCGTGATGCGGCTGGTAATCTTCGCGATTTGCATATTAAACAATCAATTGATGTTCTAACAATTGGTGAACCTGCAAACAGCACACCTGTGACTGTAGATGTGGATAACTTGAGTTCAAGCCTTTTGGTGTCAAATGAATTCTTCGCTGTTTACAAATGGGTCGTATCGGGTGCAGTTAACTTTACCCAAACAGCGCCATATTTGTTAGTAAGTGTTCTTTCAGGTCAAGGTAGCTTGACTGTGGATAACCGTGTTTATAACCTTAAAAAAGGTGATCATTTCATCTTGCCAAACGATGTAAAATCATGGCAACTTGATGGCGATTTAGAAATTATCGCTAGCCATCCAAATGAAAAATAAATGTTCGTAAGCATGAGTGAAATAAAAAATCCGAGAATGTCTCTCGGATTTTTTTATTTTTCGACTTCAAGGTCGTAAAGGCGCCCAGCTTTTTCATAGCGTGTGAAGCGGGCTAATTTATTATGTTCATCAACGAAGACAACGCGTGGTTTATGAGTTTTAGCTTCGTCTGGTGTGAAGTCAGCGTAAGACATGATGATGACATGGTCGCCGACGTTGACGAGTTTTGCGGCTGCGCCATTAAGGCAAATTTCTCCCTTGCCAGGTTCACCAGCGATGATGTAAGTTTCAAGGCGACTGCCTGTTTCCACGTCTGCAATTTGAACTTTTTCGTATTCAACCATGCCAGCAGTTTCAAAGAGTTCAGGGTCGACAGTGATACTTCCAACGTAATCGACTTCGGCACCTGTGACGACAGCACGGTGGATTTTTGATTTTAGCATTTGAATATGCACGATTTTCTCCTTTACTCGTAAATGTGATTGTCAATCAAGCGTGTTTTACCGATGTAGACAGCAATGGCGTTGAGGACGGGTCGGTCAATAACCTCAACTGGCTCTAAAGTTTTCCAGTCCGCAAATTCAACGTAGTCGATTTTAGCTAGTGGTTCTTTTTCGATGAAATCAGTCATGGCTTGTTTCAATTTTTCTGTGTCTTTTTCACCGCTAGCAATCATTTCTTCAGCTAGTTTCAAACTTTGTGAAAGGACAAGTGCAGCTTTACGTTCATCAGTAGAAAGGTAAGTGTTACGTGAACTTTTTGCGAGCCCATCAGCTTCGCGAACAATCGGACAACCAACGATTTCAAGATTAAAATTCAAATCGTCAACCATGTGCTTGATAACTGCAAGTTGTTGTGCATCTTTTTGCCCGAAGTAAGCTTTATTTGGCTCAACGATGTTGAAGAGTTTTCCAACTACTGTGCAGACACCTCTGAAATGAATAGGGCGAGTTTTTCCGCAAAGTCCTTTGGTTAAGGTAGACATATCGATGAAACTTGAGAAAGTTGGTGAGTACATTTCGCTTGGGTCTGGGTTGAAGATGAGGCTTGCACCTGCAGCTTCACAGAGTTTGGCGTCTTGTTCTAAATCTCTCGGATAGCTTTCGAGGTCTTCGGTTGGAGCGAATTGAATTGGATTGACAAAAACGCTGACAACCACATGGTCATTTTCAGAAACGGCTTTGTCAATCAAACTCTTGTGCCCTTCGTGGAGATAGCCCATGGTAGGAACGAGTCCAACGGTTTTGCCAGCTGCTTTCCAGGCTTTGACAGCTTTACGAACGTCTTCAACGTTATGAACGATTTTCATATGATGTGACCTCTTTCTCATTAATAAAGTTTGTCGATGATACTGTCATCGATGTGATATTCATTTTCACTTGTTGGAAATTTTTGGTTGGCAACGTCATCGATATAAGTTTTCACAGCATCGCCGATGAGAGTGCCAAGATTTGCGTAGCGCTTAACAAATTTTGGTGTAAAGTCAGAGAACAATCCGAGTAAATCAGCGTAGACAAGAACTTGTCCATCAGTTTGATTGCCAGCACCGATACCGATAGTAGGAATATCGAGTTGTTCGGTGATAAGCTGTGCGAGTTTTGCTGGAATAGCTTCAAGTACCAAAGCAAAGGCACCAGCTTCTTGAACGGCTTTGGCGTCTTCTAGTAGTTGTTTGGCAGCAGCTTCAGTTTTACCTTGAACCTTAAAGCCACCAAAGGCATTGATGTGTTGTGGTGTGAGACCAAGATGTGCACAGACAGGAATTCCTGCATCAACCATAGCTTTAATTTGCGGGCAGACACTCTTTCCGCCTTCTAATTTAACGGCTTGGCAGTGAGTTTCTTTCATTAAGCGCCCGGCGTTTTCAAGAGCTTTTTCGACAGAAACTTGGTAGGACATAAAAGGCATATCGACGATGACTAGAGCGTTTTTTGCTCCACGACAAACGGCTTTACCGTGATGAATCATATCCTCCATAGTCACAGAAATCGTATCATCGTAGCCTAGCATGACATTTCCAAGAGAATCACCAACAAGGATGCTGTTGACACCAGTGCTGTCAATTAATTTTGCGGTTGAATAATCATAGGCGGTTAACATGGTTAGTTTTTGACCGTCTTTTTTGGCTTTTTGAAAGCTCAAAACGGTATTTTTCATGAGAGTCTCCTTTCTCTAAAAGTCTAAAAACTTTCAGAATAAAACGCATCTGGCTAATATTATATCAAATATTCAGAAAATTTTAAATTTAAAAACGAGGAAAAGTGAGCTCCGCACCTTTCCTCATCTGAATATGATTGGGTATAGAAATGTTAGTTCTTAGTCAAAAATACTACAAGATTTTGATGTATTTTTGATACCATTTTGGTCGTTAAGAATAGCATTACCTTGTTCGGTTAATTGTCTGCCAGCCCAGTCTTGAACCATATCGAGGTAAGCAAGCTCGCTGCTATTTCCTTTCCAAGACCAGCCTAGATAGCCGACACCTTTGGCTTGAGAGTAGCTCATGATAGTCTTGTAATCGATAGGACCATTAGTGTGTTTGATACCAAATTCACCGATACAAAGTGGTGCACCAACGGCTAATGATGAATCAATATTGTTTTGTACAGCACCGTAGGCACCAGCATATTCGTACATGTGAATAGAGAACATGATGTTCTTTTGTGAATCAGATTGAAGGACACTTTGACCTGCATCAGCAATTGATTTTGGATATTGTCCCCAGCCAGCACAATCAACCATGATAGTGTTTTTAATACCAGCGTTACGAAGTTTTGGGATAACTTGTTGATAACCTGATGCCCAAGTAGAACTATCCCAAGAACCAGCCCATTCATTAGCAATGTTCAAAATAACATTTGCTTCGTTTCCAATGAGGGCGTTTTTCATTTCAATCCAATAATTTGCCGCATTTTCCAAATCTTGGATGTTATCAGAACCCGTAGCATCGTGGGCTTCAACGATTGCAATCAAGTGGTTGTCTTTACAAAGTCGCAATAATTTTTGAATTTCAGCAAGTGATGTTTTGCTGTATTGTTGTCCATCTCCCATGACGATACGAATACAGTTAGCACCAGTTCTTGCGATTGCAGGTATAGCAGTATCTTCTTGTCCTTTATACCAAGCATATGGGTAGTTGATACCACGCATGATAAATGGATTTCCTTTGGCATCGTAAAGTGTTGTGCCACTAGTGTGGAAACCAGTTGTCGTAGTAGGTGTTGTGTCAGAAGGGTTAGTATTTCCACCATCATTTACTTTTGTGAATTCCCATTTTTGGTTTGTGCCATTGGTGTCTGACCACTGTTGGACATTGGCACCCGCATTTTTTGCCCCTCTTGCAACATCTAGAACTTTTCCGCTAACTGCTGAGACTAACTTGTAAGAGCCGTCGCCGTTATCAACGATTTTCCATTTTTGGCAAGTTCCGTTAGTATCATCCCATTGCTGAACGTTTGCACCATTGTAAGTTGCTGCAGAAGCGACGTCGAGGACTTTTCCACTGTTCACTGATACCAATTTGTAATAACCGTCTCCTGTATCAACGACTGTCCATTTTTGATTGGTACCGTTAGTATCATCCCATTGTTGGACATTAGCGCCCGCATTTTTTGCCCCTCTTGCAACATCTAGAACTTTTCCGCTATGTCTAGCTGTGATTTTATAAGTATTTCCTGAAACAATAGCATCAGCTTTTACCTCATGAGCTGACACAGCACCAGTAAGCAAAGCTAGCGCTGTTAATGATCCGACGAGTTTTTTATTCATTAGTTTTCTCCTCTCCCAAATGTTAAAACTAAGTGTTCAATTTAGACATTAATAGTGTTAGTTGTGTAAATCTCCTTTTTTTGTGACATGTGCTAGTAATTGTATACAAAAACGTTATTAAAGTTTCAGGAAGCGCATCCAAAAAGAGTATAACACATTTGAATTAAAAAGTATATATATTAAGTGCTGTTTTTTATCAATTTTTTAAAAGACCTTTTTATTTGAATTAGCGGCCTAAAAATACCTAAAAAATGAACTTTTTAGCTAAGAAAAATAATTTTTTAAAATTTTAAAAAGTGTGGCTTTAATAGTAGAAAAAGAAAGAACGCTAAAAAATATAAAGCATTTTAATTTAAATGTATATACTTTTCTAAAATAAAGTGCTATAATGTAAGCGCAAACAAAAAGAAGCTAAATTTAGGAGGGAAAACCTATGAAAAAAGGTTGGCTTACTGTAGGAGTGACTGCACTTGCAGCCGTAACATTAGTTGGTTGTTCAAATGGGAACGCTAAGGATAGTAAAGTAGAAACAATTACTTTCATTAACCACAAGACCGACTGGGAGACTAATGGTAAATGGGATGAGTATCTTGCTGAATTCAATAAAAAGTATCCTGATATCAAAGTCGAAGTTCAGACAATCACTGATTATGCTGGTCAAATGAAAACACGCATGAACAGTAAAGAATATGGTGATGTTTTGATGATTCCTGGTGACATTAGTCCAAAAGACTACGCTAATTTCTTTGAACCCCTCGGAAAAACACAGGATTTATCTGAAAAATATTTAGGTCTTAACGATCGTTCATATCAAGGAACACAATATGGTATTCCAAGTCAGATGAATGCGACTGGTATGGTTGTTAATAAAAAAGTCTTCAAAGATGCGGGAATTAAAGACTTCCCTAAAACTCCAGAAGATTTTATTGCTGCGCTGAAGAAAATAAAAGAAAAAGATAGTGATGTGACACCTCTTTATACCAACTATGCAGCAGGCTGGACATTATCTAACTGGGACTTCACTCGTTCAGGAGTAGCAGGTGATCCAGATTTCACCAATAAAATGACGTCTGATACAGCACCTTTCGAGCAAGGTGACACAATGTACACTGTTTACAATACGCTTTATACAGCGGCTAAAGAAGGTCTGGTTGAGTCTGATCCAACGACTAGTGATTGGGAACAATCAAAAGTTGATTTAGCAAATGGAAAAGTTGGTGTTATGGTACTTGGCAGCTGGGCGGTTCCACAAATTCAAGAAGCAAATGAGGATAACGCTGATAATATTAGCTTTGAAGCTTTCCCTGCTACAGCACCAGATGGTAAACAATACATGCCAATTGGTGGTGACTATAATTATGGTATTAACATTCACAGTAAACACAAAAAAGCAGCTCGTAAATTCATCGATTGGATGGTAAATGATTCTAATTATGCTGTTGATAACGGTGGTATTCCGACAGTAAAAGGTGCGAAATATCCAAAAGCTCTTCAAGATAGCCAAGAAGCAGGTGTGGAAGTCCTTGAAGAAAATCCAGCACCAGAAGGTAAAGAATCTCTCTTTAGCGACATTAATAATGAATCTGAATTAGGTATTGGTACTACAGATGCTGAAAAACAACGTATCATTGATTCTGCTATTGGAAATTCAAAAGAGTCATTTGACGATATCATGAAAGACTTCAACACAAAATGGGCTAACGCCATTAAAGCAGTTTCAGATAACTAGGAGTATTCAATGTAATGAGAAAGTTTGGGAGTCGAAAAGTCGATTTCCCTTACTTATACTCATTAGTGAATCAGAAAAAGTTAGTTTATTTTTGTTGTGTTGGAGGTTATTATGACAAAAAATAAATTGAGCAAAAAATGGGAAAAACGTCTTCTGGTTTTCTCATTTACCATTATTCCAATCCTTCTCTTACTTGTTTTTTCATATTATCCCTTAGTAAAGATGGTTCAGTATAGTTTGACAGACTGGAACGGATATAGCAAGGACCCAAATTTTGTAGGACTTGAAAATTATAAAACGGTTTTGACAAATCCAAATTATTTTTCAGTTTTTAAAACGAGTTTGTACTATTTCATTGCAACTTTCTTCCAATTAGGTATTGCCTTGTTATTTGCGACGATTTTATCATTCAAAGTAAAATTTGCAAATTTTTGGAAAGGGATTTTGTTCTTCCCATATCTTCTAAATGGTGTTGCGATTGGTTTTATTTTTCTTTATTTCTACAAAGGTGGAGGAACACTTGATACTGTTTTGAAAGCAATTGGTCTTGGAGACCAAATCAAGCTTTGGTTAGGAGATCGTTCGATTAATAATATCTCACTTGCCTTTACCTCAATTTGGCGTTATACAGGATTTAACTTTTTAGTTTTCCTAGGAGCTATTCAATCTATTAATCCAGAAGTTTATGAAGCGGCTGAGATTGATGGTGCTAATCGTTGGAATCAATTTAGATACATTATTCTTCCAAGTATTCGAAACATTGTCTTTCTTAACATTATCTTGGGTGTAAGTGGTTCGCTAAGCGTCTTTGATATTCCATATATCATGACAGGTGGCTCTAATGAAACATCAACATTTGTTATTCAAACTATTGAGACTGCCTTTAAGTACAATAAAGTTGGTCTTGCATCAGCGATGGCAATTATCCTTTTGTTTATTGTTATTGTAGTTTCATTGATTCAAAAAGTTGTGACTAGTGAAAGGAAGACGTTGTGATGAAAACGAAAAAAATAACAGTTGGAAAAGTTCTTCAATATCTTATTTTGATGGTTGGAGCAACCGTTGCGATTTTACCGATTCTGGTTGTTTTTATTGGTTCCTTTAAATCAAATACAGAATTTTTAAGCTCAGGCGTGCTTGATTTACCAAAATCTCTCGATTTTTCAAACTATAAAACAGCTTTTGTAAATGGGCAAATGCTGCTTGGTTTCAAAAATACGTTGTTCATTTTTGTAGTTAGCATGGTTGGAAAATTAACACTTGCCTCAATGTTTGCTTATGCGGTTAGTCGATTTGATTTTAAATTGAAAAAACCAATTTTAACGCTATTTATGCTAGCAATGCTTATTCCGGGAATTACTAGCCAAGTTGCGACATTCCAAATTATTAATTCACTTGGTTTATTTAACAAGATTTGGTCAGTTATTCTGCTCAATCTAGGAACTGATGTTATTTCTGTCTATGTTTTTTTGCAATATCTTGATGAAATTCCCATTTCGCTTGATGAGTCAGCTTATTTGGATGGCGCTAATCATTTTGGCATTTTCTGGCGTATCATTTTGCCAAATTTGAAAGCCCCAATTGTTACCATGTTAATTATTAGTGGTGTCGGTGTTTACAATGACTTTTACAATCCTTTCCTTTATATGCCAGACCGTAATTTGAAAGTTATTTCAACAGCGCTCTTTGCCTTTAAAGGACCTTACGGAACCAATTGGCCTGTTATTTTGGCAGGGGTTGTCATCGTTATTTTGCCAATTTTAATTGTCTTTTTATCACTTCAAAAGTACATCTACAATGGTGTTGCTGGTTCAGTGAAATAAAATAGTTAGAAAGGAACAGCTATGACAAGAAAATCTTCACACTTAATAGAAGTAGTTAATTTAGTGTATACCGTTGTGAAGGGCTCAGTGCTTTTCTGGTTGGCTTTGTTAAGTCGAGGTCTTGTCTATGGCTGGGTCTTTGCTATCAAAGTTATTTTGCAGTATTTTGCATCTGATAATCCACAGGATATACGATTCAGAGATTTCATAAAGCAAGTAGAAGAAGTAGCTTATGCTAAAGTGATTTCGGCTATGATGACTTTCTTTTTTAGCTTGGGTTTGACTGGTTGGCTGCTTAGTCTGGTCAATATCAGCCAGCTATCATTTGCCATGTTTTATATTGGTGGGTTAGCTTGGCAAGTCTGGTTAGTTATCGTGATTTACTATGTAAAAACACAGTCGTCAAGGAAAGAAAATCAATTTTATCAAAGTCTTCTTGAAATAAAAAAAGATTTTCAAAAGGTTATTTTTATTTTTCTTCTTGCTTTTATCTTTGTGTGGTTAACATTAACCAAAACAATGTTGGGTTGGTTATTGTTTCCAGGAATTTATTTTTATCTTGTTGGACGTATTCAAAAAGTACAATTTAAAGGAGTCAAGTCATGATTCTCATTAATGAAGAAGAACTTTCTTTTCATTTGACCAATGGAAAAGTATCGTATGTGTTTAGAGTAATGGAGAAAACAGGGATTTTAGAGCAATTATATTGTGGTCCTGCTATTTCTGATTACGAGTCGTTTACCTTTTTGATTGAGCGTGAAATTCGCCCTGGAAATAATCTTTATATGGGTTCAAGCTTAATGTCGCTTGAGCATATCAAGCAAGAATATCCTGTATTTGGAACGACGGATTTTCGGTATCCTGCTTTAGAAATTCAATATCCGACGGGAGATTTGATTTCACATTTTCGCTATGTTGGCTATCGTATTGAAAAAGGAAAAACAGTAACGGGTGCTCTTCCAGGGACTTTTGGAAATAAAGAAGATGTTGAAACGTTGATTGTTTGTTTGAAAGATGATTATGCTGATTTAGAAATTGAGTTGCATTATGCGATTTATGCGAATTACCCTATTATTACTCGTCAGCAAAAAATCATTAACAAGGACACACAAACGGTCTCGATTAAACGTTTTGCTAGTTTTAGTTTAGATCTTCCAAATGAGAATTATGACTGGGTTCATTTAGATGGTGCTTGGGCGCGTGAAAATCATTTATCACGTAGCTCCATTCAAAAAGGTATCCAAAATATATCAAGTACTCGAGGTCATAGTAGTCATGTCCACAATCCGTTTCTTGCTATTTGCTCACCACAAACATGTGAAAACAGTGGACTTGTTTATGGTTTTAGCTTGATTTATAGTGGAAGCTTTTTAGCCCAAATTGAATCCGATAATTACAATACCTTACGCATACAAATGGGTATTAATCCTTTTCAGTTTGATTGGAAACTGCGACCAGGGCAGCTGTTTGAATCTCCTGAAGCTGTCATGGTTGTCAGCCAATCAGGCTTTAATGGAATGAGTCAGGCTTTTCATGATTTTTATAAAGAGCATTTAATACGAAGTTCATGGAAAAATAAAAAAAGACCTGTTTTATTAAATAGTTGGGAGGCGATGTATTTCGATTTTGATCAAGAAAAGATTTTAAAAGTAGCTGAAGAAGCTAGCAAATTAGGTATAGAACTTTTTGTTCTTGATGATGGCTGGTTTGGCAAGCGAAATAGCGATACAGGTTCACTTGGTAACTGGACAGAAAACAAGGAAAAATTACCAGACGGACTTGCTCATTTAGCTAAGGCTATCAAAGAAAAAGGAATGCTATTTGGACTTTGGTTTGAGCCAGAAATGGTATCAGATGATACTGATTTGTTTAAAGAGCATCCAGATTGGGTCATCGGCAATCCAGAAAAAAATATTTCGCATGGTCGTAACCAATTTGTCCTTGATTTTGGAAATTCTGAGGTAGTTGAAGAAATTTACAAACAAATGGCACACTTGTTATCAACGGTGCCAATTGATTACATTAAGTTAGACATGAACCGCTATATTTCAGAAAGCTTTTCGAGTCATTTGCCTAGTGAGCAGCAAGGTGAGGTCAATCATCGTTATATTTTAGGTGTCTATAGTTTGTATGAAAAACTAAATCAAGCATTTCCTGATGTTTTGATTGAGTCTTGTGCAGGTGGCGGGGCACGTTTTGACCCTGGAATGCTTTACTACTCACCACAAATCTGGACAAGTGATGATACAGATGCAGTGGAACGTTTGAGTATTCAGTGGGGAACATCGATGGTCTATCCTTTGTCGACCATGAGTGCCCACGTATCAGCAGTTCCTAATCATCAAGTAGCACGTGTGACTTCGCTTGATATGCGAAAAGATGTTGCCATGTTTGGTGTATTTGGCTACGAATTGAACCCTTTGTCTTTGACAGCAGAGGAAAAAGAAACTGTTAAAGCGCAGATTAAAGAATATCATGCCTATCAAGAATTGATTCAAAATGGTATTTTCTATCGCTTAGATTTGACGGATAAAAACCATGTTGGCTGGATGGTTGTGGATAAAGAAAAAAGTGAAGCCTTAGTTGGCTATTATACAATCCTTGCACAACCCAATCCTTTTTATGAACGCTTAAAACTAGTTGGATTAAATCCAGAAAAAACTTATCATCTAACCGGAAATGGTAAAGATGAGATGAGATATGGTCGAGATTTAGAAACCATTGGAATTATTTTAGGGAAAAATTACATTGGTAGAGAAAATGATTATTGGTCACGTGAAATGCCAGGTGACTTTTATGGAGAAATTTATCATTTGCAAGAATTTATTAAATAACATTTGGAACTTCTGGGGTTCTAGTTTACAATATAGATAAGAAAATGTGTAAGCCTATGAACAGAGGAGAAAAAATGGAAAAATATAATCTTATTGCAAATGATGTACGTAAGAAGATTTTAGAAGGTGTTTATCAGCCTAACGAACAATTGCCGTTTGAAAAAGATTTTTGTCAGTTTTACGATGTCAGCAAAATGACTGTTAAAAAAGCCTTGGATATTTTAGTTGCAGAAGGTTTGATTTACAAACGTCGTGGTGCGGGTACATTCGTTATGGACTTATCTATTGAAAAAATGGAAAAAATGTTGATGGATATTCAAATGATGGGAACCACAGCCTTTTATCCAGACAAAAAAATCAAAAGCCGTGTAATTGATTTTACGGTTGTTAAAGCAACACCTGAAATCGCAGAAAAATTAAAAATTAAAGAAACAAGCTTCGTTTACAAAATTCATCGTGTGCGTGTAGTCGATGATAAACCAACGGTTATCGAAGAAACTTACATGCCAATTGATTTGATTACTGGTTTAAAGATTGAGCATGTGGAAAATTCAATTTATGACTACATTGAAAATGGTCTTGGTTTAAAAATTCAATCTGGTCACCGTACGATTTCTGTACGCCGTGCGACAGATGAAGAAGCAGACTATCTTGCACTTGAAAAAGGTGACCCAGTAGCTATTGCTGTTCAAACAGGCTATTTAACAAATGGCGTTGCCTTTGAATACTCAATTAGTACCCATCGTTACGATGAATTTTCTTTGGAGATTGTTTTGACACATCATTAGTAGTAGATTTCGCTACATAGATTGGAGAAACAAATGAATTTAGTCGTGTTTGATATTGGTGGAACATCTGTAAAATACGGTCGTTATCAAGATGGCAGTATTGATAAAAAGAGTTCTTTTGCTACCCCAAAAACTTGGGAAGAAATGAAAGAAAATCTATATCAAGTAGTTAAGGAGTTATCTGATAAGGATACCAAGGGAGTTGCCATGTCAAGCCCTGGAGCCGTTGACACGAAAGAAGGTGTCATTAAAGGCTTTAGTGCGATTCCATATTTACATCGTTTCAAGATTATTGATGAGCTTGAAGCTCTATTTAATTTGCCAGTAACGATTGAAAATGATGCTAATTGTGCTGGTCTTGCTGAAACTCAGTTTGGCGTTGGTAAAGACAGCAAAAATGCTATTTACTTTATTATTGGTTCAGGAATTGGTGGCGCTATTTGTCAAGATGGCAAATTGTACAAGGGCAGTAGCCTTTATGGCGGAGAATTTGGCTACATGATGATGAAAGATGGCAAAACACTCAGTAACCTTGCAAGTCCAGTTCAGGTAGCAAAGAATTACGCCGAAGAACACGGCTTAAGTCAATTCTCAGGAAAAGATTTATTTGATTTAGCAGATTCTGGAAATGAAGATGCCAAAGCAGCTTTGTCTGGAATGTATGATGCTCTAGCTACTGGAATTTTTAATTGTTTAGTCAGTCTAAATCCAGATTTGGTTGGAATTGGTGGCGGCATTTCAGTGCGCGAGGATTTGGTGCCAGAGCTTGATAAACGTATCAAGGCTTTGATTGAAACAACAAATGCGCGTGAATTAGACTATCAATTAAAAGTCTGTCAATTTAGAAATGATGCCAATCTATTTGGAGCTGTTTCTAACTTTTTAAACACAAAGTGAGGCAGTCTTATGGAAATTAGAAAGAATGACCGTATTGTCTTTTTTGGTGATAGTATCACTGAGTGGGGACGTGACAAAGCGGACCCAGCAAGTCTCGGAACTGGCTTTGTGAGCCTAGTAGCAGCTGATTTGTTGGAGCATCACCGAGAGCTTAATTTACAATTATTCAACCGAGGAATTGGTGGCAATAAAGTTCAAGATTTGTTGGACCGCGTTGATGCTGACTGCCTTTCTTTGAAGCCAGATGTTGTGATTTTAATGGTTGGGATTAATGATGTTTGGCATTTAGTTGGTAAAGATGGTTTTGCTAGCGATGGCGAGCAAGAGCGTTTTGAGACGATTTATCGACAATTGTTGCAAAGTTTGAAGAGTGCGGGAGTTGAGCGAATTTTGCTGATGGAACCTTATGTTCTAGATTACCCAGAAGACCGTATGACTTGGCGTAAAGATCTTGACCCAAAAATTCAGATCGTTCGTCACTTGGCGCGTGAATTCAGTCTTGAATTAGTTCCGCTTGATGGCTTGATGAATGAGCAAGCTTTGCTTAATGGTAGACGTGAATTGACAGGCGAAGATGGTGTTCATCCAACCTTGGCAGGAGCAACCGTTATCGCTCAAGAAATTTTAAAACGCCTGACTTTTGTTTACTGAAAGTAGGTGGATTATGAAAATAGACGATGCTTTAAAAGAGTGGGGAGATTATCAAGGCGCCGAAGCAGAACCCGCTGACTTTGATGCTTTTTGGGACAAGGCAAAAGCTGAGGTAGACTCACTTGGTTATGATTATGAGTTAGTTCCTGCTGAATTTGCTTCAACAATTGCAGAATGCTATGATCTTTCTTTTACAGGCGTTCATCATTCAAAAATTTATGCGCAGTTGTTATTGCCTAAAAAATCAAATACAAAACATCCAGTGGTTTTTCAATTTCATGGATACCACAGCGATGTTGGCGATTGGTCTGATAAACTATCTTTAGTATCAGAAGGATACGTTGTTGTTGCTTTGTCTATCAGAGGTCAAGGTGGTAAATCAGAAGATCATTTGCTGACGAATGGTGGAACACTGAAAGGTCATCTTATTCGAGGCATTGAAGATGGTCCTGAAAATCTTTTTTATCGAACAGTTTTTCAAGATGTTTATCAGCTGACTAGAATAGTTGCCCAATTGCCTTTTGTTGATGAGGCAAACATGATGTCATACGGCGTTTCACAAGGTGGTGCTCTTGCTTTAGTCTGTGCAAGTTTGTACCCATCGATTAAGCGTGTTTTTGTGCAGTATCCATTTTTGAGTGATTATCGTACTGCCTATAGTCTTGATGTAACGCAGTCAGCATATGAAGAACTAGCATATTATTTCCGTTTTCGCGACCCTCTTCATGAAAATGAAAAATCTGTTTTTGCAGCACTTGATTATGTTGATATACAATTTTTAGTAAAACACATTACAGCAAAAGTAGTTTGGGCAATGGGACTTGAAGATAGGACTTGTCATCCCAAAACACAATTTGCTGTGTATAATCGTATCCAGTCTTCTAAAAAACTTTATTTCTATCCAGAATACGGACACGAATATTTACCAAAATTTACTGACATAATGCACCAGATTTTGGTTGAAAACTAAAAAGTTGACCTGAACAGTTTTTGGTTCAGGTCTTTTTGGCTAATGCATTGGTATTTTAGCCATTTTAGTGTTAAAATAGTAACAATATAAATCTGTATGCGAGAGAAAAGAAGAGGTCCTTATGGCAAAAATTGTGAATTTGACGGGTGAAGAGGTCGTTGCCCTAACGGCCCAATATATGAGTGAATCGGACGTGGCGATTGTCCAAAAAGCATTGGATTATGCGACAAAAGCACATATTTCTCAAGTGCGCCAATCAGGTGAGCCATACATCATTCATCCTATTCAAGTGGCAGGTATTTTGGCAGATTTGCACCTTGATGTGGTAACTGTGGCTTGCGGTTTTTTGCATGACGTTGTTGAAGATACTGACATCACTTTAGACGAGATTGAAGCAGAGTTTGGTAAAGATGTTCGCATTATCGTTGATGGTGTAACAAAACTTGGTAAAGTTGAATACAAATCACATGAAGAACAATTGGCTGAAAATCACCGTAAAATGCTTATGGCAATGTCAAAAGACATCCGTGTTATTTTGGTGAAATTGGCTGACCGTCTGCACAATATGCGTACGCTAAAACATTTGCGTAAAGACAAACAAGAGCGTATTTCACGTGAAACTATGGAAATCTATGCCCCTCTTGCACATCGTTTGGGGATTAGTCGTATCAAGTGGGAATTGGAAGACTTGTCATTCCGTTATCTAAACGAAATTGAGTTCTACAAGATTTCTCACATGATGAACGAAAAACGTCGTGAACGCGAAGCTTTGGTTGATGAAATTGTTAAGAAAATCAAAGATTACACGGAAGAACAAGGGCTTTATGGCGATGTTTACGGACGTCCAAAACACCTTTATTCAATTTACCGTAAGATGCGTGACAAGAAGAAACGCTTCGACCAAATCTATGATTTGATTGCTATTCGCTGCATCATGGAAACACCGAGCGACGTTTATGCCATGGTTGGTTACATTCATGAATTGTGGCGTCCAATGCCAGGGCGTTTCAAAGATTATATTGCTGCTCCAAAAGCTAATGGGTATCAATCTATCCATACAACAGTTTATGGTCCAAAAGGTCCGATTGAAATTCAAATTCGTACCAAAGAAATGCACCAAGTCGCTGAATACGGGGTTGCTGCTCACTGGGCATACAAAAAAGGTATTAAAGGCAAGGTTGATGACCAAGAACAAGCTGTCGGCATGAGCTGGATTAAAGAGCTTGTTGAATTGCAAGATGCTTCAAACGGCGATGCTGTTGACTTTGTTGACTCTGTCAAACAAGATATCTTCTCAGAACGCATTTATGTCTTTACGCCGACAGGTGCTGTACAAGAATTGCCAAAAGATTCAGGACCAATTGATTTTGCCTATGCTATTCATACCCAAGTCGGTGAAAAAGCTGTTGGTGCTAAAGTCAACGGACGCATGGTGCCACTAACTGCAAAACTAAAAACAGGTGATGTGGTTGAGATTGTAACCAATCCAAATTCATTTGGTCCAAGCCGTGACTGGATTAAGATTGTTAAGACCAACAAAGCCAGAAATCGTATTCGTCAATTCTTGAAAAATCAAGATAAGGAATTATCTGTCAACAAAGGTCGTGAACTTTTGGTGGATTATTTCCAAGACCAAGGCTATGTAGCTAACAAATACTTGGATAAAAAACACCTTGAAGCTATTTTGCCACGCTTCAGTGTTCGTAGCGAAGAAGCTTTATATGCAGCTGTTGGATTTGGTGAAATCAGCGCTGCTTCAGTTTTTAATCGATTGACGGAAAAAGAACGCCGCGAAGAAGAACGTGCAAAAGCTAAGGCAGAAGCTGAAGAGCTTATGAATGGCGGCGAGGTCAAGACTGAAAATAAAGATGTCTTGAAAGTTCGCAGCGAAAATGGTGTAATTATCCAAGGGGCGTCAGGTCTCTTGATGCGTATTGCAAAATGCTGTAACCCAGTTCCAGGTGACCCAATTGAAGGTTACATCACTAAAGGACGTGGCGTGGCTATTCACCGTGCTGACTGCCACAATATCAAAAGTCAAGAAGGCTATGAACAACGTCTAATCGAAGTGGAATGGGATGACAACACAAGTGCCAATAACGATTATATGGCTGAAATTGATATTTATGGTCTTAACCGTTCAGGACTTCTTAATGATGTTCTTCAAGTTCTTTCAAATGTTACGAAAAATATTTCAACAGTTAACGCTCAACCAAGTAAGGACATGAAATTTGCTAATATTCATGTTAGCTTTGCCATTTCAAACCTAACAGAGTTGACCGCTGTTGTAGATAAAATTAAAATCATCCCAGACGTTTATTCTGTTAAACGTACAAATGGATAAGATAAAATGAGCTGATAATGCAGCTCATTTTTTTGTGTAAAAGAGTATAAGGTCGGTGCTTTTTTTCTTTTCTTGAAAATGTTAAAATGGCAATAATGAAAGCGAATTTATTTTCTGAAAGGAATAGATATGAAAGTTGTTATTCAGCGCGTGAAAGAAGCGCAAGTTACGATTGATGATGAGATTATTGGAGATATTAATCAAGGTTTGTTGTTGTTAGTTGGGGTTGGACCAGATGATGAGCAAGAAGACCTTGATTATGCTGTGCGTAAAATTACAAATATGCGTATTTTCTCAGATGATATGGGCAAGATGAACTTGTCAGTTCAAGACATCAAGGGAAGTATTTTGTCTGTGTCACAATTTACTTTATTTGCTGATACTAAGAAAGGAAATCGTCCAGCCTTTACCGGAGCAGCAAAACCTGACAAAGCTGAGAAATTCTACAATGATTTCAACGAAGCTTTGGCTAAATTTGTCCCAGTTGAAACAGGTGTTTTTGGTGCAGATATGCAGGTGAGCTTACTTAATGATGGCCCTGTAACAATTATTTTGGATACTAAATCGCGCTAACATTAGCTAAAAAGGAATGGAGTTGAGACATGTCATTAGAAAGTTTATTTCCAGAAGCGGTCGGAGCTGAAAAAGTAGAACACGCAGATGATTGGGTGGCTGTTGAAGAAAATGGACAGACATTTTATTTGCCTTTAGCCAGTCTTAGCGAGCGTGAAAAAGCTTTGTTAACCTTAAAAAATGATGGCGTGTTGGATGCTAGCATTACTGATAATCCTTGGTATCGTTATTTAGTTCAAAATGACACAAGTGCATCGCAAGGTTACAAATGCCTTCAAATCATTTATATTGACCATAAAGAACTATTACCAGAAGAGTTATTTGACTTTTTTGAGACACTTTTACCAAATATGCTTGCGCATGTTGTCATTTCAAAAAATCGAACTTTGCTAATCCTTAATCAAGAAGAGACGCTTGAGGCACAAGCTCTTGTTAAAGATGTTCTACCAACTCTTGAGAGCGACTTTGGTCTTAAGTTGACAGTCTTTTTTGGTAATGTTTGGAACAAACTTCAGGCTGACGAACTGCCTTTGTATTATCAAGAAGAAAGCCGTTTATTTGCGAATGCAGGGCACTATCTTGGAAACGAACGGACGGTGACTTTTTCAGAAATGTTGCTTTTAGCTTACGCGCACCAGCTTGATTTGCCAGCGATTAAGCATAAAATATTGCAAGCAATTGATGATAACAAAGATACTCATATGATTATCACGACCATGTGGCAAGAGCAGGGCAACTTAGCAAAAACGGCACAAAGTCTTTACATTCACCGCAATTCTTTGCATTATAAGCTTGAGAAATTCCGCTTAGTTTCTGGTCTCAATTTGAAAAATCTAAATGATTTAGCTTTTGTCTATCTTTTGATTATGGAAAATTAACTTTTGTGCACATTGCACAAAAAATATTGGTTCTTCTGTCTATGGTTTGTAAGCGTTATCTTTGCTATAATGAAGCCATAAATCAAAGGAGTAGAAAAATGGTAGAACTTAATCTAGATCACATTTACAAAAAATATCCAAATGCAAGTCACTATGCTGTCGAAGATTTCAATCTTGACATCAAAGATAAAGAATTCATCGTTTTTGTAGGACCTTCAGGTTGTGGTAAATCAACAACTCTTCGTATGGTTGCTGGTCTTGAAGATATCACAGAAGGTGAACTTAAAATTGATGGCGAAGTTGTCAATGACAAAGCACCAAAAGACCGTGATATCGCCATGGTTTTCCAAAACTATGCTCTTTACCCACACATGACTGTGTATGATAACATGGCATTTGGTTTGAAACTTAGAAAATATAAAAAAGACGACATTGACAAACGTGTTCGTGAAGCTGCTCAAATCCTTGGTTTGACAGAATTCCTTCAACGTAAGCCAGCTGACCTTTCAGGTGGTCAACGTCAACGTGTTGCCATGGGACGTGCCATTGTCCGTGATGCTAAAGTATTCTTGATGGACGAACCTTTGTCAAACTTGGATGCTAAACTTCGTGTATCAATGCGTGCTGAAATTGCTAAAATTCACCGTCGTATCGGATCAACTACAATCTACGTAACTCACGACCAAACAGAAGCTATGACACTTGCTGACCGTATTGTTATCATGAGTTCTACTAAAAACCCAGACGGTTCAGGAACAATCGGTCGTGTAGAACAAATCGGTACACCACAAGAACTTTATAACCGTCCTGCTAACAAATTCGTTGCTGGATTCATTGGTAGCCCAGCTATGAACTTCTTTGAAGCAACTGTTCAAGGTGATAGCTTGGTTTGCGACAATGGCTTTAAGATTACTTTGCCAGAAGGTCAACGTAAACTTCTTGAACTCAAAGGTTACAAAGGTAAAAAAGTTATCTTCGGTATCCGTCCAGAAGATATCTCAAATAACCCACTTGTTCGTGAAACTTACCCAGGGGCAACTGTAGAAGCAGAAGTGACTGTATCAGAATTGCTCGGTGCAGAAACAATGCTTTACGTTAAATCTGGTGACGTTGAACTTGTATCACGTACAGATGCACGTGACACTTATCAACCAGGTGAAAAAGTTGAATTGACTTTGAATGTTGCTAAAGGTCATTTCTTTGACCCAGAAACAGAAAGAGCTATTCGCTAATCTGATCTCTCAAAAACTTTTCTAGAATACAACCTTAAAGCCTCCTAAGCTAATTTGCCTAGGAGGTTTTTTGTTATAAAAAGAGCTACTCAAGATAGAGTAGCTTTTCTTTATTTTTATTAATCTTCAGCGGTCATAATGTCTGTTAAGTGACCGAATTTTTCTTTGGCATCTTCAGAAATTCCTGAATCAGTGACAAGATGATCAATTTTGCTGACATTGTAGAAGTCATAAAAATCGTATTTATCGAATTTTTCGTGGTCAACAAGTAGGAATTTTTCAAAGGCGTTGTCTAGGGCAATACGTTGAATTTCTCCTTCGCTTTCGCTATAAGTAGCAACAGAATCACCAAAGACACCGTTAGCACTGACGAATGCTTTTGAGAACTTAAGTTCTTTCAAGTAAGTTGACGTTAAAGAACCAACAAAAGCACCCGTAATATCGCGATATTCCCCACCAGTTAAGATTAAATCAGTGCTTTTATTTTGATTTAAAATGGTAAATACTGGCAAACTGTTTGTTACGACACGGATATTTTTAGCGACAAGCTCATGTGCAAAATGTTCAAGCGTTGTTCCAGGACCGATGAAAACTGTTTCGCCATCTTGGATGAGTTGACTTGCAAATTTTGCAATAGCGCGTTTTTCTTCAATTTGTAGTTCTTGTTTTTCGCTGTTTGATTTTTCGTATTTAGGTTTTACTTTTGGTGTATCGATACTTTGGGCGCCACCATGGATACGAATCAACAAACCTTCTTTATCGAGTTCGTCAAGGTCACGACGAACAGTCATATCTGAAACACCAAGTTCTTTAATGATGTCGTTAACAGTAATAACACCTTTTACGTTGATTTTCTCAAGAATCCACTGGAGGCGTTCTTTTTTTAACATACTAAACTCCTTTCTTTTTTATTTCTCCTTGTCATTATCATATCACAATTGAATTACTAACTCAACAAATAAGAAAAAAAAGAAACAATTTGAAACATTACTGTAACAAAGGTGAAAAGTACTGAAAATAAAGGATTTCTATGACGTTGTTTTCAATACAGTAAACAAAAATCAACAAACATTTTTAAAAAATATTAAACAAATATGTTGACAAATGTTTGTTTTGGATTTATTATATAAACATAAAAAAACGTTTTTAAAAAATTATCTAGATAAAAGAAAAAATTTGAGGTGTTAAAATGACAGTTATTCTTGGTTCAGATGCTGCAGGTGAAACTTTGAAAAATATTATCAAAGATTACTTGCTCGAAAATGATTATGATGTCAAAGACGTCACAGATGTTAATAAAGATTTCGTTGATAACACGCTTGCTGTTGCGGCTGGTGTCAACGAATCAGATGAAAATCTAGGTATTATGATTGATGCCTATGGTGCAGGTAGCTTTATGACAGCAACTAAAATCAAAGGTATGATTTGTGCGGAAGTTTCAGATGAACGTTCTGCTTATATGACACGTGCTCACAATAATGCTCGCATGATTACTATGGGTTCTGAAATTGTCGGAGTTACTTTGGCGAAAAATATTGTTAAAGGATTTTTGGAAGGTCACTATGATGGTGGTCGTCACCAAATCCGTGTCGATATGCTAAATAAAATGTGCTAGGAGCGAGGAAGATAAAATGAAAATTGCAATTGGATGTGACCATATCGTAACAACAGAAAAAATGGCAGTGTCAGATTTCTTGAAATCAAAAGGTTACGAAGTGATTGACTGTGGGACTTATGACCACACACGTACGCATTACCCAATTTTTGGTAAAAAAGTCGGAGAAGCAGTGACAAGTGGACAAGCAGATTTAGGTGTTTGTATTTGCGGTACAGGTGTTGGTATTAATAACTCTGTTAACAAAGTTCCAGGTATTCGTTCTGCTTTGGTTCGTGATATGACAACAGCGATTTATGCTAAAGAAGAATTAAATGCTAATGTCATCGGTTTTGGTGGAAAAATCACAGGTGAGCTACTCATGTGTGACATTGTCGAAGCTTTTATCAAAGCACAATATAAACCAACAGCAGAAAACAAAGCTTTGATTGAAAAAATTGCACAAGTTGAAACAGTTAATAAAGACCAAACATCACCAGATTTCTTTGATGAATTTCTTGAAAAATGGGACCGCGGTGAATATCACGATTAGGAGAAATTCAGATGATTCTAACGGTAACATTGAACCCATCAATCGATATTTCTTATCCGCTTAATGAATTAAAACTAGACACGGTTAACCGTGTTTCTGATGTCAAGAAAACAGCGGGCGGCAAGGGCTTGAATGTCACACGCGTCCTATCTGATATTGGTGATGATGTGACAGCTACTGGTCTTATCGGTGGAAAATTAGGAGACTTTCTGATAGAGCAATTAGATAAAAGTCAAATCAAGCACCGCTTTTTCAAAATTCACGGGGAAACTCGAAACTGTATTGCTATTTTACATGAAGGTTTGCAGACAGAAATTTTGGAAGCAGGTCCGATGATTGACCAAGATGAGGCAGATGGTTTTCTTAATCATTTTCGCTATCTTTGCCCAACCTATGATGTTGTGACGATTTCAGGTAGTTTGCCTGCTGGTCTTTGCCCGACTTATTATCAAAAAATGATTGCACAAGCTAATTTACAAGGTAAAAAAGTCGTCTTGGACTGCTCTGGCAAGGCTCTGGAAGCCGTATTAACAGGTGACGACAAACCATTTGTTATCAAGCCAAACACAGAAGAATTATCACAACTTGTCAAAAGAGAAGTGTCAGGTGATGTAGCTGACTTAAAAGAAATCTTGCAGGATGATTTATTTGCAGGAATTGACTGGGTGGTTGTTTCACTAGGCAGTAAGGGAGCTTTTGCCAAACACGGTGATAAATTTTATCGTGTTCGTATTCCTAAAATCAAAGTCGTAAATCCTGTTGGGTCAGGTGATTCAACGGTCGCAGGAATTGCATCAGCGATTACTCATAATCTTTCTGATGGCGATTTCCTACGACATGCCAATACACTTGGTATGCTCAATGCTCAAGAAAAAATGACAGGTCATGTTAACATGGCAAATTATGAAAACTTATTTAATCAGATTCAAGTTGAAGAGGTATAAAAATGGTATTAACACAAGAAAAACGTAGACTACTTGAGAAACTTAGCCGTGATGGTGTCATCTCAGCTTTGGCATTTGATCAACGCGGAGCCCTAAAACGCATGATGGCAAAATATCAAACAGAAGAACCAACAGTTGAACAAATCGAACACTTGAAAGCTCTGGTTTCAGAAGAATTGACACCATATGCGTCATCTATTCTTCTTGACCCTGAGTATGGTTTGCCAGCAAGTAAAGTTCGTGATGACAATGCAGGACTCTTGCTTGCTTATGAAAAAACGGGTTATGATGCCACAACGACTAGTCGCTTACCAGATTGTTTAGTGGAATGGTCTGCAAAACGTCTTAAAGAAGAAGGGGCAGATGCTGTTAAATTCTTGCTTTATTATGATGTTGATGGTGATGAATACGTTAATCTTCAAAAACAAGCTTACATTGAACGTATTGGTGATGAATGTAAAGCTGAAAACATGCCATTCTTCCTTGAAATCTTGACTTATGATGAAACTATTTCTGATAATACAAGCGCAGCATTTGCCAAAGTTAAACCGCATAAAGTCAATGAAGCAATGAAAGTTTTCTCTGATGAACGTTTTGGCATTGATGTGCTTAAGGTTGAAGTTCCTGTCAATATGAAATATGTTGAAGGATTTGCGGATGGTGAAGTGGTTTATACAAGGAAAGAAGCTGCTAAAGCCTTTGAAGACCAAGAGGCTGCAAGCCATTTGCCATATATTTACTTAAGTGCAGGCGTGTCTGCTAAACTTTTCCAAGAAACTTTAGTCTTTGCGGCTGAATCAGGTGCTAAATTCAACGGTGTCCTTTGTGGACGTGCTACTTGGGCTGATTCTGTTCAAGTTTACATCGAAGAAGGCGAAGAAGCTGCGCGTGAATGGTTAAGAACACAAGGACGTAAGAACATCGAAGAACTGAATGCTGTTCTTGCTAAAACAGCTACTTCTTGGACTGAGAAGGTTATCGAACCAGCATTTGCTTAAACTCTAACTCATTAAAACTTCTTTTATGTTAATTTGTTTTTTGAAATTGGGAATGTTGGTTGTGAGGGCTAGCATTCCCTTTTTAAGGAGAATTTTATGGTTATAGAATTAAAAAATGATTTTTTAACAGTGCAGTTCAAAGAATTTGGTGGTGCCTTATCTTCAATAAAGGACAAAGATGGTATCGAATATCTGTGGCAAGGAAACCCAGAGTATTGGAGCTCTCAAGCACCTGTTTTATTTCCTATTTGTGGTAGTTTACGTGATGATGAAGTCATTTATCGTCCTTGTACGCACCCACATTTTACAGGAATCATTCCACGTCATGGCTTAGTGCGCAAGAAAAATTTTACGTATGAGCAGATATCTGATAATAGCCTAGCATTTTCAATTCGAGCAACTGATGAGACCTTGGCTAATTATCCTTATGATTTTGAATTAAGAATTGTTTATACTTTGGTTGATAAGACGATTTCTGTGACTTATCAAGTGACTAATCATGAAAAAGCTAAGGCTATGCCTTATTTTATTGGAGGACACCCAGGTTTTAATTGCCCTTTGCTTTTTGATGAGCGTTATGAAGATTATTATCTCGAGTTTGAAAAAGAGGAGACTTGTACTGTACCAGAAACTTTTCCTGAAACTGGGCTTCTTGATGTCAATAAGCGTACGCCATTTTTGCAAAATCAAAAGGTTCTAGAATTGGATTATGCTTTGTTTGCTAAAGATGCGATTACTTTAGATCAATTGGCTTCGCGAAGTGTTTCTCTCAAATCTCATAAACATGATAAAGGATTGCGCTTGGATTTTGCAGATTTCCCTAATCTGATTTTATGGTCAACAACGACTAAAGGTCCCTTTATTGCCTTGGAACCATGGAGTGGTTTGTCAACGTCACTTGATGAGAGTGATGTTTTAGAAGATAAACGTCAGGTTACTTTTGTATCATCTGAAGAAACTGATGAAAAATCTTTTTCTATTACTATTTTTTGAAAATGTTTAAAAATAAACAAAAATACTCAAAAAATAAACAAGAAAGGGTTTACAAAATTAAAAATGTGTGTTATATTATAACCATAGAAATTAAATAGAGTGGATTGTAACTAAGACATTAGGCAAGACCGCAAATAATCTAGACGGGGGAGGTCTAGCTTGTTTGTGGTTTTTTATTGCCTAAAAACCACTGGGGAGGGGTCAAATGTTTCGGATTGTACAAGCGCTCAACAATAATGTTGCCTTAGTTAAGGATGAACAAGGGCAACAAGCTGTCGTTATGGGATTAGGAATTGTTTTTCAGAAGAAAAAAGGTGACTTAATCGTACCAAGCAAAGTTGAAAAGATTTTTTCTTTAAGAACAGAAGAATCAAAAGAAAACTTTTTAACGCTTTTGAAAAATATTCCACTTGATATCTTAACAGTCACTTACAATATGATTGATCGATTAGTTGATAAATATCATTTTCCTGTTCAAGAGTATTTATACGTGACGCTGACAGACCATGTTTATTCAGTTTATCAAAAGCTGTTAAAAGGAAATTATCAGGAAAGTCATTTACCAGATATTTCTGATGCTTATGAGACAGAATTTGCGATGGCAAAAGAAGCAGTTGAGATGTTAAGTCAAAAATTGTCAGTTGCTTTTCCTGACGACGAAGTTGGACGCATGGCTTTGCATTTTATCAATGCAAAAGGTGATTACGAGGTTTCAGAAAATAAGCAAGAACATGCAAGAAAGCGTGTCTTGGAATTAGTTGAAGAAGAATTATTGAATAACGGCATTAAACGTAGCGCAGAAAATGGCAATTTATATGACCGCTTAATGATTCATCTTACCTATTTGATTAATCGATTGCAGACAAATCAACAAGATGAAACGTCGTTAATCAATATGGAGGAATTTGTTAAATCAGATTATCCACAAGCTTACCAAATCGGACAAGCTATTTACGATGTGATTGAAAAAGAATTAGACATAGATTTATCACGCAGTGAACGTGTTTATCTAGTTATACATATTCAACGTTTATTGAAATAAGGAGAGAAAAATGTACAAATTACCAGAAGATTTTATTTTTGGTGGAGCAACAGCAGCTTACCAAGTTGAAGGTTCAACAAAAGAAGGTGGAAAAGGAGCAGTTGCTTGGGATGATTTTCTAGCTGAACAAGGTCGCTTTAGTCCAGACCCTGCGAGTGATTTTTATCACCAATACCCACAAGATATCGAGCTTTGTGAAAAATTTGGTGTCAATGGGCTTCGCTTATCAATTGCTTGGAGCCGTATTTTCCCAAATGGAACTGGTGAAGTCAATCAAGAAGGTGTGGATTTCTATCACAAGGTTTTTGCAGAATGTCAAAAACGTGGCATTACAGCATTTGTGACACTTCATCACTTTGATACACCAAAAGTGTTGTTTGATAACGGTGATTTCTTAAACCGTGACACGATTGAAGCTTTTGTTGATTATGCAAAATTCTGTTTTGAAGAATTTACAGAAGTTCGTCACTGGAGTACTTTCAATGAAATCTATCCAGTCGCAACTAACCAATATCTACTTGGAATTTTCCCACCAGGTATCAAATATGACCTTTCAAAAGTTATCCAATGTCTTCATAATATGATGTACGCACATGCGCGTGTGGTTAATTTGTTTAAAGATGGCGGCTACCAAGGTGAAATTGGTGTGGTTCACTCTCTTGAAACAAAATACCCTGCAACAGATAGTGAAGAAGATAAACATGCCGCTTTCCTAGATGATGCTCTTTCAATTCGTTTCTTACTTGATGCAACTTATCTAGGTTATTATTCAAACGAAACAATGGAAGCGCTTAACGAAATTTGCGCAGCGAATAATGCTAGCTATGAATTCCTTGACAGCGACTTTGAAGAAATGAAAAAAGCTAGTCACCGCAACGATTATCTTGGCATTAACCATTATCAATGTCACTTTGTCAAAGCCTACAATGGTGAAAATGCTATTCATCACAACGGTACAGGCGATAAAGGAACATCTGTTTATAAAGTGAAAGGTATCGGCGAACGCATTTACAAAGAAGGCATTCCAAGAACGGATTGGGATTGGATTATTTATCCAGAAGGCTTGTATGATTTGCTTCTTCGCATCAAAGCAGATTACCCACACTATAACAAGATTTACATCACAGAAAATGGTATGGGCTACAAAGATGAATTTGATGATGGCGTTGTTATGGACACAGCTCGTATTGATTATTTGAAAGTTTACCTTCAATCTCTTGCTAAAGCAATTGAGGCTGGAGTTAATGTTAAAGGATATTTCCTATGGTCATTGATGGATTGCTTCTCATGGTCAAATGGATATAATAAACGCTATGGTTTGTTCTATGTGGATTTTGAAACACAAAAACGTTATCCAAAAGCATCAGCTTACTGGTACAAACACATCAGCGATACAAAAATTGTAGAATAGGGGATTTTGAATATGGATAAAAAAGAATTACAAATGTTGGGATTTGAAATTGTAGCTTACTCAGGTGATGCTAGAAGTACACTGTTACAATTGCTCAAGGAAGTTCGTTCTGGCAACTTTGATAATGTTGACAAAGCCATTAAAGACGCCGATGAAAACTTGGCAAAAGCTCACAATGCTCAAACAGCCTTGCTAGCACAAGAAGCAGGTGGTGAAGATTTGGAACTTGGTTTTATCTTTGTTCACGGTCAAGATCACTTGATGACAACCTTGTTGCTACGTGACCTTATTACGGATTTTATTGAATTATATAAAAATCGCTAATTTTTAAAAAAGAAAGGAAGTGAACCAAGGCTTGGCAAATGCTTAATCTCCTCTCGTTTGCTAAGCTCAGGTTCTTGGGGAGTTTTATCATGAACAAACTCATTCAACAAATTGAAAAGGGTAAACCTTTTTTTGAAAAAATTTCTCGTAACATTTATCTAGGTGCCATTCGTGATGGTTTCCTAGCAGCAATGCCAGCTATTCTCTTTTCTAGTATTTTCATCTTGATTGCATCCATTCCGGATGTTCTTGGAATCAAATTACCAGAAGATTTCTCAAGTTGGCTTTGGAAAATTTACAACTATTCAATGGGTGTAGTTGCCCTTCTTGTTTCAGCGACAACAGCACGTTGTTTGGCAGAATCTGTTAACCGCAAAATGCCAGGTAACAAAAAAATCAATGCGGTGTCTGTCATGCTTGCCTCAATTGTCAGCTTCTTGATGTTGAGTGCTGATGAAATCAAAGATGGACTTGCTACTGGTTACATGGGTACAAAAGGTATCCTAGCAGCTTTCGTCGCAGCCTTTATCACTGTTAATGTTTATAAATTCTGTGTACTTCGTGACATTACAATCAAGATGCCAAAAGAAGTACCTGGTACTATTTCTCAAACATTCCGCGATATTTTCCCATTCTCATTTGCAGTTTTTGCAGCAGTTATTATTGATACAATTATTCGTCATTTCTTTGGTACATCATTTGCTGAAGCAGTTATCACTTTGTTACAACCTTTGTTTACAGCAGCAGATGGTTACCTTGGAATTGCAATTATCTGGGGTGCAATGGCACTCTTCTGGTTCGTTGGTGTGCATGGTCCGTCAATCGTAGAACCAGCTATCGCAGCGATTATCTATGCGAATGTCGAAACTAACCTGCAATTGTTTAAAGCTGGTGAACATGCTTCAAACGTATTGACTGTCGGTCTTGGTAACTTTGTTGGTACTATGGGTGGTACTGGTGCCACACTTGTTGTTCCATATCTTTTCTTGCTATTTGCTAAATCAAAACAATTGAAAGCCGTTGGTAAAGCTTCATTTATCCCAGTTAGCTTTGCCGTTAACGAACCTTTGCTTTTTGCAACACCAATTATTCTAAACCCTTACTTCTTTATTCCATTCCTTTTGGCACCAATTGCCAACGTTTGGATTTTCAAATTCTTTGTTGATGTGCTTCAAATGAACAGCTTCATGTATGTTCTTCCTTGGGCAACACCAGCTCCAATCGGACTTATTCTTGGTACAGGCGTTAGCCTTCTAGCTGTTGTTCTTGTCTTTGTTCTTATTGCTGTTGATGCGATTATTTACTTCCCATTCATCAAAGCTTATGATGCTTCACTTCTTGAAGAAGAAGCTGAAAATGCTGCAATAGAAGAACTTGAAAGTATTACTCCAGTAAAAGCTGCAGAAAAAGTTGTTGAAGCAAAACCTGCTGTTAAAGTGACAACTGATAAACCAATCAACGTCTTAGTTCTTTGTGCCGGTGCTGGTACAAGTGCTATGCTTGCTAATGCTCTTACCGAAGGTGCTGCTGCAACAGGTGCTAATATTACAGCATCAGCTGGCGCTTACGGTTCACATTATGAAATCATGAAAAACTTTGATATGATTGTGCTTGCTCCACAAGTGAATTCATTCTACGAAGACATCAAGAAAGATACAGATGCTCTTGGTATCAAGTTAGCAGCTACAAAAGGTGCTGAATACATTAAATTAACCCGTGATCCAGAAGGTGCAGTAGCCTTCGTAATGTCATACTTTGACTAACTGATGTATTAAAAGCTAGGAAAAAATTATGAAAAAGCTAAAGAAGATTGCCATGGCAAGTGCAGCAGTATTTAGTCTAGCTTTTGCTGGAACTACTATGACTAAAGCCGATAACTTCATCAACGGAGCTGATATTTCAATCCTTGATGAGATGGAACAAAGCGGAGCTATTTACAAAATCAATGGTAAACAACAAGATCCGCTGACAATTTTAAAAGATAATGGTGTTAACTATGTTCGCTTGCGACTTTGGGTTGATCCTTATGATGCAAATGGTAATGCCTACGGTGCAGGAACTAACGATTTAAACAGAACGTTAAAATTAGCCAAACGTGCTAAAAATAAAGGATTAAAAGTCTTACTTGATTTCCATTACAGTGATTTCTGGGTTGACCCTGGAAAGCAAAATCTTCCCAAAGCTTGGCAGAATCAATCCTTTGAACAATTAAATTCAAGTGTCTATTCTTACACAGCTGATGTCCTTAATCAGATGAAGTCACAAGGTATTTACCCTGATATGGTGCAAATCGGAAACGAACTTAACAGCGGTATGCTTTGGCCTTACGGGAAAAGCTGGGGCGGTGATGGAAAGGAATTCACTCGCCTAGCGACTTTCCTAAAATCTGGTGTTCAAGCTGTGAAAGACACGCAACAAAGTAACACACCAATCATGCTTCATTTAGCAGACGGCGGTGACAAATCAGCTTTTCAATGGTGGTTAGATGAAATTACCAATCAATCCGTTGATTTTGATATTGTCGGTATTTCTTATTACCCATATTGGCACGGTACATTAGCGGAACTCTCTGAAAATATGGATAATATCAGCGAACGCTACAACAAAAAAGTTGTTGTGGTTGAAACAGCTTATGCTAATACTCTTGACAATCTTGACCAAAAGACAAATGCTGTCACAGCAACAGAAGAAGCAGCAGCTGGTTACAAAGCTAGCCAAGATGGTCAGTACGAATTTTTGACAGACTTGGTTGATAAGATTAAGGATGTCAAAAATAACAATGGACTTGGTTTCTTTTATTGGGAACCACTCTGGTATAACGGTAACGTCTCATGGGCTACGCAAGCAGGTATGTCATATCTTGGCGTTTCAGATATGACAGGTAACGAATGGGAAAATCAAGCTGTCTTTGATTTTCAAGGAAATGCTTTGCGTGGTATCAAAGCCTTTAATTACTCTAATCTAACAAATCTCCTTCAAAACAATAGCTTTGAATGGGACGGTTATACCGAAAGTCCATCATCTTGGAATGTTTGGAAAAATGGCCAAATTTCTGGAATCAAGACAGAAATTTACGATAATACGCGTTATAAACTCAGCTTCTGGTCAGACAAAGCATACGAAAGTTCTATCTATCAAACAGTAGGAAATCTCAGCTCAGGTACTTACAAATTAAGCATCGATGCTATGGGTGATACAAGTCTTGAAAATGCAGAACTTTATATTAAAAATTATGGTGGCAGTGAACAAAAAATCTCTCTCAAAGATTCAAATACTTGGAAAACTTACACCATTGATAATATTAAAATCACAAACGGACAGTGTGAAGTTAGCGTTTACGTCAAATCATCTGCCAACAAATGGCTAAATATTGATAACGTCCGACTTGTTAAAGTTGATTAAGAAAAACTCCCCAAGAACTCAGTTCTGGGGGAGTTTTTTTGTTTTATTTTTTCAGCGCTTTTCGGTAATTGCTTGGGCTTTGTCCGAAATGTTTTTTGAAAGCCTTGCTGAAGGCGAGAGCGTCTGGAAAGCCTACAGCATTTGCGATTTCTGAGATGTGAAAAGTCGTGCTGGTAAGCAAATCAGTACTTTTTTCCATGCGGATTTGGATGAGATAATCCTTGAGAGAATAACCTGTTTCTTCTTTGAAAATCTTGTATAAGTAGGAGCGATTTAGATTGAGCTTTTTGGCAATATCACTGATTTTTAATGGATTTCCATATTGTGTGTGAATGATTTTTTTAGCTTGCTTGATGTAATTTTGAATCAAAATACTGCTATCAGACATTGCTTTGCTTGGAAATTCTTCTATTAGAAACGCTAGCAATTTGTAAAGTTCAGCAATCAGCTGAAGCTCTGTAATGTCATCGAGCTTTTGATCACGGAATTGTGTTAATTTGACTAGCTGATCGAGGATTTTAGAGTTGAGCGTTGAATGACAAAAATAGTGTTCAAGAAGTTGTGTTTTATTTAAGATGCTTTCAGCTTTTGAGCCACTAAATCCAACCCAAAGATAAGTCCAAGGGTGCTTGCTATCAGCTTGGTAGAAGGTCACTTTTCCTTTTGGCAAAATGAACATATCACCTGTTTTGAGTTCGGTCGTTGTGCCATCGATTTTGAAAGTTCCCTTGCCATCAACAATGAAATGAAGGACATAGTTATCCCTAACAGTAGGTCCAAAAGAGTAGTTTTTATCACAAATCTCAGCACCATAATGGTCGACGTTCAGGTCAAAATTATTCGTGTCAAATTCGTTGTAGGTATTTAGAACATTCAAAGTATCAACTCCTTTATAAACAACATTTTACCATATTTGCCCAACATGATACCATTCAAGAGGTAAATAAATGATGGTAAAATTTTAGTAAACAAAGGGAGGAATTATCATGGGAATTCGCATCGAAGGGAATCTTTTTTACATTCAAAGTAAAGAGATGTCAATGATTATCGAAAATAAAGAAGGGGATTTGCTTCTTCGTCATATTGGAGGCAAAATCGCCAAATATCACGGCTCAAACGCTATTTTGGAGAAGGACCACGCTTTTTCAGGAAATCCAACTCCAGATAACCGCACCTTTAGTTATGATACCCAACGCCAAGTTTTTGGCGTTCATGGGTTCGGAGATTTTCGACAACCATCTCTAAAAATAGCACACGCTAATAATGAATTGACACAATTTAAGTTAACATCTAGTGAGATTTTACACGGCGCAAAAGAAGCAACAGGATTACCTAATCCACATACGACAGAAGATGCCGAAACTTTGGTTTTGACACTTGAAGACAAAGTCGCTGCGCTAGAATTAAAACTTTACTACACTGCTTATGCTGATTGCAACACCATTTCAACTCATGCTGAGGTTCGAAATTTATCAGATAAAGCAGTTGTTATCAATCGTGCTTTGTCAACCATGCTTGATGTGCCAGCTTCTGATTATGATGTGGTGACATTGCAAGGTGCTTATGCGCGTGAAAAAACGGTTCGTCGTCAAAAAGTTGAACAAGGTATTTTTACAGTTGCTTCAAATCGCGGTGCTTCAGGTCATTCACATACACCTGCCATGATTTTATGTGACCACACAGCAACAGAAGATGCTGGTCAGGCTTTAGCTCTTCAACTGCTTTACAGCGGTAATTTCCAAGCTTTTGTCCAAAAAAATCAATTGAACGAAGTTCGTTTAGGTATCGGAATCAACGATGATAATTTTGCTTGGCAACTATCAGCTGGCGATAGCTTTGAAACACCAGTGGCTTTGATGACCTTTTCAAATCAAGGCCTTGGAAAACTCACTCAAGAAAGTCAATTGTTCATTCAAGATCACATCATGCCAAAACAATTTGCACATGCTGAACGTCCAATTCTCATTAACAATTGGGAAGCGACTTATTTTGATTTCAAAAAAGAAAAATTGCTTGATTTAGCTGACGAAGCAAGCAAACTTGGTATCGAGCTTTTTGTTCTTGATGACGGTTGGTTTGGTAACCGATTTGATGATAATCGTGCGCTTGGTGACTGGGTTGTCAACGAAGAAAAACTCGGTGGACATTTGAATGACTTGATTACTGAAGTGCATGCCAAAGGTTTGAAATTTGGTTTGTGGTTTGAACCAGAAATGATTTCTGTTGATAGTGACCTTTATCGTGCGCATCCAGATTGGGCTATTCAAGCTGAAGGTCGTGGTCATACTTATTCTCGTAATCAATTGGTGCTCAACCTTGCAAATCCTGATGTCGTAGCTTATATCAAGGCAGCTATTGATAAGATTTTGACAGAAAATGCTATTGATTATGTTAAATGGGATTATAACCGTAACATCACAAATATCGGAAATGGTGATACTTACCTTGCGACCCAAATGCAATCTCATGCTTACATGCTAGGTTTGTATGATTTGGTGTCTTATTTGACAGAAAAACATAGTAACATTCTCTTTGAATCTTGCTCAGGTGGCGGTGGTCGAAATGACCTTGGTATGATGCGCTATTTCCCACAAGTTTGGGCTAGTGACAATACTGATGCCATTTCACGTTTGCCAATCCAATACGGCTCAAGTTACCTTCACCCAACCATTTCAATGGGCTCTCACGTATCAGCAAGTCCTAATCACCAAATGGGACGCACAACACCGATTGAAACTCGCGGTAATGTTGCCATGATGGGAAATCTTGGCTATGAACTTGATTTGACAAGCTTGCCAGAAAGTGACAAAGAAGTGATTGCTGCTCAGGTTGCACACTACAAAGACATTCGACCAGTTGTCCAATTTGGAAAACAATATCGCCTCATCAATCCAGAAGCAGGTTCAAACGAAGCAGCGGTAGAATTTGTTTATGAAGATAAGGTTGTCATGACTTACGTTCGTACACTTTCAACGATTGAAACAATTGAAACAACACTTAAGCTGAAAGGCTTGGAAGAAGAAGCTCTTTACTGCTTGCAAGGAACAGACCAAGTCTTTTCAGGAGCAGAGCTCATGTACGCGGGCCTCACAGCGATTCTCCCACAAGGTGATTACCTCAGCAAACAATACTATTTCGTGAAACAATAAGGAGGTTTTCCATGAAATGGCCTAAACGATTAATAGTGACTGGAGTGGCAATGTTGACAGCGGCAGCTGCTTTGACATTGACAGCTTGTTCAAAAAGCAGTGATTCCTCTAATGGTGGTAAGGTAACTATCGAATATTTCAACCAAAAAACAGAAATGGTTGATACGCTAAAAGAAATCATTAAGGATTTTGAAAAAGAAAATCCTAACATTCACGTTAAAATGACCAGTGTGCCAAGTGCTGGTACTGTTCTAAAAACGCGTATGCTTGCAGGTGATGCTCCGGATGTCATTAACATTTACCCTCAGAACGTTGATTTTAAAGAGTGGGCAAAAGCAGGTTACTTTGAGAATATGACTGGAAAATCATACCTTGAAAACATCAAAAATCATTACGAAAAAAACTATGCTGTCAACGGCAAAATTTATAGCGTCCCGCTATCAGCCAACGTTTCAGGGATTTATTTTAACAAGACAAAATTTGAAGAATTAGGCCTCAAAGTTCCAGAAACGTGGGATGAATTTGAAACACTTGTTAAACAAATTAAAGCTGATGGTGAAACACCATTTGCGCTCGCTGGCAGTGAGGGTTGGACTTTAAATGGTTATCACCAATTAGCTTATATCAGTGTGACTGGCAGCGGTGATAAGGCAAATGATTATCTTCGTTTTTCTCCTGTTAATTCTATTTCAACTTCAGATAGTGAGGTTAAAGGGGTGCTAACGCGTCTAGATTTACTTGCTGATAAAGGAAATCAACAAACTAACTGGCAAGGTGCTTCCTACAATGATTCTGTAGTGGCGTTTGCGACTGGAAAAGCTTTGATGATGCCGGGTGGTTCATGGGCTTTAGCTGCCATTAAGCAACAAAATCCAGATTTTGAAGTATCAACATTTGCATTTCCTGGTGAAAAAGCTGGTCAGGAAGTAACTGTCGGTGCAGGTGATTTGGCTTTATCTATCTCATCATCAACTAAGCATAAAAAAGAATGTGAAACATTCATTTCTTATATGGCATCAGCAAAAGCTATGCAAAAATACTATGACGTTGATGGTTCACCAGTGTCTGTAGAAGGTGTGGTTGAAGATGATAAATCACCGCTTGCTTCTCTTTATAAGCTTGCTTTTACTGATAAACATTATGTTTGGCTTGGTGAAAATTGGACAAGCGAAGACGACTTCTTTAGTTTGACAGCCAATTATTTGATGAGCAAAGACGCTAAGCAATATACAGATGAATTAAATGCCTTTTTCAATCCGATGAAAGCCGATGTGACGAAGTAGGAGGAAACTAGAATGCGAAAATTTTTAAATAAATATTGGGGCTGGGTGTTCTTGATTGTTCCCTTGATTTTACAAGCAATTTTCTTCTATTTCCCAATGATTCAAGGTGCTTTTTATAGTTTTACAAACTGGACTGGATTAACTTACAATTTTGATTTTGTTGGTGTCAACAATTATAAAATTTTGCTAACAGATACTAAATTCTTTAAGGCTCTTGGCTTTACTTTGATTTTGACCATTGCGTTAATTGTCGGTGAAATTGTGATTGGTATCTGGGTGGCGCGTGCTTTGAATGCTAAAATCAAAGGTCAAACGTTCTTTAGAGCTTGGTTCTTTTTCCCAGCTGTTTTGTCAGGGTTGACAGTGTCTTTGATTTTTAAACAAGTTTTTAACTATGGTTTGCCTGCTATCGGCGAAGCTTTGAACATTGAATTTTTGAAAACAAGTCTTTTAGGAACAACTGGCGGTGCTGTTTTTGCAGCAATCTTTGTTATGTTGTGGCAAGGTGTTGCCATGCCGATTATTCTCTTCCTATCTGGTCTTCAAACCATTCCAAGTGAAATCACAGAAGCGGCCGCAATCGACGGTGCAAATAGCAAACAAACGTTCTGGAACATTGAATTACCATATCTGTTACCAAGTATTTCTATGGTCTTTATCATGGCACTAAAAGGTGGCTTAACAGCTTTTGACCAAATCTTTGCTTTAACTGGTGGTGGACCAAGCAATTCAACAACATCAATTGGACTTTTGGTTTACAATTATGCCTTTTCAAGTAACCAATACGGTTATGCTAACGCAATTGCCTTGATTCTTTTTGCCATCATTGTTCTTGTTTCAGTGTTGCAACTTAAATTATCAAGTCGTTTTGAAGTATAGGAGTGAGAGATGAAAAAAGAAGAACGTTATAATACTTTTTGGAAATATGTGCTCTTAATTGCGGGTTCAATTCTGATTTTGATTCCCTTATTAGCAACTGTCTTTAGTTCGTTTAAGACAACTAAGGATATCATGCAACATTTCTTTGCTTTTCCAAATCCTGTCACTCTAAGCAACTACACACGCTTGCTTGCTGACGGCATCGGACATTATTTCTTAAATTCAACGATTATCACCGTTGTATCAGTGATTTTGGTGACTTTATTTATTCCTGCGGCAGCCTATTCCATTGCACGTAATATGAGTAAAAAACGTGCTTTCAATATCATGTATAGTTTATTGATTTTGGGAATTTTTGTGCCATTTCAAGTTATCATGATTCCAATTACAGTGATGATGAGCCGACTTGGCTTGACAAATATTTGGGGTTTGATTATCTTGTACTTAACATATGCTGTACCACAAACCTTATTCTTGTATGTCGGATACATCAAGTTAAGTGTTCCTGACAGTTTGGATGAAGCAGCTGAGATTGATGGTGCTGATAAATTCACAACTTATCGCAAAATCGTCTTTCCAATGTTAAAACCAATGCACGCTACAACTTTGATTATCAATGCACTTTGGTTCTGGAATGACTTCATGCTTCCACTCTTGATGCTGAATAAATCATCAGACTCATGGTCATTGCCACTTTTCCAATACAACTACACAGGACAATACCTCAGCGACTATGGTCCAAGCTTTGCATCATATGTTGTCGGTATCATTACTATCACAATCGTTTACCTTATTTTCCAAAAACATATCATTTCAGGAATGAGCAACGGCGCAGTGAAGTAAGGATACAGAGGCCGTATAGCGAGCGTAGCAAAAATAGGAATTTTGACGAAGAACGTGTACGTTCTAGGAAAAAATTATCTTTTTTTGCACTGCTCGTAGGTCGTGTTCAACTTAACTTGATATAGTTGATGGCTGCTAAAGCAACTCATCAACTAACGCTAACCACTATGGCGGATTATCTAGCCACCTTACTAGCTCGAAAACAAAATAATATCGATTTTGTTTTCTCACGTCGTAACTTGTTATATTTGCTGGGTGCTAAAATCAAAAAGGGTAAAGGAGTAACTATGACAATACAAAATAAAACAATGCTTATTACTTACTCAGATAGTCTGGGAAAGAATTTGAAAGAACTAAATGAAAATCTTGGCAAGTATTTTGGAGAGGCGGTCGGAGGTGTCCATCTTTTGCCATTTTTCCCGTCAACAGGTGACCGTGGTTTTGCGCCAGTCGATTATGATGAGGTTGATGCTGCCTTTGGGGACTGGGATGACGTGAAAGCCTTGGGTGAGAAGTATTATCTCATGTTTGATTTCATGATTAACCACATTTCTCGTCAATCAAAATATTACAAAGATTATCAAGAAAAACATGAAGCTAGTGCTTATAAAGATTTGTTTTTAAATTGGGATAAATTTTGGCCAGAAAATCGTCCGACACAAGCTGATGTGGATTTGATTTACAAGCGTAAAGACCGCGCACCAAAACAAGAAATTCACTTTGCGGATGGTTCAGTTGAGCATCTCTGGAACACATTTGGTGAAGAGCAGATTGACCTTGATGTGACAAAAGATGTGACGATGGATTTCATTCGAAAGACCATTGAACATCTATCTGAAAATGGTTGCGACCTTATTCGATTAGATGCTTTTGCTTATGCAGTTAAAAAATTAGATACTAATGATTTCTTTGTAGAACCAGAAATCTGGGACTTGCTTGATAAAGTCCGTAGTATTGCTGCGGAATCTGGTACAGAGTTACTTCCAGAAATTCACGAGCATTATTCGATTCAGTTTAAAATCGCTGAGCACGATTACTATGTTTATGATTTTGCCCTTCCGATGGTGGTTCTTTATAGCCTTTACAGCGGAAATGTTAATCGTTTGGCGAAATGGCTTAAAATGTCTCCAATGAGACAATTTACGACACTCGATACGCACGATGGTATTGGAGTTGTTGACGTCAAAGATATCTTGACGGATGAGGAAATTGATTACACGTCAAATGAACTTTATAAAGTAGGTGCCAACGTTAACCGAAAATATTCAACAGCCGAGTATAATAATCTTGATATCTACCAGATCAATTCAACTTACTATTCTGCGCTTGGGGATGATGACAAGAAATATTTTCTAGCTCGTTTGATTCAAGCTTTTGCGCCAGGCATTCCACAAGTGTATTATGTTGGATTTTTGGCAGGGAAAAATGACCTTGAATTGTTAGAAAAAACAAAAGAAGGGCGCAATATTAATCGTCATTATTATAGCAGTAGCGAAATTGCAGAAGAAGTCAAACGTCCGGTTGTTCAAGCTTTGCTAAAACTATTTACTTTCCGTAATCAGTCAGCTGCTTTTGACCTTGATGGCAGTATTGAAGTTGATGAGCTTGATAGCCACACAATTCTTATTACACGCCGTAATCAAGGCAGTAGTGTTGTCGCACAAGCAAAGATTAATCTAAAAGATTTGACTTATCATGTCACAGAAAACGGTCAAGAAATTACCTTTCTATAAAGAAAAAAGCAAGGGGTGTCCTTGCTTTTCTTAGCATCTAGGTTCGAGTAATGCAAACGCTTGCGCAAAACAAAAGAAAAAGCTAAAATAGAGACAAAGAATTCTAAAATGAGGTGCGTTATGGAAAAACATTGGTGGCACAAAGCAACGATTTATCAAATTTATCCAAAATCTTTTAAGGACTCAAATGGTGATGGAGTTGGTGATTTAAAAGGAATTATCAGTAAGCTTGATTACCTGCAAAAACTTGGAATTACAGCGATCTGGCTCTCTCCAGTTTACCAGTCTCCAATGGATGATAATGGCTATGACATTTCAAATTATGAGGCGATTGCTGATATTTTTGGCGATATGTCTGATATGGAAGGATTGCTAGAAGAGGCAAAAGCGCGTGGTATCCGCATCATTATGGACTTAGTGGTTAATCACACGTCAGATGAGCACGCTTGGTTTATCGAAGCGCATGAAAATCCTGACAGCAAGTATCGTGATTTTTACATTTGGCGTGATAAACCTAATGAGCTCAATTCTATTTTTGGTGGTTCTGCTTGGGAATATGATGGCAAAACTGGGCAATACTATTTGCACTTTTTCAGTAAGAAACAACCTGATTTGAATTGGGAAAATCCGCTGTTACGCCAGTCTGTTTATGATATGATGAATCGCTGGATTGACAAAGGTATTTCTGGTTTTCGCATGGACGTGATTGACATGATTGGGAAGATTCCTGACCGCTTAATCTCAAATAATGGTCCAAAATTGCATGTCTATCTCAAAGAAATGCATCAAAAAACTTTAGCTGGGAAAGATTTGCTAACGGTTGGTGAAACTTGGGGAGCAACTCCGGAAATTGCTAAGAAGTATTCATCACCAGCTGAGAAAGAATTGTCCATGGTCTTCCAATTTGAGCATATCGGTCTTCAACACAAGCCAAACGCTTCAAAATGGGAATACGAAAAGGAGTTAAATGTTCCTGCACTCAAAGCTATTTTTAACAAATGGCAGACAGAACTGGAGCTTGGACAAGGATGGAATTCCCTTTTCTGGGACAATCATGATTTGCCTCGCGTGCTTTCTATCTGGGGTAACACAGACACTTACCGTGAAAAATCAGCTAAAGCGCTAGCTATTTCCCTACACTTGATGCGAGGAACGCCTTACATCTACCAAGGAGAAGAAATCGGCATGACTAACTATCCTTTCAAAGATTTGGGAGAAATTGATGATATCGAGTCGCTCAACTTTGCCAAAGAAGCCCTTGAAAATGGTAAGACGCCAGAAAAAATCATGGATAGCATTCGCATGATTGGTCGGGACAATGCTAGAACACCGATGCAGTGGGATAGTAGCAAGAATGCTGGCTTTTCAACGGCTGATAAAACTTGGTTACCAGTTAATCCCAATTACACAGAAATTAATGTACAAGCAGCTCTAGACAATCCAGATTCTATTTTCTACACTTACCAAAAACTCATCAAACTTCGCAAAGAAAATGATTGGTTGATTGATGCTGATTTTGAACTTTTAGAGGCAGCTGATAAAGTGTTTGCTTATCTCAGAAAAACTGCAGATGAAACTTATTTAGTAGTCGCAAACTTATCAAATCAAGTCCAAGCTTTTGAAACAACTCTTTCTTACCAAGAAACCATCATCAGCAATACCTCAGAGTTAACAGACTTTGAAAATCATGAACTCCAACCATGGGATGCTTTTTGTGTTAAGGTTGGATGAGTAAAATAAAAACCAGCTCTAAAGTAGGAGCTGGTTTTTTAATCTAATCTCACCGATAACAAAAGCAGCAGAATAAATCAGCAGATTTCATGGAAAGAGGCGTAACATGCGTCTCAGGGGTTATTCATTTAGTACAATTTCTAAAATAATTCCTCTTTCGGAAAGATTTTGTTGTTGTTTTTTCATGAATCGCATACCATTTTCACTAGGATGGTGTCTGAAACCAACTTGGATAATAATTTTATCAAAGTTTTCTCCACATTTTGAAACATAGCATTTTTCATCAATATATTCGAGATAAGTATTTAGTTTTTCCTCTAATTTTTGTAAATGCTCTTTTTCAGAAGTTCCTTCCCACTGATTTTCATCAAGGATAATGAGCTCTAAATTTCCATCTTCAATGTCGCAATAGTCAATAACTGTCGTAAACATTTCAATCGGTTTGTAGTCAGACCAAAGTGGAGAGTAGTATATTGGCTGTTTACCATCTTCAACTTTCCATCGATTTATTTCTATTGTTAAATCTAATAATTCGATAAATTTGTCTTTTGCTGAATTAAAATCTAAAAATTCGTATTTTCCCCTCACTGAAGCGCGATCCATTGTTGCATAAACTTGATAAACTTGTCTTGTTTTATCGTAATCAATGCGGGTCTCCCATTCATGAGGATTCCCTGCCTCAAAAATAGAATAGCGTAAAGTTTGATAATTGCGTTTTTCAATTTCTTCCAGTATTTCTTGTTTTTTTATTTGTAAATTTGGCATTATTATTTAATCTCCTTTAAAAATCCAAGCTCTTCATAAATTGAAACACTCGTTCCTAATTTGATTTGTTGTCCGCCACCTGCTCCAAATACTTCGGCAATTTCACCTATTTGAGGATTGTAAATATCTTCAGCAGAGAACTTATAAATATTCATAAGTTTTAAGATTTTGTCTTGCTTTTCTGGGTGCAAATTGTTAAATGCTTTTTCGTAGTTAGCTTTATTAATATCCATAGTAAATTGATATGTATGTTTTTCTAGATAACCTTCTGGATAAGGTAAGCCTCGAGATTCAAAAGAAAAAGATTTACCACCTATTATAGGACTAACAAAAGTTCCGCCTGAACTGCCATATCTATCTACTAATTGACCTGCTGTGATGTTAGCATCGCGTGTTATTGAATTTCCAGCAGCATCTAGGACGAATCCATCTCCTTTAGGCCAATTTATACTTCCATCTGGGTTTAAGAAATCTAATGAACGAACTAAAACAGGTTTTCCATCAACAGTTTCTGCAGAAAAGTAGGCTACTTCATTATTATTAAATCTTGCTACCTTATTACCAGCTTTATCAAAATAAATTTCATCAATTTTAAGAGTTTTAGAAGTACTTTTAATACTGTCAGTGGTAACAGTTTTTGAAAAATCATTTACTTTTAATTTTCCAAACAGCTTATTAAATTTAGAAACCTTCACCCCATCTTCAACTTTACCAACGGTTGAGGCGATTTCCTCGGTTTTGGTGAATTTAGCGAGGTTGCTTGCTTCGTCGACGTATTTGAGTTTGCCAACAGCAGCAGGGCCAACAAAAGTGGCGACATCGAAGAGGTAGCCACCGATTTTATAGTCATCCCCTGTTTTAATAGCGGATGCCAAGTCGCTTCCTACTTTTTCACCAGTTTTAGCAACAGCATTCCAAGCATCTGCATCAAGAGCTATTAGTCTAGTGCCAAACTCACTGGCAGCCCTCACATTGTTCCAAGCACCAGTCACATCAGCTTTAAGCCATTGAGGTGTTTTTTGCTTAAATAAGGTATTTCCACCCCATTCAATTCCTTCGAAAGCTAGTTGGCCAAGTTGAGCAGCGCCAAGGGCTAGTTGGTCAATGGTTTCACAAACACCATCGACAAAACCTAAGGCTGTTAGAGCTACCGATTTGTCAAGTTGTCCACCAAAAAAGTCCCAGTTTTGTTTTTCTAATGTTTTACGAGTTCCTTCAAAGAAATTGGCGTCTAAGTCTGCTTGACTTTGTAACCAGGCCACCACGGGATGCTGTTTAGCCCACTCTTTTCTGGCTTTTTGTTCAGCTTGTTCTTTAGCTAGTTTTTCTTGTTGTGTGAGTTGTTTGTCAACAGATTTGATGCTTTTAGCGAAATTGACATCACTGATAAAGCTAAGATACTGGCTGTCGGTGTATGGCAAATCAGTAGTCTGGCTAACTTGATTAACTTCTGTGTCAATGGCAGCAAGCAAGTCAGCAGAAGTAGGTGCAGTTCCACTACTATCAAAACTTGTGACTTTATCAATCGTCGTGTTTAAGAGCTGGCTTGCGGTGTCGCTGTCTGCATCGTAGTTACTCTGTGGCCCTGATAGTGAGATTAAATCACTGATACTAGCATAGATGCTAGAAATATTTTCCTCTTGTGCTCCATGTTGGTTTTTGAAATTGTTTAGATTATCTTTTAGTTGATTGAGATAATCTTCGTCTAGTATCGCACTATTTGAAGTTTCTCCGACGCTTGAGTGAAAGCTTGATAGCAGACTTGAAAACTCACTAGCCAGGACTTTTGACGTATCTGCTAAACCAACAAGGACAGCAGCATCAACATTGTTCAGTTGTTGGTAGATAGCTTGCCCAGTTTTTCCTTGGAGAGCTTCAGATGTGATGATTTTGTTGACGCTATTTTTGGCGTCTGTTAATTGTGTCTCTATTCGGCTGGCTTCTTGATTAAGTTTGTTAGCAGCCTTGTGGAGTTCTTCGAGGTCAACGTGAAATCCCATCTAGTCACCTCCCCCAGCTTTTTTGAGGAAAGCATAAGCTTCGTTTTTTGTCATAAATGACGTTGATAAACGTTTTTCTTGAAGCTGTGTTTGTTTTAATTTTTGACTAAATGATTTTTCGTAGTCGTCTTCATAACCACGCGCAACGACCTTTCCAATCATCATGTTTGTGATTGTCATTGGAGTGACTGGTGGGAAACCACCAAGCGGCCATAGCTGCGCTTGATAATCAACGACGTAATTTCCGATACTATCAGCAACAGGTAGTTTACGACCTGTGATAATCACCTTTGCTCCAGGAGTATGTGAGAACATTTCTCTGAGTTGATCTGGAAAGAGTCGCGTATCAAGTTCGACGACACTTCCTAGTGGCAGAATCTTACTGTAAACTGAGTCAATCAATCCCATAAAAATGAGAAAGTTTTCCAAAGACAGGGTGATTTTATATTGTTTATCACGTGTGATAATAACATTATCTTTTTTATAGTTAAAGTTTATTTCGATAGGGGCACCTAAAAATGCTTGATAGATGTAGCTTTCTTTATTTTGACAAAAAGCTATGTAGCATTCTCTAAGAATATCTAATTGTCCCCCAACGTATGTCCCAAATTGTATTAAGTCATCTGTTACCAAGTCAGAAAGCGCATCGTTTTCTGACAAAAGCTTAGTAAAAATTGTATTCAAATCTTCATTCATTATTTAAACCTAACCGTATTCCTCTTAATTTGATTAGCAGCTTTTTTATCTTCTGCGACAATCTTATCAGCCACTTTGGTCATTTTTTTAGCATTTGCTGCAGAGTATGTTTTGAAGTGTTCTAAAGTCGTGTTGAAGTTATTTTCGATATCAACAAAAGTTTTAAAACGTGTTAAGGTTGTCTTCCCAATAGAAGAAACCTTAATGTCTTCAATATCTGAAATGCCATTAGCCGCTGTAGAAACGAGGCTTTTCCAATTCTTTTCATCAAGACTAACTTTTACCATAAAACACCTCAACGAATTAAAGCTAGGCAATCGCTAGCTGATTTATTAAGGGCGCTAATCAGACCGCTGAGAGAATTTTGCGATGCTTGACGTTTTTGAATTTCGTTAGTCAATGTGTCCACATTAGCTTTATGGGTGCTGATGTCTGACGTAATATCAGATACAATCGTTGTTGCATGACCATCAAATGTTGTTCGAATACTTCCCTTGAAGTTGGCATTATCCATATTATCAACAAGGGTTGAGTTGATAGATTTTTTGACTTCTTTGTAAGAAGTGATGGCAGTTTTTAATGAAGATTTTGCGGCTTTTAAACGCTCAATTTCTTCTTGATTAGCATTATAGGTCGATTGAAGTTCATTGGCTCTTTGCTGAAAAGTAGCAGCGAGAGCACGGTTGACAGCATTATTTTTCTGCCTTTGAACTTCATCGTTAAATGACTTCTCCATAAAATATCTCCTAATTCCCATTTTTACCCTAGATTATATCATATTTTCTTTTTTGATTTTAATTTTTAGATAACTTTTAGTTTAAAAAATAAAAAAACACCCTCAGTAGAGAGCGTTTAGACAGTGTATTATTTCGTACTTTCGCGAAGGGTTAGTGTGGTTGCGAGTCTTGTCATTGTTGGGACGGTGTGGCGTTTGATAAGTTGGCGATTTAAGATATCAACAGCTGTGCGTCCCATTTCTTCAGTATAGACGGTGATACTGGATAGAGCAGGAAAGACCTGCTTCGTTAGAGGTGTGTCATTGAAAGAAATGAGGCTGACGCGGTCAGGAACAGCGATGTTAGCTTCTTGAAGCGCACGAAGGGCACCTATGGCTAGAGTGTCATTTGCAACAAAGAAAGCTTGTGGAAGGTCGTCGCCCAATTTTTCGATAGCTTCTTTCATCAAAGCGTATCCTGATGGGGCAGAAAAATCTCCTACAAAGACATAGTCAGGGTTATAGAGATTATTTTCGTAAGCATAGTTTTTAAAGGTACGGAAACGTTGGTCGACAATGAGTTCTTTTTGGTCAGTCGTACGTTCTTCCCCAGCAATCATCCCGATTTTAGTAAATCCTTTTTTCATGAAATAATCGAGAACCTTGACAACGGCGTTATCAAAATCTGTAGTGACACAAGGATGACCAGCATTCAAAGTATCACTATCAACGAAAACTAGGTTTTTTGAATGGGTTTCTAGACTGTGAATTTGTTGGTCTGAAAATTTACCAATAGCGATAATCCCGCTAACACTTTCTGAAATCGTTAGAATGTCATTGTTAAAATAGCGTACAACGTCATAACCTAATTCTTGGGCACGTTTTTCAAGACCAATACGAATGCTGTAATAGTAAAGGTCGTTTAACTCTTCTTGTTCACTATACCATTGGACAATGGCAATCTTTTGACGTTCTTGTGTGATGTTTGTGTTGCGTTTGTGTTTTTCGTAACCTAATTCTTCAGCAACTGTCAAAATACGGTGACGTGTTTCTTCACCAACTGAGAGGGTTTTATCTTTATTAAGGACACGTGAGACGGTCGCTGACGAAACATTTGCTAACTTTGCGATATCTTTTAATGTAGCCATAGGTCATCCCTTCTTTCTTGATAGTATTATATCACAAGATTTCTAAAAATAAAAATTTTAAGTAAAACTTTAGTAAATATTATTGACTTAAGTTAACTGGGGTTGTAAAATTAAAGCGCAAACAAAAAAGAGATAAAAAAGGAGACCCTCATGACTATTACAGAACTTAAAGAAGCCTTTGCTAAAGTATTTGGAACAGAAGCAGATGCAACATTTTTCTCACCTGGACGTATCAATTTAATTGGTGAACACACTGACTACAACGGTGGTCACGTATTCCCTGCAGCTATCACTCTTGGAACATACGGGGCAGCTCGTAAACGTGATGATAAACTTTTACGTTTTTATTCAGCTAACTTTGATGATTTAGGTATTATTGAAGTGTCACTTGATAATCTTACTTTTGATAAGAAAGATAGCTGGACAAATTATCCAAAAGGTGTCATTAAATTTTTGCAAGAAGCTGGTCACAAAATTGACAGTGGTTTTGAACTTTACGTCAACGGTAATATTCCAAATGGTTCTGGCTTGTCATCATCAGCCTCACTAGAACTTTTAGTTGGTATCGTAGCCGAAGAATTATTTGACCTTGAAGTTGAACGTTTAGACTTAGTAAAAATTGGTAAACAAACAGAAAATGAATTTATCGGAGTAAATTCTGGTATCATGGACCAATTTGCCATTGGTATGGGTGCTGACAAACAAGCTATTTACCTTGATACAAATACATTAGAATATGAACTTGTTCCACTTGATCTTGGTGACAATGTTATTGTCATCATGAACACTAATAAACGTCGTGAACTTGCTGATTCAAAATATAACGAACGTCGTGCCGAATGTGAAAAAGCAGTAGAAGAACTTAACCAAGTGCTTGATATCAAGACATTGGGTGAACTTGATTTGCAAAGTTTTGACGAATATAGCTATCTTATTAAAGATGAAAATCGTCTCAAACGTGCCCGCCATGCTGTCTGGGAAAATCAACGTACCCTTCAAGCTAAAGAAGCTTTAACAGCAGGTGAACTTGAAAAATTTGGTCGTTTGGTGAATGCCTCACATGTCTCACTTGAACATGATTATGAAGTAACAGGTATCGAACTTGATACCCTTGCTCACACTGCTTGGCAACAAGAAGGAGTCCTCGGAGCTCGTATGACAGGAGCGGGATTCGGTGGCTGCGGTATTGCCATTGTTGCTAAAAATAAAGTTGATGAATTTACTAAAAACGTTGGGCAAGTTTACACAGAAACAGTTGGTTATGCGCCAGCTTTCTACATTGCTGAAATCGCTGGTGGTTCACGTGTCTTGTCTAGAAAATAATTAAGATTAGAGAGATAAAATGAAACTTTTAGATACTTTTGTCGCTAAGGTAATTGAAGCCAGCGACTATACAGAAGATGATATGTTTTACTTGCGTAACCGTGTCCTTGCCCTTGTGGGTGAGGATGGAGCAGAGCAAGAAACACAAGAAACAGATTTAATTGCTCTCAAAGAAGAGTTGGTTGACTTAGCTGTAAAAAATGGCAAAGTCGGCGAATTAATGGCAGAAAAAGATTGCTTGGGTGCTGAATTGATGAACTTCATTACACCAATCCCGAGTCAGGTGAATCGTCGTTTCTGGGACACTTATGCTAAATCTCCTCAACAAGCTGTCGCAGATTTTTATGACCTAAGCAAGCGTAATGACTACATTAAAGTCGCTGCAATTGCCAAAAATATTGCCTTTACGACGTCGTCACAATACGGTGATATTCAGATTACTATTAATTTATCAAAACCTGAAAAAGACCCTAAAGCAATTGCTGCTGCTAAGTTAACCAAGGCATCTTCTTATCCAAAATGTCAGTTATGTATGGAAAATGAAGGCTATCAAGGTCGAATTAATCACCCAGCGCGTGCTAATCACCGCATCATTCGCTTGAATCTTGGCGATGAAAAATGGGGCTTCCAATACTCACCATATGCCTACTTTAATGAACATTGCATTATCCTAAATACTGAGCATGTGCCGATGGTTATCAGTAAAAATACTTTTGCGCAGTTGCTTGATATTGTCGATATTTTCCCAGGTTACTTTGCTGGGTCAAATTCAGACTTGCCAATCGTCGGTGGGTCAATCTTGACACATAATCACTATCAAGGTGGTCGTCATGTCTTTCCAATGGAAATAGCTGAGCTGGACAATGAATTTCACTTTAAAGGTTATTCAGATGTGACAGCAGGTATTGTCAAATGGCCAATGTCAGTGCTTCGTTTACACAGCCAAAACAAGGCCCGCTTGGTTGAGTTGGCTGAAAAAATTCGTTTGGCATGGCGCGATTATTCTGATGAAAGTGTCGATGTTTTAGCTTATACAGGCGACACACCACATCACACAGTTACTCCAATTGCACGAAAACGTGATGGTCAATTTGAATTAGATATTGTTCTTCGTGACAATCACACAACAGCTGAATTTCCAGACGGTGTTTATCATCCACATGCTGATGTGCAACACATTAAAAAGGAAAATATCGGACTTATCGAAGTTATGGGCTTAGCTATTTTACCGCCGCGTCTGAAAGATGAACTGCTAGAAGTTGAAAAATATCTTTTGAATGAGTATAATGAAATCGCTGACTATCATAAAGATTGGGCAGATGAGATTAAAAAACGTACGGATATTACGGCTGATACAGTGCATGATATTGTACAAGAAGAAGTTGGACACGTTTTTGTTCGTGTTTTAGAAGATGCCGGTGTTTACAAACGTGATGAAAAAGGTCAAAAAGCCTTTATGCGTTTTGTAAATAGCATAGGGTTAGAATAGGAGAAATAAATGTCAATTTTAGTGCTTGGTGGAGCTGGCTACATCGGCTCTCACATGGTTGATCGTTTAATTGAAAAAGGTGAAGAAAAAGTTGTTGTTGTCGATAGTTTGGTGACAGGACACCGTGCAGCGGTTCATCCTGATGCAAAATTCTATCAAGGAGATCTTGCTGATCAAGATTTCATGCGTAAAGTTTTCACAGAAAATCCTGATGTGGATGCTGTCATTCACTTTGCGGCTTATTCATTGGTTGCAGAATCAATGGAAAAACCATTGAAATACTTTGACAACAACACTGCTGGCATGATTAAATTACTTGAAGTGATGAATGAATTTGGTGTTAAATACATCGTCTTCTCATCAACAGCAGCAACTTATGGTATCCCAGATGAGCTTCCAATCAAAGAAACAACTCCACAACGCCCAATCAATCCATACGGTGAAAGTAAACTCATGATGGAAACTATTATGAGATGGGCTGACCAAGCTTATGGCATTAAGTTTGTCCCACTTCGTTATTTCAATGTTGCTGGTGCTAAACCAGATGGTTCTATCGGTGAAGACCATGGACCAGAAACACACTTGTTGCCAATTATTTTGCAAGTAGCACAAGGTGTTCGTGAAAAAATCATGATTTTTGGTAATGATTACAACACACCAGATGGTACAAATGTGCGTGACTACGTTCACCCATTTGACTTAGCGGATGCGCATTTGCTTGCTGTTAAATATCTTCGCGAAGGTAATCCATCAACAGCGTTCAACCTTGGTTCTTCAACAGGATTCTCAAATCTTCAAATCCTTGAAGCAGCTCGTAAAGTAACTGGTAAAGAAATTCCAGCTGAACTTGCTGACCGTCGCCCTGGTGACCCAGATACGCTTATCGCATCATCAGATAAAGCGCGTGAAATCCTTGGTTGGAAACCTCAATTTGACGATATTGAAAAGATCATTGCATCTGCTTGGGCATGGCACTCAAGCCATCCAAATGGATACAACGACCGTTAATATGACATAAATCTAGTCTGAGACATTTGTCTCAGGCTTTTTGTGCATTGTATAGAATGATATGAAAAAGGATGAGATTATGAAAGTGATTAGCACGAATTGCTTGGATGACAAGCAGAGGTTGGCTGCTGAAAAGCTGATTAAAGAAGTTCAAGTTTTTGATGAAACACACCGAACGCCTTACCTTTCTAATAGTTTGAATTTTGATGAGAAAATGCCAGCTTTCTTTTTAGGGTATGAAGATGGGCACTTAGTAGCTTTACTGACGGTTTATGCAGACAGTCCTGCGGAAGCTGAAGTTGTTATTATGGTTCATCCAGATTTTCGTCGAAAGGGTTATGCAAGACAACTATTTCATGTTTTTCGTGAAACCTTGCAGGATTATCATTTAGAATTTGTCGTAATGTCAGAACGTGCATTTCTAGCAAAAAATCCTGATTTACTGTCAAATTTTGGCATGAAATTAGACGATGATTTTGAATATTGGCTGGCGCGTGATCGCCAATTTTATCCTGTTGATAATCAAAAAGAGTTATCAGTGACACCAGCTCAGAAAGAACATCTTGAGGCTATTGCTGAGTTTCAATCTCAAGCTTTTGGTGAGTCTTATGAAGTCGCTCTTCATTATGCTAAAGCAGCGCTAGCAGATAAGGCGGGACGATTGTATATCGTCATGAAGGACCAAAAAGTATTGGCATCTTGTACAGTTGATTTTAGTACGGAATACAATTATTTTTATGGACTCGCAGTAGCTGAAAGTTATCGTGGTCAAGGCATTGGAACTTATTTTATGAAAGTTCTTGTCAATGCTTTGGTGGCTGAAAATGAAAAGTCTTTTCAGATTGCGGTTGAGTCAGAAAACCTTGCAGCAAAACGTCTTTATGAAAAGCTTGGCTTTGAAGAACAAACTCAAGTCGTCTATGCTAAATGACTAGAAAAATTAGGCTTTTAGTCATTTAATGGTCAATTCTTGCGTTGTGAAATGGAATTTGGTATAGTTGTCAGTAAGCTTATATTTTTGGAGGATACTTATGCCAACACTTATTATGTTGATTGTTATGGTTGCCTTGATTTGGTTTATGCAACGTTCTCAAAAGAAACAAGCACAAAACCGTCAAGAACAATTGAAAGCACTACAAAAGGGTGATGAAATTGTAACAATCGGTGGCCTTTATGGTATTATCGATGAAGTTGATGTTGATAACCAAAAAATGGTTTTGGACATTGATGGAGTTTACTTAACATTTGAACTAGGTGCTGTAAAACGCGTCGTTAACAAAGCTCAACAAGAAGTAGTTGAAACTGCGGTTGTTGAAGAAGCTGCTGAAGAACAAGCAGAAACTACTGAAGATACTGCTGTTGAAAGCGAAGATTAATACATGAAAAGTCAGATGAAAACACGTCTGGCTTTTTTTGTGCCATTATTCCCTAAAAACCTCTTAATTAAGTAGAGAAAAAATAGCCATTTTATGGTAAAATAATACGATGAGTATGCTTTTAAGGAATTGATATGTTTAAATTTAAATTTAGAAAAAAAGAAGAGGCAGTTAGTCTCGATAAAATTCCAAATCATATTGGAATTATTATGGATGGTAATGGTCGTTGGGCCAAAAAACGCATGCAACCACGTGTCATGGGACACAAGGCTGGTATGGATGCTTTGCAAGATGTGACGATTGCTGCATCAGAACTTGGTGTTAAAGTTCTGACGGTTTATGCATTCTCAACTGAAAATTGGTCACGACCCGAAGACGAAGTCAAATTCATTATGAACTTGCCAGTCGAGTTCTTCGATAAATACGTCCCGCAATTGGACGAAAATAACGTTAGAGTTCAAGTTATTGGTGAAACAAACCGTTTACCAAAAGATACTTACGATGCTATGAAACGTGCTTGTGAGCAAACAAAGCACAATTCTGGTCTTATTTTGAACTTTGCGCTTAACTACGGTGGTCGTTCAGAAATTACAGAAGCGGTAAAAAATATTGCTCAAGAAGTTCTTGAAGCAAAAATTAGTCCAGATGATATTACAGAAGATGTGATTTCAAATCACTTGATGACTAATCATTTGCCGTATCTTTACCGCGACCCGGATTTGATTATCCGAACAAGTGGTGAACTTCGTCTTAGTAATTTTCTACCGTGGCAATCAGCCTACAGTGAGTTCTATTTCACACCAGTTTTATGGCCTGATTTCAAAAAAGACGAATTGATTAAAGCGATTGCTGAATACAATCAGCGTCATCGCCGTTTTGGTGGAATCTAGAAAGGAAATATCATGAAACAACGTGTGATTTGGGGAGCTATTGCTCTATTGATTATGCTGCCGTTCTTGTTGCATGGGGGGCTTGCTTTCCAAGTTTTTGTAGGTCTTTTAGCAATGATTGGTGTAGCAGAAATGTTACGCATGAAACATCTCGAGTTCTTCTCAATTGAAGGTGTTTTATCAATGTTAGGTGCTTTTGTTTTAACAGTGCCTTTGGATAATTACTTTACATCGCTACCGATTGACTCTAATTTTTCAGTCTACGGCTTACTTGTTTTCTTGCTATTAGCTGGAACAGTTGTGAACAGCGATGATTACTCATTTGACGACGTGTCTTATCCAATCGCTGCAAGTCTTTATGTGGGAATTGGTTTCCAAAACCTAGTCAATGCCCGCATGAGTGGTTTGGATAAAGTCTTGTTTGCCTTGTTTATCGTATGGGCAACAGATATTGGTGCTTACATGATTGGTCGTCGTTTTGGTCAACGTAAGTTAATGCCAAAAGTTTCTCCGAACAAAACAATCGAAGGAAGTCTAGGCGGAATTGCTTGTGCAGTTGTCGTTTCACTAATCTTCATGCTAATTGATAAAGCTGTTTATGCACCGCACAATCTATTTGCTATGTTGATTTACGTTATCTTGTTTAGTATTTTTGGCCAATTCGGTGATTTGGTCGAAAGTGCAATTAAACGTCATTTTGGCGTAAAAGATTCTGGAAAATTAATTCCTGGTCATGGTGGTATTCTTGACCGCTTTGATTCAATGATTTTTGTTTTCCCGATTATGCATCTATTTGGTCTTTTCTAATAAGTTGAGTGGTAGATTTTCCATCAACTTCTGAAAGTTACTTACTAGTAAGGAATTAATCTTACTGGTATAGAGAGGAGCAAAATGCTCGGAATATTAACGTTTATTATTGTTTTTGGAATTTTAGTTATTGTCCATGAATTTGGTCATCTGTATTTTGCCAAAAAAGCAGGAATCTTGGTGAGAGAATTTTCTATCGGCATGGGCCCGAAAATCTTTTCTCATTTTGATAAAGAAGGTACAGCCTATACATTTCGTATCTTGCCACTTGGTGGCTATGTTCGTATGGCTGGCTGGGGTGATGACACTACTGAAATTAAAACTGGTACACCTGCTAGCCTTACGATGAATGAAGATGGCTTAGTAACACGAATTAATTTATCAAACAAGCACTTGGACAACACAGCACTTCCGATGAACGTGACGTCTTATGATTTGGAAGATAAATTAGAAATTACTGGTCTTGTCTTAGATGAACAAAAGACTTTTGCTGTTCACCATGATGCAACCATCGTAGAAGAAGATGGTACAGAAATTCGCATCGCACCGCTTGACGTGCAGTACCAAAATGCGACGGTTCTTGGTCGCTTGATGACAAACTTTGCTGGTCCGATGAATAACTTTATTCTTGGAATCTTGGCATTTATCCTTCTTGTTTTCATGCAAGGTGGTGTGCCAAACACTGCAACTAATGCCGTTCGAGTGGCTGATGGTGGTGCCATGCAAGCAGCAGGCGTCAAAAATGGTGATAGAGTTTTAGCTATCGGTGATTATAAAGTCACAAACTGGTCTGATTTGACTGAAGCTGTAACTAAGTCGACTAAGAATATCTCAAAAGGCGATACTATCTCAGTCAAAGTCAAAGATAAATCAGGAAAGGTTAAAACACTTGCTGTAAAACCAGTTGAAAATCACGGAAGTTACCTTATTGGTGTTTCTTCAGCTTTGAAAACAGGCTTCTGGGATAAAATCACTGGCGGTTTCCAAATGGCATGGCAAGGTGCCACAGCCATTCTCAATGCACTAAAAGGTCTTGTGTCAAACTTTAGTTTGAACAAGCTAGGTGGTCCAGTTGCCATGTACCAAGCTTCAAGCCAAGCAGCATCTTATGGATTGACTTCTGTTGTTAATCTTTTAGCGCTGTTATCAATCGACCTTGGAATTGTTAATTTAATTCCGATTCCAGCTTTGGACGGTGGAAAAATCTTAATGAATTTGATTGAGATTGTTCGTCGCAAACCATTGAAACAAGAAACTGAAACCTATATCACTCTGGTCGGTGTCGTCATTATGATTATTTTAATGATTGCTGTGACATGGAATGATATCATGCGCGTCTTTTTCTAAATTTTATTAAACTCATAATCTAGTATATAATTTTAAAAATACACATTTTTTAGAAAGGAATTGATACGGTCTTTTCTAATATGCGAGTAAGTAAGCTACTTTTTAACAAAGCAGCTTGCTTATTTTCATGATTTGGCCGCAATATTTTTATTATGAAACAATCACAAATGCTTATCCCAACGCTTCGCGAAATGCCAAGCGATGCCCAAGTTATCAGCCACGCTCTTATGGTTCGTGCTGGTTATGTTCGTCAAGTCTCAGCAGGTATCTACGCTTACCTACCACTTGCTAACCGCACAATCGAAAAATTCAAAAAAATCATGCGTGAAGAATTCGAAAAAATCGGTGCTGTTGAAATGCTTGCACCAGCACTTTTGAATGCTGACCTTTGGCGTGAATCAGGTCGTTACGAAACTTACGGTGAAGACCTTTATAAACTAAAAAACCGTGACAAATCAGACTTTATCCTTGGTCCAACTCACGAAGAAACATTTACAAGTCTTATCCGTGATGCGGTTAAATCATACAAACAATTACCACTTAACCTTTACCAAATTCAATCTAAATACCGTGATGAAAAACGTCCACGTAACGGACTTCTTCGTACACGTGAATTTATTATGAAAGACGGTTACAGCTTCCACGCTGATTACGAAGGTTTGGATGAAACTTACGAAGAATATCGTAAAGCATACGAAGCTATCTTCACACGTGCTGGTCTTGATTTCAAAGGTATCATCGGTGATGGTGGTGCTATGGGTGGTAAAGATTCTCAAGAATTCATGGCTATTACTCCAGACCGTACAGACCTTGACCGTTGGGTTGTTCTTGACAAATCAATCGCTTCATTCGATGAAATTCCAGAAGATGTATTAGAAGATATCAAAAAAGAATTGGCATCATGGTTGGTATCAGGTGAAGATACAGTTGCTTACTCTACTGAATCAAGCTACGCTGCTAACCTTGAAATGGCAAGTAACGAATACAAACCAACAACTAAAGTTGTTGCACAAGAAGATATCAAACGTGTAGAAACACCTAACTGCAAATCAATCGATGAAGTTGCAGCATTCTTGAACGTTGATGAAGAACAAACAATCAAAACACTCTTCTTTATCGCTGATAACGAACCAGTTGTAGCACTTCTTGTTGGTAATGATCAAGTTAACGATGTTAAATTGAAAAACTACCTTGGTGCTGACTTCCTTGATCCAGCTACTGAAGAAGATGCTGTTAAAGTTTTCGGTGCAAACTTTGGTTCACTTGGCCCAGTTAACCTTCCAGAAAACGTTCGTATTGTTGCTGACCGTAAAGTTCAAGACGTTGCTAACGCTGTAGTTGGTGCAAACGAAAATGGTTACCACTTGACTGGTGTTAACCCAGGACGTGACTTCGAAGCAGAATATGTTGATATTCGTGAAGTTAAAGAAGGCGAAATCTCACCAGACGGTAAAGGTGTTCTTAAATTCGCTCGTGGTATCGAAATCGGACACATCTTCAAACTTGGTACTCGTTACTCAGAAAGCATGGGAGCAACAATTCTTGACCAAAATGGTCGTGCTGTTCCAATCATCATGGGTTGCTACGGTATCGGTGTTAGCCGTATCTTGTCAGCTGTTATCGAACAACACGCTCGCCTCTTTGTTTCTAAAACTCCAAAAGGTGCTTACCGCTTTGCATGGGGTATCAACTTCCCTAAAGAATTGGCACCATTTGACGTACACGTTATCACTGTAAACGTGAAAGACGAAGAAGCACAAGCATTGACAGCTAAAGTAGAAGCTGAATTGGTTGAAAAAGGTTACGAAGTCTTGGTTGACGACCGTAACGAACGTGTTGGTTCTAAATTCTCAGATAGCGACCTTATCGGTCTTCCAATTCGTGTGACTGTAGGTAAAAAAGCTGCTGATGGTATCGTTGAAGTTAAAATCAAAGCAACTGGTGATACAATCGAGGTTAACGCTGAAAACCTTATTGAAACACTTGAAATTTTGACAAAAGAACACTAATTAGTGAGAGGTCAGGTATTTAGCCCTGGCCTTTTTTGTGTCGAAAAAAGCTGTCATTTGTGGTAGAATTAGAAGATAACATCCCTAGAAAAAAAGGCAATATTTTGCTTAATAAGAATAGTTTAATTTATGGAATTGAGGTAATTTACGTTTTATGTCAGAGTTATTTAAAAAATTGATGGAGCAAATCGATATGCCGCTTGAAATGCGACAATCAAGTGCTTTTTCATCTGCAGATATCCGTGAAGTTAAGGTGCACTCGGTATCTCGCCTCTGGGAATTCCATTTTTCATTTGCAGAGATTTTGCCAATCGAGATTTACCGTGAGTTGGCTTACCGCCTGGTCAATACTTTCAAACAAGCAGACATCACGGCAACTTTTGATATCAAAGCAGAAAATATTGATTTTTCACAGCCGTTATTGCAGGCTTATTATGAAGAAGCCTTTGAGCACGCTCCTTGCAACAGCGCTAGCTTTAAAGCCTCTTTTAGCAAACTGAAAGTCTCTTACGATGGCACAAAATTATTGATTGAAGCGCCAGCTTTTGTCAATAATGACCATTTTCGTAAAAATCATTTGCCAAATTTGGCACGTCAGTTTGAAGCCTTTGGTTTTGGAAAATTAGCGATTGATATGGTGTCAGATGAAGCCATGACGCAAGCTCTCCAAGAAGACTTTACGTCAAATCGCGAAGCGATGGTTGAAAAGGCTGTGCAGGAAAATCGCGAAGCTGTCAAATCCTTAGAAGCTTCAATGCCACCAGTTGAAGAAGCACCAAAACCTAAATTTGATTTCAAAGAGCGTGCTAAACAACGTCGTGCAGGATTTGAAAATGCAGAAATCACTCCGATGGTTGAAATCACAACCGAAGAAAACCGCATCGTTTTTGAAGGGATGGTTTTTGACGTTGAAAAGAAAACAACACGAACTGGTCGACACATCATCAATTTCAAGATGACTGACTATACTTCAAGTTTTGCCATGCAAAAATGGGCAAAAGATGATGAAGAATTGAAAAAATATGACATGATTGCCAAGGGCTCATGGCTTCGTGTTCGTGGTAATATCGAGAATAATAATTTCACTCATGCCCTTACCATGAATGTGCAAGATGTTAAAGAAATTGTTCACCATGACCGTAAGGATTTAATGCCAGAAGGTGAAAAACGTGTGGAATTTCATGCTCACACAAACATGTCGACAATGGACGCTCTCCCAACAGTAGAAGAGTTGATTGATACGGCCGCAAAATGGGGCCACAAGGCTGTTGCCATTACTGACCATGGAAATGTTCAAAGTTTCCCTCATGGCTATCACAGAGCCCGTAAGAACGGTATTAAAGCTATCTTTGGCTTAGAAGCTAATATCGTTGAAGATAAAGTGCCGATTGCCTACAATCCAGTTGATTTAGAGTTGAATGAAGCTACTTATGTCGTATTTGACGTGGAAACGACTGGACTTTCTGCGGTGCATAATGATTTGATTCAGATTGCGGCTTCAAAAATGTACAAAGGAAATATTGTTGAGCAGTTTGATGAATTCATCAACCCAGGGCACCATCTATCAGCCTTTACAACAGAATTGACTGGTATTACAGATAATCATGTCAGAAACGCTAAACCAATTGAGCAAGTGCTTCAAATGTTCCAAGATTTCTGTAAAGATACTGTGCTCGTTGCCCACAATGCAACCTTTGACGTTGGCTTTATGAATGCTAACTACAAACGTCATGGCATGCCAACGATTACGCAGCCAGTTATTGATACGCTTGAATTGGCACGAAATCTTTATCCAGAATACAAACGTCATGGTTTGGGACCTTTGACAAAACGTTTTCAAGTGTCTCTTGAGCACCATCACATGGCCAACTACGATGCCGAAGCTACTGGACGCTTGCTCTTTATTTTCTTGAAAGAGGCGCGTGAAAATCATAATCTTACGAATATGATGGACCTTAATACCAAACTTGTAGCTGAGGATTCTTACAAGAAAGCTCGCGTCAAACATGCAACCATCTATGTTCAAAACCAAGCCGGTTTGAAAAATATCTTTAAGCTTGTCAGTCTTTCAAATGTTAAATATTTTGAAGGAGTAGCACGTATTCCAAGAACTGTTCTTGATGCACACCGTGAAGGGCTTTTGCTCGGGACAGCTTGCTCAGAAGGTGAAGTTTTTGATGCAGTTTTGACATCAGGTGTGGATAAAGCTGTTGAAGTGGCTAAGTACTATGATTTTATTGAGGTCATGCCACCAGCTATTTATGCACCGCTTTTGGCACAAGGAACAATCAAGGATGAAGAAGGTATTCGCCAAGTTATTCGTGATTTGATTGAAGTCGGACGCCGTTTGAACAAGCCTGTTCTTGCGACTGGTAATGTTCACTATATCGAGCCAGAAGATGAAATTTACCGCGAAATTATCGTTCGTAGTTTAGGGCAAGGGGCACCGATTAACCGTCCGATTGGTCGTGGTGAGGATGCACAACCTGCTCCGTTACCAAAAGCACATTTCCGTACAACCAATGAAATGCTAGATGAATTTGCTTTCCTTGGTGAGGATGTCGCCTACGAAATTGTTGTTAAAAACACCAATGATTTTGCGGAACGCTTTGAAGAAATTGAAGTCGTTAAAAAAGATTTGTACACGCCTTTCCTTGAAAAATCAGAAGAACGTGTTGCAGAGATGACTTATCAAAAAGCCTTTGAAATTTATGGTAATCCGCTTCCTGATATTGTCGATCGACGAATCGAAAAAGAATTGACATCTATTTTGGGTAATGGATTTGCCGTGATTTACCTGGCATCACAAATGCTTGTTATCCGCTCAAATAAACGTGGTTATTTGGTTGGTTCGCGTGGATCTGTTGGGTCAAGTTTTGTTGCGACAATGATTGGTATCACCGAAGTTAACCCGATGCCACCGCATTATGTCTGCCCAAATTGCCAACACTCAGAATTCATCACCGATGGTTCAGTTGGTTCTGGTTATGATTTGCCTAACAAAGACTGTCCAAAATGTGGAACACGTTACAAGAAAGATGGACACGATATTCCGTTTGAAACCTTCCTTGGATTTGATGGGGATAAGGTTCCCGATATCGATTTGAACTTCTCTGGTGATGACCAACCGTCAGCGCACTTGGATGTTCGTGATATTTTTGGTGAGCAATACGCTTTCCGTGCAGGAACCGTTGGTACTGTTGCTGACCGTACGGCTTATGGTTTCGTTAAAGGGTATGAACGTGATTATGGCAAGATGTATCCAGAAGCAGAAGTTGAGCGTTTAGCGCAAGGTGCCGCAGGTGTGAAACGTACGACTGGACAACACCCAGGTGGTATCGTTGTTATTCCAAACTATATGGATGTTTATGATTTTACGCCAGTGCAATATCCAGCCGATGATTTATCTGCTGAATGGCAAACCACTCACTTTAACTTCCACGATATCGATGAAAACGTCTTGAAACTTGATATCCTTGGACATGATGATCCGACGATGATTCGTAAGCTACAAGACTTGTCAGGTATTGATCCGAAAGATATTCCTGCTGATGATCCAGATGTTATGGCGCTCTTCTCAGGTACTGAAGTGCTTGGTGTAACGCCTGAACAAATCGGAACGCCGACAGGTATGCTTGGTATTCCAGAATTCGGTACAAACTTCGTTCGTGGGATGGTTGAAGAAACGCACCCAACGACATTTGCCGAGTTGCTACAGTTGTCTGGTCTATCACACGGTACCGATGTTTGGTTGGGAAATGCCCAAGATTTGATTAAAGAAGGTATTGCCACACTGAAAACCGTTATCGGTTGTCGTGACGACATCATGGTTTATCTTATGCACGCAGGTCTTGATCCAAAAATGGCCTTTACAATTATGGAACGTGTGCGTAAGGGACGTTGGTTGAAGATTTCTGATGAAGAACGTAATGGCTATATCCAAGCTATGCGTGACAATAATGTGCCTGATTGGTACATCGAATCATGTGGTAAAATCAAGTACATGTTCCCGAAAGCCCACGCGGCAGCCTATGTTTTGATGGCCTTACGTGTGGCTTACTTCAAGGTTCACTACCCACTTTATTATTACTGTGCTTATTTCTCAATTCGTGCCAAAGCATTTGATATCAAGACAATGAGTGCAGGTCTTGATGCGGTTAAAGAACGCATGGCAGAAATTTCAACAAAACGTAAAAATAACGAAGCTTCAAACGTTGAAATTGACCTTTACACAACACTTGAGCTTGTTAATGAAATGCTAGAACGTGGCTTTAAATTTGGTCAGCTTGATCTTTACCGTAGTGATGCAACAGAATTTATCATCGATGGTGACACACTCATCCCACCATTTGTAGCTATGGATGGTCTTGGTGAGAACGTTGCAAAACAAATTGTTAAAGCGCGTGAAGAAGGTGAATTCCTATCTAAAATGGAACTTCGCAAACGCGGTGGTGTTTCAGCAACATTGGTTGATAAAATGGATGAAATGGGAATCCTTGGCAACATGCCAGAAGATAACCAATTAAGTCTTTTTGACGATTTCTTCTAATGAATAAAACTTAGAGAAGCTCTCATATGGGAGCTTCTTTTTTAGGCTCTGCTATTTGTCAAAAATCCTAGTGAATGATATGATGTAAAAAAGAAAGGAGCAGCGATGAGTGACTTTAAAAATCCTTCAGTTAAAGCTATGGTTGTCATGCGAAAAGCATTTCGGACCATTGATGCTAAGGTATCAGAAACGTTTAAACAAGATGATTTAACTCCGACGCAGTTTAGTGTCCTGGACGTCCTTTACAGCAAAGGACCAATGAAAATTGCTGAGCTGATTGACAGCATTTTAGCTACTTCTGGAAATATGACGGTAGTCATTCGAAATATGGAGAAAAAAGGGTGGATTGCACGACATACTTGTCCAAGTGATAAACGGGCTTGTCTGTTGACTTTAACAGATGCTGGTCGTCAAGTGATTGAGCACGCTTTGCCGCTTCATATCGAAAAAATCGAGGAAACCTTTTCAGTTCTGACAGAAGAGGAGCAAGAAGAATTAATTCGACTTCTGAAAAAATTCAAACCGCGTGAGCAAAATAATTTACAAAATGATAAATAAATCATAAAATGACATTATAGATAAATCACTACATAGTGATAAATATCAATCCTATCAATTAATATCATTACTATAGATAATCTTTAAAAGGAGAATTATCATGAAAAAAATTCTATTTATCGTAGGTTCATTGCGTCAAGGTTCATTTGACCAACAATTTGCTCAATATGCAGAAAAAGCTCTTGAAGGTAAAGCAGAAGTATCTTACCTTGATTGGGCACAAGTTCCTGTCTTTTCACAAGATTTGGAAGCTGATATTCCAGCTTCTGTCCAAGCTGCGCGTGAAGCAGTTCTTGCAGCAGACGCTATCTGGGTCTTCTCACCAGTCTACAACTTTGCAATTCCAGGTTCAGTGAAAAACCTTCTTGACTGGTTGAGCCGTGCCCTTGACCTTTCAGATACAACAGGTGCTTCAGCACTTAATGACAAAGTCACAACTGTTTCAATCCTTGCAAACGGTGGACACGAACCAGTAGCAGAAGCTTATCGTACCTTGTTCCCATTCATTCGTACGAAATTTGTTGATGAAATCACAACAACACGTGTGAATGACTCTGCTTGGGCAGATGGCAAATTCATCGCAACTGATGAAGTCATTGCTAACCTTAAAAAACAAGCAGAAGCAGTTCTAGCTGCAATTGATTAATTCCTAATTTTAGTTAGTCTTTAACAGAAAAAAGCACACTTTTTACAGTGTGCTTTTATTATGTATGGTCGTAAAAAAAGAGGTTTTCAACCTCTTTTTTAGTTTATTCAACAATTAGCATGCCATCTTTAACGGCAAATGGATTTTTTTCATTGATGCGGTCGTAGAACATGATACCGTTTGTGTGGTCGATTTCGTGTTGGACAACGATTGAGTTGTAACCTTTAAGTTTGATACGGTGTTTTTCACCGTTTTTGTCGAAGTATTCAACAGTCACACGTGAATGGCGAACAACGTATCCTTCAACGACACGGTCAACAGACAAGCAACCTTCACCATCAGCAAGGGCAGCGTCTTGAACTGAGTGAGCAACAACTTTTGGATTGTACATAACTTCTTGCAAGCTGTAAGCTTCTTTTGGTGGGTTACCATCTTTGTCTTCCATATTTGGAACAAGAACGGCAATGATTCGTTTTGAAACGTTCAATTGAGGTGCTGCAAGTCCAACACCACCGCGCAAGCCCATTTTTTCAGCAGTTACAGGATCTTGTGAATTTTTTAAGAACTGCATCATTTTTTCACCCAAAATGATTTCTTCATCAGATAAAGGGAATGTGACGTCGTCACAAACTTGACGCAAAGTTGGGTGACCTTCGCGAATAATATCATTCATATTGATTAAATGACTTGGTTTTGCTAGTTTTTCAATAACTGACATAGTTTCTCCTCTAATTATTCTATATAACACTATAGCATAAAAATGCTTAACGAGAAAGTTATTGGCTTAGTTAGTAATCTTCAAGTCGATAAGTTTCTTCATATTTTTGATATAATAATAGGGGCGACGTTTTTCGATGATTCCTGAATCGATGAATTCGTGAATCACGCGAAGTAAGTGGCGATAGCTGACGCTAAATGAATCAGCAAGACTGGTTAATTCTAGTCTGAAGACTCCTTTGTCTTCGACAGCTAGGATGTGTGTTGCAAGACGTTCTTTAAGCGTGTAGTTCAGATTTGTTGAGGCACGGATATTTTGCTCGTAAAGTGATTGTGCGAGCCCTTTGCTGAGGTTTAAAAGCAAGTCATTATCAGCTAACAATTCGTCGCGGATTCCTGTTAGAGGAAGTTGGATAACCAAGGTATCTTCAAGTGCAACGACTGAAGATACGATAGGTTGATCTGTTAGCAATTCAATATCTCCGATTAAAGTTGGTTTTTCTTTAATATCTAAAATGTGTTCTTTGCCGTTAAATAAACGTCGAACGATTTTTAGTTTTCCTTTAGCAAAGTAAGAGAGTGCTGTTAAAGCTTCTCCTTGGTGACAAATCGCATCTCCAGCAGCTAGCTCACGGATTTGTAATTTGTCAAAATAGTGCTTGGGAAAGATTCTTTCAAGTTGATATTCTTGAATATATTTTTCTAAAGTCACACAGACCTCCTTTGTTGTGACATAAGTCCTATTTTTATACGCTAACTTTGATTATACTGGATTTGATGAAAAAAACAAGTAAGGAGTTTCTATGAAAACACTTTTGGAGAAATTTAGTCTCCTATCTTTATCTTTAATGCTGATTTCGACGTTATCTCCGTCGACAGCTTTACCGCAAATGATTACGACTTTTGCTAAGCAAGGTTATGCTTCAAGTCAAGTTGAATTTCTATTTTCAATGTCATCATTTGTTATTTTAGCAATGCTTTTGCTTAATCCGATTATTGACCGATTCCTTTCTGAGAGAGCTAGTATTATTCTTGGTTTACTTTTGGTCGCATTTGGCGGAAGTATGCCAGTTCTTTTGCACAGCTATTCATTAGTAGTTGTCTCACGTATTTTACTTGGTATTGGTATTGGTCTAATCAATTCTCGTGCGATTAGTATCATTAGTGAAACTTATGTTGGCAATGAACGTGCTCAAATGTTGGGACTTCGTGGTTCATTTGAAATCATTGGTAATGCCCTTTTAACAGTAATTGTAGGTTTCATTGTAACTCTTGGTTGGACATGGACATTTAGCGTTTATCTATTTGCCTTGCCAATTCTTGCGTTTTATCTTATTTTTGCTCCAAAACCTAACGTTGAAGTAGAAGAAGTTCAGCACAGTGAGACTCGTGCTAAATTTAGCAAAGAAGATATTTTATATATTGTTGGACTATCATTATTGGCTGGATTTGTTATTAACATTAACAGTGCAAACAGTTTACGTATTCCAGTGATTGTTGACCAATTACATCTTGGAAGCCCGCGTCAAGCTAGCTTAATCTTGAGTGGTATGATGCTTATGGGAATTCTTTCAGGAATTTGTTTTGAGGGATTACTTGGTCGCTTTAGCAAAAACTTGATTACCATTTCAATGCTTCCATTTGCTCTTGGTCTTTTTATGGTAGGATTTGCTAATAATCTTTGGATTATGCTACTTGGAGCAATGTTATCAGGTTTCTGGTATAGTATTGTGGTGACATGTGTCTTCAGTGACGTTTCAAATAACATCTCACCTCAATTGATTGGAAATGCGACAACACTTATTTTGATTTTCTGTAACCTTGGTGGTGCTAGCTCAGCTATTGTCTTAAATCTCTTCTCACAATTTAGCCCACAACCAGGATTTGCCTTTGTCATTTACGCGGTTATCAGTTTGATTATTTGCTTAGGTTTGATTGTAAAAACACGTTTTTCAAAGAAAAATTAATTTGTGTTAAAGTCTTGTTAAATTAAGGGAAAACCTTTGACAAAACTAGATTTAATCTGCTACAATAAGGACTGTCGTAAGACAAGTAACTTCTTCTTGGTCGTAGGATCCGCCAAAAACCTACCACTCGGATGAAGCAATATAAAGGAGAAAAATTATGGCAATCTCAAAAGAGAAAAAAAATGAAATCATCGCTCAATACGCACGTCACGAAGGTGACACAGGTTCAGTTGAAGTTCAAGTAGCTGTTCTTACTTGGGAAATCAACCACCTTAACGAACACATCAAACAACACAAAAAAGACCACGCAACTTACCGTGGTTTGATGAAAAAAATCGGTCACCGTCGTAACTTGTTGGCATACCTTCGCCGCACAGACGTTAACCGTTACCGCGAATTGATCGCATCACTTGGTCTTCGTCGTTAATCTGACGCAAAACCAAAGAAAAACTTCTTGGAATTTCCAAGAAGTTTTTTTGTTTTCTTTGAAAATAATTTTTAATGAAAATGAGCTTTTGAATAATGTGAAAATATAAAAGTGATAAAAATATTAGTTTAAAAGGAAAACAGTCACTTTTTCTTGTATCCCCTTACATTGCTTTTGTAACGAAAATGAAAAAGCTTACAAAAAATACTTGACTTTTTTTGAAAAAGGTTTAATATAGTTGGTGAAGAATATCACAATGATATGATGATTAAAGAATTTAACTTTTGATTTTGTGTAGTTTATGTAAGGAAGAAGACCTCAAATAATGACGTTGAGTTTTGGAATTTCAGACTATACAGTCGTGTTTTTATTTAAGTATCAATCATTAATATAGTTCTTCTTAAAAAATGAGGCACTTATTTAAGGGTACTTATAAGGAGGTTTTCTTAATGGCTAAAGCAACAAATGCAGATGTAAAGAATAACGAGTTGAGCGCAGAAGAATTAGCTCAACAGTACACAGGAGCTCTTGTCGAAAAAGCTCTTGAAGCTGAACGTGTTTATGCAACTTATTCACAAGAACAAGTTGATAACATTGTCGCAGCTATGGCTCTTGCAGGTTCAGAAGCTTCACTTGAATTGGCAAAAGAAGCTCATGCAGAAACAGGTCGTGGTGTCGTTGAGGATAAGGATATTAAAAACCACTTTGCTACTGAGTACGTTTACGAACGTATTAAAAACGAAAAAACAGTAGGTATTATTGGGGAAGATAAAGTTTCAGGAAGTATCCAAATTGCAGCACCACTTGGTGTCTTGGCTGGTATTGTTCCAACAACTAACCCAACTTCAACAACAATGTTCAAGATTTTGGTTGCGTTGAAGACACGTAATGCAATTGTATTTGCCTTCCACCCACAGGCGCAAAAATGTTCAGCACACGCAGCACAAATTCTTTACGACGCTGCTGTTAAAGCTGGTGCACCAGAAAACATTGTTCAATGGATTGAAACACCATCTCTTGCAAACACATCAGCATTGATTCAAAATCCGAAAATTGCTTCTATCTTGGCAACTGGTGGACCTGGTATGGTAAATGCCGCTCTTAAATCAGGTAACCCATCAATGGGTGTTGGTGCTGGTAACGGTGCTATCTACGTTGATGCAACAGCTCACGTTGACCGTGCAGTAGAAGATTTGTTGTTATCAAAACGTTTTGATAATGGTATGATTTGTGCCACAGAAAACTCTGCAGTCGTTGAAGCTCCTATTTACGATGAATGGCTTCAAAAAATGCAAGACAAAGGTGCTTACCTTGTGCCTAAGAAGGACTATAAAAAAATCGAAGACTTTGTCTTCAATGATCGCCATGGTGTTAATGGACCAGTGGCTGGTATGCCAGCGACTTGGATTTGTGAACAAGCTGGCGTGAAATTACCAGAAGGAAAAGATGTTCTCTTGTTTGAACTTGACAAGAAAAACATTGGTGAAAAACTTTCTTCTGAAAAACTTTCTCCACTCCTTTCAGTTTACAAAGCTAAAGATCGTAGCGAAGGTGTTGAAATTGTCGAAGCACTTCTTGACTACCAAGGTGCAGGACACAATGCTGGTATCCAAATTGGCTCTCAAGCAGATCCATTTGTTGCTGAATACGGAGATGCCGTAAAAGCATCACGTGTCTTGGTTAACCAACCAGATTCAGTCGGAGGTATCGGTGATGTTTACACAGATGCACTTAAAGCTAGCTTAACACTTGGAACAGGATCATGGGGGAAAAATTCATTGTCACACAATCTTTCAACTGGCGATCTCTTAAATGTTAAGACAGTTGCCAAACGTCGCAACCGTCCTCAATGGATTCGCCTACCAGAAAAAACATACTATGAAAAAAATGCTATCTCTTACTTGCAAGATGAATACGAACCAATGCAACGTGCTTTGATCGTTGCTGACCCAGGAATGGTTCAATTTGGTTTTGTTGATACTGTTCTTGCTCAATTAGCATTGCGTGATGAAAAAGTTGCAACATCAATTTACGGTACTATCAAACCAGACCCAACACTTGGTCAAACAATTGAAATTGCAAAACAAATGCGTGATTTCAAACCTGATACAGTTATTGCAGTCGGTGGTGGTTCAGCACTTGATGCGGCTAAAATTGCACGTTACATCTATGAATACTCACTTGACCAAGAAGCTGATTTCCTTGACAGCTATGAAAATGTCAGCGAACTCTTCTTACGTTTGCAACAAAAATTCATTGATATCCGTAAACGTATCGTGAAATTTAAACATCAAACAGCAACTCGTCTCTTCTGTATTCCAACAACATCTGGTACTGGTTCAGAAGTAACACCATACGCTGTTATTACAGATGACCACACTCATGTTAAATATCCTTTGACTGACTATGAATTGACTCCACAAGTTGCTATCGTAGACCCAGAATTTGTTATGACAGTGCCAAAACGCACAGTTGCTCTATCTGGTCTTGATACTTTGTCACATGCCCTTGAAGCTTATGTTTCAGTTATGGCATCTGATTTGACTCGTCCATGGTCACTTGAAGCTATCAAGTTGGTTATCGAAAACTTGGAAGATTCATATAACTATGATCCAAAACACCCAACACTTCGTGGTGAACAAGCGCGTGAAAATATGCACTACGCAGCAACACTTGCTGGTATGGCCTTCTCAAATGCCTTCCTAGGTATTAACCACTCAATCGCACACAAAACTGGTGGTGAATTTGGTCTTCCACATGGTCTAGCTATCTCAATCGCTATGCAACACGTTATTCGCTACAATGGTGTGGCTGGAAATGTAAAACGTTCAGTCTTCCCACGTTATGAAGAATATCGTGCACAACGTGACTACGCTGATATCGCTCGTAGCCTTGGTCTTAAAGGTAAAGATGATGCAGCGTTAGTTGAAGCACTTTGCGAACGTATTGATGCTTTGATGAAAGCAGTTGATGTTGACCCTCGTCTTTCTGCAAATGGTGTTACCAAAGAAGCCTTTGACGCAGCTGTGGATAAATTGGCATCACTTGCTTACGATGATCAATGTACACCAGCAAATCCACGTCAACCATACATTTCAGAATTGAAACAATTATTGATTGATATGTTCTAAGAAAAACTGAAAAGATTATTGTTGATATATTTAGCAGTCAATTGTCAATAGCTCATTAATTTTCAGACTCAAAAAACATATCTAGTCTTGAATTTTCAAGCTCGAGAAAAAACAGTCCCCCGGACATAACTCGCCTTTGAATTTTCAGGCTCGTGAAAAAACAGTCCCCCGGACATAACTCGCCTTTGAATTTTTAAGCTCGAGAAAAAACAGTCCCTCGGACATAACTCGCCTTCGAATTTTCAGGCTCGTGAAAAAACAGTCCCCCGGACTGTTTTTTTATGCTACAATGTGGGTGTAAAGAAATAGCTAAATATGTCAGATATTTAAAAAAGGAGACTGTTATGATTGGATCATTAATTGTTGGTGCGCTTATTGGGATGATGGCAGGCGCTATCACGAAAAAAGGTGAGTCAATGGGCTGTGTTTATAATATTTTTGCAGGTCTTGTTGGTTCATTCGTTGGGCAAAGTTTATTTGGATATTGGGGACCGACTTTAGCAGATATGGCAATTTTACCTTCTGTTTTGGGAGCTATTATTGTCATTGCTGTAGTTGATTTATTTTTTGGATAATAGTCTGGTAAATCGTTATAAAGTGAAGCAGTTACTGAGTGGTAGCTGCTTTTTAATGATTCTTAAAAAACTATGCTACAAGCTCTGCTATTTCCTATAAAATGTGATAAAATAATGGAGATACGTGGTTTTATGCAAAGACGAGTTTATAAGTCTTTTACAGACTGGTTTTTGTAGAAAACAGACGTATCAAAATAAAATATTAGAGGAATAAAAATGTCAAAACAAACTTTTGAAACAACGTTTGCAGGTCGTCCACTTGTTGTTGAAATTGGTCAAGTTGCTAAACAAGCTAACGGTGCAGCTGTTATTCGTTATGGTGAATCAACCGTCCTTAGTGCAGCTGTTATGTCTAAGAAGATGTCTACAGGTGACTTCTTCCCACTTCAAGTTAACTACGAAGAAAAAATGTATGCCGCAGGAAAATTCCCTGGTGGTTTTAACAAACGTGAAGGTCGTCCAACAACTGATGCAACATTGACAGCACGCTTGATTGACCGTCCAATCCGTCCAATGTTTGCTGATGGTTTCCGCAACGAAGTTCAAGTTATCAACACTGTTCTTTCATATGACGAAGATGCTAGCGCACCAATGGCTGCGATGTTTGGTAGTTCACTTGCTTTGTCTATTTCAGATATTCCGTTTAACGGACCAATCGCAGGTGTTCAAGTTGCTTACATCGATGGCGAATTCATCATCAACCCATCAGAAGAACAAAAAGAGAAATCTCTTCTCGAATTGACTGTTGCTGGTACAAAAGAAGCTATCAACATGGTTGAATCTGGTGCCAAAGAATTATCAGAAGATATTATGCTTGAAGCTCTTCTTAAAGGTCACGAAGCTGTTCAAGAATTGATTGCTTTCCAAGAAGAAATCGTAGCAGCTGTCGGTAAAGAAAAAGCAGAAGTTGAATTGCTTCAAGTGGATCCAGAATTGCAAGCTGAAATCATTGCAGCTTACAATGCAGATCTTCAAAAAGCTGTTCAAGTTGAAGAGAAAAAAGCGCGTGAAGCAGCGACAGAAGCTGTCAAAGAAGAGGTGACTGCCGTTTATGAAGAACGCTACGCTGACGATGAAAACTACGAAATAATCATGCGTGACGTGGCTGAAATTCTTGAACAAATGGAACACGCTGAAGTGCGTCGCTTGATTACAGAAGATAAAATCCGTCCTGATGGTCGTCGTGTTGACGAAATTCGTCCATTGGATGCTGAAATTGATTTCTTGCCAAAAGTTCACGGTTCAGGTCTATTCACACGCGGACAAACTCAAGCTTTGTCAGTCTTGACTCTTGCACCAATGGGTGAAACTCAAATCGTTGATGGTCTTGGTGCTGAGTACAAAAAACGTTTCTTGCACCACTACAATTTCCCACAATTCTCTGTTGGTGAAACAGGACGTTATGGTGCACCAGGTCGTCGTGAAATTGGTCACGGAGCTCTTGGTGAACGTGCTCTTGCTCAAGTTCTTCCAAGCCTTGAAGAATTCCCATACGCTATCCGCCTAGTAGCTGAAGTTTTGGAATCAAATGGTTCATCATCACAAGCATCAATCTGTGCTGGTACACTTGCACTTATGGCTGGTGGTGTGCCAATCAAAGCACCAGTTGCTGGTATTGCCATGGGATTGATTTCAGACGGTAGCAACTACACAATCTTGACAGATATCCAAGGTCTTGAAGATCACTTCGGTGATATGGACTTCAAAGTGGCTGGTACTCGCGAAGGTATTACAGCTCTTCAAATGGATATCAAGATTGAAGGTATCACACCACAAATCTTGAAAGAAGCTCTAGCTCAAGCTAAGAAAGCTCGCTTTGAAATTCTTGATTTGATTGAAGCAACTATCCCAGCTCCTCGTACACACCTTGCTCCAACAGCACCAAAAATTGATACTATCAAAATTGATGTTGATAAAATCAAAGTGGTTATCGGTAAAGGTGGCGAAACTATCGATAAAATCATCGAAGAAACTGGCGTTAAAATCGATATCGATGAAGAAGGAAATGTATCTATCTATTCATCTGACCAAGCTGCTATCGACCGTGCTAAAGAAATCATTGCTGGTTTAGTCCGTGAAGCTAAAGTTGGTGAAGTTTACCACGCTAAAGTTGTTCGTATCGAAAAATTCGGTGCATTTGTAAACCTATTTGATAGAACAGATGCCCTTGTTCACATTTCAGAAATCGCTTGGACACGTACAGCAAACGTTTCAGATGTTCTTGAAGTTGGCGATGAAGTAGACGTTAAAGTCATTAAAGTTGACGATAAAGGTCGTGTCGATGCTTCAATGAAAGCTTTGCTACCACGTCCACAAAGAGCTGAAAAAAATCACGAACACAAACACAATTCACCATTTGGTGGACATCTACGTGATCACAAAGAATAAGCATTTTAGTTGTAATTTATAGTTTTGGAGTTTATGATGACAAATATCAACGAACTTGATTTGCGTTTGCGTGCATTTGTAAACGCACCAGATAATTTTTTAGATAGCATTGCTCTTGTCAATGCTTTGCACAATATTCCTGTTTTGGCGAGTGACCAACCTTACGCTCTTGATATTGAAGGGCAAAAGGTTACGCCTGTCTTTTCTGATAAAGAAGATCTTGAAAATTTCAAAGAAGAACAAGACAGTGCCAAAACTCAAAATTGGGTTGAACGTCCAACTTTGGACGTTTTGAAAGAAGTCATTGAAAAAGGATTGACTGGAATTGTCTTTAACCTTAAAAAATCAGGTGATTTTGGCAATTCAACAATTTTTAAAAGCAGTGAATTAATCCAATTTTTAAATGCTTATACAACTATTTTAAATAAACTCATGGGTGAGGAAAATCGTAAGGCTGATACTTTAGATAAGTATTATCTTGTCCCAGCCTTTGTTCACCCACGTGATGATAAAAGCTTTGACCGTATGTTCCCAACGATGTCTACACCTGAAGGAAAAAGTTATGTCCCAGCCTTTTCAAATCTTCAAAGTTTTGCAAAATGGTACAATCACAAAGATTTTGGAACACCATTCCGCAAAGCACAAGGAAGTATTTTGACATGGCGTTTGGCTGATATTTATCAACCAGGACATGGCGAAAATGATATCGATGAAACGGTCGGAGTTGCCATTAATCCGTTTGACAATCAACAAATCTTAGTTGATTGGTCAGAAATTGATGAATAAGAAAGGAGAACATATGGGTTGGTGGAAAGAAAGTATTGATATTGTTAAGAAAAACGATCCAGCGGCTCGTAGCTCTCTGGAAATTGTATTAACCTATCCTGGTATCAAAGCCTTGGCTGCGCACCGCATTTCACATTTCTTGTGGAAACATGGCTTTAAATTACTAGCTCGCATGCACAGTCAGTTTTGGCGCTTTTGGACACAAATTGAAATTCACCCAGGTGCTGAAATTGCTGAAGGTGTCTTTATTGACCACGGTTCAGGTCTTGTTATTGGTGAAACAGCCATTGTTGAAAAGGGTGTTATGCTTTATCATGGTGTAACCCTTGGTGGAACAGGAAAAGATGTCGGAAAACGTCACCCGACTGTTCGAGAAGGAGCGCTTGTTTCAGCTCACGCTCAAGTTATTGGACCAATTGAAATCGGTAAAAATTCTAAAGTTGGTGCGGCTGCTGTTGTTGTTTCAGATGTTCCAGCAGATGTTACAGTAGTTGGCGTTCCAGCAAAAGTTGTCCGTGTCCACGGTAAAAAAGATGAGGAAGCAATTCATGATCTTGAAGAACATCGTGAATATTACACTTCAAAACTTGAAGCAGCTTGCTATGAAAGCTTACATTCTTCAAAACTTTAATAATAATACGAAAGATAGGAGGATAGCAGATGACGATTAAAATTTACGATACAATGACGAGAAGTCTTCGTGAATTTGTCCCAATTACAGAAAATACGGTAAATATGTATGTTTGTGGACCAACGGTTTATAACTACATTCATATCGGTAATGCTCGCAGTGTTGTTGCATTTGACACAATTCGACGTTATTTTGAATATCGTGGTTACAAAGTTAATTATATTTCTAACTTTACCGATGTTGATGATAAGATTATCAAAGGTGCTGCTGAAGCTGGCATGGATACCAAAGCATTCTCAGATAAATTCATCGCTGCATTTATGGAAGATGTTAAAGAGCTCGGTGTAGAACCAGCTACTAAAAATCCACGCGTTATTGAATACATGGACGAAATTATTGCTTTTGTCAAAGAGCTTGTGGATAAAGGCTTTGCCTATGAAGCAAATGGCGACGTTTATTTCCGTGTAGCCAAAAGTAAAAACTATGCTAAGTTAGCTAATAAAACCCTAGAAGACCTTGAAGTAGGTGCTAGTGGTCGTGTGGATGGTGAAGGCGACATCAAAGAAAATCCATTGGACTTTGCACTTTGGAAGTCTGCAAAATCAGGTGAAGTTTCTTGGCAAAGCCCATGGGGACAAGGTCGTCCGGGTTGGCACATTGAATGCTCAGTTATGGCGACAAGCATCTTGGGTGATACCATTGATATCCATGGTGGTGGAGCTGATTTAGAATTTCCTCACCACACTAATGAAATTGCTCAATCTGAAGCTAAAACAGGTAAGACCTTTGCAAACTACTGGATGCACAATGGTTTTGTTAATGTTGACAATGAAAAAATGTCAAAATCTCTTGGCAACTTTGTGACAGTTCACGACATGTTAAAAACAGTTGATGGTCAAGTACTTCGCTTCTTCCTTGCAACGCAACAATATCGTAAACCAGTCAATTTTACAGAAAAAGCAGTTCACGATGCTTCTGTTAATCTTAAGTATTTGAAAAATACTTTTACTTTGCCGCTTGGTGAAGTAGCAGATGCAGCTGAACTTGCAAAATTCAAAGCTGACTTTGAAACAGCAATGGATGATGATTTTAATACTGCAAATGGTATTACAGTTATCTTTGACATGGCAAAATGGATTAATTCAGGGAATTATGACCAAACAGTCAAAGATACTTTTGCTAAAATGCTTGCTGTATTTGGCATTGTTTTTGAAGAAGAAGTTTTGGATGCTGACATCGAAGCTTTGATTGCAAAACGTCAAGAAGCGCGTGCAAATCGTGACTTTGCAACAGCCGATGCCATCCGTGACCAATTAGCAGCACAAGGCATTAAATTGTTAGATACCAAAGATGGCGTGAGGTGGACACGTGACTAAGGTAGATGTCAATCTTATCAATGGTATCGCGCTTGCCTTTGAAGGTGATGCTATTTACTCAACTTATATTCGTAAACACTTGATTTTCCAAGGAATGACGAAACCAAATCAATTGCATCGCAAGGCAACTATGTATGTTTCAGCAAAAGCTCAAGCTATGTTGATTAACATGATGCTAGAAGCGCAGCTATTGACTGAAAAAGAAGAAGAAATTTACAAACGCGGCCGTAATACAAACAGTCACACCAAAGCAAAAAATGCAGATGTTGTGACTTACCGCATGTCAACAGGGTTTGAGGCAGTGATGGGATATCTTCATATGACAGAACAGATTGATCGTCTTGAAGAACTCATCGACTGGTGTATTCAAGCTGTTGAAAAAATCGAAGATTAAACTAAAAAATAAAAATAGCCAGTTCTCGCATGAGAGCTGGTTTTCATGTTATAATAGCACTATGAAGAACAAAGATTTTAATGAAGCAAATGACATCGTATATGGTGTTCATGCAGTAACAGAAAGTTTAACGGCTAATACAGGAAATAAACTCTACATCCAAGATGATTTACGTGGAAAAAATGTTGATAAGATTAAAGACTTAGCAGCAGAGAAAAAAGTGTCAATCTCTTGGACACCTAAAAAAACACTTAATGACATGACAAATGGTGCAGTTCACCAAGGTTTTGTGTTACGTGTATCAGAGTTTGCCTACGCAGAATTAGATACTATTTTAGATAAAGCGGCACAAGAAGAAAATCCACTTATTTTGATTTTGGACGGTCTTAATGACCCACACAATTTTGGGTCAATCTTGCGTACGGCTGATGCGACAAATGTAACTGGTGTGATTATTCCAAAACACCGCGCAGTTGGTGTAACACCAGTTGTTTCGAAAACTTCAACAGGTGCAGTAGAGCACGTACCAATTGCTCGTGTGACAAATCTCAGCCAAACTCTTGATAAATTAAAAGAACAAGGCTTCTGGGTATTTGGTACAGATATGAACGGTACACCATCACACAAATGGAATACTTCTGGAAAACTTGCCCTTATCATTGGAAATGAAGGAAAAGGTATTTCACCAAATATTAAAAAACAAGTTGATGAAATGATTACTATTCCAATGAATGGTCACGTACAAAGTCTGAATGCCAGTGTTGCAGCTGCAGTTTTAATGTACGAAGTTTTCCGTCATAAAGTAGACTAAGATTCTTGTAAAGCCAAAAACTAGCCATCTGTGAAAGGACTAGAACATGAAGAAAAAAATCCTCTTAGTTGATGGTTACAATATGATTGCCTTTTGGCAGGAAACACGTCAACTTTTTAAGACAAATCGTTTAGACGAAGCAAGAAATATTTTGCTGCGTAAGCTCAATAACTACGCTCACTTTGAAAATCTTGACATTATTTGTGTTTTTGATGCGCAGTATGTACCAGGTGTCCGTCAGCGCTATGATCAATATAAGATTCAAGTCATTTTCACTGAGGAAGATGAGACAGCAGATTCTTACATTGAACGCACAGCAGCTGAGTTGAATACCCCACGTCACCTTGTGGAGGTTGCGACCAGTGATTTAAATGAGCAATGGACCATTTTTTCACAAGGAGCACTTCGAGTTTCAGCGCGTGAGTTGGAACAACGTGTGAATACTGTTAAGTCTGATTTAGATAAAATGTCAAAGCATATTGATTTAACTACGCCAAAGCTTCGTCCATGGAATGACGGTCAATTGGATAAATTAAAACAACTACTTGATGACATGTAAATGGAAAATTATGCAAATTTTCATGAAAGCTCGCTAAATGCGGGCTTTTTTGTTATAATAAATAAAAAATCATTTGATTATCAAAGTATTTTTAAAAATGATTTTACTGATTAAGCAAAATCTTGTCAAAATCAGGTTTATGTATAAAAAGGGAGAGTTATGACTTTTAAAATAATAACAGATTCAACAGCCGATTTAGATGAAAATTGGGCAAATGAACATGATGTTGAAATTCTTGGGTTGACAATTCAATTAGATGGAAAAATTTATGAAACAGTAGGCCCAGACCGCCTAACGAGTGAAACATTACTTGAAAGCATGAAAAATGGTGGTAAACCAACAACGAGTCAAGTAAATGTTGGGCAGTTTGAAGAAAGTTTCCGTCGTCATGCCACAAATGGTGATGAAGTGCTTTATTTGGCATTTTCTTCAGTACTTTCAGGAACTTATCAAAGTTCAATGATTGCACGTGATTTGGTGCTAGAAGACTATCCAGATGCAACGATTGAAATTGTTGATACTTTGGCTGCTGCTGGTGGAGAAGGGTATCTGTCAGTGTTAGCGGCTGCAGCGCGTGATGAAGGCAAGACACTTGAAGAAACTAAAGCAATGATTGTTGATATCTTACCTCGTTTGCGTACTTATTTCTTGGTTGATGACCTTTATCATTTGATGCGCGGTGGTCGTTTGTCAAAAACATCAGCTATTATGGGAAGTTTAGCCAACATTAAACCTCTTTTGTGGTTGGATAAAACAGGGAAATTAGTTCCTCTAGCTAAAATTCGTGGCCGCAACAAAGCACTGAAAGAAGTTGTTTCTCAAGCGACCAAATCTATCGCTCATAGAACAGCTGTTGTTGCCTATGCTAATGATTTAGAAAGTGCTGAAGCGTTAAAAGAGTCTCTTTTAGAACACGAAGAAATTGATGATGTTCTCATTATGCCACTAGGCCCAGTTATCTCTGCTCACGTAGGCCCTGGTACGCTAGCAGCTTTTACGATTGGAAAAGAAGCAAGATAATTTCCACTTGCCAAACGCATTTGACGGTATGTAAAATGATTTTTACCGTGATGTCAAAGAATTTTGCTGGTATTCTAATTACAAAAGGAAGATAATGGTGGCGAAAGGCGGAAAAAGAATGAACATCAGTGAATTACGAAAACAAGAAAAATTGAGCCAGGATGATTTTGCTAATATTTTTCATGTCTCAAGACAGACTGTATCAAATTGGGAAAATGGGAAAAGCTATCCAGATGTAGAAATGCTGGTTAAAATTAGTGATTATTTTGGCATCTCTGTTGACCAATTAATCAAAAAAGAAACAAAACCAAGTGTTTCAAAAAATTCGGATAAGCAGAAGAAGCTGTGGCCAATGCTTGCTGTGATTGCTACAGTGGTTTGCCTTATCGGAGCATTCTTTTTGTACAACTATAATGTAGAACACTCAGTTAAGTTTTCAATGAAAAAAGATAAGACTTATGGTCAAAGTGTAACTAGTCAAAAAACTTTTGAAGTTGCTAAAGGTTATTTCACATTGCCAGAAGATGAAAAGTTGAATCTTAAAGTAAATGGCATGACAGATGATGGAGATTTACATTTAAGTATTGTTGATGAAAATAACAAGTGTTGTTATCGACTCGATGGTGATGAATTAAAAGATAGCCAAAAACTTTACTTCAAAAAAGGTTCTTATCAAGTTTGTGTTATAGCTGATAATTATCACGAAAAAGTTGTTAGTCTGGACTATAACATGACACTAAACAATTAAACTGGTAAAAAGAGCTAAACACTTTCGCTAGATAAAGAGTATAAAAACACAAAAAAATTATAAAAGATGGTACGTAACTGTTGACTTACTACCACTTTTTTTGGTATTATAATAAACGGTATTGTTTACCCCATTTGTAAGGCCCCGGAACCTTTCAAATAACTCGTGGACCGGAACATCCACACTTTGTAAACAAAAACGAATTCGTATAGGAGAACTCATGAACAAAACAACATTCATGGCTAAACCAGGCCAAGTTGAACGTAAATGGTACGTTGTTGACGCAACAGATGTACCTCTTGGACGTCTTTCTGCAGTAGTTGCTAGCGTACTTCGCGGAAAAAACAAACCAACATTCACACCACACACTGATACAGGTGACTTCGTTATCGTTATCAATGCTGAAAAAGTTAAATTAACTGGTAAAAAAGCAACTGATAAAATCTACTACACTCACTCAATGTATCCAGGTGGATTGAAACAAATCACAGCAGGTGAACTTCGTTCTAAAAACGCTGTTCGCTTGATTGAAAAATCAGTTAAAGGCATGCTTCCACACAACACTCTTGGACGTGCACAAGGTATGAAATTGAAAGTCTTCGTAGGTGCTGAACACACACACGCTGCTCAACAACCAGAAGTACTTGATATCAAAGGACTTATCTAAGAGAGAAAGGAGCATCAATTAAATGGCACAAGCACAATACACAGGTACTGGTCGTCGTAAAAACGCTGTTGCACGCGTACGTTTGGTTCCAGGTACTGGTAAAATCACTGTTAACAAAAAAGATGTAGAAGAATACATCCCACATGCTGACCTTCGTCTTGTTATCAACCAACCATTCGCAGTTACTTCAACTGTAGGTTCATACGACGTTTTCGTTAACGTTGTAGGTGGTGGTTACGCAGGTCAATCAGGAGCTATCCGTCACGGTATCGCTCGCGCATTGCTTCAAGTAGACCCAGATTTCCGTGATTCATTGAAACGCGCTGGTCTTCTTACACGTGATGCACGTATGGTTGAACGTAAAAAACCAGGTCTTAAAAAAGCTCGTAAAGCTTCACAATTCTCAAAACGTTAATCAATACGATTATATCAACGTTTCAAGGCATTCAAGATTTTTATCTTGGGTGTCTTTTTTTGTCTTTATTTAGCAGTGAATTAAGCTTTGAAGGTAGTAATTACGAAGATATATGATAAATGTTCAAAAACTTATAACAGGCGAAACATAACCGAAATTTAACGTTTGAAAAAGAAATGTAAATAAGATGAAAAACTTTTCAAAAAAGTGTTGACAGTGTAGGTTAAGTTTAGTATACTAATATAGCTGTCGCATGAGACAGCAAGAATTCCTAAGAGGTTTAAAAAAACTTTGAAAAAAGTTCTTGACAAAGCCACTTAGAAATGCTAAACTAATATAGCTGTTGTTTGAGAGAGAACGATGGCAATCAGATTTGAAACTTGTTTGAAAAAACTTTGAAAAAGTTGTTGACAACGAGAGTTAAATTTGATAGAATATAGAAGTTGTCTCGAGTGAGACAAAGACCTTTGAAAACTGAACAATACGAACCAAACGTGCGGGTTACGGAAGTAACCTGTCAAAAAACGATAAATCTGTCAGTGACAGAATGAGAACAAGATTAAATGAGAGTTTGATCCTGGCTCAGGACGAACGCTGGCGGCGTGCCTAATACATGCAAGTAGAACGCTGAAGACTTTAGCTTGCTAAAGTTGGAAGAGTTGCGAACGGGTGAGTAACGCGTAGGTAACCTGCCTACTAGCGGGGGATAACTATTGGAAACGATAGCTAATACCGCATAACAGCATTTAACACATGTTAGATGCTTGAAAGGAGCAATTGCTTCACTAGTAGATGGACCTGCGTTGTATTAGCTAGTTGGTGAGGTAACGGCTCACCAAGGCGACGATACATAGCCGACCTGAGAGGGTGATCGGCCACACTGGGACTGAGACACGGCCCAGACTCCTACGGGAGGCAGCAGTAGGGAATCTTCGGCAATGGGGGCAACCCTGACCGAGCAACGCCGCGTGAGTGAAGAAGGTTTTCGGATCGTAAAGCTCTGTTGTAAGAGAAGAACGTGTGTGAGAGTGGAAAGTTCACACAGTGACGGTAACTTACCAGAAAGGGACGGCTAACTACGTGCCAGCAGCCGCGGTAATACGTAGGTCCCGAGCGTTGTCCGGATTTATTGGGCGTAAAGCGAGCGCAGGCGGTTTAATAAGTCTGAAGTTAAAGGCAGTGGCTTAACCATTGTTCGCTTTGGAAACTGTTAGACTTGAGTGCAGAAGGGGAGAGTGGAATTCCATGTGTAGCGGTGAAATGCGTAGATATATGGAGGAACACCGGTGGCGAAAGCGGCTCTCTGGTCTGTAACTGACGCTGAGGCTCGAAAGCGTGGGGAGCAAACAGGATTAGATACCCTGGTAGTCCACGCCGTAAACGATGAGTGCTAGGTGTTAGGCCCTTTCCGGGGCTTAGTGCCGCAGCTAACGCATTAAGCACTCCGCCTGGGGAGTACGACCGCAAGGTTGAAACTCAAAGGAATTGACGGGGGCCCGCACAAGCGGTGGAGCATGTGGTTTAATTCGAAGCAACGCGAAGAACCTTACCAGGTCTTGACATCCCGATGCTATTCCTAGAGATAGGAAGTTTCTTCGGAACATCGGTGACAGGTGGTGCATGGTTGTCGTCAGCTCGTGTCGTGAGATGTTGGGTTAAGTCCCGCAACGAGCGCAACCCCTATTGTTAGTTGCCATCATTAAGTTGGGCACTCTAGCGAGACTGCCGGTAATAAACCGGAGGAAGGTGGGGATGACGTCAAATCATCATGCCCCTTATGACCTGGGCTACACACGTGCTACAATGGTTGGTACAACGAGTCGCGAGTCGGTGACGGCAAGCAAATCTCTTAAAGCCAATCTCAGTTCGGATTGTAGGCTGCAACTCGCCTACATGAAGTCGGAATCGCTAGTAATCGCGGATCAGCACGCCGCGGTGAATACGTTCCCGGGCCTTGTACACACCGCCCGTCACACCACGAGAGTTTGTAACACCCGAAGTCGGTGAGGTAACCTTTTGGAGCCAGCCGCCTAAGGTGGGATAGATGATTGGGGTGAAGTCGTAACAAGGTAGCCGTATCGGAAGGTGCGGCTGGATCACCTCCTTTCTAAGGATAAACGGAAGCACGTTTGGAGTATTGTTTAGTTTTGAGAGGTCTTGTGGGGCCTTAGCTCAGCTGGGAGAGCGCCTGCTTTGCACGCAGGAGGTCAGCGGTTCGATCCCGCTAGGCTCCATTGAATCGAAAGATTCAAAGATTGTCCATTGAAAATTGAATATCTATATCAAATTCCACGATTCAAGAAATTGAATTGTAGATAGTAACAAGAAATAAACCGAAACGCTGTGATTTAATGAGTTTAAGGTCAACAGACCAAAATAAGGTTAAGTTAATAAGGGCGCACGGTGGATGCCTTGGCACTAGAAGCCGATGAAGGACGTGACTAACGACGAAATGCTTTGGGGAGTTGTAAGTAAACATTGATCCAGAGATGTCCGAATGGGGGAACCCGGCATGTAATGCATGTCACTCATTACTGTTAAGGTAATGTAGAGGAAGACGCAGTGAACTGAAACATCTAAGTAGCTGCAGGAAGAGAAAGCAAACGCGATTGCCTTAGTAGCGGCGAGCGAAAAGGTAAGAGGGCAAACCGATGTGTTTACACATCGGGGTTGTAGGACTGCGTTGTGGGACGACAAGATTATAGAAGAATTACCTGGGAAGGTAAGCCAAAGAGAGTAACAGCCTCGTATTCGAAATAGTCTTTAACCCTAGCAGTATCCTGAGTACGGCGAGACACGAGAAATCTCGTCGGAATCTGGGAGGACCATCTCCTAACCCTAAATACTCTCTAGTGACCGATAGTGAACCAGTACCGTGAGGGAAAGGTGAAAAGCACCCCGGGAGGGGAGTGAAATAGAACCTGAAACCGTGTGCCTACAACAAGTTCGAGCCCGTTAATGGGTGAGAGCGTGCCTTTTGTAGAATGAACCGGCGAGTTACGATATGATGCGAGGTTAAGTTGAAGAGACGGAGCCGTAGGGAAACCGAGTCTTAATAGGGCGACTTAGTATCATGTCGTAGACCCGAAACCATGTGACCTACCCATGAGCAGGGTGAAGGTGAGGTAAAACTCACTGGAGGCCCGAACCAGGGCACGTTGAAAAGTGCTTGGATGACTTGTGGGTAGCGGAGAAATTCCAAACGAACTTGGAGATAGCTGGTTCTCTCCGAAATAGCTTTAGGGCTAGCGTCGATGTTAAGTCTCTTGGAGGTAGAGCACTGTTTGATTGAGGGGTCCATCCCGGATTACCAATATCAGATAAACTCCGAATGCCAACGAGATATAATCGGCAGTCAGACTGCGAGTGCTAAGATCCGTAGTCGAAAGGGAAACAGCCCAGACCACCAGCTAAGGTCCCAAAATATATGTTAAGTGGAAAAGGATGTGGGGTTGCACAGACAACTAGGATGTTAGCTTAGAAGCAGCTATTCATTCAAAGAGTGCGTAATAGCTCACTAGTCGAGTGACCCTGCGCCGAAAATGTACCGGGGCTAAAACATATTACCGAAGCTGTGGATACCTTTTAGGTATGGTAGGAGAGCGTTCTATGTGTGATGAAGGTGTACCGTGAGGAGCGCTGGAACGCATAGAAGTGAGAATGCCGGTATGAGTAGCGAAAGACAGGTGAGAATCCTGTCCACCGTATGACTAAGGTTTCCAGGGGAAGGCTCGTCCTCCCTGGGTTAGTCGGGACCTAAGGAGAGACCGAAAGGTGTATCCGATGGACAACAGGTTGATATTCCTGTACTAGAGTATATAGTGATGGAGGGACGCAGTAGGCTAACTAAAGCGTGCGATTGGAAGTGCACGTCTAAGCAGTGAGGTGTGATATGAGTCAAATGCTTATATCTATAACATTGAGCTGTGATGGGGAGCGAAGTTAAGTAGCGAAGTTAGTGATGTCACACTGCCAAGAAAAGCTTCTAGCGTTAATTATACTCTACCCGTACCGCAAACCGACACAGGTAGTCGAGGCGAGTAGCCTCAGGTGAGCGAGAGAACTCTCGTTAAGGAACTCGGCAAAATGGCCCCGTAACTTCGGGAGAAGGGGCGCTGGCTTTAAGTCAGCCGCAGTGAATAGGCCCAAGCAACTGTTTATCAAAAACACAGCTCTCTGCTAAATCGTAAGATGATGTATAGGGGGTGACGCCTGCCCGGTGCTGGAAGGTTAAGAGGAGCGCTTAGCATTAGCGAAGGTGTGAATTGAAGCCCCAGTAAACGGCGGCCGTAACTATAACGGTCCTAAGGTAGCGAAATTCCTTGTCGGGTAAGTTCCGACCCGCACGAAAGGCGTAATGATTTGGGCACTGTCTCAACGAGAGACTCGGTGAAATTTTAGTACCTGTGAAGATGCAGGTTACCCGCGACAGGACGGAAAGACCCCATGGAGCTTTACTGCAGTTTGATATTGAGTATCTGTACCACATGTACAGGATAGGTAGGAGCCTATGAAATCGGGACGCTAGTTTCGGTGGAGGCGTTGTTGGGATACTACCCTTGTGTTATGGCTACTCTAACCCAGATAGGTTATCCCTATCGGAGACAGTGTCTGACGGGCAGTTTGACTGGGGCGGTCGCCTCCTAAAAGGTAACGGAGGCGCCCAAAGGTTCCCTCAGAATGGTTGGAAATCATTCGCAGAGTGTAAAGGTATAAGGGAGCTTGACTGCGAGAGCTACAACTCGAGCAGGGACGAAAGTCGGGCTTAGTGATCCGGTGGTTCCGCATGGAAGGGCCATCGCTCAACGGATAAAAGCTACCCTGGGGATAACAGGCTTATCTCCCCCAAGAGTTCACATCGACGGGGAGGTTTGGCACCTCGATGTCGGCTCGTCGCATCCTGGGGCTGTAGTCGGTCCCAAGGGTTGGGCTGTTCGCCCATTAAAGCGGCACGCGAGCTGGGTTCAGAACGTCGTGAGACAGTTCGGTCCCTATCCGTCGCGGGCGTAGGAAATTTGAGAGGATCTGCTCCTAGTACGAGAGGACCAGAGTGGACTTACCGCTGGTGTACCAGTTGTCTTGCCAAAGGCATCGCTGGGTAGCTATGTAGGGAAGGGATAAACGCTGAAAGCATCTAAGTGTGAAGCCCACCTCAAGATGAGATTTCCCATGATTTTATATCAGTAAGAGCCCTGAGAGATGATCAGGTAGATAGGTTAGAAGTGTAAGTGTGGTGACACATGTAGCGGACTAATACTAATAGCTCGAGGACTTATCCAAAAAAGAAACGAGTCAATATTGACAGCGAGTCGGTTTCTTGTTAGAATATATAGGTATTCAATTTTGATTGGATAATCAATCATAGTTAAGTGACGATAGCCTAGGAGATACACCTGTTCCCATGCCGAACACAGAAGTTAAGCCCTAGCACGCCTGATGTAGTTGGGGGTTGCCCCCTGTTAGATATGGTAGTCGCTTAGCATTTATCCGCCATAGCTCAGTTGGTAGTAGCGCATGACTGTTAATCATGATGTCGTAGGTTCGAGTCCTACTGGCGGAGTCGTAAAGCGGTAGAGAAAGCAGCCTTCGGGTTGCTTTTTTTGTGCTTGTATTCTCATTTGGACATTTTTGTCATGTTCCTTTTTTCTAATCCTTTCTATAATAAGGGTACCTTAATAATAAAAAGGAAAAAGGAGATAGGAACAGTGGATTTTGAAAGCTATTTTGAAACTGTAAAACCAATTATTTTAAAATTAAGACGTCATTACTTTGTGAAATTATGGGATTATGACGACTGGATTCAGGAAGGGCGTATTGTCTTTTTCAAACTACTGCAAGAACATCCTGAGGTTCTGATTAATGAGGGAAGACGCTATACTTACTTCAAGACAAAATTTTCTAATCATGTAAAGGATACCATCCGCCATCAGGAATCCTTTAAACGTAAATTTAATCGTATGCCTTATGAAGAAATAGGTGAGATTAGTCATTGTGTCCCTCAGCTTAATTTTTTTGAAGTGGCAGACTTTATTGCTTACCGAGATAGTTTGTCTCAATTAAAAGCAACTTTAAGCTTAGAAGAGCAAAAAAAGCTAGCAAAAGTAGTCAGAGGGGAACGATTTGAAGGGAAGAAAGCCTTCTTACGCCAAATTGAACCTTACTTTTCTGACTTTAAGCACTAAAAAAGAATCAGTGAACAATCTGATTCTTTTTGTTTTTTACCAAATATTTTTTTATTGTTCGGAATAAAGTTTTAAATATGAAAGATATTCGTAAAAAAACTAAAATAATTCGTTAAAAACGAATTATTTTTTCTGATAAAATGGAATTTTTCAGAAAATTGTGGTAAAATTGAACAAATATTAATTTTGGAGGCTTCTCATGAAAGCAATTATTACTGTAGTCGGAAAAGATAAAGCAGGTATTGTAGCGGGTGTTTCAGCTAAAATTGCTGAATTTGGTTTGAACATTGATGATATTTCTCAAACTGTTTTGGATGATTTCTTCACAATGATGGCTGTTGTTTCATCAGACGAAAAACAAGATTTTACAAAACTTCGTTCTGAATTTGAAGCTTATGGTGAAACTCTAAACGTCAAAATTAACATTCAAAGTGCGGCAATTTTTGATGCCATGTACAATATTTAAGGAGGCTATCTGTGGATATTAGACAAGTTACTGAAACGATTGCTATGATTGAAGAGCAAAATTTCGATGTACGTACGATTACTATGGGAATTTCTCTTTTAGATTGTATTGATCCTGACATCAATAAGGCAGCTGATAAGATTTACAGAAAAGTTGTTGAAAAGGCTGGTTCTCTTGTTGAAGTTGGTGATGAAATTGCTGCTGAGTTGGGGATTCCGATTGTTAATAAACGTGTGTCTGTTACTCCTATTTCAATCATTGGTGCTGCAACTGACGCAACGGATTATTTACCTTTGGCACATGCCCTAGATAAAGCTGCTCATGAGATTGGTATTGATTTTATCGGTGGATTTTCTGCCTTGGTTCAAAAAGGCTACCAAAAGGGTGATGAGATTCTGATCAATTCTATTCCTCGTGCTCTTGCAGAAACAGAAAAAGTTTGTTCGTCTGTGAATATTGGTTCAACAAAATCTGGTATCAATATGACTGCGGTTGCTGACATGGGACGTATTATTAAAGAGACAGCTGAATTATCTGATCTTGGTGCAGCAAAATTAGTTGTTTTTGCTAATGCGGTTGAAGATAATCCTTTCATGGCTGGTGCTTTCCATGGTGTTGGTGAAGCTGATGTTGTCATCAATGTCGGTGTTTCTGGTCCTGGTGTTGTTAAACGTGCTCTTGAAAAAGTTCGTGGTGAAAGTTTTGATGTTGTTGCAGAAACAGTTAAGAAAACAGCCTTTAAGATTACTCGTATCGGACAATTAGTCGGTCAAATGGCTAGCGAACGTTTGGGTGTTAAATTTGGTATTGTTGACCTTTCTCTTGCGCCTACACCAGCAGTTGGGGACTCTGTTGCACGTGTTCTTGAAGAAATGGGACTTGAAGCAGTAGGTACTCACGGTACGACTGCAGCGCTAGCATTGTTGAATGACCAAGTTAAAAAAGGTGGTATCATGGCTTGTAACCAAGTTGGTGGTTTATCTGGTGCTTTTATTCCTGTTTCTGAAGATGAAGGTATGATTGCTGCTGTTCAAAATGGTTCATTGAATCTTGAAAAATTAGAAGCTATGACAGCTATTTGTTCAGTAGGTTTGGATATGATTGCGATTCCTGAAGACACACCTCATGAAACGATTGCTGCAATGATTGCTGATGAAGCTGCAATTGGTGTGATTAATCAGAAGACAACTGCTGTGCGCATTATTCCAAAAGGTAAAGAAGGCGATATGATTGAATTTGGTGGTCTTCTTGGTGCAGCACCAGTCATGAGTGTTAATCATAATTCTTCTGCTGATTTTATTCACCGTGGTGGTCAAATTCCAGCACCTGTTCACAGTTTTAAAAACTAGTTTAGACAATATTTTGATGATAACGGCCTAGGATAGATTTCAAAGACTATCTTAGGCTTTTTCTTTGGGGAGTATATATTTTGAGTGAAGGGGTTTCAAGAAAATATGATATAATAAAGTGGCATTAAAGTCTTTAGACTATTTTTATTTTGTTAAAACTGTCTCTATTTGTTTCTGGTTGATTTAGGAGGAAGCTGATGGAAAAAACAAGATTGTATATTGCTCGTCATGGTAAGACTATGTTTAACACAATTGGTCGTGCTCAGGGATGGAGTGATACTCCTTTGACTGATGAAGGTGAACAAGGTATTAAGGAACTTGGTGTTGGCTTGAAAGATGCTGGTTTGGTCTTTAAAGAAGCTTTTTCAAGTGATAGTGGTCGAACTTTGCAGACAATGGAAATTATATTGCGAGAGTGTCAGCAAGAAAATATTCCTTACACTCGTGATAAGCGCATTAGAGAATGGTGCTTTGGTAGTCTAGATGGAGGCTACGATGGTGAGTTATTTAATGGTGTCTTGCCTCGAGTATTTGACAAGGATATGACAAAGCTAACCTATGAAGAATTGGCTGAAGGGATTTATAAGGTAGATACTGCTGGTTGGGCTGAAACTTGGCCTGTTTTAAGTAAGCGTATTTTAGAAGGATTCACAGCAATTGCTAAAAAGATTGAAGCATCAGGTGGTGGTAATGCCATTGTTGTTAGTCATGGGATGACAATCGGAACTTTCTTGTGGTTAATCGATCCAACTACTCCGCGTGGCTTGGGACTAGATAACGGCAGTATGACAGTTGTTAGCTTTGAAAATGGAAAATTTACTATTGAGTCTATCGGAGATGTTAGTTACCGTCTTCGTGGTAGACAATTATTAGAAGAAAGAAAAGATGAGAAAAAAGCGTAGTTTACCAACCCTAATTGTAGGGTTACTGATTATTGTAATTTTTATTTTTGGAATATTTATTTTTGTCCAAGGCGACCATTTTTCAATGGAAGGAAAAGTTAAGGACGTTTCGATGAGTCAGACGACTTCAACCAGTGTGTCTTCATCTGAAAAGTCTAAGGTAAAGAATTCGGACTTACCTGATGTTTCAACGAAGGATTGGGAGTTGGTTTTGGTTAATCGTGATAATGTCACTCCAGAAATGAATCCTGATTTGACTCAAATTGATAATATTACTGTAGATTCTCGTATTGCTGATAATGCTCGTAGTTTTTTAGCAGCAGCGCAGGCTATTGATGCTAGTGAACATTTAATCTCAGGTTATCGCAGTGTAGCTTACCAAGAGGAGTTATTTAATTCATATGTTTCACAAGAAATGGCAGCTGATTCAAGTTTGACGCAATCGCAAGCTGAAGATTTGGTAAAAACATATTCACAGCCTGCTGGAGCTAGTGAACATCAGACTGGTTTAGCTATGGATATGAGTACTGTAAATTATCTTAATCAAAGTGATGCTGATGTTGTTGAAAAAGTGTCAGCAATCGCTCCAGAGTACGGATTTGTTCTTCGTTTTCCAAAAGGAAAAATGGAGTCAACTGGTGTTGATTATGAAGATTGGCATTTCCGCTACGTTGGTAAGGAATCTGCAAAATATATGACTGAAAACAATTTAAGTCTTGAAGAATATATTGCATTGTTGAAGGAGAACAAGCGATGAAATCTCGATTTTCTCTAGTCCAATTTCTGATTTTTCTTGCTGTTTTGGTATTTGGAATTTTTTCACCATTGTATGCTCATCGTGCTATACCGAATGCTGATAAAGTTGAAAAAGTTTCCTATACTAAGAAAGAATTTTTTGACACAATCGCTCCAAGTGTTCAGGAAGTAGCGAGTGCATATGGTGTTAAACCATCTATAGTGATGGCACAAGCTGCTCTGGAATCTAATTATGGTCGCTATTTATTAGCGTCAAAGTATCATAATTTATTTGCAGTTTCTGCTCAGCCAGGAGATAAGATAATCACTCTTAAGTACAAGCATTATTTTGTCAACGAATGGCAGACTGAAATCGGACAATTTGCGGTTTACAAATCATGGGATGATGCGATTTATGATTACTTTGCTCTTTTAAAGGATGAAAAAATTACTAGTAGCAAAGGAGCTTATGAGCTGATGGTCTCAGATAAAGGGTATAAGAAATTAGCCCAAGCATTGCAAGATATGTCCTTTAGTACTGACCCTGATTATGCGGATAAATTGGTTAAAATCATTGAAGAAAACAACTTAACTTCATACGATAAATAACGAATTAGCACTCTATTAAAAAGAGTGCTAATTTTTTACGCTTTTTCCTTGACACTGTTTTTTAGAGGAGTATAATAGAATTATAAATTAGCAGTCGATGTATATGAGTGCTAAAAATGAAAGGGGCGAGGTTATGATAACACAACGTCAAAGTGATATTTTAAACTTAATTGTTGAATTATTTACGCAGACGCATGAACCTATTGGCTCTAAAACTTTGCAAGCGACGATTGATTCAAGTAGTGCAACTATCAGAAATGATATGGCAAAACTTGAAAAACTAGGATTGCTTGAAAAGGCACATACATCAAGTGGGCGTATGCCAAGCGCTGCTGGATTTAAATATTTCGTTGAACATTCATTGACTCTTGATAGTATTGATGAACGCGATATTTATCAGGTTGTTAAGGCTTTTGATTTTGAAGCTTTCAAGCTTGATGATATTTTGCAAAAAGCAAGTCAAGTTTTAGCAGATATGACTGGTTATACATCGGTGATTTTGGATGTTGAGCCAGCTCGACAAAAATTGACAGCTTTTGATATTGTTCAATTATCAAGTCATGATGCTTTAGCTGTTTTAACTTTAGATGAATCAAAACCAGCAACGATTCAGTTTGCTATTCCAAAAAACTTTATGTTGAAGGATTTAGTGACATTGAAGGAAATCGTTGACGAGCGTTTGCTCGGACGCACGGTGATGGATATTCATTATAAGTTACGAACTGAAATTCCTCAGGTTTTGCAAAAGTATTTTACTGTTACAGACAACGTTTTGGATTTGTTTGATTACATTTTTGCAGAATTGTTTAGAGAACTGGTTTTCGTAGCTGGTAAAGTTAACTCACTTGATTATGCTGATTTGGAAACTTATCGTTTTCTAGATAATGACCAGAGAGTTGCAGTAGCTCTTCGTTCTTCTATGAAAGAAAATGAGGTTGCAAATGTTCAGGTCGCAGATAGTCAAGAACCAGCCTTAGCAGATGTGACTGTTTTGACACATAAGTTTTTGATTCCTTATCGTGGATTTGGGCTTCTTAGCTTGATTGGTCCGATTGATATGGATTATCGCAGAAGTGTTAGCTTGGTTAATGTTATCGGGCGAGTCTTAGCGATGAAACTTGGTGATTACTACCGTTATCTTAATAGTAATCATTACGAAGTCAACTAAGTTTAGTAATTAATTTAATTTGATAAAAAGATAGGGAGGGACACAGTGTCAGAAGAAACTAAAAACGAAGAACTTCAAGAAGAAGTTGAAGCCACTGATGTTGTGACTGAAGAAGAAACAAAAGAACAGCCTCAAGAAGAGGCTCAAAACGAAGAATTGCAAAAAGCACTTGAACGTGCTGAAGATTTTGAAAACAAATATCTTCGAGCTCATGCTGAAATGCAAAATATTCAACGTCGTGCTAACGAAGAACGTCAACAATTGCAAAAATATCGTTCACAAGATTTAGCAAAAGCTATCTTGCCAAGTTTGGATAATTTGGAACGTGCACTTGCTGTTGAAGGTTTGACTGATGATGTGAAAAAAGGTCTTGAAATGACACGTGATAGCTTGATTCGCGCGCTTAACGAAGAAGGCGTTGAAGAAGTTGTCGCTGAAAACTTTGACCACAACTTACATATGGCTGTTCAAACACTTCCTGCAGATGATGAACATCCAGCAGATAGCATTGCACAAGTTCTTCAAAAAGGTTATAAACTTCACGAACGTCTCTTGCGTCCAGCAATGGTCGTTGTTTACAACTAATTGGCTTGACCGCAATGTCATTAAACTATAACTGAAAGTAAATAAAGATAAATTCATAATAAAAAAGAGGGATAGAACATGTCTAAAATTATTGGTATTGACTTAGGTACAACAAACTCAGCTGTTGCAGTTCTTGAAGGAACTGAATCAAAAATCATTGCTAACCCAGAAGGTAACCGTACAACTCCATCAGTTGTTTCATTCAAAAATGGTGAAATCATTGTTGGTGATGCTGCAAAACGTCAAGCAGTAACAAATCCAGATACAGTTATCTCTATCAAATCTAAAATGGGTACTTCTGAAAAAGTATCTGCAAACGGTAAAGAATATACTCCACAAGAAATCTCAGCAATGATTCTTCAATACCTTAAAGGTTACGCTGAAGATTACCTTGGTGAAAAAGTAACAAAAGCAGTTATCACAGTTCCTGCATACTTCAACGATGCTCAACGTCAAGCAACTAAAGACGCTGGTAAAATCGCTGGTCTTGAAGTAGAACGTATCGTCAACGAACCAACTGCAGCTGCTCTTGCATATGGTCTTGATAAAACTGATAAAGATGAAAAAATCTTGGTATTCGACCTTGGTGGTGGTACATTCGACGTATCAATCCTTGAACTTGGTGATGGTGTCTTCGACGTACTTGCTACAGCAGGTGATAACAAACTTGGTGGTGACGACTTCGACCAAAAAATTATTGATTGGTTAGTTGCTGAATTCAAGAACGAAAACGGTATTGACCTTAGCCAAGATAAAATGGCTCTTCAACGTTTGAAAGATGCTGCTGAAAAAGCTAAAAAAGATCTTTCAGGTGTTACTCAAACACAAATCTCACTTCCATTCATCACTGCAGGAGCTGCTGGACCTCTTCACTTGGAAACAAGCCTTTCACGTGCTAAATTTGATGATTTGACTCGTGACCTTATCGAACGTACTAAAACTCCAGTTCGTCAAGCACTTTCAGATGCTGGTCTTTCAATCTCAGAAATTGACGAAGTAATCCTTGTTGGTGGTTCAACTCGTATTCCTGCCGTTGTTGAAGCTGTTAAAGCTGAAACTGGTAAAGAACCAAACAAATCAGTTAACCCTGATGAAGTAGTTGCTATGGGTGCTGCTATCCAAGGTGGTGTTATCACTGGTGATGTTAAAGACGTTGTTCTTCTTGATGTTACTCCATTGTCACTTGGTATCGAAACTATGGGTGGTGTGTTTACAAAACTTATTGACCGTAACACTACAATCCCAACTTCTAAATCACAAGTCTTCTCAACAGCTGCTGATAACCAACCAGCTGTAGATATCCACGTTCTTCAAGGTGAACGTCCAATGGCTGCAGATAACAAAACTCTTGGTCGTTTCCAATTGACTGATATCCCAGCTGCACCTCGTGGTATCCCACAAATCGAAGTAACATTTGATATCGATAAAAACGGTATTGTATCTGTTAAAGCTAAAGACCTTGGTACTCAAAAAGAACAACACATCGTTATTCAATCTAACTCAGGTTTGACTGATGAAGAAATTGAAAAAATGATGAAAGACGCAGAAGCTAATGCAGAAGCTGATGCTAAACGTAAAGAAGAAGTTGATCTTCGTAACGAAGTTGACCAAGCAATCTTTGCAACAGAAAAAACAATCAAAGAAACTGAAGGTAAAGGCTTTGATACAGAACGTGACGCTGCTCAATCAGCTCTTGATGAATTGAAAGCAGCTCAAGAAGCTAACAACCTTGAAGATATGAAATCTAAACTTGAAGCTCTTAACGAAAAAGCTCAAGCACTTGCAGTGAAAATGTATGAACAAGCTGCTGCAGCACAACAAGCAGCACAAGGTGCTGAAGGTGCTCAATCAACTGACTCATCTAAAAACAATGGTGACGACGTTGTAGACGGTGAATTCACTGAAAAATAATTTAGTCTTCTAGACAAATGACATTGGGTTGAAACTCAAAAGTTGAAAACATAAATCTAATGCAGAGGTTGCAACCCAGCCTCTGCTTTTGGGTAGAATGCTGATTAATTTGGAGTTCAGAATGAAAAAAGTTGCTTGTGTGATTTACCCGAACTTTTCATTGTATGAAATAGTTGATTTGACCAGTAGCTTAGTATTGCAATATGGTATTAAAGTCGATTATATTTCTTCTAACAAAGAAAGTGTGATTTCTGAAGATGGTTTGATTTGTCAGGCGACAAAGACATTTGATGAAGTTAATCTAGATGATTATTCGTGTGTTGTTTTACCAGGAATGTCAGATTTTACTTCTGCGTTGAAAGATAATACTTTGATTCAGTTTTTAAAACAACTAAAAGGGAAATCGATACTAGTTGCGGCTATATCGTCAGCGCCGATTCTATTATCGAAGGCTGGATTATTGGAGAATACTACTTTTACTGGTGGTATATGGCAAAATTTCTTCGGGTATTTTGACTTTCTTTCTAGAGAAAATTTCATTCCAAAGGCGATTCATCAGGATAAAAACATTGTTACAGCTATTGGTTTCGCACATCAGGAATTTGCTAAGAAAATATTAGCTAATTTAGGATTGTGTGATGATGTAGAATTGGTTGATAAGCCTTCAGAAAATTTGATTTTCAATATGTCAGACGAAGATTTTGCAGAATTTAAGTCTTGCTTTGAACATATTTGATGAGTTTCAAGAATCTAAATTTATAGCAGTATTTCAACATTGCCCTATGGCTGATTTTAAAGTGCTAAATTTTGTCAGAATAAGAAATAATTAAGGTATTTAATATGAACAATACAGAATTTTACGATCGTTTGGGTGTATCTAAAGATGCTTCGCAAGCTGAAATTAAAAAAGCATACCGCAAAATGTCTAAAAAATATCACCCAGATATTAATAAAGAACCTGGTGCGGAAGAACAGTACAAAAAGGTTCAAGAAGCCTATGAAACGCTAGGTGATGAGCAAAAACGTGCAGCTTACGACCAATACGGTCCTGCTGGAGCTAACGGTGGCTTTAATGGCGGAGCTGGTGGTTTTGGTGGTTTCGATGGAGCTGGCTTTGGTGGCTTTGAAGATATTTTCTCAAGTTTCTTTGGTGGTGGCGGAGGAATGCGCAATCCTAATGCGCCTCGCCAAGGTGATGACCTTCAATACCGTGTTAACTTGACATTCGAAGAAGCTGTCTTTGGTGTTGAAAAAGAAGTTGCTTACAACCGTGAATCAACATGTTCAACATGTTCAGGTTCAGGTGCGAAACCTGGAACTAGCCCTGTGACATGTAGTCGCTGTCATGGTTCAGGTGTGATTAATGTTGATACACAAACACCTCTTGGTATGATGCGTCGCCAAGTAACTTGTGACGTCTGTCATGGTACAGGTAAAGAAATCAAAGAGCCATGTCATACTTGTCACGGAACTGGACACGAAAAGAAAACACACAAAGTGTCTGTTAAAATTCCAGCAGGTGTTGAAACAGGTCAACAAATTCGCTTGCAAGGTCAAGGTGAAGCCGGCTTTAACGGTGGACCTTATGGTGACCTCTTTGTTATCATCAATGTTTTACCAAGTAATAAATTTGAACGTAATGGTTCAACAATTTACTACACAATGAATATCAGCTTTGTTCAAGCAGCTCTTGGTGACACTGTCGAAGTACCAACTGTCCATGGTGATGTTGAAATGACAATTCCAGCTGGTACTCAAACTGGTAAGACTTTCCGACTTCGTGGTAAAGGTGCTCCAAAATTGCGTGGTGGTGGTCAAGGTGACCAACATGTTACTGTTAATATTGTGACACCAACAAAACTTAACGATGCACAAGTTGAAGCTCTTAAACAATTTGCGCAAGCCGGTGGCGACAAAGTTGGAAATCCTAAGAAAAAAGGTTTCTTCAACAAAGTTAAAGACGCCTTTGACGGTGAATAATTGAAAACTAAAAAGAGATTGGAATCTATTTTCCGGTCTCTTTTTTTATGGTAAAATCTGTATGGGGACAGCTTGTTCGAAATTTTCTGGAAAGTCTCTTAGGAAGGTGATAAAATACTCACATGGTAAGATATAAAGCAACAATTTCATATGATGGTAGGCTTTTTGCTGGTTTTCAGCGTCAGCCGAGTGAACGTTCGGTGCAAGAAGAACTTGAAAAGACACTGCAGAAGTTAAACAGTGGCACTCCTGTTAAAGTACATGGTGCTGGTCGTACGGATTCTGGTGTTCATGCTTATGGTCAGGTCGTTCATTTTGATTTGCCTCAAGCGCGTGATGTTGAGAAATTGCGTTTTGGATTGGATACGCAATCTCCAGAAGACATTGACGTGGTGAAGGTTGAATTAGTCAGTGATGACTTTCACTCTCGCTATAATAAACACAGTAAAACTTATGAATTTTTAGTTGATGCTGGTCGTCCTAAGAATCCGATGATGCGCCATTATGCGACGCATTACCCATATCCGTTAGATTTGGCTTTAATGCAGGAAGCTATCAAGGATTTGGTGGGAACACATGATTTTACAGGATTTACAGCTTCAGGAACATCTGTAGAAAATAAAGTTCGCACGATTACACGAGCAACGGTTGACATTGACGAAAAAACTGGTTTCTTTGTCTTTACCTTCAGTGGAAATGGTTTTCTTTATAAACAAGTCCGCAATATGGTTGGGACTTTGCTTAAAATTGGTAATGGTCGTATGCCAGTTAGTCAGATTAAGACGGTTTTGGAGTCTAAAAATCGTGACTTAGCTGGACCTACGGCTGCGGGTAACGGTCTTTATTTGAAGGAGATTATTTATGACGAATAAGTACATTTTGGCAATTTCTGGAAATGATATTTTTAGTGGTGGCGGTCTGTATGCTGATTTAGCCACTTATACGACAAATCATCTGCACGGTTTTTTAGCGGTAACTTGTTTGACAGCAGTGACTGACAAAGGGTTTGAAGTTTTTGCGACAGATAATGACATTTTTGCGCATCAATTAAACAGCCTCAAGGATGTTCCATTTTCAGGTATCAAGCTTGGACTTTTACCGAATGTGGATGTTGCTGACTTAGCACTTGAATTTGTTAAATCTCATACAGAAATTCCAATTGTACTTGACCCAGTTTTGGTTTGTAAGGAAAAACATGATGTTGAAGTATCAGCTTTGCGTGATGAACTTTTGAAATTTTTCCCATATGCTACAATCATCACACCTAACTTGGTAGAAGCAGAGCTATTAGCACAAACGTCAATTAAAACTTTAGATGACATGAAAGCTGCAGCTAAGCGTTTGTATGATTTGGGTGCAAAAAATGTGGTCATCAAAGGTGGAAATCGTTTAAGTAAAGAAAAAGCCATCGATATTTTTTATGATGGTAGTGAGTTTTCAGTCTTTGAAACTGACATTCTTGACACAAATAATATTGGTGCTGGTTGTACATTGGCATCAAGTATTGCAAGTCAGCTAGTACTTGGAAAATCACCTAAAGAAGCAGTTGCTGAATCAAAAGAGTTTGTTTTTCAAGCGATTCGTCACTCAGACCAATATGGAGTAAAACAAAATTATGAGCAGGACTAAGACATATCATTTAACCCTAATGGCTGTTTTGACTGCCTTGAGTGTTGTTTTGGCGTTTATTCATGTCCCAACGCCGACGGGTTATTTGACCCTGTTAGATGTTGGTATTTATTTTACTGCTTATTATTTAGGTTCAAAATCTGGAGCGGTTGTTGGTGGCTTATCTGGCTTTCTTATCGACCTGTTGTTAGGTTATCCACAATACATGTTTCACAGTTTAATTGCTCATGGAGCGCAAGGGTATTTTGCAGGATGGACTGGGAAGAAACGCATTTTAGGGCTTATTCTGGCTAGTATTTTGATGGTTGGCTGGTATTTCTTAGCGGCTCTTCTTTTAGGTTATGGTCTAGGAGGAGCTCTGGCTGGTATTCCTGGAAATCTTTTGCAAAATCTTTTTGGAATGTTAGTTGGTTACCTTGTTTATCTGGCTTATCAACGTTTTGAAAATAAATAGGTACGGAGGTTTAGTATGGATTTAAAGGCTTTAGCGGATCAAACACGAGTGATTGTCGTTGATATTATTGAACGCTCTGCCATTAAAAAAGGACAAATTTTTGTCCTTGGATTGTCATCTAGTGAAGTAGCTGGAGGTTTGATTGGAAAAAATAGCAGCGCTGAAATCGGTGAAGTGATTGTAAAAACACTTCTTGAAGAATTGACTAAGCGTGGCATTTATTTGGCAGTTCAAGGGTGTGAGCACCTGAATCGTGCCTTGACAGTAGAACGTGAACTGGCTGAGAAAAAGGATTTAGAAATCGTTAATGTCATTCCAAATCTGCACGCTGGAGGAAGTGGTCAAGTTGCTGCTTTTAAATTCATGCAAGATCCTGTAGAAGTAGAAGAAATTGTGGCGCATGCTGGTCTTGATATTGGTGATACATTTATTGGAATGCATGTTAAGCGCGTGCAAGTGCCATTGATTCCAGTGCAGCGTGAGTTAGGTGGTGCGCATGTTACAGCTTTAGCTAGCCGACCAAAATTAATTGGTGGTGCGCGTGCGACTTATACCGCTGACCCAATTCGTAAATTTTAAAAATAAAAGGTTGAAGCGTTAAACTTCAACCTTTTTCTTGTCTTGTTATTTTGAAAGTGTTGGGTTAGCGTACATGGTTGGTAGCGAGATATCATTTTCCAAAAGTGCCTCTTGATAAAGACGATAAAAATTAGAATAGATATAATTTTGTTTACCATTTTGTACGAAAATATCAACACGGAAAACTAGCTGAGCAGTGCTGTTTGTACGTGGACCGAGAATTGTTGGGCTACCAACGATTTCAGGGTAAGCAGGTAACTGCTCTTTATTGATGGTTTTAATGATGTTTGATACTTTCTCCAAGTCTGTGTGAGCATAGATTGGAATATCAATTTGAACTCGCATATCGCCGCGTGATTTGTTAGAAACAACGGTGATGTTGCGGTTAGGAATAAAATGTAATGTTCCATCAAAACCGCGAATTTGCGTAGTACGAATACCAACGCTTGAAATATTTCCTTCGACAGAACCGATAACAACTGAATCCCCAACTTCAAATTGATTTTCAAGCAAGATGAAGAAACCATTAACAACATCAGTTAAGAAACCTTGTGCGCCAAGACCAAGGGCAACCCCAGCAAGTCCAGCCCCAGCAAGTAGACTAGAGACAGGTACACCAAGAATGCTTAGCACCCAATAAATAAAGAAGAAATAAAGGGTGTAATTCATGATGTTGTGAAGCAATTTGACAATGGTTTTTTTGCGAGCTTCAGTCTGTCGTGAAAGTGAAATTGATTTTGCAATAGCGTGTGTGAAAATGAAATTTAACACGCGTTTTGCGATTAAAAATACGATAAGAAGAAGGAGAAGTGATACGATTTTTGAGATGATATCAACTGCAATTTCTTCTACCTGAAGACGTTCGATATATTTTGAAATAATGTTCATACCCATAGTTTATTAAAAAAATACACGTCAAGCAAGTCTTTATTGATTTGTTTTTTGAAACAAAAATTGACAGTGAAAAAATGCTGAAATCAAGCAAAAAAACTTAGCGCCTAAAACCCTTGATATAGCACTATTCTTTGACAAAAAAGCCTGAAATATGTTAAACTAAACTGTATATAAAATTTTAAGGAGAAATGACTTCATGTCTGTATCATTTGAAAACAAAGCTACTAACCGTGGCGTGATTACATTCACAATCGGTCAAGATAAAATCAAACCAGCTCTTGATCAAGCATTCAACAAAGTTAAGAAAAATTTGAACGCACCTGGATTCCGTAAAGGTCACATGCCACGTGCCGTATTCAACCAACAATTTGGTGAAGAAGCTCTTTACGAAGATGCATTGAACGCTCTTCTTCCTGCAGCTTACCAAGCAGCAGTTGCTGAACTTAGCCTTGACGTTGTTGCACAACCAAAAATTGATATCAAATCAATGGAAAAAGGTCAAGAATGGACTTTGACTGCTGAAGTTGTTACAAAACCAGAAGTTAAACTTGGTGACTACAAAAACCTTGAAGTTTCAGTAGAAGCTACTAAAGAAGTGACTGACGCTGAAGTTGACGAAAAAGTAGAACGCGAACGCAACAACCTTGCAGAACTTATCGTTAAAGAAGGTGCTGCAGAACTTGGTGACACTGTTGTTATCGACTTCGTTGGTTCAGTTGACGGTGTTGAATTCGACGGTGGTAAAGGTGAAAACTTCTCACTTGAACTTGGTTCAGGTCAATTTATCCCTGGCTTCGAAGACCAATTAGTTGGTGCTAAAGCTGGTGAAACTGTAGAAGTTAACGTAACATTCCCAGAACAATACCAAGCAGAAGATCTTGCTGGTAAAGATGCTAAATTTGTTACAACTGTTCACGAAGTTAAAGCTAAAGAAGTTCCAGCTCTTGACGATGAACTTGCAAAAGACATCGACGAAGAAGTTGAAACTCTTGACGAATTGAAAGCTAAATACCGTAAAGAACTTGAATCAGCTAAAGAAATCGCATTTGACGATGCTGTTGAAGGTGCTGCACTTGAATTGGCTGTTGCTAACGCTGAAATCGTTGAATTGCCAGAAGAAATGGTTCACGACGAAGTTCACCGCGCTATGAACGAATTCATGGGCAACATGCAACGTCAAGGTATCTCTCCAGAAATGTACTTCCAATTGACTGGTACAACTGAAGAAGACCTTCACAAACAATACGAAGCTGACGCTGACAAACGTGTTAAAACTAACCTTGTTATCGAAGCTATCGCTAAAGCAGAAGGATTCGAAGCTTCTGACGAAGAAATCGAAAAAGAAATCAACGACCTTGCTTCAGAATACAACATGGAAGTTGAACAAGTTCGTAACCTTCTTTCAGCAGACATGCTTAAACACGACATCGCTATGAAGAAAGCTGTTGAAGTGGTAACAAGCACTGCTAAAGTAAAATAATTTATCTTTAGATAAATAATTAAAAGAGGCTGGCACAAAAGTGCTCAGCTTCTTTTTTGTGCCCATACAATTGAAGGTGCCATGTTTATATGCACCATTAATTAGTGATGCCTGCTTAGCAAGCTAGATTTCTGATCTTAAACAATTCTTAGCAGGAACTTGGTTTGTCTCACTCTCTTTTTATGCATTTCTCAGGAATTTTTGATAAATCTTTTGACGAATTGGCAAAATTAGCGTAAAATAGAGAGTAACGAAAATTAAGATAATAGGTTTTTTGTGGCTGTTTGCCCATATCCTAAGATTAATAAGGAGAACTATCTTGGAATTAGAAGTATTTGCTGGACAAGAAAAAAGCGAACTTTCAATGATTGAAGTTGCACGTGCCATCCTTGAAGAACGTGGACGTGATCACGAAATGTATTTCAGCGATCTTGTAAATGAGATCCAAAATTACCTTGAAAAATCAGATGCAGAAATTCGTGAAGCATTACCATATTTTTATTCTGCATTGAACGTTGATGGAAGCTTTATTCCACTTGGTGACAACAAATGGGGACTTCGTTCATGGTATGCTATCGATGAAATCGACGAAGAAATCATTACACTTGAAGATGATGAAAATGGAGCACCTAAACGTAAACGCAAACGTGTAAATGCGTTTATGGACGGTGATGAAGATGCTATCGATTATTCAGATGATGATCCAGAAGATGATGATTATTCTGCAAAATCTTCAGACATGGAATACGATGATGAAAATCCAGATGATGAAAAATCTGAAGTTGAATCATACGATTCTGAAATCAACGAAATTATTCCAGATGAAGATTTGGATGAAGACGTTGAAATCAACGAAGAAGATGATGAAGACGACGATTTAGACGAAGAATAATATCTAAATCAAAAAAGTTTAATTAAAAAAACTTTGTCTTATCATTTGACAAAAGTTTCTGGATAGTTTATAGTATTATTCGGGCACCTCTTTTTTAGAGGTCGGAGAAAAGCTCCCTAACTTTTTAGGGAGCTATTTTTGTTTTCCTAAAAGTAATTGGCCATTTACTTTTTATCTGTCAAATAATGTTGCTGATTATTTGATGTTCTTTTGCTTTTTAATTTTCAAGCACTTATCGTTTGCTATCATTTTTTATTTTAAAGGAGTTTTATTTAATGACTAAGTATATTTTTGTTACTGGTGGTGTTGTTTCTTCTATCGGTAAGGGAATCGTTGCTGCAAGTCTTGGTCGTCTTTTGAAAAATCGTGGTCTTAAAGTGACTATCCAAAAATTTGACCCATACATCAACATTGACCCAGGTACAATGAGTCCTTATCAACACGGTGAAGTTTATGTAACAGACGATGGTGCTGAAACTGACCTTGACCTAGGTCACTACGAACGTTTCATCGACATCAACCTTAACAAATATTCAAACGTTACAACTGGTAAAATTTACAGTGAAGTTCTTCGTAAAGAACGTAAAGGTGAATACCTTGGTGCAACAGTCCAAGTTATCCCACACATCACTGATGCGTTGAAAGAAAAAATCAAACGTGCTGCTACAACAACTGACTCAGATGTTATCATCACAGAAGTTGGTGGTACAGTTGGTGATATCGAAAGCCTTCCATTCCTTGAAGCACTTCGTCAAATGAAAGCAGATGTAGGTTCAGATAATGTTATGTACATTCACACAACACTTCTACCATACCTTAAAGCTGCTGGTGAAATGAAAACTAAACCAACACAACACTCAGTTAAAGAATTGCGTGGTCTTGGTATTCAACCAAATATGTTGGTTATTCGTACTGAAAAACCTGCTGGTCAAAATATTAAAAATAAATTGGCACAATTCTGTGACGTTGCTCCAGAAGCTGTTATTGAGTCACTTGATGTGGATCACATTTACCAAATTCCACTTAACATGCAAGCTCAAAACATGGACCAAATCGTTTGCGACCACTTGAAACTTGATGTACCAAAAGCTGATATGTCAGAATGGTCAGCAATGGTTGATAAGATTATGAATCTTAAAAAATCAACTAAAATTGCTCTTGTTGGTAAATACGTTGAATTGCCAGATGCATATCTTTCAGTTGTTGAAGCACTTAAACACTCAGGTTATGTTAACGATGCAGCTATCGACCTTAAATGGGTTAATGCTAATGATTTGAACGCTGACAATGTTGATGAAATGCTTGGTGATGCTGACGGTATCATCGTTCCTGGTGGATTCGGTCAACGTGGTACTGAAGGTAAGATTGAAGCAATCCGCTATGCGCGTGAAAAAGACGTTCCAATGCTTGGTATCTGTCTTGGTATGCAATTGACATGTGTTGAGTTTGCTCGTCACGTCTTGAACATGGAAGGTGCAAACTCTACAGAACTTGACCCAGATACTAAATACCCAATCATCGATATCATGCGTGACCAAATCGATATCGAAGACATGGGTGGAACACTTCGTTTAGGTCTTTACCCATGTAAATTGAAAGCTGGCTCACGTGCAGCACAAGCTTACAACAACCAAGAAGTTGTTCAACGTCGTCACCGTCACCGTTATGAATTTAACACTAAATTCCGTGAACAATTTGAAGCGGCTGGTTTCGTCTTCTCAGGTGTCTCTCCAGACAACCGTTTGATGGAAGTTGTTGAATTGCCAGAGAAAAAATTCTTCGTGGCTGCTCAATATCACCCAGAACTTCAAAGCCGTCCAAACCGTCCAGAAGAGCTTTACACAGCCTTTGTTACAGCGGCAATTGAAAATAGTAAATAATAGATAAAAATGCTCGTCAAACCTTTATGGCTTGACGGGTATTTTTTTGAAAACACTTTATATGAAGGAAGTATTCACATTTTTAGAAAAAATAGTATAATAGTGAGCATGAGAAAAATGAGAATCAGAAAAATGAGAAAACGTATTGTTTTGTTATGGATTGTTGCACTGTTATTTGTCACAAGTATTGGGGCAAGTTTTTATTTTTTCCACGTTGCACAAGTTCGTGAAGAAAAATCATTTATCAATCACAAGGCGCGTTCAAAAGATAATGCATTATATGCTTACGAACAAAATTTTGATCAATTATCAAAAGAAACACGCTGGATGACTAATCAAGGTTTAAAACAAGATGCTTGGTATGTTCCTGCAGCAAATGAAACAAATAAGACTGTCATTGTAGTTCACGGATTTAATAGTAAAAAAGAAGATATGAAACCTTACGCATGGATGTTCCATGAGATGGGCTATAATGTTCTTATGCCAGATAATATGTCTCACGGTGAAAGTGAAGGGCAGATTATTGGTTTTGGCTGGAATGACCGACTAAATGTTATTAAGTGGGCTGAGCTACTAGCTTTAGAGAACTCTAACAGTCAAATCACCTTATTTGGAGTTTCAATGGGAGCTGCAACAGTCATGATGGCTTCAGGAGAAGACACTTTACCGAAACAAGTCAATAATATTATTGAAGATTGTGGGTTCAGCAGTGTCTGGGATGAGATAAAATATCAAGCTAAAGAAATGTACAACCTACCTTCATTTCCATTAGTCTATGAAGTTTCAGTTATTTCAAAAATTAGAGCAGGATTTTCATATGGACAAGCAAGCTGTGTTAATCAGCTTAAAAAAAATGAACGACCAACTCTTTTTATTCACGGTAGTAAAGATGAATTTGTTCCGACAAGTATGGTTTACAAAAACTATCGTGCATCAAAAGGTGAGAAAGAGCTTTATATAGCAAAAGGTGCGGGTCATGCGAAGTCGTTTGAAACTGATCCAACAACATATTTTGAAAAAATTTCAGCTTTTTTGCAAAAAAATGAAAAATAGTGTTGACAGAAACATGAATCACTGATATAATTATTTATGTTGTTAAGGAACAGCGGAAATGGCGGAATTGGCAGACGCGCAGGACTAAGGATCCTGTGATCGCTTTAGATCGTGAGGGTTCAAGTCCCTCTTTCCGCAGAGTAGACAAGCCAGAGAGTGCTTGTCTTTTTTTGTACTTTAAAATCAATATTGAAAAGTGATGAAAAATTTTTCGTTTTCATTGCTTTTTTTACATAAAATCAGCCAAATTGTAAGTTAAGCTAGCAATCTTTTTTAATTTGTGATAGAATGTACATATAAAAAGGGTATATCCCAAAAAATAAATAGGAGGCCTATATAATGGCAATCGTTTCAGCGGAAAAATTTATCAAAGCTGCCCGTGAAAACGGATATGCGGTTGGTGGATTTAACACAAACAACCTTGAATGGACTCAAGCAATCTTGCGTGCAGCAGAAGCTAAAAAAGCTCCAATTCTTATCCAAACTTCTATGGGTGCTGCAAAATACATGGGTGGTTACAAACTTTGTAAAACACTTATCGAAAACCTTGTAGAATCAATGGGTATCACTGTACCAGTTGCTATTCACCTTGACCACGGTCACTTTGAAGATGCATTGGAATGTATCGAAGTTGGTTACACTTCAGTTATGTTCGACGGTTCACACCTTCCACTTGAAGAAAACCTTGAAAAAGCTAAAGAAGTTGTAGCTAAAGCTCACGCTAAAGGCGTTTCAGTTGAAGCTGAAGTTGGTACTATCGGTGGTGAAGAAGACGGTATCGTTGGTGGCGGTGAATTGGCACCAATCGAAGATGCTAAAGCTATGGTTGCTACAGGAATCGACTTCCTTGCAGCAGGTATCGGTAACATCCACGGTCCTTACCCAGCTAACTGGCAAGGTCTTCACCTTGACCACCTTGAAAAATTGACTGCTGCTGTACCAGGATTCCCAATCGTATTGCACGGTGGTTCAGGTATCCCTGATGATCAAATCAAAGCAGCTATCAAACTTGGTGTAGCTAAAGTTAACGTTAACACTGAATGCCAAATCGCATTCGCTAAAGCTACTCGTAAATTTGTTGCTGAATACGAAGCAAACGAAGAAGAATACGATAAGAAAAAACTCTTCGACCCACGTAAATTCTTGAAACCAGGTTTCGAAGCTATTACTGAAGCTGTTGAAGAACGTATCGACGTATTTGGTTCAGCTAACAAAGCTTAATCAGACTTCGTTTCGTTAAAAAACTTCCCAAACGGGAAGTTTTTTTGATTTTTTCTTTAGAAATCACTTCTTTTGTTGACATTATTTTAGCGAGTGCTATAATGAACCTGTTAGCCGATTTAGCTCAGTCGGTAGAGCAACGCACTCGTAACGCGTAGGTCGTAGGTTCAATTCCTGCAATCGGCAAAAGAAAGAAGAGTCCCGATATTTGGGACTTTTTTTGTTTCCAAAAGACTCTTATTTTTCGGGCAGCTTTAGAAATAATATACCTTTTTCTAAAACTTTTTTAATGATTATTGACTAAAATACTTGCTAAATTAGGTCCAATATGTTATCATTTTATGGTATGTGGTGTAAAACACCTATAATCTAAGTAGGAGGACGCAGATAAAATGGCTAAAGTTTGTTATTTCACAGGTCGTAAGACTGTATCAGGAAACAACCGTTCACACTCAATGAACAAAACTAAACGTGCAGTTAAACCAAATCTTCAAAAAGTTACTATTCTTGTAGATGGAAAACCTAAAAAAGTTTGGGCATCAGCTCGTGCGCTTAAATCTGGTAAAGTTGAACGCGTATAAAATAAAAGCCGAAAGGCTTTTTTCTTTGTTTTGTAAACGGTATTTTTCCATTATTTTTTACAATACGGCTAATATATGGTAAAATAAACTGATTAAAACTTTTGAGGTAGTAAATATGACTGTGAAAATTAATACAAAAGATGGCCAAATTGAGTTATCTGACGACGTAATTGCAACTGTTGTTGGCGGTTCAGCAACAGAAATTTTTGGTGTTGTTGGTATGGCAAGTAAAAGTGCTCTTAAGGATAATTTTCAAGCGCTTCTGCGTAAAGAAAACTACGCAAAAGGTGTTGTTGTCAAATCAACAGAAAGTGGTATTTCAGTCGATGTTTACACAGTAATGTCATATGGTGTAAAAATTTCTGAAGTATCTAAGAACATTCAAGAACGTGTCAAGTTTAATCTTGAAAATCAACTTGGCCTCTCAGCAGACATGGTGAATGTTTACGTACAAAATATTAAAGTTGTAGGAGAAGATTAGTGTCAAATATTACAACAAGTTTATTCCAAGAAATGGTTCAAGCTGCTAGCACTCGTCTTGGAAATCAAGCAGAATATGTAAACTCCCTTAATGTTTTCCCTGTACCAGATGGTGACACAGGAACAAACATGGGAATGACAATTGAAAATGGTGCCAAAGAAGTTGCAGATAAACCTGCATCTACAGTTGGAGAAGTCGGACAAATCCTTTCAAAAGGTCTTTTGATGGGTGCACGTGGTAACTCAGGTGTTATCACATCTCAATTATTCCGTGGATTCGGTCAAGCAATCAAAGATAAAGAAGAATTGACTGGTAAAGACCTTGCTCACGCTTTCCAATCAGGTGTTGAAGTGGCTTATAAAGCTGTTATGAAACCTGTAGAAGGTACTATTTTGACTGTTTCTCGTGGCGCTGCTACAGCTGCTCTTAAAAAAGCAGAAGAAACTGATGACGCTGTTGAAGTTATGCGTGCTGCACTTGAAGGTGCAAAAGGCGCACTTGCTAAAACACCAGAAATGCTTCCTGTTTTGAAAGAAGTTGGTGTTGTCGATTCAGGTGGTCAAGGTTTAGTCTTCATTTATGAAGGTTTCTTATCTGCTTTGACTGGTGAATACATTGCTTCTGAAGATTTCAAAGCAACTCCAGCGGTTATGACAGAAATGATTAACGCTGAACACCACAAATCTGTAGCTGAACACGTTGCAACTGAAGATATCAAATACGGTTACTGTACTGAAATCATGGTTGCTCTCAAACAAGGTCCTACTTACGTAAAAGAATTTAACTACGATGAATTCCAAGGATTCTTGGGTGGTCTAGGTGATTCACTTATCCTTGTTAACGACGATGAAATTGCTAAAGTTCACGTCCACACAGAAGATCCAGGTTTAGTCCTTCAAGAAGGTCTAAAATATGGTGCTCTTAAAAAAGTTAAAGTTGATAACATGCGTAACCAACATGATGCTGTTCTTGAAAAAGACCAAGCTCAAGCTGCAGCTGCTAGCAAAGAAGTAAAAGACTTTGCAATTGTTGCTGTATGTGCTGGTGATGGCTTAGCTGATATCTTCAAATCACAAGGTGTTGACTACGTTATCTCAGGTGGTCAAACAATGAATCCATCTACAGAAGATATCGTTAAAGCAATTGAAGCTGTTAATGCTAAAAATGTTATCATCTTGCCAAACAACAAAAACATCTTCATGGCTGCACAATCAGCAGCAGAAGTGTCTGAAGTACCAGCCGCAGTTGTTGAAACACGTACTGTACCTCAAGGATTTACAAGCTTGCTAGCTTTCAACCCAACTCAATCATTAGAAGAAAACGTTGAAGCTATGACTGCTAGTCTTTCTGATGTTGTTAGTGGTAGTGTGACACTTGCTGTTCGTGATACTTCTATCGACGGTCTTGAAATCCACAAAGATGATAACCTTGGTATGGTTGATGGTAAAATCGTGGTTTCAAACCCAGACATGACAGCTACTTTGAAAGAAACATTCGCTAAAATGATCGACGAAGATAGCGAAATTGTCACTATCTACGTTGGTGAAGAAGGAAATCAAGAATTGGCTGAAGAAATGGCTGATTACCTTGAATCAACTTACGATGACGTTGAAGTTGAAATTCACGAAGGTAAACAACCAGTTTATCCATACTTGATGAGTGTTGAATAGTATAGTATTTAATAAAAGATAAAAGAAAGCATTTCGGTGCTTTCTTTTTTTGTCTTCACAAAGAAAAAGTGTCAATTAAACATCTAATAGAAAGAAAATTGTTAACTAACAAAATTTTCTGAAAATTACTTGACTTTATTTTTTAAAGTGTTAACATGGTGTGTAAGATTTAATTGATAGGAGAAAACTGATGAGAAGTGACATGATTAAGGTAGGTGTGGATAAAGCACCAGCCCGTGGTCTTCTTTATGCAACCGGGCAAGTAAAATCTGCTAAAGACATGCAAAAACCATTTATCGCAATTTGTAATTCTTATATTGATATTGTCCCTGGACATGTTCATTTGCGTGAATTGGCAGATGTCGCCAAGGAAGCTATCCGTGAAATGGGTGGTATTCCTTTTGAGTTCAATACCATTGGTGTAGACGACGGAATTGCTATGGGGCATATTGGGATGCGTTATAGTCTTCCATCTCGTGAAATCATTGCAGATGCTGCTGAAACAGTTATCAATGCACACTGGTTTGACGGTGTTTTCTATATTCCTAACTGCGATAAAATCACACCAGGTATGATTTTAGCTGCACTTCGTACCAATGTACCTGCAGTCTTTTGTTCAGGTGGTCCGATGAAAGGCGGCGTTGATATGACGGGTCACCAAGCAACGCTGTCAAGTCTTTTTGAAGCTGTCGGAACTTATCAAGCTGGTGATATGTCTAAAAAAGAATTAGATTATTTGGAACAAAATGCTTGCCCAACGTGTGGTTCTTGCGCAGGAATGTTCACAGCTAACTCAATGAACTCTCTTATGGAAGTTCTTGGTCTTGCTCTTCCAGGAAATGGTACAGTTCTTGCTGTATCAGACCAACGTCGTGAATTGGTAAGACAAGCAGCAAAACACTTGATGGACAATGTTAAAAATAATTTGCGTCCACGAGATATTATTACAAAAGAAGCTATCGACGATGCCTTTGCACTTGATATGGCTATGGGTGGGTCAACTAACACAGTTCTTCACACACTTGCTATTGCGCGTGAGGCAGGTATTGACTATAACCTTACAGATATCAATGAAATTGCTAAGAAGACACCATATCTTTCTAAAATTGCACCATCAAGCATTTACACGATGCACGATGTTCAAGAAGCAGGTGGTATTTCAGCAATTATCAATCAATTGATTAAAAAAGGAACCATTAAGGGTGATCGCATTACGGTCACTGGTAAGACTCTGAAAGAAAATGTAGCTGGTGCAGAAATTAAAAACGAAGAAATCATTCACCCAATCGAACACCCAATTTCTCCAGTAGGTGGTTTGTCAGTTCTTTATGGAAATATTGCACAAGATGGCGCGGTTATCAAAGTCGGCGGTGTTGATCCTTCTGTTAAGACTTTCCGAGGAAAAGCTATCTGTTGTGATTCTCAAGATGAAGCGCTCGAATTAATTGACAATGGTACCGTTAAAAAAGGACATGTTGTCGTGATTCGTTATGAAGGTCCTCAAGGTGGTCCTGGTATGCCTGAAATGCTTGCGCCAACGTCTAAAATTGTTGGACGTGGTCTTGGTAAAGATGTTGCTCTTATCACAGATGGACGTTTTTCTGGAGCTACACGTGGTATTGCAATTGGTCACGTATCGCCAGAAGCAGCAGAAGGTGGAAATATCGCACTTATTGAAGATGGTGATGAAATCTATATTGATTTGACTAATCGTACGATTGATTTGATTGTTGATGATGATACTTTAGCAGAACGCCGTAAACATTTGAAACCATTTAAATCAAAAATTTCTAGTGGTTGGTTGCGCCGTTATACAGCCTTTGCTTCATCTGCCAACTTTGGTGGTTCAATGATGACTCAAGAAGAGTTTGAAGAACGCAAAGCGGAACGCGAAAGCCAAGATAAAAAGTAAAGTTAAAAATAATTTGTGAAAGTTAGCATTTTATTGCTACTTTTACTTGCTTTATTTTTTTTAAATGTTATCATAGATATAACTTGTTTGAATTTTTAGATAATTCAAAATATATAGAAAAAGGAGGAGCTCGTGAATCAGATTAGATTAGAAGAACCCAAAAATGGATCAGAGTTATTATTGGAAACCTTGGCTAGTCTAGGAATTGATACAATTTTTGGCTACCCAGGTGGGGCAGTCTTACCACTTTATGATGCGATTTATAATTTTGAGGGTATCCGTCATATTCTGTCACGTCATGAGCAAGGTGCCCTCCATGAAGCGGAAGGTTATGCCAAATCAACTGGTAAGCTTGGCGTTGCGATTGTAACAAGCGGACCTGGTGCGACAAATGCCATTACTGGAATTGCTGATGCGATGAGTGACAGTGTTCCATTGCTTGTTTTCACTGGTCAAGTTGGTATGCCAGGTATCGGTAAAGATGCTTTCCAAGAAGCCGATATTATCGGTATTACGATGCCGATTACAAAATATAATTATCAGATCCGTGATGTAGCAGATGTTCCACGCATTGTGACGGAAGCTGTTCACATTGCGACAACTGGTCGACCTGGACCGGTTGTGATTGACCTTCCGAAAAATATTTCGGCAACTAAAACATCATTTTATTATGATCCGACGGTTAACCTTCCAAGTTATCAACCAACCATTGAACCAAATCTTTTACAGGTTAAAAAGATTTTAACGCAGCTGAAGAAAGCAAAACGTCCACTGATTATTGCTGGTGGCGGAGTGAATTACTCTGGGGCATCTGAGGAGTTAATCGCTTTTGCAGAGCGTTATAACATTCCTGTTGTTTCAACATTGCTGAGTTTAGGGGTTATGCCAATCAATCATCCACTTTCTTTGGGAATGGGGGGCATGCATGGATCGTATGCATCAAATATGGCTCTGACACAGTGTGATTTCATGATTAACTTTGGGTCGCGCTTTGCTGATCGTTTAACAGGAAATCCCAAAACATTTGCTAAAAAAGCAGTTGTTGCTCATGTTGATATTGACCCAGCAGAGATTGGAAAAGTGGTCAAAACACAGATTCCGATTGTTGGTGATGCCAAGCGCACTTTACAAATTCTTCTTGATGAAGATGAGGTCAAGACGCGTCACGATAATTGGACAGATTCTGTTCTTGCTAATAAAGCGAAAGCGCCATTTAGTTATGATTTTGATGAGTCGGTGATTAAGCCACAACATGCTATTGCAACGATTGGTAAAGTCACTGATGGTGATGCGATTGTTGTTACAGACGTTGGTCAACACCAAATGTGGACAGCACAATTTTACCCTTACAAAAATGAACGACAGTTGATTACATCTGGAGGACTCGGCACAATGGGATTTGGTATTCCAGCTGCAATTGGTGCCAAGTTAGCTAATCCTGATAAAGAAGTCATTCTTTTTGTTGGTGATGGTGGTTTCCAAATGACAAACCAAGAACTAGCTTTGTTAAATGGTTACGGTGTTCCGATTAAAGTAGTTCTGGTTAATAACCATTCACTTGGTATGGTTCGTCAATGGCAAGAGTCGTTTTACGATGAGCATCGAAGCGAGTCAACCTTTGATGATGAACCAAATTTCCAAATGATGGCTGAAGCTTATGGTATTACGCATTATAAGTTCACCAATCCAAACACATTAGAAGAAGACTTGAAGGTCATTACCGAAAATAAACCGATGCTAATTGAACTGGCAATTTCAGATCGTGAACAAGTTTATCCGATGGTACCATCAGGAAAATCAAATAGTGAGATGTTGGGGGTGAAGTTCAATGCGTAGAATGTTAACAGCTAAACTTCAAAATTCAACAGGTGTTCTCAATCGCTTTACTGGCGTCCTGTCACGAAGGCAGGTTAATATTGAGTCTATATCAGTTGGGCAGACAATGGAACCAAATGTTTCTCGCATTACGATTATTATTGATGTTGAGAATTTGGAAGAAGTTGAGCAAATCATTAAACAACTTAATCGTTTGATTGATGTGCTTCGCATTCGTGATATCACTGATATTCCGCATTTGGAACGCGAAGTAATTTTGGTTAAGGTGACAGCTCCGACAAGTAAACGTGCTGAAATCTTAGCTGTTATTCAACCATTCCGAGCGAGTGTTGTTGATGTGGCACCAAAATCAATTACCATTCAAGTAACAGGTGATGGTGATAAGATTGATGCTTTACTTCGTGTCGTTAAGCCTTATGGCATTCAAAATCTTGCTCGCACAGGTGCAACAGGATTTTCAAGAGATTTTTCTTGTTAAAATACTTAAATTAGTTAACATTTGCCTTACTCAGGCAGTTAAAATAAAAATAGAAAAGAGATATTTATTATGGCAGTAACAATGGAATACGAAAAAGATGTAAAAGTAGCAGCTCTTGATGGTAAAAAAATTGCCGTTATCGGTTATGGATCACAAGGTCATGCTCATGCTCAAAACTTGCGTGACTCAGGTCACGATGTTATCATTGGGGTTCGCCATGGTAAATCATTCGACAAAGCAAAAGAAGATGGTTTCGAAACATATGAAGTAGCTGAAGCAACAAAACTTGCTGATGTTATCATGGTTTTGGCACCAGATGAAATCCAAGCAAAACTTTATGCTGAAGAAATTGCACCAAACCTTGAAGCAGGTAATGCACTTGGTTTTGCTCATGGTTTCAATATCCGTTTTGAATATATTAAAGCTCCAGAAACAGTAGATGTCTTCATGTGTGCTCCTAAAGGTCCAGGTCACCTTGTACGCCGTACTTACACTGAAGGATTTGGTGTGCCAGCACTTTACGCTGTTTATCAAGATGCTACTGGTAATGCTAAAGACATCGCAATGGACTGGTCTAAAGGTATCGGTGCTGCGCGTGTTGGACTTCTTGAAACTACATTCAAAGAAGAAACTGAAGAAGATTTGTTCGGTGAACAAGCAGTTCTTTGTGGTGGTTTGACTGCCCTTATCGAAGCAGGTTTTGAAGTTCTTACTGAAGCAGGCTATGCTCCAGAATTGGCTTACTTCGAAGTTCTTCATGAAATGAAACTTATCGTTGACCTTATTTACGAAGGTGGCTTCAAGAAAATGCGTCAATCAATTTCAAATACAGCTGAATTTGGTGACTATGTTTCAGGTCCACGTGTCATCACTAAAGATGTTAAAGAAAACATGAAAGCCGTTCTTGCTGATATTCAATCAGGTAAATTTGCTGAAGAATTTGTAAGCGACTATAAAGCTGGTCGTCCAAAACTTGAAGCTTATCGTAAAGAAGCTGCAGAACTTGAAATTGAAAAAGTGGGTGCAGAACTTCGTAAAGCGATGCCTTTTGTTAACCAAAATGATGACGATGCATTCAAAATTTATAACTAATTTTTGAAGAAATCTACTTATAAAAGGCCGATGTTAGTCATCGGTTTTTTATCTATTAATCAGCCATTTGTCATATAAAATATTTAAATATTAGAAGAGGTAGTTTATGATCTTAGCTAAGGATGTTGTTGACGCCTATGACGTCTTGAAAGATGTTGTTGAGCGTACACCCCTAGATTTTGACCGTTATTTATCGGAAAAATATGGTGCAACTGTTTATCTTAAACGAGAAAATATGCAGAAAGTGCGTTCGTTTAAAATTCGTGGAGCTTATTATGCTATTCATCAGTTGTCAGATGAAGATAAGAAACGTGGTGTTGTCTGTGCTTCAGCAGGTAACCACGCTCAAGGTGTGGCATTTACTTGTCATGAAATGAAAATTCCAGCAACAATTTTTATGCCTGTAACAACTCCTCAGCAAAAAATTGGGCAAGTCAAGTTCTTCGGTGGTCCTTACGTGACAATCAAGTTAGTTGGTGATACTTTTGATGCTTCGGCTCAAGCTGCTCAAGAATTTACGAAGTCAGAAGGAATGACTTTTATTGATCCATTTGATGATGATGACGTCCAAGCAGGACAAGGAACTGTGGCATATGAGATTTATGAACAAGCTCAAGAAGAAGGCGTAACGTTTGATAATATTTTTGTTCCAGTTGGTGGCGGCGGATTAATTTCGGGTGTTGCAACCTACATTAAGGACGTTGCTCCAGAAATTGAAGTTGTTGGTGTTGAGGCATCAGGTGCAAGAAGCATGCGCGCAGCATTTGACAAAGGCCATCCTGTAAAATTGGAAGAAATTGATAAATTCGCTGATGGTATTGCAGTGCAAAAAGTTGGTGACAAGACTTTTGAAATTGCTCGAAAATACGTAGATAAATTAGTTGGTGTTGATGAGGGGTTGATCTCAGAGACTTTGATTGATATGTACTCAAAACAAGGAATCATCGCTGAACCAGCAGGAGCTTCTTCAATTGCAGCTCTTGAAGTTATGAAAGATGATATCAAAGGTAAGACAGTCGTTTGTATCATTTCTGGCGGTAATAATGACATCAATCGTATGCAAGAAATGGAAGAACGTGCTCTCATCTATGATGGCGTCAAACATTATTTTGTGGTTAATTTCCCACAACGTCCAGGAGCTTTACGTGAATTTGTCAATAATATCTTAGGTCCAAATGATGATATCACGCGATTTGAATACATCAAACGTGCTAACAAAGGGACAGGACCAGTACTTATTGGGATAACTTTAGGGGATAAAAATGATTATTCGGCTTTTATTGATCGATTATCTGGTTTTGATCCTTCATACATCAACCTTCACGGAAATGAAAGCCTCTATAATCTACTAGTCTGATAAGATGTTTTCTTAGAATAATTTTAATAAGCTAAACTAGCTGGGTTTTATGACTCAGCTAGTTTTTTATGATTTTGCTTGACTTTTTAGAGAAATAAAATATAATTGTATTAACCTATGGGTACAAGAAAGGGGATTTTATATGTTTTTGATTATTTTTGTACTTGTGTTGCTACTTGTTTTGAGTATTGTTGCAAGTACACTATATGTTGTTCGTCAACAAACTGTTGCTATCATCGAACGTTTTGGAAAATATCAAACAACGTCTACTAGTGGGATTCATATTCGCTTGCCATTTGGCATTGATAAAATTGCTGCGCGTATTCAATTGCGTCTTTTGCAATCTGAAATTGTTGTAGAAACTAAGACTAAAGACAATGTTTTTGTCACTCTAAACGTTGCTACACAGTACCGTGTTAATGAGCAAAATGTCACTGATGCTTATTACAAACTTATGCGTCCTGAAGCTCAAATTAAATCATATATTGAAGACGCACTTCGTTCATCTGTTCCAAAACTTACTTTGGATGAATTATTTGAGAAAAAAGATGAAATTGCCTTGGAAGTTCAACACCAAGTGGCTGAAGAAATGTCTACATATGGTTATATCATCGTGAAAACATTGATTACGAAGGTTGAACCTGATGCCGAAGTCAAACAATCAATGAACGAAATCAATGCTGCTCAACGTAAACGTGTAGCTGCTCAAGAATTGGCAAATGCTGATAAAATTAAGATTGTCACAGCAGCAGAAGCTGAGGCAGAAAAAGATCGTCTTCATGGTGTTGGTATCGCCCAACAACGTAAAGCCATTGTTGATGGTTTAGCCGAATCTATTCAAGAGTTAAAAGATGCCAATGTAGGTATGACTGAAGAACAAATCATGTCAATCTTGCTAACTAACCAATATCTTGATACTTTGAATACTTTTGCTGCTAACGGTAATCAAACACTCTTCTTGCCAAATCATCCAGAAGGTATTGAAGATATTCGCACACAAATTTTGTCATCATTGAAAACTAAATAATAAAAAATTCCCTATTGCAGACGGAAGGAATCGCAATAGGGAATTTTTTGTCTGGCGTTTTTGTTAGGGATTAAAATAGGAGTTACATGTTTCTTTTATATCTTTTATGTTCATGGATTATTTTCAGAGCACGTTTTCGTGTTTTGATATTAGGGCTTTTAAGTCTGCGATATGCAGATGCTAAATCAGTTTTTTCGGCCATTCCAACCTCCTTAAAATAGATTTATTAACGTTAACATGGGTAGTATATCACAAAATACTTAACCGGTAAAGTATTTGCTGTATTATTCTGAAAAATGAATTTTTTGACATCAAAAAACAACCTTCTTTTTAAAAAGGTTGTTTTTGATGATTATTTCAAGAAACGTTGTAAGAATACTTTTGTACGATCTTGTTGTGGGTTTTCAAAGATTTGTTGAGGTGTACCTTCTTCAGCGATAACCCCTTTATCCATGAAGATAACACGGTCTGAAACTTCTTTAGCGAATTCCATTTCGTGTGTTACGATAATCATTGTTAGACCTGATTTAGCGAGGTCTTGCATTGTTTTAAGAACTTCACCAACCATTTCTGGGTCAAGGGCTGAAGTAGGTTCGTCAAACAACATTGCTTCAGGATTGACAGACAATGCACGTGCGATAGCTACACGTTGTTTTTGTCCACCAGAAAGTTGTTTTGGTTTTGCTTTCCAGTATTGCTCAGTCATACCAACTTTTGTAAGGTTTTCTTTAGCGATTTTTTCAGCTTCGCTGCGAGAACGTTTCAAAACAGTTGTTTGTGCAACAATGGCATTTTCAAGAACATTTAAGTTTTCAAAAAGGTTAAATGATTGGAAAACCATTCCGAGTTTTTCACGGTATTCTGTCAAGTTGTAATCTTTTTCGAGAACGTTTTGGCCGTGGAAAAGAATTTCTCCAGCAGTTGGGTCTTCTAAAAGATTGATAGAACGTAGGAATGTTGATTTCCCTGAACCTGATGAACCAATGATAGAAATAACTTCACCTTTATTAACAGAAAGTGAAATATCTTTTAGGACTTCATTTTGTCCGTAAGATTTTTTTAGGTGTTTAATTTCAATGATAGGTTGAGACATTATTTCACCTCTTTCGTTTGGTTTTGGTTAGCACCAGTTGTATAAGTGTCAGCATCGAAGCGACGTTCGATGAAGCGCAAGATGCGTGTCACTGTAAAGGTGAGAACAAAGTAGATAATCGCGATAATAGTGAATGTTTGGAAGTATTGATATGTTTGTGTTGCAACGGTATTACCTGAGAAGTAAAGTTCGACAACTGAGATAACATTCAATACTGAAGTGTCTTTAATATTGATGACAAATTCGTTACCAGTTGCTGGCAAGATGTTGCGAACAACTTGAGGAAGAACGATTTTGCGCATTGTTTGACCGTGTGTGAATCCAAGTGCAGTAGCAGCTTCGAACTGACCTTTATCAACAGCGAAGATACCGCCACGAACGATTTCACTCATGTAAGCACCAGTGTTGATTGATACGATGAAGATGGCTGCAATTGTACGGTCGATTGAAATACCGAAGGCTTGAGCAGTACCGTAGTAGATAACCATAGCTTGTACAATCATCGGTGTACCACGGAAGATTTCGATATAAACACTAAGTAACCAGCCAAATGCTTTTTGAAGACCAGCAAGGAATTTGTTGGCAGCTTTTGGAGCTGTGCGGAAGACACCAATCAAAAGACCGATGAAAAGACCAACAACTGTACCAATGATAGAGATGAGAAGTGTGACTCCTGCACCACGTAGGAATTGGCTCCAGTTTTTCTTGAAGATACTCCACATATCTGAGAAGAAATTGCTGTTAGTATTGTCTGAAGAGTTGTCCGCTGGTTGTTTTTCAATCATGTCATCCATGAGAGCTAGGCGGTCATCGTCAGAAATACTAGCTAAAACAGCATTTACTTTTGCAAGGGTTTCAGTATCATTTTTGCGAAGTCCAACTGCGATAGCTGTATCAGATTTAGATGTTGCAAAACCTTTGCCATCTTCAAAGGCAACCATCTTGAAGTCGCTGTTAGCATTTTCGGCAGAGATAGCATCAGGACGTTCAGAAACATAACCATCGATGATACCAGATTCAAGTGCTTGACGCATTTGGTTGAAGTCACCCATAGCTGTTTCTTTTGAAACGTCTTTGATTTGGTCAATCAAGTTGTAAAGGTAAACACCTTGTTGAGATGTTAATTTTGCACCGGCAAAGTCTTTGAGTGAAGTGGCTTGTGCAAAATCACCTTTTTTAGAAACAACGATAACTGGTGAACTTGTATAGTAACTATCTGAGAATGCAATTTCTTTCTTACGTTCAGCTGTAGGACTCATTCCGGCAGCAATCATGTCAATCTTTCCGGAAGTAAGCGCTGGAATTAGTCCTGTCCAAGTAGTTTTGACAACGAGGAGTTCCTTGCCTAAGCTATCTGCTATTTTCTTAGCTATTTGGACATCGTATCCGTTAGCGTACTGGCTAGTTCCTTCGATAGGAACAGCTCCATTAGAATCATCATCTTGTGTCCAGTTAAATGGAGCGTAGGCTGCTTCCATCCCGACACGAAGATATTCGTCAGCTTGTATGCTAGTCATTCCTCCAAAGAGAAGAAGAAGGGCTGCAAAACAACTTAAAAGTAACTTTTTCATTTAAGACTCCTGTCTATTCTTGTACCTTACCATTTTACATGAAATGGGTCTTGATTTCAACACGATAAGCCTTAAAATAGAATATTTATACAATATATTATGATAAAATAGTGTTGTGAGAAAGGAGTAGGAGATCATGAAAAAATTAAGATTATTTTTGATTGCCATCGTCGCATTTTTGGGATTGGCTATACCTGTCATTGCTGATAGTGATGTAGACTATAGTGTTAGCGATTACGATGGTGTTTTGACAATTCATGACGATAATACAGCTGATTTTTATCAGACAATTACTTATGATTTTGATTCATCGTATAATGGGCAGATTGTGACACTTGGTGAGGCTGGGCATATGCCAGATGGTTTTACTGTTGATAAGAATCCAGAAATTTCTGCGCAAGTTAACGGTGTTGATAAGACTGTTCGTTCTGAGATTAAAGACCTTGGTGATGGTTATCAGGTGAAAATCTATAATTCAGGAAGGAGCGGCGATATTGTCGTTGTTAAATTGCATTGGAAGTTGGCAAATCTGTTATTCCCGTATCAGGATGTTGCTGAGTTAAACTGGGTGCCAATCAGTGATTGGGATGAAACTTTAAAACATGTGACTTTTACAGTGACAACAGATAAGCAAACTTCTAACCGCAAGCTTTGGGCACATAGAGGTTACTTAAAATCAACCCTTGTAAAAAAACAAGCTGATGGTTACCAGATTACAGCTAGCTATGTAGATGGTAAATTAGAATTGCATGCTTATTGGGATAAAGATATATTGACTACTCCTGCGACTTTAGCAGGCAAGAAAAAAGCAGCAATTATTAAGCAAGAACAAAAGATTGCTAGAAAAACTCAATTGTTGAAAACGACTCTGTTTTATGTTGTTCCATCAATCATTGGGGTTATGATTGTTTCAGCTGGTGTTCTTTTCTTTATGGGAAATCAAACAGCTAAAGCACATGAGAAGTTTAGTCGAGATATCCGTTCTTATGAGGCACCAGAAGATTGGTCACCGTTATTAGTGATGCAGTATATATATGATGCAGATTTAGAAGATACGGATACTAAGGGAAGCTCAATTCCACAGAAATTTAAATTTGAAACAGCTATGCAGGCAACTTTGCTTGATTTGATAGACCGTAAAATCATTACAGCTGAGGACCAAGAGTTGACTTGTCACCCAGATAAACCAATGACAAAATATGAGGCTGAAGTTCTTGATATGGCATTTGGTAAGAGAAAAACGGTGAAAATTGAAGATTTGTTTTCGGATTATCGTTTTGATGATGATTTGGTTGACAGTTACAAGAAGAAATACAAAGGTCACACATTGGAAGCAAAACTAAACAAGCTCGGCGATGATTTTAACGACCGTTATCTAGGAAAACTTGAGAAAATCACTGGTTTAGTTGATAAAGAAATTTCACAAAAAGCATTACCAGCGATTCGTGAAGATTTGCCTGATGGAGCTGCAAAGAAATTTGAATATGCTAAAGGTCTTTTGTTTATTTCATTACTACCAATTGTTGTTGGTTTAGTTTATCTAATCTTTAACTTAAACCTTGCTTTTCTTGGCTATGGATTCTTGTTGCTTTTGGTAATCTTGAGTTTAGTTGTAGTTATAAGAAAAGCTGATTATTATGATGTTCACGGAGCGATAACAGCTGAGGGACAAGAACGTATTCAATCTTGGATTAGTTTTACCAACATGATGCGTGATATCAATAAATTTGACAAAGTTGATTGGCAAGGAGTCATTGTTTGGAATCGAATCTTAGTGTATGCGACATTGTTTGGCTATGCTAAGCAAGTTCAAAAATATCTTGCAATTCATGATATTAAACTCGCAAGCGAAGCAGCTTATATGGTTGACTCTGAACTTGGCTATCTAATCGGTATGCAAACGCATCAACTAGGACTTGCTAGTCACAGTGCTGATTCAGCATCGAATTTTTCTGTTTCATCTGGTAGTTCAGGAACTAGTGGCGGCTTCTCCGGCGGTGGAGGCGGCGGAGGCGGCGGAGCGTTTTAAAATGCAGCCAAATCTGCTATAATTGAGGAGATATTAAATTAAGGAGAGCTTATGTTATTTTTCGAACTACTAAAGGCTATCTTTTTGGGGATAGTTGAGGGAATTACAGAGTGGTTGCCTGTGTCAAGTACAGGACACTTGATTTTGGTTCAAGAGTTTATCAAATTGAATCAAGATAAGGCATTTTTGGATATGTTCAACATTGTTATCCAATTGGGAGCAATCTTGGCTGTTATTGTGATTTACTTTAAGCGTTTGAATCCATTTCAACCTGGAAAAACAGCGCGTGAAGTTCAATTGACTTGGCAGCTTTGGTTGAAGGTTGTGATTGCATGTATTCCATCGATTTTGATTGCAGTGCCATTTGATGACTGGTTTGAAGCGCATTTCAATTACATGATTCCGATTGCGATTGCTTTGATTGTTTACGGGATTGCATTCATTTGGATTGAAAAACGTAATGCAAATGTTGAGCCTGAAGTGACTGACCTTGCTCGTATGCCTTATTTGACTGCGTTTTGGATTGGTTGCTTCCAAGTTCTTAGTATCGTACCGGGAACAAGCCGTTCAGGTGCAACTATCTTAGGTGCCATTATTGTGGGAACAAGTCGTTCAGTTGCTGCTGATTTCACATTCTTCCTCGCAATTCCAACTATGTTTGGTTACAGTGGTTTGAAAGCTGTTAAGTTCTTCTTAGATGGTAACGTGCTTAACTTCAGTCAATTCTTGATTTTAATGGTAGCAAGTGTGACAGCATTCCTTGTCAGCTTGTATGTTATCCGCTTCTTGACTGATTATGTTAAAAAACATGACTTCACTGTCTTTGGTAAGTACCGTATTGTTTTGGGTACGATTCTTATCCTCTACAGTATTGTTAAATTTATCTTTTAAAATAGCAGCAGTCCGTGTCAGGACTGCTTTTTGTGACCAATAAATTGAAAAAACATGACTTTTCTTGTATAATAAAATGACTACTCGTGCGAGGTATATAGTATGGAAATGAAACAGATTAGCGAGACAACGCTAAAAATAACGATTAGTATGGAAGATTTAGAAGAACGAGGAATGGAGTTAAAAGACTTTTTGATTCCGCAAGAAAAGACAGAAGAGTTCTTCTATTCAGTAATGGATGAGTTAGATTTACCAGATAATTTCAAAGATAGCGGCATGCTTAGTTTTCGTGTGACACCACGTAAAGACCGTCTTGATGTATTTGTCACAAAATCAGAAATTAACAAAGATATCAATTTTGAAGATTTAGCTGCATTTGACGATGTGTCTAATATGTCACCAGAAGAATTCTTTAAAACGCTAGAACAAACGATGATGGCTAAAGGTGACACTGAAGCTCATGAAAAATTAGGTAAAATTGAAGAAATGATGGAAGGTGCTGTTGAAGAAGTCTTGACAGAGAACGCTAAGCAAGCAGATACAGAACCTGAAGAAGATGTAAAACCATCTGATTATGTTCATTACGTCTTAGATTTTCCAAGTTTAGAAGCAACAGTTGCTTTTTCTAAAGCGATTGATTTTCCTGTGGAAGCTTCTGAACTTTACAAGATGGACGGCGCTTATTACATGACAATTTTGCTTGATTTGCAGAACCAACCTTCTTATTATGCAAATTTGATGTATGCCCGTATGTTAGAATACGCTGGCGCTGGTACAAAAACTCGTGCTTACTTGCAAGAGCACGCAGTTGAATTGTTGACGGATGATGCCGTTGCAAAATTAAAAATGATTGAGTTGGTATAGTATGGCACCCTTTACAATTGAATATGTTTTAGTTTTAATTGGCGCATTTTTATTGTCACTATTCTTGACGCCAATTGTTCGTTTTATTGCTTTTCGTGTTGGTGCCGTAGATAAACCAAATGCTCGTAGGGTTAATGAAGTCCCTATGCCAAGTAGCGGTGGAGTTGCGATTTTTCTATCTTTCTTGGTTTCTTCGTTGATCTTTATGCCAATGGTATTAAAAGAGCCAATTTGGACAATTTCGTACTTTAATTATGTTTTACCAGTTGTCATTGGTGGATTCATTATTACGGCGACTGGATTTATTGATGATATTTATGAATTAAAACCCAAAACAAAAATGCTGGGTATTATTCTTGGTGCTGTTATTGTTTGGGCATTTACGGATTTCCGCTTTGATAGTTTTAAAATTCCATTTGGAGGACCACTGTTAGAATTTAATTCTGTTGTGACCTTCTTCTTAACAGTTTTTTGGATTATTGCTATCACTAATGCGATGAATCTGATTGATGGCTTAGATGGTTTGGTGAGTGGTGTCTCAATCATTAGCCTTATCACGATGGCTTTGGTATCGTATTTCTTTTTACCACAAACTGATTTTTATCTAACATTAACAATCCTACTGTTGATTGCTTGTATTGCAGGATTTTTCCCATATAACTACAATCCAGCGATTATTTATCTTGGTGATGCAGGAGCTCTTTTCATTGGATTTATGATTGGGGTCTTGTCTCTTCAAGGATTGAAAAATTCAACAGCAGTTGCAGTAGTGACACCGGTGATTATTCTTGGTGTGCCAATTTTAGATACGACAGTTGCAATTATTCGTCGTAAATTATCTGGACGTCCTGTGACTGAAGCAGATAAGATGCACTTGCACCATCGTCTGTTGGCTATGGGATTCACACACCGCGGTGCTGTTTTAGTCGTTTATGGCATTGCGATTCTCTTTTCATTGATTGCACTTTTACTTAACGTTTCTAGCCGTTTAGGTGGAGTACTTTTGATGATTGGTTTAGCATTTGCATTAGAAGTCTTTATCGAAGGACTTGAAATTTGGGGAGTTGGACGTACACCGCTTTTTGATGTTTTGAAATTTATCGGAAACAGTGATTACCGTCAGGCAACCATGCTAAAATGGAAAAACCGTAAAAATAACAAATAATAAGTGATTGAAAAGCCTACTATGGCTTTTTTTTGATATAATGATTAATAACCCTATAGAACTGCGGTAATTTTCAGAAAAAAGTTACTGCCGCATTTATTTAAATTGGAGGAATGTACACATGTCTGTACTTGAAATAAAAAATCTTCATGTTTCAATTGAAGATAAAGAAATTCTTAAGGGTGTCAATCTAACTCTTAAGACAGGAGAAATTGCTGCGATTATGGGTCCTAACGGGACTGGTAAATCAACGCTTTCAGCTGCTATCATGGGAAATCCAAACTATGAGGTTACTCAGGGTGAAATTTTACTAGATGGCGAAAATATTCTCGACCTTGAAGTCGATGAACGTGCTCGCCTTGGACTATTTCTTGCTATGCAATACCCAGCTGAAATTCCTGGAATCACAAATGCTGAGTTTATTCGTGCAGCTATGAATGCTGGAAAAGAAGATGACGAAAAAATTTCTGTCATGGACTTCATCACAAAATTGGATGAAAAAATGGAATTTCTCGGTATGAAAGAAGAAATGGCAGAGCGTTACCTTAACGAAGGTTTCTCAGGTGGTGAAAAGAAACGTAATGAAATTCTTCAACTGTTGATGTTGGAACCTAAATTTGCTCTTCTTGATGAAATCGATTCTGGTCTTGATATCGATGCTCTTAAAGTGGTGTCAAAAGGTGTTAATGCCATGCGTGGTGAAAATTTTGGTGCCATGATTATCACTCACTACCAACGTCTTCTTAACTACATTAAACCAGATGTTGTCCATATTATGATGGATGGACGTGTTGTCCTTTCAGGCGGTGAAGAACTTGCTGCACGTCTTGAAAAAGAAGGATATGCAAAAATTGCCGAAGAACTCGGTATTAAATACGAAGAGGAAGTGTAATTGATGATGTCAAAGTCTATGGTTTTAACCTAGACGATACTCGTATGTAGGATATAAAAAGGAGTAAACATCAAATTATGACGAAAGAATCAGTTTTAAATTTTTCACAAGCAAAAGCAGAGCCGTTGTGGTTGCAAGAACGACGTCTGGCTGCTTTTGATAATATAGATAAATTACCGTTACCAGAAATCAACCGAGTGAAATTTCACCGTTGGAATCTTGGTGATGGAACAATTTCAGAGGATGTAGCACTTGCTAACGTTCCTGATTTTACAGCTCTTGGAGATAACCCTAAGCTTGTTCAAGTTGGAACACAGACTGTTCTTGAACAGTTGCCAATGGACTTGATGGAAAAAGGTGTTGTTTTCACAGACTTTTACAGCGCTTTGGAAGAAATTCCAGAAGTAATTGAAAAATATTTTGGGTCTGCGCGTGGAGATAAAGAAGATAAGTTAACTGCTTATCACACTGCTTACTTTAATAGTGCCGCAGTGCTTTATGTTCCAGATAATGTGGACATTAAAGAACCAATCGAGGGTCTTTTCTTCCAAGATAAGGCAAGTGATGTTCCGTTTAACAAACATATTCTCATTGTAGTTGGAAAAAATAGTCACATTAGCTACTTGGAACGTTTTGAATCAATCGGTGAAGGAGAAGCAACAGCAACTGCAAATATTTCTGTTGAAGTCATTGCTTTGGACGGAAGTCATGTGAAGTTTTCAGCTATTGACCGTTTGGGCGAAAATGTTACGACTTATATTAGTCGTAGAGCTCGTCATGGCAAAGATGCTGTGGTAGATTGGGCGCTTGGTATTATGAATGAAGGCAATGTCATTGCTGATTTCGATTCAGATTTGTATGGTGATGGCAGTCAAGCCAATCTTAAAGTAGTTGCTGCTTCATCTGGACGCCAAGTTCAAGGTGTTGATACACGTGTCACAAACTATGGCTGTCATACTGTTGGACACATTTTACAACATGGTGTTATTCTTGAACGCGGTACTTTGACTTTTAACGGAGTTGGACATATCGTCAAAGGAGCCAAGGGAGCAGATGCCCAACAAGAAAGCCGAGTTCTCATGCTTTCAGATAAAGCTCGTTCAGATGCTAATCCAATTCTATTGATTGATGAAAATGATGTCACAGCAGGTCACGCAGCATCAATTGGACAAGTTGACCCAGATGATATGTATTATTTGATGAGTCGTGGTATTGATAAGGAAACAGCAGAGCGCCTAGTTATTCGTGGTTTCTTAGGTACTGTTATTACTGAAATTCCTGTCAAAGAAGTACGTGACGAAATGATTGCTGTGCTAGATAATAAATTGGAGCAACGCTGATATGAAAAAATTAGATGCTCACAAAATTGCTCAAGACTTTACGATACTTGACCAAATTGTAAACGACGAACCTTTGGTTTATCTTGACAATGCGGCAACAACTCAGAAACCACAAAAAGTTCTTGATGCCCTTAATGATTATTATCACACGATTAATGCTAATGTCCACCGCGGTGTTCACACACTTGCTGAACGAGCAACAGCAGCTTATGAAGCAAGTCGTGAAAAAGCGCGTCAGTTTATTAATGCAAAATCAACTAAAGAAGTTTTATTTACACGTGGAACGACGACAGGACTTAATTGGGTTGCGCACTTTGCGCAAGAAGTACTTCAAAAAGATGATGAAGTGCTCATCTCAGTTTTAGAGCACCATGCTAATGTTGTTCCTTGGCAGCAAGTTTGTCAAAAAACAGGTGCAAAATTAGTTTATGTCTATTTAAAAGACGGGCAGTTGGATATGGACGATTTGCGTAATAAGCTTTCAAATAAAACTAAATTTGTCAGCATTGCTCACGTTTCAAATGTTCTAGGTTCAATTCAACCAGTCAAAGAAATTGCTAAATTAGCTCACCAAGTTGGAGCTTATATGGTTGTTGATGGCGCGCAGTCTGCTCCGCATATGACTATTGATGTTCAAGATTTAGATTGTGACTTTTTTGCATTTTCAGGGCACAAGATGCTTGGGCCTACGGGTATTGGTGTTCTTTACGGTAAAGAAGAACTTCTTAATCAAATGTCACCTGTTGAATTCGGTGGTGAAATGATTGATTTTGTTTACGAACAAGAAGCGACTTGGACAGAGTTGCCTTGGAAGTTTGAGGCAGGAACACCAAATATCGCTGGTGCTATTGCTTTAGGTGCTGCAATTGATTATTTGAACGACCTTGGTTTAGATGCTGTTCATGCACATGAACAAGAACTTGTTGATTATGTTCTTCCTAAATTACAAGCAATTGAAGGACTAACAGTTTATGGTCCTAAGGATCCTAGTCAACACACTGGGGTAATTTCATTTAATCTTGATGGATTGCATCCACATGATGTAGCGACAGCACTTGATTATGAAGGTGTTGCGGTTCGCGCTGGACATCATTGTGCGCAACCTTTGATTACTTATCTAGGAATTCATTCAGCAGTGCGTGCAAGTTTTTATATCTATAATACGAAAGAAGATTGTGATAAACTAATAGAAGCAATTCTTAAAACAAAGGAGTTTTTCAATGGCACTTTCTAGATTAGATAGTCTTTATATGGCAGTTGTTTCAGATCATTCAAAAAATCCACACCATCATGGAAAATTAGAAGACGTTAATCAAGTTAATCTTAATAATCCGACTTGTGGTGATGTGATTTCACTTTCAGTAAAATTTGATGGTGATCGCATTTCAGATATTGCTTTTGCTGGTGACGGTTGTACAATTTCAACAGCTTCATCTAGTATGATGACTGATGCAGTTCTCGGTAAAACAAAAGAAGAAGCACTTGAACTTGCTGAGATTTTCTCAAAAATGGTTCAAGGTGAAAAAGACGATGCTCAAAAAAGATTAGGTGAGGCTAGTTTCTTAGCAGGAGTTTCAAAATTCCCACAACGTATTAAATGTTCAACTCTAGCTTGGAATGCCTTGAAGAAAGCTATTGAAAACGACGATAAAGATACAGAAAGGTAATTAGATGCCTGAAAAAAATGAAAAAGTAACACCAAAACCAATTGACCTTGGTGATTATCAATATGGCTTTCATGATGATGTGACACCGGTCTTTTCAACAGAAAAAGGAATCAGCGAAGAAGTTGTTCGTGAATTATCTGCTGAAAAAGGTGAGCCTGAGTGGATGCTTGAGTTCCGTTTGAAATCATTGGAAATTTTTAACAAAATGCCAATGCAAGATTGGGGACCAGATTTGTCAGATATTGATTTTGATGAAATCACTTATTACCAAAAAGCTTCTGATAAACCTGCTCGTTCATGGGAAGATGTCCCAGAAAAAATCAAAGAAACTTTTGAACGTATCGGAATTCCAGAAGCTGAACGAGCTTATTTGGCTGGGGCTTCAGCACAATATGAATCTGAAGTTGTTTACCATAACATGAAAGATGAGTATGATAAGCTAGGGATTATTTTTACAGATACAGATTCAGCTTTGAAAGAATACCCAGAGCTGTTCAAAAAATATTTTTCAAAATTAGTCCCACCTACAGATAATAAATTGGCAGCTTTAAACTCTGCATTTTGGTCAGGTGGAACATTTATTTATGTACCAAAAGGTGTCAAAGTTGAAATTCCTTTGCAGACTTATTTCCGAATCAATCGTGAATCAATGGGGCAATTTGAACGTACCTTGATTATCGTTGATGAAGGAGCAAGTGTTCACTACGTTGAAGGATGTACAGCACCAAATTATTCATCTGCTAGTCTTCACGCTGCAATTGTTGAGATTTTTGCACTTGAAGGAAGCTACATGCGCTATTCAACTATTCAAAACTGGTCAGATAATGTCTATAATTTGGTAACAAAACGTGCTACAGCTAAGAAAAATGCTACAGTTGAATGGATTGATGGTAACCTTGGTGCTAAAACAACTATGAAGTACCCATCTGTTTATCTTGATGGTGAAGGCGCGCGTGGTACAATGCTTTCGATTGCCTTTGCAAATAAAGGGCAACATCAAGATACTGGTGCTAAAATGATTCACAATGCACCACATACTTCATCATCGATTGTTTCAAAATCAATCGCTAAAGGTGGAGGTAAGGTTGATTACCGTGGTCAAGTAACTTTCAATAAAAATTCTAAGAAATCTGTCAGTCACATTGAATGTGATACCATTTTGATGGATGATATATCAAGTTCAGATACAATTCCATTTAACGAAATTCATAATTCACAAGTTGCTCTTGAACATGAAGCAAAGGTTTCAAAAATTTCTGAAGAACAGCTTTATTATTTGATGAGTCGTGGACTCTCAGAACAAGAAGCAACTGAAATGATTGTTATGGGATTTGTTGAGCCCTTTACAAAAGAACTTCCAATGGAATACGCTGTTGAACTTAATCGTTTAATCAGTTATGAAATGGAAGGGTCAGTTGGATAAATCAAAAGAGACGAGTTTAAAACTCGTCTCTTTTTTACGTATATTATATAGAAGGAAATTGGTAATTTTAAAGTTTTTCGTTGACGTAAGTTACGAAGTGGTTCCACCAGACTTTAAGAAAAATGCTTTTTTTAACCTCTTTTTTAGCAAGAGCAGGGACACTTGGTTTTGAATCAAGGTAACCAGTTCCTACAATTTGGTTATCGTTATATTCAAATTTTCCAACTTTGTCACCTTTGTTAATAGTTGCTTCATAACCTTTAGCTTTTGAAGAGAATTTGGCAGAAACATCAGTGCCAATGCGATGCACTACATTCAAATCTTGGGCAGCAACAACAGGGACTGTTTTTTCTTTCCCGTCTTTAACTTTTGCTTTGCTATTTTTATAAGATTGACCAGCTTCGATGATAGTAGTCATTTCGTAGTTTGATTTGACATAATCAAGGAGTTTGTTAGTAGCTTCGAAACGAGCAAAATCATTTTCTTCCCAACCATCCGCATTCATCACGACAGAGATAATGCGCATACCGTTTTCAGTTGAAGTAGCAACAAATGAAGCTCCTGCAAGTTCAGTTGTACCAGTTTTTAGACCATCGACGCCATCTCGTTCATAAGGCATATCTTTAAGCATGTAATTGTAAGTGTTCATTGTTGAACCATCAAAATCAGCTGTTGTTTGACTACTGATTTTTAAGACATCAGGATATTCTGTAATGAGATGGCGGGCAATTATAGCAATGTCTCGAGCACTTAGCATATTTTCATCTGTAGAACTAGATCCAGGGTAAATGTTATCGCCGAGGTAACTGTTATTTAAACCAGATGCGTTGACTAATTTAGCATCAGTAATTCCCCATTCATTGAGTTGAGCTTTCATCATGTCTACAAAATTGCTTTCGCTACCACCAATTTGTTCAGCTAGTGCGATTGCAGCGCTGTTAGCACTGGCGACCATAGCGGCATTGACTAGTTGTTCAACAGTGTATTCGCGAGCTTCCATAGGCACGTTACTTGCATCTGAGTTAGCTGTCAAATCGTAAGCATAGTCAGAAATTGGAACTTTAGTATCCCAAGAAAGATTTCCTTTATCGATTTCTTTGTAAGTTAAATAAACAGTTAATATTTTTGTCATAGAAGCGATACCAGCAGGTGTAGTAGCATCTTTTTCATAAAGAACTTTACCTGTAGTAGCTTCGACAGCAATTGCGTGCTTAGCAGCGACATCAAAATCATCTGCGTAAACACTACTTCCAATAAAAGCCAAGAGAATGGCTAAAGCAGCAATAACCTTTTTCATTGTTCCATCCTTTGTTAAAAAATTCAACAATATAATTATACCATATTAATGGTATATAAATAGTGTGTTAGATAATCTGACAAAAAATTCAGAAAAAACTACTTTCTTCAGAAAAAACTATTTTCTTTAAAGAAACTTTATGATATAATTCTACTTGTCAAATAATATAATTTAGAGAGAACAACTAGGAGGGCGTCACATGTCACTAGAAAGTAAAACATGGAAACGCATTGGCTTAGGAGCTGTTACTTTGCTCTCAACTGCTGTATTGGCAGCTTGTGGAGGAAAAAGCTCATCAACTTCTTCAAGTGATGAGATTAATTGGTACACTCCTACTGAAATTAGCACTTTGGATGTTTCAAAGGTTACAGATACTTATTCTTCAATTGCAATCGGTAACTCAGGTAGTAACCTTCTTCGTCGTAACGAAGATGGCGAATTGAAACCTGATTTGGCAGAGAAAGTTGAAGTATCTGAAGATGGATTAACCTATACTGCAACATTACGTGATGGTCTAAAATGGTCTGATGGTAGTGATTTGACTGCAGATGATTTTGTCTACACATGGCAACGTATTGTTGATCCAGCGACAGCTTCTGAGTATGCATATCTTGCATCAGATGCGCATGTTTTAAATGCTGCAGAAGTTATTAGCGGTACTAAGAGCGTTGATGAATTGGGAGTAAAAGCAGATGGCAATAAAGTTATCTTTACATTGTCTAGTCCATCTCCTCAATTTATGAGTCTTCTATCGTTTGCTAACTTCGTTCCTCAAAACAAAGCTTTTGTGGAAAAAGCAGGTAGTGATTATGGTACAACTTCTGAAAAAGCACTTTATTCAGGTCCATATACAGTAACAAAATGGAACGGCTCTAATGGTACATTTACACTTGTGAAGAACAAATACTATTGGGACGCTAAAAACGTAAAACTTAAAAAAGTTAATATCCAAGCTGTTAAAAAACCTGATACTGCAGTGCAAATGTACAAAGATGGTCAGCTTGATACAGCGAACATCTCAAGTACAGAAGCTATTTATAAAGCAAACAAAAATAGTAAAGACGTTGTAGATTCACCAGAAGCTACAACAGCATACCTAAATTACAATGAGTCAGGTTCTGTTAAAGCTTTGACAAATACTAAGATTCGTCAAGCACTTAACCTTGCTACAGATCGTGAAGGAATTGTAAAAGCAGCTATTGACACAGGTTCAAAAGCAGCGTCAGCTCTAGTTCCAACAGGACTTGAAACTTTGGAAGATGGAACTGATTTATCTGAATACGTATCACAAGATTACACTTATGATGCAAAACAAGCAGCAAAACTCTTCAAAGAAGGACTTGCTGAACTCGGTGAAAAATCAATCACATTGACAATTACAGCCGATTCAGACACACCTGTTGCGAAAGCATCAGTAGACTACATTAAACAAACATGGGAAGATGTTCTTCCAGGATTAAAAGTAGAAGAAAAATTCGTAACATTCAAACAACGTTTGCAAGATTCTAAAACACAAAACTTTGATGTAGTTCTATCACTTTGGGGTGGTGACTATCCAGAAGGATCTACATTCTATGGATTGTTCACATCAGATTCAGCTTACAACTATGGTAAATTTAGTGATGCAACTTACGATGCTGCTTACCAAAAAGCATTGACAACTGATGCTTTGGATCCTGCTGCTGCAGCAGATGATTATAAAACTGCTGAAAAAGCACTTTATGATAATGCACACTACAATCCACTTTACTTCCGTAGCACAAAAGCACTTCAAAATTCATCAATCAAAGGACTTGTTCGTAATTCAACTGGTTTGCAAGTTGACTTTACATATGCCTATAAAGACAAATAATCTTTAATAAGTATGGATATGGGCAAGAATTGGTTGCGACCAATTCTTGCTTTTGTTGACAGGTAAAAGTTTTCTCCTGCCAACAAAAGCAAATACAGAGAAGGAAATATTATGGTAAAATACATTCTTAAACGTGTTGCTATTCTTCTTGTAACACTCTGGGTAGTTGTTACCCTGTCGTTTTTCCTCATGCAAGTTATGCCTGGGACACCTTACAATAACCCAAAATTAACTGATGAGATGATTGCTTTAATGAACAAACAATATGGTTTGGATAAACCAGTTTGGCAACAATACCTTACTTACCTATGGAATATTCTTCATGGTGATTTCGGTACAAGTTACCAATCTATTAACCAACCTGTTGGACGTTTGATTTCTCAACGTTTGGGTGTATCAATTCAATTGGGTGTTCAAGCTTTAATCGTTGGACTTCTTTCAGGTATTGTTGTTGGTGCGGCTTCAGCACGTAACAAAAATAACTGGATTGATGGTGTTCTTAGTGTTATTTCTACACTTGGTATTTCAGTACCATCATTCATTATTGGTCTATTCCTATTAGTTACACTTGGTTTCAAATGGAGCTTATTCCCACTTGCTGGTTGGGGTTCATTTGAACAAACTATTATGCCATCAATCGCCTTGGCAATTCCAGTATTTGCTCAAGTAACACGTTTCTTCCGTGGACAAATGATTGAAACTTTGAGTTCTGATTATATTCAATTGGCGACAGCTAAAGGTTTGAATAAACGTCAAGTTGCTCGTAAACACGCATATCGTAACTCAATGATTCCAGTTTTGACTTTGGTTGGTCCAATGGCAGCTAACTTATTGACAGGTTCAGCTTTAATTGAACAAATTTTCTCAATTCCCGGAATTGGTCAACAATTTGTTACATCAATCCCAGCTAAAGACTATCCAGTAATTATGGGAACAACAATTGTCTATGCAATGATGTTGATGGTTGCTATTTTGGTAACAGATATTGCAACAAGTATTGTTGATCCACGTGTACGCTTGCAATAAGGAGATTATTCATGGCAGATAAAAATAGAGAATTTAAACTTGTTGGTGTTGGTTCAGCCAGCTCACAAGAAAAAATTGAAAAGCCTGCTCTTTCTTTTATGCAAGATGCATGGCGCCGTTTGAAAAAAAATAAATTAGCAGTTGTTTCAATGTGGTTCTTGGGAATCTTACTAGTATTTTCAATGATTTCAGTAATCTTAGTTCCACGTGATGACGCAAATGCTTTTAATACAAAAGAAGTTACAACATACCGTAACCTTCCACCAAAAATCAGTGACAATCTTCCTTTCTGGAATGGTACAATCACATATTCTGGTAGTACAGAAGCTACTGATGCTTATGCTGATCAAGGAGTACCAGAAGGAACTAAATTTATCCTTGGTACAGATAACCTAGGACGTAGCGTTGCAAAACGTATAATTGTTGGTGTTCGTATATCACTTCTTATTGCCATTGTTGCTACATTAATTGACCTTTTGATTGGTGTAACTTATGGTTTGATTTCAGGTTATGTTGGTGGACGTGTCGACATGGTCATGCAACGTATTATTGAAGTCATTTCTTCAATCCCTAACTTGGTAATTGTAACAATGCTTGGTTTGTTACTTGGTAATGGTGTTACATCAATCATCATTTCAATTGCCATCGTTGGTTGGACTTCAATGGCACGTCAAGTACGTAATTTGACACTTTCATACCGTGAACAAGAGTTTGTTCTTGCAGCTCGTTCATTGGGCGAAAGTGCACCAAAAATTGCATTCAAACATATCCTTCCAAATATTTCAGGTATTATTATTGTTCAAATCATGATGACAGTTCCAAGCGCCATCATGTACGAAGCTGTACTTTCAGCTATTAACCTCGGGGTAAAACCACCAACAGCATCACTTGGTTCTTTGATTACTGATGCTCAAGAATATTTACAATATTACCCTTATCAAGTTACTCTACCAGCCCTTGCTTTGGTATTAATCTCACTTGCTTTCATCTTGCTAGGTGATGGTCTTCGTGATGCATTTGATCCAAAATCTGGTGATCGTTAGGAGGAAAAATTATGAGTGAAGAAACAATTTTACAAGTTAAAAACCTCCATGTAGATTTCCATACCTACGCTGGAGAAATTAAAGCTATCCGTGATGTCAATTTTGACTTGAAGAAAGGTGAAACCCTTGCTATCGTAGGTGAATCTGGATCAGGTAAATCTGTAACTACAAAAACATTGATGGGGCTTTCTGCTTCAAATGCAACAATTACAGGTGAAATTGACTTTAAAGGTAAAAAACTTACTGAACTAAAAGAAGACGAATGGATTAAAGTACGTGGAAATGAAATTGCGATGATTTTCCAAGATCCAATGACAAGTCTTGACCCAACAATGAAAATTGGTCAACAGATTGCTGAACCAATTATGATTCACGAAAAAGTTTCAAAACAAGAAGCTTGGGCTCGTGCACTAGATTTGATGAAAAATGTTGGTATTCCAAATGCTGAAGAACACATCAATGATTACCCACACCAATGGTCAGGTGGTATGCGTCAACGTGCGGTTATTGCGATTGCACTTGCAGCTAATCCAGATGTTCTGATTGCAGATGAACCAACAACAGCCTTGGACGTTACAATTCAAGCACAAATTCTTAACTTGATGAAGAAAATTCAAAAAGAAAGTGGTTCATCAATTATCTTTATTACCCACGACCTTGGTGTTGTTGCTGGTATGGCTGACCGTGTAGCAGTTATGTATGCTGGTAAAGTGATTGAATACGGTTCAGTTGATGAAGTATTTTACAATCCACAACATCCATATACTTGGGGCTTGCTAAACTCAATGCCAACGACTGATACAGAAGCAGGTAGCCTACAATCAATCCCAGGTACTCCACCAGATCTTCTTAATCCGCCAAAAGGTGATGCGTTTGCTCCACGTAATGAATTTGCATTAGACATTGATTACGAAGAAGAACCACCAATGTTTAAAGTTAGCGACACACACTATGCTGCAACATGGTTGCTAGATGAACGTGCACCTAAAGTAACACCACCATTACCAATTCAAAAACGCTGGGCAAAATGGAAAGAACTTGAAGGGAGAAAAGCTTAATGACTGAAAATAGAAAAAAGCTTGTTGAACTTAAAAATGTATCTTTGACCTTCAACGAGGGTAAAAAGAACGAAGTAAAAGCAATCAACAACGTTAGCTTTGACATCTACGAAGGTGAAGTATTTGGTCTAGTTGGTGAATCAGGTTCTGGTAAAACAACTGTTGGACGTGCTATCTTGAAACTTTATGATATCAATGGTGGAGAAATTGATTTTAATGGTGAAACAGTTTCTAACCTTAAAGGTAAAGAGTTGCATGAATTCCGTAAAAACGTCCAAATGATTTTCCAAGACCCTCAAGCAAGTCTTAATGGTCGTATGAAAATTCGTGACATTGTTGCAGAAGGTCTTGATATTCATAAATTAGTTAGTAGTAAAGAAGAACGTGATGAAAAAGTTCAAGAATTACTATCATTAGTTGGTTTGAACAAAGATCACATGACTCGTTACCCACATGAATTTTCAGGTGGTCAACGTCAACGTATCGGTATTGCTCGAGCACTTGCGGTCCAACCAAAATTTATCATTGCTGATGAACCAATTTCAGCCCTTGACGTATCAATCCAAGCTCAAGTTGTAAACTTGATGCAAAAACTTCAACGTGAACGCGGCTTAACATACTTATTCATCGCTCACGATTTGTCTATGGTGAAATACATTTCAGACCGTATCGGTGTTATGCACTGGGGTAAAATGCTTGAAATTGGAACATCTGATGATGTTTACAATAATCCAATCCACCCATACACTAAGAGTCTGTTGTCTGCTATTCCTGAACCAGACCCAGAATCTGAACGTGGACGTGTACACCAAGTGTATGATCCTACTGCAGAGCTTGATGGCCAAGAACGTGAAATGCGAGAAATTACTCCAGGACACTTTGTACTTTCAACAGAAGCAGAAGCAGAAGAATACAAAAAAGCATTACAATAAAAAAGAGAGCAAGAAGCTCTCTTTTTTGCTGTTTAAGCAGATTTTTAAATTAACATAACAGCTCAAACATAACCGAAATTTAACGTTTGAAAACGAAATGTAAATAAGATGAAAAAACTTTTCAAAAAAGTGTTGACAGTGTAAGTTAAGTTTAGTATACTAATATAGCTGTCGCATGAGACGGCAGTCGCTTCTAAGAGGTTTGAAAAAAACTTTGAAAAAAGTTCTTGACAAAGTCACTTAGAAATGCTAAACTAATATAGCTGTTGTTTGAGAGAGAACGATGGCAATCAGATTTGAAACTTGTTTGAAAAAACTTTGAAAAAGTTGTTGACAACGAGAGTTAAATTTGATAGAATATAGAAGTTGTCTCGAGTGAGACAAAGACCTTTGAAAACTGAACAATACGAACCAAACGTGCGGGTTACGGAAGTAACCTGTCAAAAAACGATAAATCTGTCAGTGACAGAATGAGAACAAGATTAAATGAGAGTTTGATCCTGGCTCAGGACGAACGCTGGCGGCGTGCCTAATACATGCAAGTAGAACGCTGAAGACTTTAGCTTGCTAAAGTTGGAAGAGTTGCGAACGGGTGAGTAACGCGTAGGTAACCTGCCTACTAGCGGGGGATAACTATTGGAAACGATAGCTAATACCGCATAACAGCATTTAACACATGTTAGATGCTTGAAAGGAGCAATTGCTTCACTAGTAGATGGACCTGCGTTGTATTAGCTAGTTGGTGAGGTAACGGCTCACCAAGGCGACGATACATAGCCGACCTGAGAGGGTGATCGGCCACACTGGGACTGAGACACGGCCCAGACTCCTACGGGAGGCAGCAGTAGGGAATCTTCGGCAATGGGGGCAACCCTGACCGAGCAACGCCGCGTGAGTGAAGAAGGTTTTCGGATCGTAAAGCTCTGTTGTAAGAGAAGAACGTGTGTGAGAGTGGAAAGTTCACACAGTGACGGTAACTTACCAGAAAGGGACGGCTAACTACGTGCCAGCAGCCGCGGTAATACGTAGGTCCCGAGCGTTGTCCGGATTTATTGGGCGTAAAGCGAGCGCAGGCGGTTTAATAAGTCTGAAGTTAAAGGCAGTGGCTTAACCATTGTTCGCTTTGGAAACTGTTAGACTTGAGTGCAGAAGGGGAGAGTGGAATTCCATGTGTAGCGGTGAAATGCGTAGATATATGGAGGAACACCGGTGGCGAAAGCGGCTCTCTGGTCTGTAACTGACGCTGAGGCTCGAAAGCGTGGGGAGCAAACAGGATTAGATACCCTGGTAGTCCACGCCGTAAACGATGAGTGCTAGGTGTTAGGCCCTTTCCGGGGCTTAGTGCCGCAGCTAACGCATTAAGCACTCCGCCTGGGGAGTACGACCGCAAGGTTGAAACTCAAAGGAATTGACGGGGGCCCGCACAAGCGGTGGAGCATGTGGTTTAATTCGAAGCAACGCGAAGAACCTTACCAGGTCTTGACATCCCGATGCTATTCCTAGAGATAGGAAGTTTCTTCGGAACATCGGTGACAGGTGGTGCATGGTTGTCGTCAGCTCGTGTCGTGAGATGTTGGGTTAAGTCCCGCAACGAGCGCAACCCCTATTGTTAGTTGCCATCATTAAGTTGGGCACTCTAGCGAGACTGCCGGTAATAAACCGGAGGAAGGTGGGGATGACGTCAAATCATCATGCCCCTTATGACCTGGGCTACACACGTGCTACAATGGTTGGTACAACGAGTCGCGAGTCGGTGACGGCAAGCAAATCTCTTAAAGCCAATCTCAGTTCGGATTGTAGGCTGCAACTCGCCTACATGAAGTCGGAATCGCTAGTAATCGCGGATCAGCACGCCGCGGTGAATACGTTCCCGGGCCTTGTACACACCGCCCGTCACACCACGAGAGTTTGTAACACCCGAAGTCGGTGAGGTAACCTTTTGGAGCCAGCCGCCTAAGGTGGGATAGATGATTGGGGTGAAGTCGTAACAAGGTAGCCGTATCGGAAGGTGCGGCTGGATCACCTCCTTTCTAAGGATAAACGGAAGCACGTTTGGAGTATTGTTTAGTTTTGAGAGGTCTTGTGGGGCCTTAGCTCAGCTGGGAGAGCGCCTGCTTTGCACGCAGGAGGTCAGCGGTTCGATCCCGCTAGGCTCCATTGAATCGAAAGATTCAAAGATTGTCCATTGAAAATTGAATATCTATATCAAATTCCACGATTCAAGAAATTGAATTGTAGATAGTAACAAGAAATAAACCGAAACGCTGTGATTTAATGAGTTTAAGGTCAACAGACCAAAATAAGGTTAAGTTAATAAGGGCGCACGGTGGATGCCTTGGCACTAGAAGCCGATGAAGGACGTGACTAACGACGAAATGCTTTGGGGAGTTGTAAGTAAACATTGATCCAGAGATGTCCGAATGGGGGAACCCGGCATGTAATGCATGTCACTCATTACTGTTAAGGTAATGTAGAGGAAGACGCAGTGAACTGAAACATCTAAGTAGCTGCAGGAAGAGAAAGCAAACGCGATTGCCTTAGTAGCGGCGAGCGAAAAGGTAAGAGGGCAAACCGATGTGTTTACACATCGGGGTTGTAGGACTGCGTTGTGGGACGACAAGATTATAGAAGAATTACCTGGGAAGGTAAGCCAAAGAGAGTAACAGCCTCGTATTCGAAATAGTCTTTAACCCTAGCAGTATCCTGAGTACGGCGAGACACGAGAAATCTCGTCGGAATCTGGGAGGACCATCTCCTAACCCTAAATACTCTCTAGTGACCGATAGTGAACCAGTACCGTGAGGGAAAGGTGAAAAGCACCCCGGGAGGGGAGTGAAATAGAACCTGAAACCGTGTGCCTACAACAAGTTCGAGCCCGTTAATGGGTGAGAGCGTGCCTTTTGTAGAATGAACCGGCGAGTTACGATATGATGCGAGGTTAAGTTGAAGAGACGGAGCCGTAGGGAAACCGAGTCTTAATAGGGCGACTTAGTATCATGTCGTAGACCCGAAACCATGTGACCTACCCATGAGCAGGGTGAAGGTGAGGTAAAACTCACTGGAGGCCCGAACCAGGGCACGTTGAAAAGTGCTTGGATGACTTGTGGGTAGCGGAGAAATTCCAAACGAACTTGGAGATAGCTGGTTCTCTCCGAAATAGCTTTAGGGCTAGCGTCGATGTTAAGTCTCTTGGAGGTAGAGCACTGTTTGATTGAGGGGTCCATCCCGGATTACCAATATCAGATAAACTCCGAATGCCAACGAGATATAATCGGCAGTCAGACTGCGAGTGCTAAGATCCGTAGTCGAAAGGGAAACAGCCCAGACCACCAGCTAAGGTCCCAAAATATATGTTAAGTGGAAAAGGATGTGGGGTTGCACAGACAACTAGGATGTTAGCTTAGAAGCAGCTATTCATTCAAAGAGTGCGTAATAGCTCACTAGTCGAGTGACCCTGCGCCGAAAATGTACCGGGGCTAAAACATATTACCGAAGCTGTGGATACCTTTTAGGTATGGTAGGAGAGCGTTCTATGTGTGATGAAGGTGTACCGTGAGGAGCGCTGGAACGCATAGAAGTGAGAATGCCGGTATGAGTAGCGAAAGACAGGTGAGAATCCTGTCCACCGTATGACTAAGGTTTCCAGGGGAAGGCTCGTCCTCCCTGGGTTAGTCGGGACCTAAGGAGAGACCGAAAGGTGTATCCGATGGACAACAGGTTGATATTCCTGTACTAGAGTATATAGTGATGGAGGGACGCAGTAGGCTAACTAAAGCGTGCGATTGGAAGTGCACGTCTAAGCAGTGAGGTGTGATATGAGTCAAATGCTTATATCTATAACATTGAGCTGTGATGGGGAGCGAAGTTAAGTAGCGAAGTTAGTGATGTCACACTGCCAAGAAAAGCTTCTAGCGTTAATTATACTCTACCCGTACCGCAAACCGACACAGGTAGTCGAGGCGAGTAGCCTCAGGTGAGCGAGAGAACTCTCGTTAAGGAACTCGGCAAAATGGCCCCGTAACTTCGGGAGAAGGGGCGCTGGCTTTAAGTCAGCCGCAGTGAATAGGCCCAAGCAACTGTTTATCAAAAACACAGCTCTCTGCTAAATCGTAAGATGATGTATAGGGGGTGACGCCTGCCCGGTGCTGGAAGGTTAAGAGGAGCGCTTAGCATTAGCGAAGGTGTGAATTGAAGCCCCAGTAAACGGCGGCCGTAACTATAACGGTCCTAAGGTAGCGAAATTCCTTGTCGGGTAAGTTCCGACCCGCACGAAAGGCGTAATGATTTGGGCACTGTCTCAACGAGAGACTCGGTGAAATTTTAGTACCTGTGAAGATGCAGGTTACCCGCGACAGGACGGAAAGACCCCATGGAGCTTTACTGCAGTTTGATATTGAGTATCTGTACCACATGTACAGGATAGGTAGGAGCCTATGAAATCGGGACGCTAGTTTCGGTGGAGGCGTTGTTGGGATACTACCCTTGTGTTATGGCTACTCTAACCCAGATAGGTTATCCCTATCGGAGACAGTGTCTGACGGGCAGTTTGACTGGGGCGGTCGCCTCCTAAAAGGTAACGGAGGCGCCCAAAGGTTCCCTCAGAATGGTTGGAAATCATTCGCAGAGTGTAAAGGTATAAGGGAGCTTGACTGCGAGAGCTACAACTCGAGCAGGGACGAAAGTCGGGCTTAGTGATCCGGTGGTTCCGCATGGAAGGGCCATCGCTCAACGGATAAAAGCTACCCTGGGGATAACAGGCTTATCTCCCCCAAGAGTTCACATCGACGGGGAGGTTTGGCACCTCGATGTCGGCTCGTCGCATCCTGGGGCTGTAGTCGGTCCCAAGGGTTGGGCTGTTCGCCCATTAAAGCGGCACGCGAGCTGGGTTCAGAACGTCGTGAGACAGTTCGGTCCCTATCCGTCGCGGGCGTAGGAAATTTGAGAGGATCTGCTCCTAGTACGAGAGGACCAGAGTGGACTTACCGCTGGTGTACCAGTTGTCTTGCCAAAGGCATCGCTGGGTAGCTATGTAGGGAAGGGATAAACGCTGAAAGCATCTAAGTGTGAAGCCCACCTCAAGATGAGATTTCCCATGATTTTATATCAGTAAGAGCCCTGAGAGATGATCAGGTAGATAGGTTAGAAGTGTAAGTGTGGTGACACATGTAGCGGACTAATACTAATAGCTCGAGGACTTATCCAAAAAAGAAACGAGTCAATATTGACAGCGAGTCGGTTTCTTGTTAGAATATATAGGTATTCAATTTTGATTGGATAATCAATCATAGTTAAGTGACGATAGCCTAGGAGATACACCTGTTCCCATGCCGAACACAGAAGTTAAGCCCTAGCACGCCTGATGTAGTTGGGGGTTGCCCCCTGTTAGATATGGTAGTCGCTTAGCATTTATCCGCCATAGCTCAGTTGGTAGTAGCGCATGACTGTTAATCATGATGTCGTAGGTTCGAGTCCTACTGGCGGAGTCGTAAAGCGGTAGAGAAAGCAGCCTTCGGGTTGCTTTTTTTGTGCTTGTATTCTCATTTGGACATTTTTGTCATGTTCCTTTTTTCTAATCCTTTCTATAATAAGGGTACCTTAATAATAAAAAGGAAAAAGGAGATAGGAACAGTGGATTTTGAAAGCTATTTTGAAACTGTAAAACCAATTATTTTAAAATTAAGACGTCATTACTTTGTGAAATTATGGGATTATGACGACTGGATTCAGGAAGGGCGTATTGTCTTTTTCAAACTACTGCAAGAACATCCTGAGGTTCTGATTAATGAGGGAAGACGCTATACTTACTTCAAGACAAAATTTTCTAATCATGTAAAGGATACCATCCGCCATCAGGAATCCTTTAAACGTAAATTTAATCGTATGCCTTATGAAGAAATAGGTGAGATTAGTCATTGTGTCCCTCAGCTTAATTTTTTTGAAGTGGCAGACTTTATTGCTTACCGAGATAGTTTGTCTCAATTAAAAGCAACTTTAAGCTTAGAAGAGCAAAAAAAGCTAGCAAAAGTAGTCAGAGGGGAACGATTTGAAGGGAAGAAAGCCTTCTTACGCCAAATTGAACCTTACTTTTCTGACTTTAAGCACTAAAAAAGAATCAGTGAACAATCTGATTCTTTTTTTAGTTTATTCGGCTGCACGGAAGAAGGTTTGATATAGTGCTCGTACGGCTTCTTTTTCGTGTTCTGTTTGTGTTACAAACATGACTGAAACCTCACTTGATCCTTGTGAAATCATCTCAAGGTTGATGTGCTTTTCTGAAAGGGCTCTTGTTGCTGTTGCTGTAACCCCAATGTGGTTCTTCATATCTTCACCGACAATCATGATAATTGAAAGATTGTGTTCGATTTCAACTTCATCAACTGCGAGTTCTCGCGTAAGATATGAGATAATTTCTTGTTCTTTAATAGGAGTTAGTTCACGTTCTCGTACAATGACTGACATGTCATCAATTCCTGTTGGAATGTGTTCCCAGCGGATATTGAGGTCTTCTAAAATTTGAAGAACTTTTCGCCCGAATCCGACTTCTCTGTTCATGAGGTATTTTGACATGTTGATACTTGCAAATTTGTCATCAGCAGCTATTCCGATAACTGGTACTGTTGGTCCACTGTGTTTTAGTGTAATTCGAGTTCCTGGGTGTTCAGGGTTGTTTGTGTTTTTGATGACGAGAGGGATTTTTCCGCGATAGGCTGGAATGAGTGCTTCATCATGGAGTACTGAAAATCCTGCATAAGCAAGTTCACGCATTTCTCTGTATGTTAGCTCTTGGATGGTGTGTGGTTTGTGAACAACGCCTGGGTGTGCAGCAAAAATACCATTTACATCTGTAAAGTTTTCGTATAAATCAGCTTTAACACCTGCTGCAACGATTGAGCCTGAGATGTCAGATCCTCCACGCGAGAAAGTACAAATTTGACCATCAGTTGTTACACCAAAGAATCCTGGAATCACGAGAACTTCATCAGAGTCTCGGAGTTCTTCTAGTTTATCGTAACTAGAAGGGAGAATTCGTGCGTTTCCAGGCTCGCTTGAAACAATAATTCCAGCTTCTTTTGGGTGAACATAGCGTGCGTTGATTCCATTTTTTCGGAAAAATTCAGCGACAAGTTTTGCATTATTATCTTCACCAGCAGCTAGGAATGTGTCATACAAGAATTTATTACATTCGATAGGGAGAGTGGCAAGATTTGTAATTGCTCCAGCAATTTTACTCATGACTGATGAATTCAGTTCAAGTTCGTCAGCAATGGCTTGGTATCGGTTAATAATCCATTCTTGTGCTGCTGTAACATCTTCACCAGAAGTATAGTTTTTGTAGTATTTAATAAGAGCGTCAGTTACTTTTGTATCTTCTGAGTTACGCTTTCCTGGTGCTGATACAACAACAAAACGACGTTCGCTATCAGATTTCACAATATTCAAAACTTTTTTCAGTTGTTCAGCTGAAGCCAGTGAACTACCACCAAATTTGATTACTTTCATGACATTCTCCACTTTTCTAAAATTTGTATACAATTATAGCAAAATTCTGAAAATTTGTCAGCAGTTTTTCAAATAAAAAGAAAGATAGTATAATAGAGGAATGGAAAATTATAAAGCAATTATTTTTGATATGGACGGGGTCCTGTTTGACACTGAAACTTTTTACTATCGACGTCGTGAAAAGTTTTTAGCAGATAAGGGGATTAGCATAAAGCACTTACCACCAAGTTTCTTCATCGGTGGAAATATGAAGCAGATTTGGCCAGATATTTTGAGAGATGATTTTGATAAGTGGGATACAGATCAATTACAAGTTGAATATTCGATTTACAAAAAAACTCATCCACTTCCTTATAAAGACTTGATTTTTGAGGATACATTTGAAGTAGTTAAAGGGCTTTTTGAAAAGGGATATCGTTTGGGGCTGGCTTCGAGCTCAACAAAGCATGACATTTTAAAAGCTCTTGAAGAAACGAATTTAAAAGACTATTTTTCAGTGATTTTATCTGGGGAAGAATTTGAAAAGGGAAAACCACACCCTGCTATCTATCAAGAAGCAAGAAGACAACTGGGGTTTAGTAATGCTGAGACTTTGGTTATTGAAGATAGTGAAAAAGGGATTCAAGCGGGAGTTTCTGCTGAATTAACTGTTTGGGCAATCGAAGATAATCTTTTTGATATGAATCAAAGAAAGGCTAGTCGATTGGTAAAAAATTTGACTCAAATTGTTGAGATTTTAGAAGAAAAAACATATTAGAAGTAGGAGTTTTCCTACTTTTTTTGAATAATACTTTGATGATTTAAATATTTAAAAATCAAATTAATTTTTGAAAAAATCCTATTTTTGCTTGATTTATTGATGTCTTGTATGCTAAAATACATTTTGCAAAATAGTTTTATAATCAAACTAATTTTATCGTATCCGACGGAGGTGGGTAAATGTCTTTCGATAATGTCATTTATGAAAACGGGGAAGTTGCAACTTTAACTTTGAATCGCCCTGATATTTCAAATGGGTTTAATATTCCAACATGCCAAGAAATTCTTGAAGTTTTAGAACTTGTTAAGGCAGATGATTCTGTTAAAATTCTGGTCATCAAAGCGGTTGGAAAAGTATTTTCAATCGGTGGTGATTTAGCTGAAATGCAACGAGCTGTTGAGTCTGATAATGTTGAATCTTTAGTTGAAATTGCTAGTCTGGTTAATAAAATTTCTTTTTCAATGAAAAAACTGCCTAAACCAATTATTATGAGTGTAGATGGTGCGGTTGCTGGAGCTGCGGCGAATATGGCAGTTGCCGCTGATTTTGTTGTTGCTAGTGAAAAAGCTAAGTTTATTCAAGCTTTTGTTGGGGTAGGACTAGCACCTGATGCTGGTGGACTTTTCCTAATGAGCCGAGCTATTGGATCAACACGTGCTGTCCAGTTGGCAATGACTGGCGAAGGTGTTAATGCTGAAAAGGCATTCGAATACGGCATTGTTTATCGCCTCTGTGAATCAGAAAAATTGGAACGTACAACTAACCAGTTGACTAAACGTTTGCTTCGTGGGTCAATTAATTCTTATCGTGCTATTAAGGAAATGTCATGGAAAGCACAATTTGAAGGTTGGGAGGATTACACAAAACTTGAATTACAGCTTCAAGAAGAATTAGCCTTTAAGGAAGACTTCAAGGAAGGTGTTCGAGCATTTGCTGAAAAGCGTCGCCCGAAATTTTCTGGAAAATAGCGTAAATAATTGTTTGATTTTCAAATTATTTTTTCAGATTAGTTCGAAATTCCTTGCAAAATATTTTGATGTTTGATATACTTTGATTGTCAAAGTTTATTTAGGAGGTGAAATCTTGGATTATAATAGAATCAATGAGTATCTAGTAGATATTTTTAATCGTGTACAGGTTATTGAAGAGACGAGTTTGAGAACTAGTCAGTTCAACGACGTTTCGTTAAAGGAAATGCACACCATTGAGATTATTGGTAAAAATTCTAATGTGACTCCAAGTGATATTGCACGTGAGTTGATGTTGACCCTCGGTACAATAACCACTAGTTTAAATAAGCTTGAGGCAAAAGGTTATATTGAAAGACAACGCTCAAAATTAGACCGTCGTGTGGTTCATTTAACTTTAACAAAAAAAGGAAGATTGTTAGATAGGCTTCATCATAAGTTTCATAAAAATATGGTTACTCATATTGCTGAAGATATGAATGAAGAAGAACTAGAAGCTCTTTTACGAGGCTTAAAAAATCTTCACAAGTTTCTTGAGGAGTTAATGTAATAATGGTATTTGCAAGAATTGCTCAGGCAGCAGCCTATGCCCCTGAACAAGTGATTACAAACGATGATTTGTCTGAAATTATGGACACCAGCGATGAATGGATTTCATCTCGCACGGGGATTAAAAGACGACATATCACTCGAGATGAAACAACTAGTGATTTAGGGACACAAGTTGCTAAGCAACTACTTTCAAAAGCTGGTTTATTAGCTGAAGACATTGATTTCATCATTGTTGCAACAATTACACCTGATAGTTTTATGCCATCGACAGCAGCACGTATTCAAGCTAATATTGGCGCTGTTAATGCTTTTGCATTTGATATGACAGCGGCATGCAGTGGTTTTGTATTTGCCCTTGCGACTGCAGATAAATTTATTCAGTCAGGAATCTATAAAAAAGGTATCGTAATTGGTGCTGAAACCCTATCAAAAACATTAGATTGGTCAGATCGTAGTACTTCTGTACTATTTGGAGATGGAGCAGGTGGTGTTTTAATTGAAGCATCAGAAACTAAACATTTCCTAGCAGAATCTTTGAATACAGATGGTAGTCGCGGTCAAAGCTTAACTTCTGGAAAAGTTGGTTTGTCATCTCCGTTTTCTGAAAAAGAAGACGATGATAAATTCCTTAAAATGGAAGGAAGAGCTATCTTTGATTTTGCTATCAGAGATGTGGCTAAAAGTATTAAAGCCCTTATTGATGAATCAGAAGTTTCATCAGAGGATATTGATTATTTGTTGCTTCACCAAGCTAATATTCGTATTCTAGATAAAATGGCTCGAAAAATGGATATTGATCGAGACAAGTTTTTAGCGAATATGATGGAATATGGTAATACCAGTGCGGCAAGTATTCCAATTCTTTTAGCAGAATCTGTTGATAAGGGAATTATTAAATTAGATGGCTCTCAAACAGTGCTTCTATCAGGATTTGGTGGAGGTTTGACATGGGGAAGCCTAATTGTTAAAATCTAGTTACAAACTTGTGCATTAGCATGAGATAATTATATATATTTATTAAGGAGAATTAATCATGGCAGTATTTGAAAAAGTACAAGAAATTATCGTTGAAGAACTTGGTAAAGAAGTTGACGAAGTTAAAATGGAAACAACTTTTGATGAACTTGATGCTGATTCACTTGACGTTTTCCAAGTAATCTCAGAAATTGAAGATGCATTTGATATTCAAATCGAAACTGAAGAAGGTCTTAACACTGTAGGTGACTTGGTTGCTTACGTTGAAGAAAAAACAAAATAATAACATGGCTGGAGTTGGGATTAAAAAACTAACTCCACTATATTTAGTAGGAAGGGCTGTGGGATAAGTTGCTAATTAATGAAAACTTATCTTACTCCCTCTCTTCTTATTATGATAGTTTGACTATCAAATTATTGTTTGGTAAAGACTAAGAAGGTTTAACATGAAAACACGTATTACAGAATTATTAAATATCAAATATCCAATTTTTCAAGGTGGTATGGCATGGGTTGCCGATGGTGACTTGGCTGGTGCTGTTTCAAACGCTGGTGGTTTAGGTATTATCGGTGGCGGTAATGCACCGAAGGAAGTTGTTAAAGCAAATATTGACAAGGTTAAAAAAATTACAGACAAACCTTTTGGTGTTAATATTATGCTTTTGTCTCCATTTGTTGATGACATTGTTGATCTTGTTATTGAAGAAGGGGTTAAAGTTGTCACAACTGGTGCAGGTAATCCTGGAAAATACATGGAACGATTCCACGAAGCTGGTATCACTGTCATTCCAGTTGTTCCTAGTGTTGCTCTTGCAAAACGTATGGAAAAACTAGGTGCTGATGCTGTTATCGCAGAAGGTATGGAAGCTGGTGGACACATTGGTAAATTGACAACAATGACTCTTGTTCGTCAAGTTGTTGATGCAGTCAATATTCCTGTTATTGGTGCAGGTGGTGTTGCTGACGGACATGGGGCAGCAGCTATCTTTATGTTGGGTGCGGAAGCTGTCCAAGTGGGAACACGTTTTGTGGTAGCTAAAGAATCTAATGCTCACCAAAACTTTAAAGATAAAATTTTGAAAGCTAAAGACATCGATACAGTGATTTCTGCCTCTGTTGTTGGACATCCTGTTCGATCACTTAAAAATAAATTAACAACATCATATGCGCATGCTGAAAAAGATTTCTTGGCTGGTAAGAAAGCTAAAGAAGATATCGAAGTTTTGGGAGCAGGTGCATTGCGTAATGCTGTTGTTGACGGTGATGTTGTGACTGGTTCAGTCATGGCTGGCCAAATCGCAGGCTTGATTCGTAAAGAAGAAACTTGTGAAGAAATCTTAAAAGATATCTATTATGGTGCTCAAGAAGTGATTTTAGCAGAAGCTAAACGTTGGGCTGATATTGAAAAAGATTAATATTTCTATTTAAAAATCAAATTCCGTTTGGGAGGATTTAATGACAAAAACTGCCTTTTTATTTGCTGGTCAAGGGGCTCAAAAGCTTGGAATGGCAAGTGATTTATATGAAAAATATCCGATTGTTCGTGAGACTTTTGATCAAGCTAGTTCTATTCTTGGCTACAATCTTCGTGATTTAATTGATAAGGAAGAAGATAAGTTAAATCAAACACGTTATACACAACCAGCTATTTTGACAACTTCAGTTGCAATTTATCGATTGCTTCAGGAAAAAGGATTTAAAGCTGACATGGTTGCTGGACTTTCATTAGGGGAGTATTCAGCTTTAGTAGCATCAGGGGCTTTGAGCTTTGAGGATGCTGTTGCTTTGGTAGCTAAACGTGGTGAATTTATGGAGACTGCAGCTCCAGCAGGAACTGGAAAAATGGTCGCTGTCATGAATACGGAAGCCTCATTGATTGAAGAAATTTGTCAAAAAGCTTCTATTAAGGGTGTGGTGACACCAGCTAACTACAACACACCGGCACAAATTGTGATTGGTGGTGAAACGGAAGCAGTAAACTATGCTGTTGAACTTCTTAAAGAAGCAGGTGTAAAACGTTTGATTCCGTTGAAAGTATCTGGGCCTTTCCACACAGCTTTGTTAGCACCAGCTAGCAAACGACTTTCAGAGGTTCTTGATAAAGTAACGTTTTCAGATTTTCAGGTTCCTTTGATTGGAAATACTGAAGCTAAGGTTATGGAATATAGTGATATCAAAGCTTTGCTTGCAAGACAAGTAAAAGAACCAGTTCGTTTTTACGATTCTATTGAAACAATGCGTAGACTTGGAATGACAGAGGTTATTGAAATTGGTCCAGGTAAAGTTTTGAGTGGATTTCTTCGTAAAATTGATAAAAGTATTCCAACCTCATCAGTTGAGGATGAAGCAAGCTTGAGTGTTTTGCTAGAAAAATAGGAGATAGTTATGGATATCAAAAATAAAAATGTTTTTGTAACAGGATCAACTCGCGGAATTGGTTTGGCTATTGCTCACCGTTTTGCAAGTCTTGGAGCCAATATTGTTTTGAATGGTCGTTCAGAAATTTCAAAAGACCTTATCGATAGTTTTAACGACTACGGTGTGAAAGTTATTGCAATTTCTGGTGATGTATCACAATTTGATGATGCTAAACGTATGGTTGACGAAGCTATTGCAGAACTTGGTTCTGTTGATATTTTGGTTAACAATGCTGGTATCACAAATGATAAATTGATGTTAAAAATGACTGAAGCAGATTTTGAATCAGTCTTAAAAGTGAATTTGACTGGTGCATTTAACATGACGCAATCAGTCTTAAAACCGATGACACGTGCTCGTCAAGGTGCTATTATCAATCTATCAAGCGTTGTTGGCTTACGAGGAAATGTTGGGCAAGCAAACTACGCAGCTTCAAAAGCTGGTTTAATTGGTTTTACAAAATCAGTTGCGCGTGAAGTAGCTTCACGTGGTATTCGAGTTAATGCTATTGCTCCTGGTTTTATTGAATCAGACATGACTGATGCTATTCCTGAAAAAATGCAAGAAGCGATTTTAGCTGGCATTCCAATGAAACGTATCGGAAAAGCTGAAGAAGTGGCAACAGTAGCTAGTTTCTTAGCAGAACAAGAATACTTGACTGGACAAGTCATTGCAATTGATGGTGGTATGGCAATGTAAACTGTTGTTTGCTTTGCTGTAATAGTTTAAAATTAGAATATACATTCTCTTAAAAGGAGACAAAAATGACATTAAATAGAGTAGTAGTAACAGGTTATGGTTTAACTTCTCCAATTGGAAATACCCCAGAAGAATTCTGGAATAATCTTCATGATGGAAAAATTGGTATCGGACCAATTACTAAATTTGATAATTCTGAAATCAAAGTTCACAACGCAGGTGAAATTCATGATTTCCCATTTGATAAATATTTTGTTCGCAAAGATAAAAATCGTATGGATCAATATTCTCTATACGCAATTTATGCAACTTTAGAAGCTCTCGAAAATGCTAAACTTGATATGGATACAGTTGATCGTGACCGTACTGGTGTTATCGTGTCATCTGGTATTGGTGGTTTGCAAGAAATGCAAGAGCAAATCATTCGTATGCACGAAAAAGGAATTAAACGTATCCAACCAATGTTTATTCCAAAAGCTTTGTCAAACATGGCTGCTGGTAATATTGCTTTGCGTATTGGTGCACGTGGCGTATGTAAATCAATTACAACAGCTTGTGCCTCATCTAATGATGCTATCGGTGAAGCATTCCGCGAAATTAAATTTGGTTACCATGATGTTATCTTAGCTGGTGGTGCTGAATCTACAATCAACGAAATCGGTATTGGTGGTTTCAATGCATTGACTGCTCTTTCAACAACTGAAGATCCAGCTCGTTCTGCTATTCCGTTTGATAAAGATCGTAATGGATTTGTTATGGGTGAAGGTGCAGGTGTGCTTGTTCTTGAAAGTCTTGAACATGCTCAAAAACGTGGTGCTACTATCCTAGCTGAAGTTGTTGGCTATGGTAGCAACTGTGATGCTTATCACCAAACAACTCCAACACCAGATGGATCAGGTGCCGCAAAAGCCATTGAATTGGCAATTAAAGAAGCAGGAATCTCTCCAGAAGATGTTGACTATGTTAATGCTCACGGTACTTCTACACAAGCCAATGAAAAAGGTGAAAGCAAAGCTATCGTAACAGTTCTTGGTAAAGACGTTCCAGTTTCTTCAACAAAATCATTCACTGGTCACCTTCTTGGTGCAGCGGGTGCTGTTGAAGCTGTTGCGACAATTGAAGCAATCCGTCACAACTACATTCCAATGACTGCAGGTACACGTGAGTTGTCAGAGGACATTGAAGCTAATGTAGTTTATGGACAAGGTCAAGAAGCAGAGTTGACTTACGCTATTTCAAATACATTCGGATTTGGTGGTCACAACTCTGTACTAGCATTTAAACGTTGGGAGGCGTAAGCGTGAATATTTCTGAAGTAAAAGATTTGATGGCTCAATTTGACCAGTCAAGCCTACGTGAATTTTCATTTAAAACTGCTGACTCTGAATTAACATTTAGTAAAAATGAATATACAGCACCAGTAGTGCCAGCCACAGCTCCTGCAGCACCGGCGCCAGCTGTTTCAGTTGAAACAACTCCAGTTGCTACATCAACTCCAGCATCTCCAGCAACAAGTGATGTTGAAGAAGCTGATACGAATATTTTTGCAGAAGGTGAAGAAGTTCCAAGTCCACTTGTGGGTGTTGCTTACCTTGCTCCAGCTCCTGATAAACCAGCTTTTGTATCTGTTGGTGATGCAGTTAAAAAAGGGCAAACGTTGCTAATTATTGAAGCGATGAAAGTCATGAACGAAATTCCAGCTCCAAAAGATGGTATCGTGACTGAAATTATGGTAAATAACGAAGAAGTTGTTGAATTTGGACAAGGATTGGTACGTATTAAATGATTGATATTAAGCAAATTCGTGAAGCTTTGCCGCACCGTTATCCAATGCTTTTGGTTGACCGTGTGCTTGAAGTAAGTGATGATGAAATTGTTGCTGTTAAAAATGTGACAATCAATGAACCGTTTTTCAATGGTCATTTTCCAGAATATCCAGTCATGCCTGGAGTTCTTATCATGGAAGCTCTTGCTCAAACAGCAGGTGTTTTGGAACTTTCAAAAGAAGAAAACAAGGGTAAATTGGTCTTTTACGCTGGTATGGACAAGGTGCGTTTCAAAAAACAAGTTGTTCCTGGCGACCAATTAATCATGACAGCGAAATTTGTTAAACGCCGTGGCACAATTGCTGTGGTTGAGGCAAAAGCAGAAGTTGATGGCAAACTAGCAGCTTCTGGAACATTGACGTTTGCTATTGGTAGTTAAGAAAAAGGTTAATACAAACTGTGACAAAAGAATTTTGATTGAAATGCTAAAGTATTTCAAATAGGAGGAAAAAGCAGACGTATGTTTAAAAAAATATTAATTGCCAATCGTGGTGAAATTGCGGTGCGAATTATTCGTGCAGCACGTGAATTGGGGATCAATACGGTAGCTGTCTATTCTGAAGCTGATAAAAATTCTTTGCATACGAATTTGGCTGATGAAGCAATTTGTATCGGTCCAGCGCGCTCGACAGATTCTTACTTGAATATGAATGCTGTCTTATCAGCAGCGATCGTAACAGGAGCTGAAGCGATTCACCCAGGATTTGGTTTTTTGAGTGAAAACTCAAAATTTGCAACCATGTGTGAGGAAATGCACATTAAATTTATCGGACCTAGCGCCGAAATTATGGATAAAATGGGTGACAAAATCAATGCGCGTGCAGAAATGATTGCAGCAAATGTGCCGGTTATTCCTGGTTCAGATGGTGAAGTCTTTACAGCTGATGAAGCACTTGACGTTGCTGAAAGACTTGGTTACCCTGTCATGTTGAAAGCCTCTGCTGGCGGCGGCGGAAAAGGTATTCGTAAGGTTGAATCTGCAGAAGAATTAGTGCCAGCCTTTGAGTCAGCTTCACAAGAAGCTTTGGCTGCTTTTGGTAATGGTGCCATGTACATTGAAAAAGTTATTTATCCAGCGCGTCACATCGAAGTTCAAATTCTAGGAGATTCTCACGGTAATGTCATTCATCTTGGCGAACGTGATTGCTCACTTCAACGTAATAACCAAAAAGTTCTTGAAGAAAGTCCGTCAATTGCGATTGGTAAAACACTACGTACTAAGATTGGTCAGGCTGCTGTTCGTGCAGCGAGTGCTGTTCATTATGAAAATGCAGGTACCATTGAGTTCTTGCTTGATGAGAAAACATCACAGTTTTATTTCATGGAAATGAACACTCGTGTTCAAGTAGAACATCCCGTGACAGAATTTGTTACTGGTGTTGATATCGTTAAAGAGCAAATTCGTATTGCTGCTGGACAAGAATTGTCAGTGACACAAGATGATATCACAATCACTGGTCATGCTATTGAATGTCGTATTAATGCTGAAAATCCAAAATTTAACTTTGCACCAAGCCCAGGTAAGATTACAGATTTGTACTTGCCAAGTGGTGGTGTTGGTTTGCGTGTGGATTCAGCTGTTTATCCTGGTTATACAATCCCACCTTACTATGATAGTATGATTGCAAAAATCATTGTTCATGGTGAAAATCGTTTCGATGCTTTGATGAAAATGCAACGTGCCCTTTATGAGTTGGAAATTGAGGGCGTTACAACAAATGCTGAGTTTCAAATGGATTTAATTTCTGATGAGCATGTGATTGCCGGAGATTACGACACATCATTTTTAATGGAAACATTCTTGCCAAACTACAATAAGGAAAATGATTAGGAGATTTCATGGCTTTATTTAGTAAAAAAGATAAGTACATTCGAATTACTCCCAACAACTCTTTAAATCAAGGTACACCGCGTGAGGTTCCAGAAGTCCCTGATGAATTATTTGCTAAATGCCCAGCATGTAAGCACATGATTTATCAAAAAGATTTAGGTGTTGCTAAGATTTGTCCAAGTTGTTCTTATAATTTCCGTATTTCTGCAAAAGAACGCTTAGCGATTACAGTAGATGAAGGAAGTTTCGAAGAATTATTTACGGGACTTGAAACAAAAGACCCGCTTAAATTCCCAGGATATCAAGAAAAATTGGCTAAAATGCGTGAAAAAACAGGTCTTGAAGAAGCTGTTTTAACAGGTAAAGCCTTGATTAAGGGCGAAAAAGTTGCTCTTGCCATCATGGATTCAAACTTTATTATGGCTTCAATGGGAACGGTTGTTGGTGAAAAAATCACACGTTTGTTTGAATTAGCGATTGAAGAAAAATTGCCAGTTGTTATTTTTACGGCATCAGGCGGTGCTCGTATGCAAGAAGGTATTATGAGTTTGATGCAAATGGCAAAAATCTCAGCGGCAGTTAAACGCCATTCTGAAGCTGGTTTGTTTTATTTGACAATCTTGACTGACCCCACAACAGGAGGGGTGACAGCAAGTTTTGCAATGGAAGGTGACATTATTTTAGCAGAGCCACAAGCATTGGTCGGTTTTGCAGGCCGCCGTGTTATTGAAACAACAGTACGAGAAAACTTACCTGAGGATTTCCAAAGAGCTGAATTCCTTTTGGAACATGGTTTTGTTGATGCCATTGTCAAACGTACTGAAATGCCTGAAACTATTGCAAAATTAGTCGCATTCCATGGAGGTGCCAAATGAGTGACGTATCAAGAATTTTGAAAGAAGCGCGTGATCAAGGACGTTTAACGACCTTAGAATATGCGGATTTAATTTTTGATGATTTCATGGAACTTCATGGAGATCGTCATTTCGCAGACGATGGCGCAATCGTTGGGGGAATTGCTCGCCTTGAAGGTCGTCCTGTGACAGTGATTGGTATTCAAAAAGGGAAAAATTTACAGGAGAATTTAAAACGCAATTTCGGTCAGCCAAACCCTGAAGGTTACCGTAAAGCTCTTCGTTTGATGAAGCAAGCTGAAAAATTTGGTCGTCCTGTCGTTACTTTTATTAACACTGCTGGTGCTTATCCAGGTGTTGGTGCAGAAGAACGCGGACAAGGTGAGGCTATTGCACATAATTTACTTGAAATGAGTGATCTTAAAGTACCGATTATTGCTATTATTATTGGTGAAGGTGGTTCTGGAGGTGCTCTTGCACTTGCTGTGGCCGATAAGGTATGGATGCTTGAACACAGCATGTACGCCATTTTAAGCCCAGAAGGTTTTGCATCAATCCTTTGGAAAGATGGTTCACGAGCAACTGAGGCTGCTGAATTGATGAAAATTACTGCTGGAGAACTTTACAACATGGATGTTGTTGATAAAGTTATTCCAGAGCATGGTTATTTTTCAAGTGAAATCGTTGAAATGATTAAAACAAATCTGATTGCTGAATTAGATGAACTTAGCAAGTTGCCATTAGAAGAGCTTCTTGAAAATCGTTATCAACGTTTTAGAAAATTTTAAAAATCCCACATTGTACTAACCTCAAGTCAAAGAAATATTTTCCTTGATTTTGAGGATGGTTCAAAGGGGATTTTTTCTTATCAAAAAAACTGCTAATCATTGATTAGCAGTTTTTATTATTATTTAGGTGAGATAACGTCAACGCCACCCATGTATGGACGAAGAACTTCTGGAATTGTTACAGAACCATCTTCGTTTTGGTAGTTTTCAAGAATAGCAGCGACTGTACGTCCAACAGCAAGACCTGAACCGTTAAGAGTGTGAAGAAGTTTAACTTTTCCATCAGCTTCGTCACGGTAACGGATTTGAGCACGACGTGCTTGGAAGTCTTCTGTGTTTGAGCAGCTTGAGATTTCACGGTAAGTGTTTTGAGCTGGAATCCAAACTTCTAGGTCGTAAGTTTTAGCAGCTGAAAATCCCATATCTCCAGTACATAGTGTGATAACACGGTATGGAAGACCAAGTTTTTGAAGGATGTTTTCAGCATTGACAACCATTTTTTCTAATTCATCGTATGAAGTTTCTGGTTTAGAGAATTTAACCATTTCAACTTTGTGGAATTGGTGAAGACGAATCAAACCACGAGTGTCACGACCAGCAGAACCAGCTTCTGAACGGAATGATGGGCTCATTGCTGTGAAGTAAACTGGAAGTTCTTTACCATCAAGGATTTCACCACGGTAGTAGTTTGTAAGAGGAACTTCAGCAGTTGGAATAAGAACATAGTCAGAATCAGCTAATTCAAATGTGTCTTCTTTGAATTTAGGATATTGACCAGTACCAAACATTGAGTCATGGTTTACCATGTATGGAGGAATAACTTCTGTGTAACCTTCTTTAGCGTGTTCATCCAACATGAAGTTGTAGATAGCACGTTCTAGGCGAGCTCCAAGTCCTTTGTAGAATAGGAAGCGAGAACCAGTAACTTTTGCACCACGTTCCCAGTCAAGGATGTCAAGGTCTTCACCAAGATCCCAGTGAGCTTTGATGTCAAAGTTGAATTCACGAGGTGTACCCCAACGACGTACCTCCACGTTTTCATCTTCGTCAGCACCTACAGGAACATCAGCAGCAGGGATGTTTGGAAGTGTTGCTGTGAATTCAGATAATTTTTCATCGATTTCAGCAAGTTTAGCGTCAGTAGCTTTGATGTCTGCTGACAATTTTTGCATTGCAGCGATTTGTTCAGAAGCGTCTTCTTTGTTGCGTTTTGCTTGTGCAATAGCTGCAGAAGCTGTGTTACGTTCAGCTTTAGCTGATTCTGATTTGATTAGCAATTCACGATGTTTGTCGTCAAGTTCTTTAAGTTCAGCAAGTTTTTCAGCAGCAACGCCACGTGTAGCCAATTTTTTAGCTACTTCATCGAAATCGTTGCGGATGCGTTTGATGTCTAACATAAATTTCCTCCAATGTTTTTGGTGTTCATATGATTTTGACAATCAAGATGAACAAAAAGCACAGCATGTTAACTGCTGGAGCGCAAATGCGCGGTTCCATCCAGCTTCACATACTGTGCACTTAATTTTCTATTTAATTGAATTAACGGTAGAATTTCAGAATTATCACCCTATCTGCTCGCAGCAACCGCAGACTTTCTGGAAAAGCTCAATTCCTACTTATCCGTACTACCTATTATACTAGATTTATTTCTTTTTGACAAATCTTGATAGTCTTTTTAAGATGACTTGAACAAGGGTCAGCATGCGAACAACTTTGTCATTTCCAATGTGATTGCGAGCCACTTTTAGGATTTTACCTGAGTCTTTTGAGGCAAAGAGAAATTTTCCTTTATCTGTGAAAACTTCGAAGTGACGGCTGACTTTGTTGTGAGATACGTTAGCACCGATTTTTTCGATGTTTTCCCAAGGAATTTGAATATAGTCCTCGACGTTAGCATCACTGTAAAATTCAAGCCCCTTATCGCCAAGAAGGAACTTTCCAACCTTTCCTCCCATGCCAAGATAAGAAACGCCAGTAGTTGTTAATTCGACGGTAGAATTAATTGATTGTGCCATGTAATCTCCTCTGAGTTTGCTTTTAGTTTATTATAACATAATAAAAAAAGAAGGACCGAAATCCTTCCTTTCTTTTATTACATGATTCCGAAGAAGCGAGCAACGATACCCACAACGAACAATGCAATAATGATTGTAATTGGTGAAACTTTTTTCTTAAGCAACCACATGCAAAGGAATGTAAGAAGAAGTCCCATCAAACCAGGAATCAATGAATCCAATTGACCTTGAAGTGTGTTAGTTTTTTCAGCTGATAGGCTAAGTCCATCGGCCACTTTACCAAGAATACCTTGTAGTTCAGTACCAGTTACATTTCCTTTAGGGAATTCGATGTAAGCACCTTCTGAAAGTTTAGTTGAAGGAAGTTGTACAGCGAAAGTAATTGATACCCAACGTTCAACAAGAACGGCAAGGATGAACATACCAAGGATTGAAGCACCTTTAGTGATTTTTTGGATGATACCACCTGAAAGGTCTTTAGTGATTTCAGAACCAGCACGGTAACCAAGTTCTTGTGTGTACCACAAGAATGCCATACGGATGATGTTCCATCCAAAGAAGAATAGAAGTGGACCTACGATGTTACCTGCCATAGCAAGTGAAGCACCAAGAGCACCAAGAATAGGACGAACTGTAAACCAGAAGACTGGGTCACCAACACCAGCAAGAGGTCCCATCATACCGATTTTAACCCCTTGGATAGCTGTGTCATCAATTTCAGCACCATTTGCACGTTCTTCTTCAAGTGCAAGTGTTACCCCCATGATAGGAGCAGCAACGTATGGGTGAGTATTGAAGAATTCCAAGTGACGTTCAAGAGCAGCAGCTCGGTCTTCTTTAGTTGTATAAAGTTTTTTGATGGCAGGAATCAAAGCATATGCCCAACCTAAGTTTTGCATACGTTCGTAGTTCCAAGAACCTTGAAGGAAAGTAGAACGCCACCAAACTTTTTGACGATCAGATTTTGATAATTGAAGTTTTTCAGCCATGTTTGTACCCCTTTCTTAGTAGTCTTCCAAGATATCGCCGATTGGGTCGCCAGAACCTGAAACAGTTCCGCCACCGTTACCACCTTTTTCAGAAAGGTTAAGGTAGATGAATGCAAGAGCAACACCAATTGTACCAAGGGCGATAAGAGTAAGGTCAGAGATAGCAGCTACGGCAAAACCGATAGCGAAGAATGGCCATACTTCACTTGTAGCCATCATGTTGATAACCATAGCGTAACCTACGGCAACAACCATACCACCACCGACAGCCATACCACCTGACAACCAGTCTGGCATAGCGTTAAGTACAGCTTGTACTGCTGAAGTTGGAACTGCAAGAAGAAGAGCAGCAGGAACAGCAATACGAAGACCTTGAAGGAATAGAGCAATCAAGTGAGTACGTTCAACTGCAGCGATGTTACCATCTTTAGCGGCAGCGTCAGCACCGTGAACAAGGGCAACAGAAGCAGTACGAACAAGCATAGTAAGGAAAAGACCTGCTACGGCAAGAGGGATAGCTGTTGCTGTTGCAACTGCGATACCTTTAGTTGTGAAGTCTCCACCTTTAACCATGATAATGGCAGCCGCTACAGAAGCAAGAGCAGCATCTGGTGCAACAGCGGCACCGATGTTAGCCCAACCAAGAGCGATCATTTGAAGAGAACCACCAAGGATAATACCTGCTTCAAGGTTACCAGTTACAAGACCGATAAGAGTACAAGCAACTAGTGGTTGGTGGAATTGGAATTCGTCAAGGATACCTTCAAGTCCAGCGAAGAAGGCAACTACAACGACTAAAATCATAGAAATAACTGACATTATTCTAGTTCCTTTCGTTTATAAAAGTTTTCAATGTGCAATTGTAAGCCAGAAACCACGGCTTACGTTTTTGGATAAAAACAGGAATTAAATCGTCTAACGGCAGATGAAAGCCCTTTATAGAAACGCTTACTTTTTGTTCCTGCCGAAAGCTCGATTTAAAAATTATTGAACGTTTGCTTTGTTAATCAAGTCAAACAAGTCTTTTTTAGAATCATTAGGGACTTTACGAACATCGAATGTTACGCCAAGGTCACGTAATTTTTCAAATGTGGCAACATCATCTTTGTCCATTGACAATACGTTGTTAACCATTGTTTTACCTGTTGAGTGAGCCATTGAACCAACGTTAAGTTCTTTAATTGGCACACCGCCTTCGATAGCTTGAAGAGCTTCTTGAGGTGTTTCAAACAAGATAAGTGCGTGTGTGTTACCAAAACGAGGGTCTTTAGCTGCTTCAATCAATTTTCTGATTGGAACAACGTTTGCCTTAACACCGTTTGGTGCAGCTTGTTTGATCAAGCCTTTACGCAATTCGTCTTTAGATACTGTATCAGATGCAACGATGATACGATCAGCTTTAGAAGCTGGTGTCCAGTTTGTTGCAACTTGTCCGTGAAGAAGACGTGTGTCAATACGAGCGAGGTTGATTTTAAGTTTACCATCACCGATGACAGTTCCTTCAGGAATAGCACCTTGAGGAGCAGCTTGTGCGGCAGGCGCAGCAGCAGCTGTTTCAGCTGGGTTGAGTTCTTCAGGAAGTGCTTTAACACCATCTTTAGACTCTTTAATGATATTTGCGGCAACTTGTTCAACACCTGCATTAGCGTCCATCATGCGCTCAGTGTAGGCTTGGATAAGCATTGGCAAATTAAGACCTGTAATGATAGCCATCTTGCGGTCTGGGTTTTCACCCATAACGCGACTAGCTTGGTTAAATGGAGAACCACTCCAGAGGTCAGCTAGTACGAGGATTTCATCATCAGCATCAAATTGTGCGATAGCATCGTTGAAGTGTGCGTATAAATCATCTGGTCCTTCACTTGGCATGAAAGTGACAACTTGAACTTTCTCTTGGTCACCAAAGATCATAGAACCTGATTGATGAATACCTTCAGCGAATTTACCATGGCTGGCAATAATAATACCGATACCCATTCTTGTTCTTCCTCCTTATGATTATTTTTCGTTGAAACAAAAAAGAATAATCTCCTTCCAAGCAAGCTTGGCAATTCTTTTCCGTTCCAAGGAAATTTTAAGAACGATATTATTGTAAAACGTTTTCACAAAAAAAAGCAATAGCTTTTTGAGAAAAAATAACACAAATCATGAAAAATTTTCAGAAACTCGCAAAATAAAGCGATTAAATTGTATAAAAAAGTAAATAATGTTCGTATAAAACGGGGTGTTTTTTATGAAAATAATGAAAATGTTTTGAAAACGATGAAAAAAAGAAAAAACTTCTCAAAAAGAAGTTTTTCAGAAATTTATAGAAAAATTTTCGCTAATTCTTTTGCAACACCATCTTCTTCGTTTGAAAACTCGGTTTGTTTATCAGCAAAGGGAAGTAAGATGTCACTTGCATTTTTCATAGCATAGCCAGTTCCTGCAAAAGATAACATCTCAGTATCATTATGTTCATCACCAAAGGCAATCAAATCATCGCTGTCCATGTTCATTGTTTTTAAAAGGTACTTGAGTGCATAAGCTTTATTGATACCCTTAGGTGAAAATTCTAAGATGTTGAGTGGTCCGCCCCAAGAATCAATTTCAATTTCATTTTTGAAGAATTTTCGCATCTCATCAGCAAGTAGGTACTTGTCTTCATGACGTGTTTGCATCAGCAGACCATTTGGATTTTTGGTGATTTTGCTAATATCAAGTGCCATTTTGTCTGTAATTTTTTCCACCCCAAAAAGTTTTGGGTTAATAATTTCTTGATTTTCAGCACTGATATAGAATTTTTTTCGGTATTCACTTGCAATAAAATCTGCTTGAACACTTTGTTGAAGGTCAAGAACGTCAAGTAGATATTTTTTATCGATGGTCACACTATGTTCAAAGTCCCATTTTTTTTCTGGGAGGTGAGTGAGTGAACCATTAAAAGAAATCATAGGTGTTTCTAATTCAAGACGCTTGTAGTGCTCAAGTGCCATACGGTAAGGACGACCAGTCGCAATGACAACCTTGTGTCCTTTTTCTTGGATTTTTTTAAGAGTTTCAACTGTATAATCTGAAATGGTATTATCACTACGAAGTAGGGTTCCATCCAAATCAAGTGCAATCATTTTTTTCTTTGTCATAGGTGCTATTATAACAAAAAAGACTAGCAAAGAAAAAGAAAAGTAGGTATGATATAATAGTTTTAATAAAAAATGAGGTTACGCATCAATGTATAAAATTTTTTGGAGTCATTTATTTGCTTTAGGAATCATTTTGAGCATTACATTTTTTCATGCCAATACCGATGGTTTAATGAACAATGTCCTTTTCTCCTTGCTAGCAGTTGAAATGGGATTTTTCTTCTACTATTTTAAGCACATTGTTTTACGAGTGGCAGCCTTTGTTTTGTGGTGCTTTTTCTATCCTAATAATTTAAATGTGCTATTTAGTGTTGCAGATAGATCTTGGGCAACGACGGTTTTATGGACGACAGATGGGATGACATCATTCATGATTTACTTAGCTGTTCTTGTTTTTTCGCTAGTTGCAGGTACACTGAGCTTACGAATGATTTTAAAGCCGTTGAATTTGAATCAGTACATCCAAGTATTTTTTATCATGGGAGTGGCATTTGCAGCTAGTTTGATGTTTCAAATATTACGAACGTTAGGAATTACTTGGAAAGTTATTGTAAATCAACACTTAAATATTTTTGAGCAAGTGACAAATGCCTTAACGACTATCAATATGCCGTTTATTCTTGGATTAATGGTTGTTCAAGTGATGATGTTTGTTGTTCTTGATAATGATTAATTTATAGTAAGAAGTCTGGTGGAGTGACCAGGCTTTTTGTTATTTTTTAAAGGCTTTTTATAGGAAAATTTGCTATAATTTTTGGGTAAGAAAGGGGAGATTTTATGGTTAAAAAAATCGCGATAGTCCATTTCTTTTTCGGAGTTATTTCTCTAGGAATTTACTATTATCATCTTGAAGGACCAGACTTGATTTGGAATATGTTCTTGGCATTGGTAGCTCTTGATTTTTCATTGATTCCGTATTTTATCAAGAATAAGGCAGTGAAAGTTGTAGCTGCAATCTTGTGGCTGTTTTTTTATCCAAATACCTTCTACATGCTGACAGATATTGTACATATGAATTTTACAAGTTCGGTTTTGTGGGATAAATCAAGCTTGATTTTATACATGCTCTATGTATCTAGCATTTTATTTGGTGTTTTGTGTGGGATTGAAAGTGTTAAGAACATTGTGGTGACATTTAAAGTCAAAAATTATTATATCCGAATGTTTTTTATAGCTGTTTTGTCTTTCGTTTCTAGTTTTGCTATTCATATCGGACGTTATGCCCGACTAAATTCATGGGATATTTTCACAAGACCGACTGTTGTCATAAAAGAAATCCTAGACGTGATTAGCTGGAATGCCCTTCATTTCGTGCTTGGCTTCACTTTTTTACAGCTTTTATGTCTTATTTTTTTAGATAGAGAAAATTTTAAATAAAGCTATTGAAAACTGAACAATCTTTTGGTAGAATATATAAGTCGTTCGGAAATAGAAGAAAAAGCGACTATTATTAACCTTATTAAAAGGAGAAACCATTTAAAAATGGAAAAGTTTTTTAAACTTAAAGAACATGGTACGAATGTTCGTAGAGAAGTAACTGCTGGTTTAACAACATTCTTTGCAATGTCATACGTATTGTTTGTTAACCCATCAATCCTTTCACAAGCTGGAATGCCTACACAAGGTGTGTTCCTTGCTACAATTATTGGTGCTGTTGTTGGTACATTGATGATGGCCTTCTACGCAAATCTTCCATATGCGCAAGCACCAGGTATGGGACTTAATGCCTTCTTCACATATACTGTTGTTTTTGCCCTCGGATACACTTGGCAAGAAGCACTTGCTATGGTTTTCATCTGTGGTCTTATTTCACTATTTATCACAGTAACTAAAATTCGTCGATTGATTATTGAATCAATCCCAGCAGCGTTGAAATCAGCTATTTCAGCTGGTATCGGTATTTTCCTTGCTTATGTCGGAATTAAAAATGCAGGATTTTTGAAATTCTCTATTGATGCTGGTACATATACAGTAGCTGGTTCAGGAGCTGATAAAGGTCTTGCATCTATTACAGCAAATGCATCTGCTACACCAGGTTTGGTCGCTTTTGATAACCCAGGAGTTATCCTTGCTTTGATTGGACTTGCTATTTCAATCTTCCTTATTGTTAAAGGAGTTCGCGGAGGAGTTATTCTTTCAATTGCAGCAACAACTATTATTGGTATTTTGATTGGTGTTGTTGATCTTGGTTCAGTCGACTGGGAAGCAACAAACCTATCTGCATCAATCAATGATTTGAAAAAAATATTTGGTGTTGCTCTTGGTAGCCAAGGTTTAGGTTCATTATTCTCAGATCCTTCACGTATTCCTGGCGTCTTGATGGCTATTCTTGCATTCTCATTGACAGATATCTTTGATACAATTGGTACACTTGTTGGTACTGGTGCAAAAGTTGGTATTATCACAACAACTGGTGGTAATAAAGAATCTAAAAAACTTGACCGTGCACTTTACTCTGACCTAGTTGGTACAACATTAGGTGCTATCGCAGGTACTTCAAACGTTACAACTTACGTTGAATCAGCTGCTGGTATTGGAGCTGGTGGTCGTACAGGTTTGACTGCTCTTACAGTTGCTGTACTATTTGCTATTTCAAGTTTCTTTAGTCCACTTGTTTCAATTGTTCCTACACAAGCAACTGCCCCAATTCTTATCATTGTTGGTATCATGATGCTCTCAAATCTTAAACATGTTAAATGGGATGATCTTGGAGAAGCAGTGCCAGCGTTCTTTACATCAATCTTTATGGGATTCAGCTACAGCATTACTTATGGTATCGCTGCTGGATTTATCACTTACACACTTGTTAAAATCGTAAGAGGTCAAGCAAAAGAAGTTCACGCTGTTATGTGGGTTTTAGATGCATTGTTTATTCTTAACTTTGTTAGCTTGGCAATTTTGTAAAAATATAGTTTTCAATAAAGCTGAAGGTATCGTTCTCTCGCCTTCAGCTTTTTTTAAAGCGAATGATAGCTGAAAAAATTAATATTTGCTAATTTTTAATAAAAAGATTCTGTGAAAAAACTGGCGAGACTTGGAAGGAAAACAGAATTTTGGTATAATGGACTCATGTTTTATAGTCATAACGAAGATGAGTTGATGGCTTATGGCTATCGGCTAGGACAAAAATTACAAGCAGGGGATGTCCTTGTACTAACTGGAAATCTTGGCGCTGGTAAAACGACTTTAACTAAGGGAATTGCAAAAGGGCTTGATATTAATCAAATGATTAAAAGTCCTACTTATACAATTGTTAGAGAATATGAAGGACGTTTGCCGCTTTATCATTTAGATGTTTACCGAATTGGAAATGATCCTGATTCTATTGATTTAGATGATTTCTTGTATGGTGATGGTGTGTCTGTCATTGAGTGGGGTGAACTTCTAGAAGAAGATTTACTAGGGGATTACTTAGAAGTGGTCATCACTCCTTCAGGAGACGGACGCCAGATTGAGTTACAAACTAATGGTCCACGAAGTGAGAAGCTTGCGGAGGCTATGGCTTGTGACTGAGCAAGAAGTGATTATTGAAGAAGCACAGGTAAGTGATGCAGCAGCCTTGAGTAATCTTCTTGAGCGAGTTAGTCAAGAGACAGATTTTATTGTCGCAGACAGTATTTTGTCGCAAGACGATATGGCGATTTTTTTAGAGCGTCATTTGGCAGCTGTTAATGAGATTTGTCTTGTTGTTCGAGTTGGTAGAGAGTTAGCTGGTGTTTTAAATGTATCCAGCAGCGATTCGTCTCAGACAAATCATATCGGTGATATTTTTATCGCCATTCGTAAAAAATATTGGGGATACGGTCTAGGTTCACTTCTTATGGAAGTTGCTCTTGATTGGGCGTGTCATACTCCGATGATTCGTCGATTGGAGTTGACAGTTCAAGCAAGAAATAGCAGAGCTGTCCACCTTTATGAAAAGTTCGGTTTTAAGATTGAAGCTACTAAAGAACGTGGCGCAAAAACTAAAGATGGAGAATTTCTTGATGTCTACTCGATGAGTAGATTAATAGACTAAAAGTAGACAAATGAAACTTGGAAAAAAAATTCTGTTGATGTTAGCAGCAATTATTGTAACAACGGTTGTTGCACTAGGTGTTTATGTTACGACTGCTTATAATTTTTCAACAAGTGAGTTGGCAAAAACGTTTAAAGATTACAAGACGTCTGGTTCAAGCAGCAATGCTATTGAACAGACTAAACCTTTCTCAATTCTCTTGATGGGGGTTGATACAGGGGATTCTGAACGTCAATCAACTTGGGAAGGTAATAGTGACTCAATGATTTTAGTGACTGTTAATCCTAAGACTAAGAAGACGACGATGACAAGTCTTGAACGTGATGTTCTGATTGAATTAACAGGACCAGAAGATAACGATATGAATGGTGTTCAAGCAAAATTGAATGCTGCTTATGCCTCAGGCGGTGCTCAAATGGCAATTATGACCATTCAAGATTTATTAGATATTAATATCGATTACTACATGCAAATCAATATGCAAGGTCTGGTTGATTTGGTTGATGCTGTTGGTGGTATTACAGTAACAAATGATTTTGATTTTCCAATCTCAATTTCAGAGAACGAACCTGAATACACAGCTACAGTTGAACCAGGAACTCATAAAATCAATGGTGAACAAGCTTTAGTTTATGCACGTATGCGTTATGATGACCCAGAAGGTGACTATGGTCGTCAAAAACGTCAACGTGAAGTTATTCAAAAAGTTCTTAAGAAAATTTTAGCACTTGATAGTGTATCTTCTTATAAGAAAATTCTTTCTGCAGTCAGCAAGAACATGCAGACTAACATCGAAATTTCATCAAGTACAATTCCAAGTTTACTAGGTTATACAGATGCCTTGAAGACAATCGAAACTTACCAACTTAAAGGTGAGGGACAAACTATTAATGGCACATCTTACCAAGTCGTTTCATCAGATCACTTGCTCGAAATTCAAAATACTATTAAAAAACAACTTGGTTTAGAGGAAAGTACTGAACTTAAAACAAGTGCTGTTTTATCAGATGATGTTTATGGTAGTGATTATAGCGATTATGGTTATAGTGATTATAGTTATGGTGATTCTGATAGCGGCTATGGTTACGATAGTGGTTACAGTGACTACGGTACTGCTGATAATGGTGATTACGCAACAGATACTTATTATTCACAAGATGAAACCTATGCATACTAAAAAAGCTCGACCAGATGGTCGGCTTTTTTATCTATACAATAGTAGAAAAATAAAAAGTCTAGGAATTATTCCTAGGCTTTTTCGTTAGTGGCTTCTTGATATTTTCCAAGAATTTGCCCAATCTCTTCGAGGCGACTGTTTGTTTCTTGTTCAAAAAGTCGTCGTTTGTAATCCAAATCTTTACTGATACTTTCAAGCTTTGGTAATTGTTGATTGATATCTTCGATAGAGCGACTAATTTTAGAAATGTCATCAACAATTCTGTTACTGATATCATTGACATCAGTGATTTCTTGAGTATATTCTTCGCGCTTTTGGTAGGCTTGATAGGCTGCAAAACCAGCGCAGCTTGCCACACCAAATGCGACAAGATGTGCTAATTTCATTTTTCTACCTCTACAGCGATTTGTTCAGCTAATTTTCCAAGTGCTTCAAAATCTGGTTCGTGTTCTGTGAAGTTAAGTGAGAATTCATCATCAGAACCATAACGTGGAATAAGATGAACGTGAGCGTGGAAAACAGTTTGCCCAGCGACTTCTTCGTTGTTGTTTACGATGTTCATACCAACAGCTCCAGTTGCTTTTTGGACGGCACGCGCAATTTTTGGTAAGCGAGCAAATAATTCTTGTGATGTTTCTTCTGACATGGCAAGAACGTTGCGAACGTGTTCTTTCGGAATGACTAAAGTGTGACCTTTAGTTGTTTGTGAGATATCTAGAAAGGCTAAGACTTTATCGTCTTCATAAACTTTTGATGAAGGAATTTCACCAGAGATAATTTTACAAAAGATGCAATTTTCCATTTGAATCACCTATATTCCTTTGATTTTGTTATAATTATTATATCAAAAAAATGTGGGTAGCTTATGTTAAAAATTGAAAATCTTACAGGTGGATATGTTAATATCCCAGTTTTAAAAAATATTTCTTTTGAAGTAAATGATGGTGAGCTTGTTGGATTAATTGGGCTAAATGGTGCTGGAAAATCAACAACCATAAATGAAATTATTGGACTTTTGACGCCTTATCAAGGTCAAATTACGCTAGATGGTTTGACTTTGGCTAATAATCAAGCTGATTATCGTAAAAAAATTGGATTTATTCCTGAAACGCCAAGTTTATATGAAGAATTGACTTTGCGTGAGCATTTGGAAACTGTTGCAATGGCTTATGATCTTGAGTTTGAGGCTGCTATGGCGCGTGCAAAAGAGTTGCTAAAACTTTTCCGTCTGTCTGATAAACTTGATTGGTTCCCGATTAATTTTTCAAAAGGGATGAAGCAAAAGGTCATGATTGTTTGTGCTTTCATGGTTAATCCAAGTCTGTTTATTGTTGATGAGCCGTTTTTAGGATTGGATCCGTTGGCTATTTCTGATTTGACAGATTTGCTTGCGCAAGAAAAAGCAAAAGGTAAGGCGATTTTGATGTCGACACACGTGTTAGATGCTGCTGAAAAAATGTGTGACCGTTTTGTGATTTTGCATCATGGTCAAGTAAGAGCTGTAGGAAATTTAGCTGAATTGCGAGAAGCTTTCGGTCAGAAAGACGCTAGCTTAAATGATATCTACATAGCTTTGACTAAAGAGGGATGAGAATGAAAGAAGTTTTTCAAAAACGACGTCGCCTCTTTTTAGGGCAATGTCTGAAGTATTTACGATATGTCTTAAATGACCATTTTGTTTTAGTGCTGTTTTTCTTGCTTGGATTTTTGATGTTTCAGTATGGAAAATTATTGCAGCATTTTCCCAAAAATGTCATTTGGCTAGAAATTATTTTAGCTTTTGTGGCGCTTGCTATGCTTAGCCTTGGAAAAATTGCGACTTACATTGAGGCACCGGATAAGTTGTTTTATCTTCCTAAGGAAGAAGAAGTTGTAAGCCTGATTCATCAAGCTCGCATTCGTTCATTTGGTATTTGGACGGTGATTCAGACAGTTGTGCTGATTTTATTGGCACCGATTTTCTTCAAATTGGGAATGTCACTAGCTATTTTTATTGTATTGGTGATTGTTTTAGCTATTCTGAAGTGGTTTGTGATGACAGAAAAGGAAAAAGTCTTTTTTAAAGATGGACATTTTTCATGGGAAAAAGCTATTAATTATGAATCGAAACGTCGTCAAGGAATCTTGAAGTTCTTTGCTCTCTTTACAACTGTTAAAGGTATTTCAGCTAGCGTAAAACGTCGTGCTTATCTTGATAAATTGCTACTTTTAGTTAAGAAGACACATGCTAAAACATGGTCAAACTTGTACCTTCGTGCTTTTCTTCGCAGCTCGGATTATTTAGCGTTAACTTTACGTTTATCACTACTAAGTATTCTAGCTTTGCTATTTGTTCCAAATCATTTAGTAGCAGCAGCTCTTGCGCTTGTTTTTAACTATCTTTTACTCTTTCAACTATTGAGTTTAGCCCAACATTTTGATTATCAATATTTAACACGTTTATACCCAATATCAGAAATACAGAAAAAGGCTAATCTAAAGGTATTTTTGAGATGTTTATCTTATTTGATTAGTTTAATTGAGCTTGTTTTATGCTTCTCATTGAAAGCAGCAGGTCTAATCATTTTAGTGACTGTAATTGTTACAGAATGGTATCTTCCTTACAAAATCGCGAAGATGATTGACTAGCTGGTGTAAAACAAGTAAAATAAAGGTGAAGAAATGTATAGTAATAGAATAGAAAAGGAGGGCAGACAGGTGACAACAGTATCAGATCAGGAATTGACAATGACACCTCTTCGAGGTAAAAGTGGCAAAGCTTTTATTGGTCAATATCCAAATGGTGAAAAAATCTTTATCAAGTTTAACACAACACCAATTTTACCAGCTCTTGCAAAAGAACAGATTGCACCACAATTGTTGTGGGTACGTCGAACTGGTAACGGCGATACAATGAGTGCACAGGAATGGCTTGATGGAAGAATTTTGACTAAGGAGGATATGGGTAGTAAACAAATTGTCCATATTCTTTTGCGTTTACACAAGTCACGTCCATTGGTTAATCAATTATTGCAGTTGAACTATAAGATTGAAAATCCATATGATTTGTTGGTTGACTGGGAAAAGAATGCACCGTTACAAATTCGTGAAAATACTTATTTGCAAAGTATTGTAAAAGAATTAAAACGTAGCTTACCAGAGTTTCGCTCAGAAGTTGCGACAATTGTGCATGGTGATATTAAACACAGTAACTGGGTAATCACAACAAGTGGTATGATTTATCTAGTTGACTGGGATTCAGTTCGTTTGACAGACAGAATGTATGATGTAGCCTTTCTTTTGAGTCACTACATTCCTTACACACGTTGGGGTGAGTGGTTGAATTATTATGGCTATAAAGACAATGAAAAAGTACGCAGTAAAGTGAAATGGTACGGACAGTTTTCATATCTTTCACAGATTTTGAAATGTTTTGATAAACGAGATATGGAGCACGTAAACCAAGAAATTTACGGCTTACGAAAATTTAGGGAGTTAGTTAGTAAAAATAAATAATGCGAGTTAGAAAACGTAAGGGTGCTGAGGAGCACTTAGAAAATAACCCACACTATGTTATCTTAAATCCAGAAGAAGCAAAAGGTCATTGGCGCGAAGTTTTTGGTAATGATAACCCAATCCACATTGAAGTTGGTTCAGGAAAAGGAGCATTCATCACAGGAATGGCCTTGCAAAATCCTGATATTAACTATATCGGAATTGATATTCAAGTATCAGTATTAAGTTACGCTTTGGATAAAGTTCTAGATAGCCAAGCACCAAATGTTCGTTTGCTACTAGTTGATGGTTCGGATTTGACTAATTATTTTGAAGACGGCGAAATTGATTTGATGTATTTGAATTTCTCAGATCCATGGCCTAAGAAACGTCATGAAAAACGTCGTTTGACTTATAAGACATTCTTGGATACTTACCGTCAGATTTTACCTGAACACGGTGAAATCCACTTCAAAACTGATAACCGAGGCTTGTTTGAATATAGCTTAGCAAGCTTCTCACAATATGGCATGATTTTAAAACAAGTTTGGTTGGATTTGCATGCTAGTGATTTTGAAGGAAATGTCATGACAGAGTATGAAGAGAAATTCTCTAAAAAAGGTCAAGTCATTTACCGTGTGGAAGCACAATTTCAATAATTTGCTGCCACTATCAAGAAGAAGTGAATAGCATTTCTGTTGGAGAGGTTACATAGTGGATGAACGTTGTAATGTTTTGAGGGTTCGAGTCCCTTCCTCTCCTTACACAATTGAATATAAAAAGAAACGTCCTTTGAATTTTTAACGGTTGAAATATCAAGGACGTTTTTTGCGTTTTTTTGGAAAAGATTTAGAAAAGTTATAGGTCGGTAATTAATTGTGATTACCTAGAATAATTGAGGCACGTGCCATTGTTAAAAGTCAGAATTTTTTTAAGAAAATATCATAAATTGATTTCATATTTGCTGGTTATGATTGCGTTAGTGCTAGCAGTTATCTTGCTTTATGATGAAATTGTTGTCGAGCGTGGCAATCTGCTAGTTTTATCAATTTTAACAGGATTGTTAGCAGTTGTAATTCTGGAGTACTATTTAAGTCGAAGGAGAAATCTTGTCTGGTCATATTTCAGGCGTCCCAGAAAAAATCATCAATTTATTCGTAAAATCAATTTTTGATGTTAGCAGTTTAGCGACACAAGGATTTATTCTCATCAATGTGATAATGCTAGTTGCTTTTGTTATCATTGGTATTCGATTGAAACACAAAAAAGAAATTTTTTGGACTTGGTTTTTCATCGATATGTCGTTTGTGACTTATTATATCAGTATTTTACTGATGTATTTGACAGCTATGCCGACAGAAGAAGCTTTGCAATTAGCTGGATTTGAGCGCTACGCATCAAGTATGGTTATCTTCAGTTTTGGTTATATGGTCATGGCTCTTGCTTGGGAAATGGATGAATGTCTGTATGAACAAACGTTTAGCCGTCGAAATGCAAAATCTTATAAGAGTTTGTTTAATAAACGATTGTATCAATATGCGACTTTAGTTTTGTCGATTTATGCAGTTGGTATGTTTTTGTCCGAAAATAACAGCATTGTCTTTAATAATAATCAAGAAACTAATAAAGTCTCAAAAGAACTTCATCAACTTGTTGGAAATAAGATGGATGATTCTAAAGACAGAATCTTGGTTGTTACGACAGATAAAGAAAATGTCGATAGTTTCTTTCTCCAGTATGCTAGCCGTTATTATCTTTGGGATGTTAATGTTGATGCCAGAGAAAACTTTGTTTCAGCTGACAAAGAGTTCTTGGATTTGATGAAATCCTATAATGATAGTGCGACAAGTTATTATCTTTGGAATGAAAATATCGATGCCAGAGATGATTTTACATTTTCAGATAAAGATTTTATTGCGCTTTTGAAGGCTTATGATAAGGTATTGATTCTAGAAGACCACTATACATTCAATGCTTTAACGAAGAAACTTTTTGGCAGAACTTATTCGCCAGGTCTTTATAAGACTTCAGATATTCTAAATGGAAAAGGCTGAGTTTTATTGATGGATAAGCTTTTAACTTGTCAAAGCTATAGAAATATGGTATGATAATATAAAATAAGTAGAAGGAGGCGGAGTTTGTTACTTCGCCTCTTGTGTGTGCTTAATACTAGTTTAGTTAAAGCAATTTCTACGAGTAGCATTGAGGTGGCTTGAAAAGGTCAGCCGATGTGATTGAACTTTCTATTTTATTTTAATAGATAAAGGAGGGGATTCTTATCGCAAACGCAAATACAATCATTGAATTGGTTACAGAAGCTGTTGCACCTGCTATTAAAGAACCGTTTGAATTGGTTGATGTTGAGTACGGTAAAATGGGCAGTGACTATGTCCTTAGTATCTTAATCGACAAACCAGGCGGTATCACAGTAAATGATACAGCTGATTTAACTGAAATTATTAGTCCTCTACTTGATGCTATCAAACCAGATCCGTTCCCAGAACAATACATGCTAGAAGTTTCTAGCCCTGGTTTAGAGCGTCCATTGAAGACTAAAGAAGCTCTTGAAAAAGCTGTAGGATCTTATGTCAATGTGAGTCTTTACAAAGCTATCGACAAAGTTAAGGTATTTCAAGGAGACCTTGTTGCTTTTGATGGTGAAACATTGACAATTGATTATTTGGACAAAACACGCAAGAAAACTGTTGAAATTCCGTATTCAACTGTTGCAAAAGCGCGTTTGGCAGTGAAATTGTAGTCAACTGTTATAAACTACAATCTGATTTTATTTAGATATAAACGAAAGGATAATGCTCTGCCTATTGCGGAGCAATGAAAAAAATGAGCAAAGAAATGCTAGAAGCCTTCCGTATTTTGGAAGAAGAAAAACACATTAACAAAGACGATATCATCGACGCTGTAAAAGAATCATTGAAATCAGCTTACAAACGTCGTTATGGTCAATCTGAATCATGTGTTATTGAATTCGACGACAAAAAAGGTGACTTTAAAGTCTACACTGTTCGTGAAGTTGTTGAAGAAGTTTTTGATAGCCGTCTAGAAATCAGTTTGTCAGATGCATTGAAAATCAGCTCAGCTTACGAACTAGGTGACAAAATTCGCTTTGAAGAATCTGTTGCTGAATTTGGTCGTGTTGCTGCTCAATCAGCTAAACAAACTATCATGGAAAAAATGCGCCGTCAAATCCGTGAAGTAACTTACAATGAGTACAAACAACACGAAGGCGAAATCATGACTGGTACAGTTGAACGCTTTGACCAACGTTTCATCTACGTTAACCTTGGCTCTCTTGAAGCACAATTGTCACACCAAGATCAAATTCCTGGTGAAACATGGAAATCACACGACCGTATCGAGGTTTACGTATACAAAGTTGAAAACAATCCAAAAGGTGTTAACGTCTTTGTAAGTCGTAGCCACCCTCAATTCATCAAACGCATCATGGAACAAGAAATTCCTGAAGTATTTGACGGAACTGTTGAAATCATGAGCGTTTCTCGTGAAGCTGGTGACCGTACAAAAGTTGCTGTACGTAGCCACAATCCAAACGTTGATGCTATCGGTACAATCGTTGGTCGCGGTGGAAGCAACATCAAGAAAGTTATCAGCAAATTCCATCCAAAACGTTATGATGCAAAAGCTGGCGTTGAAGTTCCTGTTGAAGAAAACATTGATGTTATTCAATGGGTTGAAGATCCAGCAGAATTCATCTATAACGCTATTGCACCAGCCGAAGTAGATATGGTTCTTTTCGATGAAGAAGACAGCAAACGTGCAACAGTTGTTGTTCCTGACAACAAATTGTCACTTGCTATCGGTCGTCGTGGACAAAACGTTCGTTTGGCTGCGCACTTGACTGGCTACCGTATCGACATCAAATCTGCTTCAGAATATGAAGCACTTGAAGCTGAACGTGCAGAACAAGCAGCTGCTCCAGCTGAAGAAGTTGCTGAAACTGCTGAAACAGAAGTTGTAGCAAACGACGCAGAATAAGAAAGATAGAGGTGTTTCATGGCTAAAACACGTAAAATACCTTTAAGAAAATCAGTTGTTTCAGGTGAAGTTATTGATAAACGTGATTTACTTCGCATTGTTAAGAATAAAGAAGGTGAGATTTTTATCGATCCAACTGGTAAGCAAAACGGTCGTGGCGCTTACATCAAACTTGATAATGAAGAAGCACTCCAAGCCAAAGAAAAACGCGTCTTTAATCGTAGCTTTTCAATGGAAGTTCCTGAATCATTTTATGATGAATTGATTGCTTACGTAGATCACAAAGTCAAAAGAAGAGAGTTAGGTCTTGAATAACCGCGAAAGATTGTCAAATTTAATTGGACTGGCACAACGTGCAGGAAAAGTCATTTCTGGAGAAGAATTAGTCATTAAGGCTATCCAATCTGGTAAAGCAAAACTTGTTTTTCTGGCAAATGATGCTGGTGATAATTTGACAAAGAAAACAACTGATAAAAGTCATTATTACAAAGTAGAAGTCTCCACAGTGTTTAACACACTGGAATTAAGTGCTGCGCTTGGTAAAACACGTAAAGTAGTTGCCATAGCAGACGCTGGATTTTCAAAGAAAATGAGGACTCTTATGAACTAACAGAATAGGAGGACATCAATTGTCAAAGAAAAGATTATATGAAATCGCTAAAGAACTGGGCAAATCAAGCAAAGAAATTGTTGACTACGCTCAAGAATTAGGACTTGATGTGAAGAGCCATTCTTCTAGCGTTGACGAATCTGATGCCAAACGAATTGCGGCAAAATTCTCAGGCAATGCAAAACCTGCTGAGAAAACAGTTGTGGAAGCTCCTAAAGCAGCTCCTGCAAAACCTCAGAGTCGTAATTTCAAGGCAGAACGTGAAGCGCGTGCTAAAGCCGAAGCAGAAAAACGAGCTAAAGGCGGCGATAAAAAGCGCAATAACAATCAAGGACGCGACAATCGTTCTAATCGTGACAGACAAGAGAATGCCCAAAACAATCGCAAACATCGCGATCGCAATTCTCAAAATCATAATCGAAGAGATCAACAGCGTGATAATCACCAAAGAGATCAGCGAAATGATCGCAATCAATCAGCTAAGCCACGTATCGATTTCAAGGCACGTGCAGCTGCATTGAAAGCAGAACAAAATGCTGAGTATTCTCGTCAAAGCGAAACTCGTATCCACGAAAAAGAAGCTGCTAAGCGTAAAGCAAAAGCAACTAAAGAAAAAGAGCACAAAGCTCGTGTGGATGCTAAAGCTAAGGCTGAAGAACACAAAGTAAAAACAGCAAAACCTGCCACTTCTGCTCCTAAACATGTCGTAGCAGAACAAGCAGCACCTGCTGTGGATAAACGTCGTAAGAAACAAGCTCGTCCTGAAAAATCACGTGATTATGAACGTGATAATGAAGATGGACCACGCAAGAATAGAAAAAACTGGAATAATCAAAACCAAGTGAGAAATCAAAGAAATAGTAACTGGAATAATAACAAGAAAAACAAAAAAGGTAAACATAATAACAATCGTAACAACGCTCCAAAACCTGTAACAGAGCGTAAGTTCCACGAATTACCTAAAGAATTTGAATACACTGAAGGCATGACTGTTGCTGAAATCGCAAAACGTATCAAACGCGAACCAGCAGAAATCGTCAAAAAACTCTTCATGATGGGTGTTATGGCAACTCAAAACCAATCCCTCGACAGCGATACAATCGAATTGTTGATGGTTGATTATGGTATTGAAGCTCATAAAAAAGTTGAAGTTGATGAAGCTGATATCGAACGCTTCTTCGTAGATGAAGATTACCTCAACCCTGATAAATTGGTTGAACGTGCTCCTGTCGTAACAATCATGGGTCACGTTGACCACGGTAAAACTACCCTTCTTGATACCCTTCGTAATTCACGTGTCGCAACAGGCGAAGCTGGTGGTATCACTCAACATATCGGTGCTTACCAAATCGTTGAAAATGGTAAGAAAATTACCTTCCTTGATACACCAGGTCACGCGGCTTTCACATCAATGCGTGCACGTGGTGCCTCAATCACAGATATCACTATCTTGATTGTTGCCGCTGATGACGGTGTTATGCCTCAAACAATTGAAGCCATTAACCACTCTAAAGCTGCTGGTGTCCCAATCATTGTTGCTATCAATAAGATTGATAAACCAGGTGCTAACCCAGAACGTGTTATCGGTGAATTGGCAGAACACGGAATCATCTCAACTTCATGGGGTGGTGATTGTGAATTCGTTGAAATTTCAGCTAAATTCGGTAAAAACATTGATGAATTGCTAGAAACAGTTCTTCTTGTTGCTGAAATGGAAGAATTGAAAGCTGACCCAACAGTTCGCGCAATCGGTACTGTTATCGAAGCTCGTCTTGATAAAGGTAAAGGACCTGTTGCTACACTTCTTGTACAACAAGGTACTCTTCATGTTCAAGACCCAATCGTTGTTGGTAACACATTTGGTCGTGTTCGTGCTATGGTTAACGACCGTGGACGTCGTGTTAAAGTGGCTGAACCATCAACTCCAGTATCAATTACTGGTTTGAATGATGTCCCAATGGCTGGTGACCACTTTGCAGTTTATGAAGATGAAAAAGCTGCGCGTGCTGCTGGTGAAGAACGTGCAAAACGTGCTCTTATGAAACAACGTCAAGTTACTCACCGTGTCAGCCTTGAAAACCTATTTGATACTCTTAAAGCAGGTGAAGTTAAGACTGTTAACGTCATCATCAAAGCAGACGTACAAGGTTCTGTTGAAGCCCTTGCTGCATCACTTCTTAAGATTGATGTTGAAGGTGTGAAAGTGTCAGTTGTTCACTCAGCTGTAGGTGCTATCAACGAATCAGACGTTACTCTTGCTGAAGCATCAAATGCCTTCATCATCGGATTTAACGTTCGCCCTACACCACAAGCGCGTGAACAGGCAGAAGCTGATGAAGTAGATATTCGTCTTCACTCAATCATCTACAAAGTTATCGAAGAAGTTGAAGATGCCATGAAAGGTATGCTTGACCCTGAATACAAAGAAAAAATCATTGGTGAAGCAATCATCCGTGAAACATTTAAAGTATCTAAAGTTGGTACAATCGGTGGATTCATGGTTTCAAATGGTAAAATTACTCGTGATGCTAGCGCACGTGTCATCCGTGACGGTGTCGTTATCTTCGACGGTAAACTTGCCAGCCTTAAACACTTCAAAGATGACGTTAAAGAAATCGGTAACGGTCAAGAAGGTGGTTTGATGATTGAAAACTACAACGACATTAAAGTTGATGACGTTATCGAAGCTTACGTAATGGAAGAAATTAAACGTTAGGGAGTAAGACAGAACCCCAAAAAGCAGGTTCGTCGTCTTACCCCCGCACGGTTGAGTAGGGTTGTAAAAGCTGATTTATCAGCGTATTAGAATCCACTCAACTACTGCGTTTCCCATTGAGACTAAAATCTTTGTGGAAATATGGTAATCTCTATGGTTTTAGAACGTAGACAAAACTTTTTAACTTAAAATCATTTTCAAGTTATTTTGCTATGATTAGATTTTAGGATTAGTTGCGAGCGAAGCGAGCAATAAAAGGATACTTTCTGCCGTGGTGATAGTGGCTGTAATGTTGATAAATCAGCCACCGGGAAGTTTTGAGACTTTAGGCTCAAAACTTAGGCATGGAATTCCGAAGGAATTCGCTGCCGACCATACCACCTAAGGAAAGTATCAGAAGCGACTTTGTCTTCAATCTAAGAGGATTATGGAGCTCTTTCTAAACGTTACAGTTATAAATGATAATAAAAGCTAGGCTTGCTTAGCCTAGCTTTTTTCAAAAAAGATTAGAAAGGAAAAATTATGGCTAATCATCGTGTCGACCGTGTTGGTATGGAAATCAAACGTGAAGTAAACGAAATTTTGCATAAAAAAGTTCGTGACCCACGTGTTCAAGATGTCACAATTACTGATGTTCAAATGCTTGGAGACCTTTCAATGGCTAAAGTGTACTACACAATTCATTCTGAACTTGCTTCAGATAACCAAAAAGCACAAATTGGTCTTGAAAAAGCTAAAGGAACTATCAAACGCGAACTTGGTCGCAACTTAACAATGTACAAAATTCCAGATTTGACATTCATCAAAGATGAATCAATCGAATACGGAAATAAAATCGACCAAATGCTTCGTGATTTGGAAGCTAAAAAATAAAACAATGAAAGCTCGCCACAGGCGGGCTTTTTTTGTGCTATAATGAAATTAATTTAGCGAGGTATGAAGAGATTATGAAAATTACAGTTTATTTAGGTTCACGTTTTGGAAATGATCCGATTTATAAGGAAATGGTTGTAAAACTAGGTCACTGGTTAGTAAGTCAAAATCATCAATTGGTTTATGGTGGAAGTAAGGATGGTTTGATGGGCTGTCTTGCTGACACAGTTTTAGCTGATGGTGGTGAGGTGTATGGTATTATTCCGCTTGATTTTCAAAAACGTGAAAAGGCACATCTGCATTTGACAGACTTAACCTTAGTGGCTGACATGGATGAGCGTAAGCGTATGTTAATGGATAAAGGAGATGTCTTACTGGCTTTACCAGGTGGACCAGGTACACTTGAGGAGATTGTTCAGGCATTTTCTTGGGCGCGTGTTGGACTGCATCACAAACCTTGTCTTTTTCTAAATATCAATGGCTACTATAATCCCTTGATTGAGCTATTTGACAAAATGGTATCAGCTGATTTTATCAGTCAAGAAGTTCGTGACAAGGCAATTTTCGTTAACAATTTAAAAGAGCTTGAGGCAGTTTTAAAATAAGTAAGAGATTTATGGACATTAAGACACTCTTTTTAAAAGATGGTGAGCTTGTAGGGATTTTTAAAATAATAGCTGCGCTTAAGTTGAAGGATTCTTGGCTAGCTGCAGGGACTTTGCGAAATTATATTTGGAATATTTTATCAGGAAAACCAGGTCTATCAGATGCAAGTGACATTGATGTTGTCTTTTTTGACCCTGAGGTAACTTATGAGAAGACTCAAGTTATTCAAAAACAGTTGCAAGCAAGTTATCCCAATTATCAATGGGAAGTTAAAAATCAAGTTTTCATGCACCAACATAGTCCTCACACTGCTCCCTATCAAAGTGCAAGAGATGCTGTCAGCAAGTATCCAGAACGTTGCACAGCAATTGCTGCAAGACTGCAAGATGGTGAGCTTGAACTCTTTTTACCATATGGTGATGAGGATATTCTTAATTTTGTTGTTCAGCCAACACCTCATTTTTTGAGTGATAGCGAGCGAATGCGTGTTTATTGTGAGCGATTGAAAAAGAAAAATTGGCAAGAAAAATGGCCTTGCTTAAAAATTTTTATCTAAATTTTTTACAGAGCACTTGGGTGCTCTTTTTTTGTTGACAAATGTAGACGATAAAATTATAATGAATTTACAAATGTAAACTAAAAGGTTTTAGAAAGGAATAAAATGTCAATTTCAAAAGCAGAATGGGAAATCATGCGAGTGGTTTGGACGAAAGAAAAAACGACAAGTAGTCAGATCCTTGCCATTTTAGGTGAAAAAAATGATTGGACAGCTTCAACCATTAAGACGCTCTTAAAACGTTTGGTAGATAAAGGATTTTTATCTCGACAAAAACTTGGAAAGGGATTTCTTTACTCAAGTAAGGTCTCTGAGCAGGAAGCCATGAACCAGCAAGCAGATGATTTATTTTCGAAGTTTTGCCAGCGCAAGCACGTGGCTATTTTGAAACACTTGCTAAAAGAAGTACCAGTGACTGATTCTGATATTGATGACTTGCAAGCTCTGCTATTGTCTAAAAGAGAAGAAACAGTAGATGAAGTACCTTGTAATTGTATTCCTGGGCAATGTCGCTGTAAAGAACATCTAGAACTCTAATAGTTCATTTGTGATATTTAGACAGGAAGGTATCTTATGGAAAAAGAAGAAGTCTTTGTCATTGACGGCATGACTTGTGCAGCCTGTGCTGTGACTGTCGAAAATGCTGTTAATAAAATAGATCATGTCGATTCAGCGGTTGTTAATCTGACAACTGAGAAAATGACTGTCCGTTATAATCCTGATTTGGTCAGTGAAGAGGAAATTGAAAAGGCAGTTGCTGATGCTGGATATGGAGCTAGTGTTTTTGATCCGGCAACGGCTAAAAGTCAATCTGAGCGCCAGAGCGAAGCTACTCAAAACATGTGGCATAAGTTCCTTTTATCCGCTTTGTTTGCAGTCCCCCTTCTGTATCTGTCAATGGGAAGTATGATGGGACTGTGGGTGCCAGACGTTGTGAGCATGGATAGTCATCAGCTCGTTTTTGCTTCTGTTCAGTTAGTTTTGACTCTGCCAGTTATGTATTTTGGTCGTCGCTTTTATGTCAATGGCTTTCGTTCACTGATAAAAGGGCATCCTAATATGGACTCTTTAGTGGCTTTGGCAACCAGTGCTGCCTTTATTTATAGCCTTTACGGAGTTTATCATATTATTCTTGGGCATGCTCATCACGCGCACATGTTGTATTTTGAATCAGTCGCAGTGATTTTAACCTTGATTACGCTTGGAAAGTATTTTGAAACTTTGTCAAAAGGTCGCACGTCTGATGCTATTCAAAAATTAGTGAAATTGTCCGCTAAAACCGCTACAGTCATTCGAGACGGTGTTGAAGAATCAGTCCCAATTGAGAATGTTGTTATCGGCGATATCCTTCTGGTAAAACCTGGTGAAAAAATCCCAGTCGATGGTCGTGTGGTTTCAGGACATTCAGCTATTGATGAATCGATGTTGACTGGAGAAAGCATTCCAGTCGAGAAAGTAACTGATGACAAGGTGTTTGGTGCCTCAATTAATGGTCAAGGTTCTCTGACGATTCAGGCTGAAAAAGTCGGCGATGAGACGCTTCTAGCTCAAATCATCAAATTGGTAGAAGACGCGCAACAGACCAAAGCACCAATTGCAAAAATCGCTGATAGAGTCGCCGGTGTTTTTGTTCCCGCTGTGATTACGATTGCGCTGATGACGTTTGCTTTTTGGTATTTTGTCATGGGGGAAAGTTTTGTTTTTGCTCTCCAAGTTGCTATTGCTGTGCTCGTTATTGCCTGTCCTTGTGCACTTGGTCTTGCCACCCCAACAGCCATCATGGTCGGAACAGGACGTGGCGCTGAAAATGGTATCCTCTACAAACGTGGTGACGTTTTGGAAAATGCACACCACATTGACACCATGGTTTTTGACAAGACAGGAACTATCACTCAAGGAAAACCACAAGTCGTTGATGTTATCACTTACCATGGTGATGAAAAATCTCTACTTAGCAAGGTTGCTTCTATTGAAAAATACTCAGAGCATCCACTGAGTCAAGCTATTGTGGAAAAAGCAGTCGCTGAAAAACTTGATTTTTCAGAAGTTGAAAATTTTACCTCTTTAACAGGACGAGGATTGCAAGGTGAAGTGGCTGGGCAGATTTTCTATATTGGTAATCGCAGATTGATGGAAGAGTTGCAAGTTGACTTGGGTGCAAGTGAGGCTGCGGTGCTGGCTGCGACACAAAAAGGTCAGACTCCAATTTACGTTTCGGCAAATCAACAACTACTAGGTGTGATAACCGTGGCGGATTTGCTAAAAGTAGACAGTAAAGAGACCGTCTCAAAATTACAAAACAAGGGCATTGATGTGGTTTTGTTAACAGGGGATAATAGCAAAACAGCGCAAGCTATTGCCAAACAAGCAGGCATCAAAACAGTCATTAGCGAAGTCCTCCCAGACCAAAAATCGCAAGCTATCAAGGATTTGCAAAGCCAAGGCAAACAGGTTGCAATGGTCGGTGACGGGATTAACGATGCGCCAGCCTTAGCAGTAGCTGATATTGGGATTGCGGTAGGTTCAGGAACTGACATTGCCATTGAATCCGCTGATATTATTTTGATGAAACCAGAAATCTCAGATATTCTCAAAGCTCTAAGTATCAGCCACTTGACAATTAAAGTGGTTAAAGAAAATCTATTCTGGGCATTTATCTATAATATTCTAGCTATTCCAGTTGCGATGGGGGTCTTGTATCTTTTCGGTGGACCTTTGCTCAATCCGATGATTGCGGGACTTGCTATGGGATTTAGCTCAGTTTCTGTTGTATTAAACGCTCTTCGCTTGAAATATATTAAACTAAAATAAAGGAGTTTCTCATGGAAAAAACATATGAAGTTACAGGTATGAAATGTCAAGGTTGTGTCACAAAAGTGACTGAAAAATTGTCAGCTGTTCCAGGTGTCAAATCTGTTAAAGTTGATTTGGAGAAAAAACAAGCAACCATCACAGGTCGACCTTTTAAATTTCTCCTAAAACGTGCTCTCAAAGGAACAAAATTTGCACTTGGTCAAGAAATTAAATAAAGGATTTTGGTAAATTTTAGAAAAACAGGGCTTGCTCTGTTTTTTTGTTAGCCTAAAAATGATAAACTAGTCTAGTAAGAAAAAAATTAGTGTGGAATAAAAATGACAGTGAATGTTTGGGATTTATTAAGTATCATCGGCTCTATCGCCTTTGCACTTTCTGGAGCAATTGTTGCGATGGATGAAGATTTTGATATACTTGGGATTTTTATCTTAGGTTTTGTGACAGCTTTTGGAGGCGGTGCCATTCGTAATCTTTTGATTGGTCTGCCTATCAGCGCTCTTTGGTCACAAAGTCAGTGCTTTTATTTTGCGCTCGCAGCAATGCTATTTATCATGATTTTTCCAAATATCATTACCCACAAAGGTTGGAAAAAAGCAGAAGTTTTGACAGATGCGATTGGTCTTGCAGCATTTAGTGTTCAAGGAGCCATGTATGCTGTAAAACTTCATCAGCCTTTGAGTGCTGTGATTGTTGCAGCTGTTCTGACTGGTGCTGGTGGTGGTATCGTTCGTGATATTTTAGCTGGTCGAAAGCCAAGTGTTTTGCGTAGTGAAGTTTACGCTGGCTGGGCTATCGTTGCAGCGCTAGCCATTTTCTTTAAAATCGTCCATAATGATCCAGGCTATTATTTGCTCGTTTTAGTTCTGACAATCTTACGTATGATAGGCTACTGGCGTCAGTGGCATTTGCCAAAAATTAAACGGAAGGTCATTAAAAATGATTAAATTAATTGCAATCGATTTAGACGGAACATTGCTCAATTCTGATAAAAAAATTCCTGAAGAAAATGTAAAAGCGATTCAAGCAGCAGCAAAAGCTGGTGTAAAAATCGTGCTTTGTACAGGACGTCCAAAATCAGGTATTCTTCCATTTTTTGAAAAATTGGGCTTAGATGATGAAGAATATATCATTATGAATAATGGTTGCACAATTTACAATACAAAAAATTGGGAACTTGTTTTTCATGCTCAAGTCACAAATGAAGAACTTGATACATTGAACGAAGCTATCGCTGATTACCCTGATGTGTGCCTAACATTGACTGGTGAAAAACATTATTATGCCGTAGGTAGCGAAGTTCCAGAATTGGTTCAATACGATGCAAGTCTTGTTTTTGACACAGCTATTGCTAAAAGTTTGGATGAGATGAAGGCACTTGATGAAACTATTTTCCAAGCCATGTACATGGCAAAAGCGCCACAGCTTGATCCTTTCCAAGCAGCAAAAGAAGAAGAGTTAGCAAAAGATTTTAGTGTCGTTCGTAGCCAAGAATACATCTTTGAAGCAATGCCTAAAGGCTATACAAAAGCAACAGCGCTTAAAGCTTTGTCAGAAAAACTTGGCTTGTCGCAAGCAGAAGTTATGGCGTTAGGTGATGCGGCTAATGACCTTGAAATGTTAGCATTCGCTGAGCACAGCGTTGCTATGGGAAATGCGACTGACGAAGTCAAAGCAATTTGTCGTTATGAAACAACAACTAATAATGAAGCAGGCGTTGCAAAAGCCATTTACGATTATGTGTTGAAATAAATAAAAAATCCGACCAGTTTGGTCGGATTTTGTCTTCTTATAAGAAAAGCGGTAAACCAATTGCTGCAACTTCTTCAGCAGGTGTGCGCATATCATCAGCCACCCAATTAGATAGGACTGAGATAATGGCATTACTCCAAAATGAGTTAGTGTAGTTTGAGTTACGCTTTTTCTTGAACCTTTGATAAGCTTTTAAGCGTTTAGAGACAATTCCTGTCAAGAGTTTTTCAAGGTGTTGTTCAAAGATAGCACAAAGGACTTGTGCCTCTTTTTTAGCTTCGTTCAAAATGAAAAGCCAAGCTTGGGAGAGTTGACTTTTTAAATCAAAGGCTTTAAGACCACGAAAAATTCGTCGAACGATTTGGGTTAGAATTGATTCTAATATAGCTTCTTTTGATTTGTAATTACGGTAGAAGGCGTTGCGTGAGACTCCAGCTTTGGCAACGAGTTCTGAGATAGTAATTTGGTCCAAGGTTTTCTTTTCAAGAAGTAGCAAAAGTGCCGTTTCAAGGGACTCACGAGTCAATTTTCGTGATTCCTTATTTGAAACTTTTAAATTTTGCAAGGAATTTTTTGAAATTGTCTTTTCCGTCATGACAAAAACCTCGTACTTGTGACATCTGATTGTTTTTAATGGCTAATGTAAGGGCATTAATGATATAATTTTAGGTGAAAATACTTTGTTTGTCAAATAAATTTTAATCTCAATGGATTGGAGGATATAGATATGAGTTGGAAAATTGTTGCAGATTCTGGATGTGATATTCGACAAATTGAAGGACTTGCTGAACACGTCGAATACCAAAATGTCCCACTTACAATTCAAATCGGTTCAGAAATCTTTGTAGATGATGAAGGCTTAGATGTTGCTAATATGATGAAAACGATGTACGAAAGCCCAGTTTCATCAAAATCAAGTTGCCCAAGCCCAGATGCTTTCTTACAAGCCTATCAAGGTGCTGAAAATGTTATTGCTATCACAATCACTGGTAATCTCTCAGGAAGCCAAAATAGTGCCCAAGTTGCAAAACATATGCTTTTAGAAGAACACCCAAATGTGAATGTTCACGTTATTGATTCTTTGTCAGCAGGTGGTGAAATCGATTTGATTGTTCTTGAATTGAGCCGCTTGATTGCAAAAGGGCTAAGTTTTGACGAAGTAGTTGAGGCAATTACAGCTTATCAAGCTAAAACAAGACTCCTTTTTGTCCTTGCTCGTGTTGATAATCTTGTTAAAAATGGTCGCTTGAGTAAACTTGTCGGAAAAGTTGTTGGACTTTTGAACATTCGTATGGTCGGTAAAGCAAGCGACGAAGGTAAGTTGGAACTCCTTCATAAAGCGCGTGGACAGAAAAAAGCTGTTCAAGCAACTATCGATGAAATGCTTAAAGAAGGCTATCAAGGTGGTAAAGTTATGATTGCTCATGCCAATAACGAAAAAGCATGTCAGCAATTGACTGAAAAAATTAAAGAAAAATACCCACAAGCTGATGTCACATGCGTACCTGCATCAGGTCTATGTAGTTTCTACGGAGAAGATGGTGGTATTTTATTAGGGTACGAAACAGTGTAAGTCAATATAAAAGAGCATGAGTATCACTCATGCTCTTTTTTCGTTTGATTAAAGGAACTGTATTTAGCAATAGCAATTAATGTGGTGATTGTAATAAATACATCCATGATTAAAGCTGGGTATGCTTTAATAGTGAAGTCATAAAATGCCCAAAGTATCATATTTTCAACAGTAACCCAGCGGAGCCATTGCACTTTATCAGTTGCAAAGGAAACGATAGTATAAGATACTGAGGAAATTAATGGAAGCAATCCAATTAAGCCAAGGTTATTAAAGTAAGTTCCAGCTGAAACCTGTATTATCACCAAAAGAATGGTTGAATAGATTGAATCCCAATTTTTAATCATGAGTGTATTACGAATTATCGATACACTAATAGAAATGGCTCCTGTGTAGCCGCCAAGTAAAAAATTAGCAATCATCGTGAAGAAGTAATCCGACAATTGCCACATTAACATATGTTTTTTAGTTTTAGCAAAAGATGCGGCTGCTAAACATGTCGCACCAATCGCAGAAAAAATAAATCCGATTGACATCATTAATAGCTGTAATAAGTGTAATTACCATCAGTTACAACTGAAGAAGGAGTTCGAGTTGTGTTATTTGGATTAATAGTAGAACTGTCAGAGTTATCTGAGCTATCTGATGCTGCTGTTGTATCTTCAGTTTTGTTAACAGCAGCTGCAATAGCATTAGAAACAGCGTCAAGACGCGCTTGAAGCTGATCTTTAGTTGCTTGGTCACCTACGGCGTCGATTGCAGCTTGGGCTGCATCAACGTTTTGGCTTGTTTGTTCAGATTCTGCAGTTGTGACAGCAGATTCTGCGTTATTTCTATTAGTAAGTTCTGCAGAAACAGCATCTAATTGTGATTGCAAATCAGTCTTTTTAGCTTCATCAGAAAGTTTGTTAATAGCATCTTGTGCACTAGAAATGGCTTCGGCTGAAGGATTAGCTTGAGCTTCAGCTAGGAGAGCTTGTGCGTTAGCTTCTAAATCTGCTTGGCTAGAAGATGAGCTAATTGATGTTTTAGGTTGTGAACTTGATGTGCTTGTATGTGTATTACCAAAGACAAAGTAAATTCCGCCTGCTAAGGCAATTAAAATAATACTTAAAATAAAATAAGTAACTTCACTTTTTGTTGCTTTCATGAGAGCTCCTTTTTTGAATTATTTAATATTACTTGATGATGAAGTCGCCATCACATTGAAAAGTAGACTAGATTAGTAGTATTTATTGAGACACAGCGTCTTTTCCTATTATAACATATAAATGGCAGCGTATTAATCTTTTTCCTAAAAACTCCTCGAAATTTTAATTTTTTATCATTTAAGCTTATTAAAAATTTGAAAAAATATTTAGAAGTAGCTTTCTTAGAGGAGTGATGTTATTTCAAAACGTTATCAATTTAGAAAAAGCTTAAAAAAATACTTGTCTGTTTACGTTGAATACATTAAAATGGAAGTATCGGGTTTTTTCTCGGTAAAATTATAGTATTTGAGGATAAGACTGTGTCAGTAAATTGGCAAGAAATTGCTTTTGGTTTTTTTGGAGGTCTAGGACTCTTTCTCTTTAGTATTAAATACATGGGAGACGGTCTGCAACAAGCAGCGGGAGACAGACTTCGTTTTTATATCGACAAATATACAAGTAATCCTTTCTTAGGAATTCTTGTTGGTTTAGCCATGTCAGCTCTAATCCAATCAAGTTCAGGGGTAACAGTTATTACTGTTGGTTTGGTATCAGCAGGACTTTTAACCTTGAGACAAGCGATTGGTATTGTCATGGGTGCCAATATCGGGACGACTGTTACGTCTTTTCTGATTGGTTTTAATTTGGGTGATTATGCCCTTCCGATGATTTTTATCGGTGCTGCTTTGTTGTTCTTTACGTCAAATCGACGTTTAAACAATATCGGACGTATCATTTTTGGTGTTGGAGGAATTTTCTTCTCACTAAACATTATGGGTGATGCGATGGCTCCATTAAAATCTGTTCCAGCCTTTCAGGATTATTTAGCAACTTTAGGTGACAAACCAATTATGGGTGTTTTGATTGGGACTGGCTTGACTATGCTTATCCAATCATCAGCTGCCATTATCGGTATTTTGCAAGGATTGTATGCAGGAAATCTTCTTGATCTTCAAGGGTCAATTCCGATTCTTCTAGGAAGTAACATCGGTACTTGTATTACAGCCGTTCTTGCAGCAATCGGCTCTAATGTTGCAGCAAAACGAGTTGCAGGAGCGCACGTACTTTTCAATGTTATCGGAACTGTCTTGTTTATGGTTCTATTGGTGCCATTTACTGGCTTAATGCAGTGGATGGAACTTCACTTTAAATTGACGCCAGCGATGACAGTTGCCTTTGCACATGGTACTTTTAATATTACAAATACCATTTTGCTCTTCCCATTTATTGGAACTTTGGCATTTGTAGTTACAAAATTAATTCCTGGTGAAGATGAAGCTACTAAGTACAAAGCTATTTACCTTGATAAGATTATTCTTAAACAAGCGCCAGCTATTGCTCTTGGGAATGCTAAAAAACAATTGATTCACTTAGGTGCCTTTGCGACTCAAGCCTTTGAAGCAGCTTTCTTGTTTGTGGAAACAAGAAATGAAAAATATGCTGAAAAGACACAAAAATTTGAGGACACTATTAATAATGTCGATGAAGAATTGACAAAATATTTGATTGATCTTTCAAGTGAGCAATTAAGTCAACACGAAAGTGAAATTTTATCAAGTGTTCTCGATTCATCACGTGACCTTGAACGTATCGGTGACCACAGTATTAGCTTGGTTCACTTGATGGAACATAATATTTCAAAAGACATCACTTTCTCACAAGCCGCTGTTAAAGAAATTGACAACCTATATCACGAAACACATCGCATGATTCTTGATTCACTTAAAGTTGTCATTGATAACGACCTGCCGCTAGCAAATGAGTTGGTTGATCGTCATAAAGAAATCGCACACTTGGAACGTCGCATTCGTAAAAATCATATTAAACGTATGAACAATGGTGAATGTACGCCGCTTGCTGGTGTTAACTTTATCGATCTTATTACACCATGTACACGTATTACCGACCACGCTTTAAACTTGGTTGAAAAAGTTCTTGAAAATCAAATTTAATCATAAATCTAGTACCTTTGAGAAATTTTCTTAAGGGTATTTTTCAATACCAATTTTGAATTGGTATAAATTTGGTATATACCATTTACAAAAAAGCGCTTTTATTTTATAATGTAGTCATGGAGGCAATTCAAATGACAAAATACATAAAAGCAGATGAATTTTACTATCCTTACCATGTAAAAGGTGCGGGTTACCTTGCTATTGAAAATGATCGTTTCGGTGATTGGCAAGAAGAAGCACCACATGGCGCAGAAATTATAGATTATTCAGGTTTTAGTGTGGCACCTGGTTTAGTTGATACACACATTCATGGCTTTGCTGGTGTTGATGTGATGGATAACACCCAAGAAGCTTTTAAGACTATGAGTGAAGCCCTTTTGGGTGCTGGTGTGACAAGTTTCTTACCGACAGCCTTGACAGCTTCATTTGATACGCTTGACGATATTTGTCGCACAGCAGCAGATGTCGCAGGTCAAGAAAAAGGAGCACGCATTCAAGGACTTTTCTTTGAGGGACCTTATTTTACTGAAAAATACAAAGGTGCTCAAAATCCATCTTATATGAAAAATCCTTCAACTGCTGAACTCGATCAATGGTTGGAAAGTTCAAAAGGACTCTTGAAAAAAATTGCTTTAGCACCTGAACGAGATGAAGTCGAAGACTTTATCAATTATGCAAATGATAAAAATGTGATTGTGGCTCTTGGACACTCTGATGCGACATATAATCAAGCCGCAAAAGCAGTGGAAGCAGGAGCTTCTGTCTGGGTGCATGCCTATAATGGTATGCGCGGACTTAATCACCGTGAACCTGGTATGGTAGGTGCTGTTTATGAAATGCCAAATACTTATGCTGAGTTAATTTGTGACGGACACCATGTTCATCCATCAGCTTGTGACATTTTGATGCACCAAAAAGATCATGAACACGTGGTTTTGATTACAGATTGTATGAGTGCTGGTGGTCTTAAAGATGGTGACTACATGCTTGGTGAATTTCCTGTAACTGTTGAAAAAGGAACTGCACGCTTGAAATCAAATGGAGCTCTCGCTGGTTCAATTCTTCAGTTGAAAGATGCCGTTAAAAATGTGGTTAATTGGGGAATTGCTTCAAAAGCGCAAGCTATTAATATGGCAAGTCTCACAGCAGCAATTTCTGTTGGTATTGATGATAAATGCGGCCAAATTAAAAAAGGTCGTTTGGCAGACTTCATTGTCTTAGATAAGGATCTTGATTTACGAGCAACTTATCTTGGCGGACAAGAAGCTTGGAAAGCTTAGAAGATACAAAAAAGTTGGATTTGCAGTAGTAGGTTCAGCTTTTTTGATATTTACTAGACACTCAAATACATTTGTGCTAAAATAACTGGTGAAGAGAGAGGGCCTCATGGTGTTTCTTAGCGAGTCCGAGGTGGTGGAAGTCGGATGAAACTAAAATGAGTCGCTGGCGCTTTCGCTTAGCTAGTCTAAGTTAAAATCAGATAAATGAAGTAATAAAATAGGGTGGAACCGCGTTTTAACGCCCCTTATGAGGTATCATATGGGTGTGTTGGCGGTTCTTTTATTATGGGAACGGCTGAATTCCAGATGATACTTCGCCAATTAAGTTAAAAAAATAAGGAGTAGATGTATGTCTAAAAAATTGACTTTCCAAGAGATTATTTTGACTTTGCAACAATTTTGGAATGACCAAGGTTGTATGTTAATGCAAGCTTACGATAATGAAAAAGGTGCTGGTACAATGAGCCCTTACACATTCCTTCGTGCTATTGGTCCAGAACCATGGAATGCAGCTTACGTAGAACCATCACGTCGTCCAGCAGATGGTCGTTATGGTGAAAACCCTAACCGTCTTTACCAACACCACCAATTCCAAGTTGTTATGAAACCATCTCCATCAAACATTCAAGAACTTTACCTTGAATCATTGGAACGTTTGGGAATCAATACTTTGGAACACGATATTCGTTTCGTTGAAGATAACTGGGAAAACCCATCAACTGGTTCAGCTGGTCTTGGTTGGGAAGTTTGGCTTGACGGTATGGAAATCACTCAATTCACTTACTTCCAACAAGTTGGTGGTTTGCAAACTGGTCCTGTAACATCAGAAGTTACTTACGGTCTTGAACGTTTGGCATCTTACATCCAAGAAGTTGATTCTGTTTATGATATTGAATGGGCTCCAGGTGTTAAATACGGTGAAATTTTCCTTCAACCAGAATTTGAACACTCAAAATACTCATTTGAAATTTCTAACCAAGATATGCTTCTTGAAAACTTTGAAAAATTTGAAACAGAAGCAAAACGTTGCTTGGAAGAAAACTTGGTTCACCCAGCTTACGACTACGTTTTGAAATGTTCACACACATTCAACTTGCTTGATGCGCGTGGTGCAGTTTCTGTAACAGAACGTGCTGGTTACATTGCTCGTATCCGTAACTTGGCTCGTGTCGTTGCGAAAACATTTGTTGCTGAACGTAAACGTCTTGGTTACCCATTACTTGACGAAGCAACACGTGAAAAACTTTTGAAGGAGGATGCTGAATAATGGCTAAAAATTTACTTGTAGAACTTGGTTTAGAAGAATTACCAGCTTATGTTGTTACTCCAAGTGAAAAACAACTTGGTGACCGTATGGCAGCATTTTTGAAAGAAAAACGCTTGGCATTTGAAGGCATTCAAACTTTCTCAACTCCACGTCGTTTGGCTGTACGTGTTCTTGGTCTTGCTGATGCTCAAACTGATTTGACAGAAGATTTCAAAGGTCCTTCTAAAAAAATCGCTTTGGATGCTGATGGTAACTTTACAAAAGCTGCACAAGGTTTTGTACGTGGTAAAGGTTTGACAACTGATGACATCGAATTCCGCGAAGTCAAAGGTGAAGAGTATGTTTACGTTACAAAACATGAAGCAGGAAAAGCTGCTAAAGAAGTTCTTGTAGACATTCCAGAAATCTTGTCAGCAATGACTTTCCCAGTAAACATGCACTGGGCAAACAATACTTTTGAATACATCCGTCCAGTTCACACATTGACTGTCCTTCTTGATGATGAAGCTCTTGACCTTGATTTCTTAGACATTCACTCAGGTCGTGTGAGCCGTGGTCACCGTTTCCTTGGTCATGAAACAGAAATTGCTAGCGCTGATTCATACGAAGAAGATTTGCGTAAAGTCTTTGTTATCGCAGATGCTAAAGAACGTCAAGACATGATTGTTAACCAAATCAAAGCTATCGAAAAAGCTGAAAACGTTCGTGTTGAAATCGATGATGAATTGCTTAACGAAGTTCTTAACTTGGTTGAATACCCAACTGCTTTCATGGGTAGCTTCGATACTAAATATCTTGAAGTTCCAGAAGAAGTGCTCGTTACTTCAATGAAAAACCACCAACGTTACTTCGTTGTTCGTGACCTTGATGGCAACTTGATGCCAAACTTCATCTCAGTTCGTAACGGTAACGAAAAACACATCGAAAACGTCATTAAAGGTAATGAAAAAGTTCTTGTTGCTCGTTTGGAAGATGGAGAATTCTTCTGGCGTGAAGACCAAAAACTTAAAATTGCTGACCTTGTTGCTAAACTTGACAACGTTACATTCCACGAAAAAATTGGTTCACTTTCAGAACACATGAGCCGTAGCAAAGTGATTGCTGCTTACCTTGCTGAAAAAGCTGGCGCTTCTGCTGAAGAAAGCAAAGCACTTGCACGCGCTGCTGAAATCTACAAATTTGACCTATTGACTGGTATGGTTGGTGAATTTGACGAATTGCAAGGTATCATGGGTGAAAAATATGCCCTTCTTGCAGGCGAAGATGCCGCAGTAGCTACAGCTATTCGTGAACACTACCTTCCAAATTCAGCTGAAGGTGATCTTCCAGAAACTAAAGTTGGTGCTCTTTTGGCACTTGCTGATAAATTGGATACAATCTTGTCATTCTTCTCAGTTGGTTTGATTCCATCAGGTTCAAACGACCCATACGCTCTTCGTCGTGCAACAGCTGGTGTGGTTCGTATCATGGACGCATTTGGATTGAAAATTCCAATGGACGAATTGATTGATAACTTGTATGCTTTGTCATTTGACAGCTTGACTTATGAACACAAAGCAGAAGTTATGGACTTCATCCGTGCTCGTGTTGAAAAAATGATGAGCAAATCAGTTTCTAAAGACATTAAAGAAGCTGTTCTTGCTGGTTCAAACTTTGTTGTTGCTGAAATGCTTGAAGCTGCTGATGCTCTTGTTGAAGCAAGCAAAGCAGAAGGTTACAAATCAGCAGTTGAAAGTCTTTCACGTGTCTTCAATCTTGCTGAAAAAGCACAAGCAGGTGTAGCAGTTGATGCAAGCTTGTTTGAAAATGACGAAGAAAAAGCCTTGGCACAAGCTGCAGCAGACTTAAACTTGGCTGGCTCTGCTAGCGATAAATTGGCACAATTATTTGCCCTAAGTTCAGTTATTGACAAATTCTTTGACAATACAATGGTTATGGTAGATAATGAAGCTGTTAAAAACAATCGCTTAGCTATCCTTGCTGAATTGACAGCAAAAGCAAGCAGCGTTGCCGCATTTAACAAATTGAATACCAAATAAGCTTAAGAAATCTACTCTTTGAGTAGATTTCTGACTTATATCAGACTTTATGAGAAGTTTTGGTAAATTATAGAAAGGAATAACGTTTCAAATATTATTTGGGCGTTTGGTGAGTCTTACTCATGAATGAAAAAAAGATTCAACGTATTAATGAACTTGCACGTAAGAAAAAAACAGTTGGCTTGACTGGTGCAGAAAAAGTTGAACAAGCTAAATTGCGTAAAGAGTATATCGAAGGTTATCGTCATTCACTTCTTCACCACATCGCAGGTATTAAAATTGTCGATGAAAAAGGAAATGATGTAACTCCTGAAAAACTCCGTCAATTGCAACGCGAACGTGGTTTGCATGGTCGCAGCCTTGACGATCCAAATTCATAAAAAACATAAAGCTCAGCTATAAATGCTGGGCTTTATTGTTTAGGAAAATGTTTACAAAAAACCAAATAATAATTTAATTTAAAAAGTCAAGTATTTTATGTTATAATAGAATCCGAACAATAATACTTTAAGTCCTTAAAAACAGAAAGGTTTCACTCATGACATTTGATGCTATTGATCAATTGGCAGTTAACACTGTCCGCACGCTCTCAATTGATGCCATTCAGGCAGCCAATTCTGGTCACCCAGGTCTTCCAATGGGAGCTGCACCTATGGCTTATGTTCTTTGGAATCATGTAATGAACGTTAATCCAAAAACAAGCCGCTCTTGGTCTAACCGAGATCGTTTCGTACTATCTGCAGGTCACGGTTCTGCACTTTTATACAGTCTTCTTCACCTATCAGGTTATGATGTGACTATTGATGATTTGAAAAACTTCCGTCAATGGGGTTCAAAAACACCAGGTCACCCAGAAGTAAACCACACAGACGGTGTTGAAGCAACAACTGGACCTCTTGGTCAAGGTATTGCTAATGCTGTTGGTATGGCAATGGCAGAAGCTCACTTAGCTGCAAAATTTAACAAACCTGGTTTTGATATTGTTGACCACTATACATACGCTTTGCATGGTGATGGATGCTTGATGGAAGGTGTCAGCCAAGAAGCAGCAAGTCTTGCTGGTCACTTAAAACTTGGTAAATTGGTTCTTCTTTATGATTCAAATGACATCTCACTTGATGGTCCAACATCAAAAGCTTTCACAGAAGATATCAAAGGTAAATTTGAAGCTTACGGATGGCAACACATTCTAGTTAAAGATGGTAATGACCTTGAAGCAATTGCTAAAGCTATCGAAGAAGCAAAAGCTGAAACAGAAAAACCATCTATCATTGAAGTTAAAACAATCATTGGTTTTGGTGCCGAAAAACAAGGTACATCAGCTGTCCACGGTGCACCTCTTGGTGTTGACGGAATTGCTTATGCTAAAAAATCTTATGGTTGGGAATATCCAGAATTCACAGTTCCAGAAGAAGTTGCAAAACGTTTCGAAGTTGGTATTAAATTCCGTGGTGAAGCTGCTCAAAACGCATGGGAAACTAAATTCCGTGAATACGAAGCTGCTTACCCAGAATTAGCTGCTGAATATAAGGCTGCATTTGCTAACAAACCAGTTGACGTAAAACTTGAAGACTTTGAAATCGGAACTAGCCTTGCTAGCCGTTCATCAAGCCAACAAGCTATTCAACAAATCTCAGCACAAGTTCCATCATTCTGGGGTGGTTCAGCTGACCTTTCTGCATCAAATAATACAATGGTCAAAGTAGAATCTGATTTCCAACCAGATAACTACCTTGGTCGCAACATCTGGTTTGGTGTACGTGAATTTGCCATGGCAGCTGCTATGAATGGTATTGCCCTTCATGGTGGTACTCGTGTTTACGGTGGTACATTCTTCGTATTCTCTAACTACCTACTTCCAGCTGTTCGTATGGCAGCTCTTCAACAATTACCAACTGTTTATGTCATGACTCACGACTCAATCGCCGTTGGTGAAGATGGTCCAACTCACGAACCAGTTGAACAATTGGCTAGCGTTCGTTCTATGCCAAATCTTAACGTTATTCGTCCAGCTGATGGTAACGAAACAAACGCTGCATGGAAACGTGCTCTTGCTGAAACAAACCGTCCAACAATGCTTGTCTTGACTCGTCAAAATCTTCCTGTTCTTGAAGGAACAAAAGAATTGGCAGAAGATGGTGTGAACAAAGGTGCTTACATCCTTTCAGAAGCTAAAGGTGACCTTGACGGTATCCTTATTGCTACTGGTTCTGAAGTGAAATTAGCTCTTGATACTCAAGCTGCTTTGGAAGCTAAAGGTGTTCATGTTCGTGTGGTTTCAATGCCAGCACAAAACATCTTTGACGAACAAGATGCAGCTTACAAAGAAAGTATTCTTCCAGCTAACGTTACAAAACGTTTGGCAATTGAAGCTGGCTCAAGCTTTGGTTGGGGCAAATACGTTGGTCTCCAAGGTAAAACTCTTACAATCGATACTTGGGGAGCTTCTGCACCAGGTGCTAAAATCTTTGAAGAATATGGATTCACAGTTGATAACGCTGTTAGCCTTTTCGAATCTTTATAATCAATTATAAATAATCTAAAAAGCCCTTGCTCAGCAAGGGCTTTTTTGTTATTTGTTGACAAAAAATGTGATAAACGGTAAGATATTGTAAAAGGTAATTGTGTTAATTTAATAGTACAAAATTGAGGAGAAGGTGAGGTTCGATGGAAGAGCGATGTGGTAAATTGTATAAGGCAATAAAAGTAGCTTATGAAGATATGAGTGTGCGTCAGAATGTTGAATTGTCTAAAATTTTACTGTCTGCCTCTAATGAAATCATTAAAAGTGATGATGCTGGATTGTCTGCCATGCACTTAGAGCATGAACTAAATCTTTTTTATGCTCACAATGATTTTCAATTACCTCGAGGTGTTTTGAATTTGAAAGATTTAACTCACAAATGGGCAGCGGACTATTATGAAAAAAAGGAAGTTTCAAAGTGGATAAAGCCACTTTGAGGATATTTAGGGGGAAATAAAATGATTCGTTTTGAACATGTTTCAAAATTATATGGAGATAAGGAAGCACTTAGTGACCTTAATGTAACTATTGAGAACGGTGAGATTTTTGGTCTTATTGGTCACAATGGTGCTGGGAAAACAACGACTATTAGTATTTTAACCTCAATTATTGAGGCTACTTACGGTGAGGTTTTTGTAGATGATTTGGCTTTGTCAGAACATCGTGATGAGATTAAAAAACGTATTGGTTATGTTCCTGACTCACCAGATTTATTTTTGAATTTGACGGCGAGTGAGTACTGGCATTTCTTAGCAAAAATTTATGGTGTGGATGAAGCAAAAGTTGAAGAACGTATTGACCGTCTGTCACACCTATTTGATATTTCTGAACATGTTGATGAATTGATTGAAAGTTTTTCACATGGTATGCGTCAAAAAGTGATTGTCATCGGAGCTTTGATTTCAAATCCAGATATTTGGATTTTGGATGAACCATTGACAGGACTTGACCCACAAGCAGCTTTTGATTTGAAAGAGATGATGAAAGAGCATGCGCGTGGTGGCAATACAGTGCTTTTCTCAACACACGTTTTGGCAGTTGCTGAACAATTGTGTGACCGCATCGGCATCTTGAAAGAAGGAAAATTGATTTTTGTTGGCTCATTGGAAGAGTTGAAAGCGAACCATCCTGATAAAGATTTAGAAACGATTTACCTTGAACTTGCAGGACGTAAGGCAGAAGAGGTGTGAGTGTATGAACTGGTCAATTATTTGGGAACTTGTTAAGATTAATATTCTTTATTCAAATCCACAAAACGTTACTGCAGTTAAACGAAAACAAGAGAAAAATCCGCAGAAGAAAATTTCGGCATATAAGAGTGTTATTCGTCAGCAAATTTTTCTAGTTCTTTTATTTGCTGTGATTTACGTTTTTATGTTTGTTAGTCTGAATTTCAAATATTATCCTGGATATTTTACATTTTACACTGCCATCTTTTTTATCATGGCTACCTTGAATGCTTTTTCAGCGATATATAGCATTTTTTATGAAAGTGATGATGTGAAGCTTTATGCACATTTGCCGATAAAATCTAGTGAACTTTATTTGGCAAAAGTGATTTCAAGTTTTGGAATGGGACTGACTTTCTTAACGCCACTTTTATCTTTATTTTTCATAGCTTACTGTCAATTGGCTGGGCTGGTAGTTGCAATTCCAATGACGGTAGTCGCATTTCTGATTTTGTTTGCAACGTCAACTGTCCTTGCACTTTATGCCAATAGTTGTCTTGGTGGGATTATTGTTCGAAGTCAGCATCGTAAGCTTATTTCTACTATTTTGATGTCTTTTTCAACAATTGGTGCAGTAGCTGCTATTTTGTATATGAATGTCATAAACAGTAAAAATATTGGTGATGAGCAAGTAAAACTTCTTGACCGTCCGATTATTCCATACTTTAGAGGATTTTATGATATTGTCAATGCACCGTTTAGTTTGACAACTGTTCTGAATTTTTACTTGCCATTGGCTCTTCTTATTGGCTTAATTATCGGAATTGTTAAATGGGCAATGCCAAATTATTATCAAAATACCTTGTATGCAAGACCTAATAAGCAAAAGACTAAAAAGAACGTTAAGACGTGTTCAAGAAAATCTTATTCTTTGAATAATATGATGATTCACCATCATGTATCAACACTGCAAAATGCAACTTTGATCAGTCAGACTTATCTCATGTCACTGATTTATGTGGTGATTTTCTTAACACCAGTGCTGGTAAATGGCATCAATCTTTCTAATGTATTAAGCGATTATTTCGGAATTTCAATGCTTGTTGGGGTTATTTTGGGAAGTAACTGTGCTACACCATCAACGTTTCTTGGTGTAGGAATTTCACTTGAAAAAGAGAACTATCACTTTATTAAATCACTTCCTTATCCTTTCAAGAAGTTTTTAACTCAGAAATTTCTTGTTTTGGCAGCTCTTCAAGCCTTTGTCCCTGCGATGGTTTATTTGATTGTTGGCGCCTTTCTTTTGAAACTTAAACCACTTTTGATATTGGGCTTTTTACTTGGTTTGCTTATGATGATTAGCATCCAAGGGCAGTTGATTTACTGGCGTGATTATAAAAATCTTAATTTGCTTTGGCAAGATGTGACACAACTCTTTAGTCGTAATTCTGGTCAATGGTTAACGTTTGGAATGATGATGGGCTCATATATCATTGGAGGTGGGCTTGCACTAGGCTTGGTCATTATTGGTAATGTTATTCATCAAGTACAATTGATTAATATGACTTTAACACTTGTTCTTGTTTTGCTCGCAGCAGCAATCCAAGTATTGATTAGCCTGAAGTTTTGGAAGAAACTATAAAAACCTAAGCCAAAAGCCTAGGTTCAATGAAGACTAAGAACAAAAATGTTCTAGTCTTTTTATTTTTCTAATTCAATAATCAAATCACCTGCTTTACTGAATTGATTATCGTGTTTTGTAATAGTTTTGTATTGTGATGTATTGGTTACAACAACCATTGTCTGAGTTGAGTATCCAGCTTTTTCAATAGCTTCTTTGTTAAAAGTGAGTAACTTTTGGCCGCTTGTAATACGGTCACCTTGTTTAACAAATGTTTTGAAACCATCTCCTTTTAGGTCGACGGTATTGATACCAACATGGATGAGGATTTCAGCTCCGCTATCAGAGATGATTCCAATAGCGTGTTTGGTTGGAAATAGAGTTTCAACTTTTCCGTCAAATGGAGCTACAATTTCAGTTGTTTCTGGCATGATTGCAACACCTTCTCCCATGATTTTTGAGGCAAAGACAGCATCAAGTGCTTTTTCAATAGGTAAGATTTCACCAGATAGTGGAGATAGTACTTCTTGACCAGTAATAACAGGAGATTCAGATTTATTTTGGTCATTTAAAGTAGTATCTTTTTCAAAATATTTTGCTAAAACAAAAGTGATGATGGCAGTAGAAATGATGCTAATGATGATAGCGACAATGATATTATAAAAATAAGTCATAGTATTATCGCCAATATAAAGAAGAATCGCAGGAAGTCCAGATGAACCTGTCGCAAATCGATGGGCATGTGTGAGTCCTGCATAAAGTCCGCCAAGTCCCCCACCAATCATTGAAGCGATGAGTGGATAACGTTTTGGAAGATTGACACCATAAAGAAGAGGCTCAGTAATTCCCATGTAGGCTGTGATAGAACCAGGAATAGCTGTTTCTTTAGTAGTTTTGTCTTTTGTTACAAAGGCAATCACTGCACCAGCTGTTGCTTGTGCCATATTTGAACAGACGCAGCCAGGACCAAAGATGGAATCATAACCCAGTTGAGACATTTGCATGATTCCAAGTGGGGCAACGCCATTGTGAATACCAAACATTACCATGATTGGTAAAAATGCTCCAATGATTAAAGCGGGTGCCCAACTTGCATTTTCTGCTAAGAATGTAAATACAGTTGCAAGATAATTTCCTAAAACAGCCCCAATTGGACCAAGAATTGAGAAGGCTAAGGTTCCCATGATAAGGAAGGTTAACATTGGAACAAAGACAAGGTTAATTGCTTTTGGAATGTATTTATTTAAAAACTTTTCAACATAAGATTGAACAAAAATGATAAGAATGATGGGAATAACGCTTGAACCATAGCTAGCTAGTGTAAATGGAATGACGTTAAAGAAGTTGATAGCGTCTCCAGCTGTAACAAGAGCTGACCAGTTTGGGTGTAAGAGCATGGCAGCAACACCTGCAGCTAAAATAGGGTTACATTTGAGTTTTTGTGCTTGTGTAAAAGCTATGAGAATTGGCAAGAAGTAAAATACACCATCTGCAAATACATTAAGCATGTAATAGGTTTGTGAATCTGAGGTGATGATGTTAAAAACAATAAGAAGTGCTAAAACTGCTTTTACCATACCAGCTCCAGAAAGGGCGGGGATAATTGGTTGGAAGGTTCCTGCTACAAAATCGATAATGGCATCAAAAACGCCTTTCTTTTCTTGGCTAGTAGTATCTTGTGATATCTCGACTAATTTTTCAATTTCTTCAAAGACACTAGCAACATGTGTACCAATGACAATTTGATATTGACCAGCATTGATAAGAACTTTGGTAATACCATCTAATTCTTCAAGAGCTTCGGTATCAGCTTTTAAGTTATCAACAAGTGTAAAACGTAGCCGTGTTTGGCAATGATAAACATTAGCTACGTTTTCTTTGCCACCAATTAATTTAATAATTTGAGTAGCTAACGCTTGATATTCTTTTGACATAGTTTTGTCTCCCTTTTATATTTTTCGAGATAAGATTACCATAGCTAGAAAGCCCTTTCAATGGATAGAGAGAAGAATGAAAAAAGGTTTCAACTTTTGTAAAAGGAAACCTTGAATGATGAAATTTTATTTCGACTTATGGTTGTTTGTTTTGACGACCGCTTTCTAGAAACTCTGCCATTTTTTGCTTATAGGCAAGATTTGCATCGTAGTTTAATGAAAAATAGGCTGCGTAGAGGACATTAAGAATAAATAAAATAGATTCTTCAGATGCAAAGCCAGAAATCTTTCCAACAATTTGTTCACGACCGGATATAGGAAGTACGATATCACAAAATTGAGCTAAAGGAGATTTTTCTTGGCTAGTGATAGCAAGTGTAGTGACTTCGCTGTATTCAAGATGTTCGAGTAATCGAGGAGGAAATTGGAGAAGTTTACCAGAATAAGAAATGAGTATAGCCAAATCATCTGAGGTTAAAGATAATGAGGCAAGCCCCATTTCGTCATTACGAGGAACCTCAATAGATTTGCCGATACCAGCCATGCGTCTTCGAAAAACTTCCGCCAATATGTTATTTGGGCTAATACCAAAAATAACAATACGCTTTGCTTTTTTGATAGAATAAGCTGCTTGAGTAAGCAAATTATCATCTAGTAAGGCTAAGCTGTCTTCAATACTTGCTATTTGAAGTTGCGCAATTTTCCCAGCTAAAGTAAGATTGTCATCGTTTTTGGTAAAGGGGATATCGGGATCAACATTGGAAAAGTATTGGCTTTCTTTATAGATTTCTTCCATTAGAGGTACTAGAAATTCTTTCCAACCAGAAAATCCAAGAGATTTAGCGAAGCGGACTAAAGATGATTTTGAAATGTAAGCTTGATTTTGAATATCATCAAGTGTTAAATGAGCTAGTTCTAATTTGTGGGTCAAAATAAAATTAGCAATGTCTTTTTTAGAATCTTTTCGTGTATTAGCCAGATGTTCAATATCTTGTAAAAGTGTCATGAGACTTCCTTCCTAGTGAAATTTTATTTCAGCTCTTTTGGCATAATTGATTAAAAATGAAATCTTTTGCCAAGTCGTTTTTGGCTTATTGAAGCTGTTTTTGAGAAATGTTAAAGTAATTTTAAAATATTATAACACGTGGAGGAAGAAAATGGTCTTATCAGAAAAATTTTTATGGGGTGGTGCGACAGCAGCTAATCAAGCAGAAGGTGCAGTTTTAGCGGACGGTCGAGGGTTATCAAATGTTGATTTATTACCAATTGGAAAAGATCGAGCCGCAATTTCTAGTGGTGAAATGGAACATTTAGAATGGGATGACAATCATTTTTATCCTGCAAAAGAAGGTATTGACATGTATCATCATTACAAAGACGATATTAAATTATTTGCGGAGCTTGGTTTTAAAGTTTATCGCATGTCAATTTCGTGGACTCGTATTTTTCCGAATGGAGATGATGAGACGCCAAATCAGGCAGGACTTGATTTCTACCGTGGTATTTTTGAGGAATTGAAAAAGTATGGCATTGAACCTCTTGTGACTTTGGCACATTTTGATGTACCAGTCAGTTTAATTAAACGCTATGGTGGTTGGCGTGACCGTCATTTGGTGGATGCTTATGTCCGTTATGCTAGAACTGTTATGACAGCTTATAAAGGTTTGGTCAACTATTGGTTGACATTCAATGAAATTAATATCTTGATTCATAGCCCTTTTGTAGGTGGTGGGCTGATTTTTAAAGAAGGAGATAATAAGAAACAACTCATGTATCAAGCAGCTCATCATCAATTAGTCGCTTCAAGTTTGGTGACAAAGATAGCACATGATATTGATTCGGAGAATCAGGTTGGGTGCATGTTGGCAGGTGGTATGCATTATCCTTATTCATGTCGTCCAGAAGATTACAAGGAAGCAATTGACAGTGATCGCAAAAATTATTTCTTTATTGATGTTCAAGCACGAGGATATTATCCAAATTACGCGAAAAAAATGTTTGAACGTGAAAAGATTGAGTTGGAAATATTAGATGGGGACCTTGAGTGTTTAAAAAATACTGTTGATTTTGTTTCTTTCTCTTATTATTCCTCTCGTACGGTCAGTGGATTTGAAGAAGATTATGAAACCACTACAGGAAACCTTTTCCGTTCAATAAAAAATCCTAATTTAGAATCAACAGAATGGGGCTGGCAAATTGATCCATTAGGTTTACGTAATGCTTTGAATCAGCTTTATGATCGTTATCAAAAGCCATTATTCATTGTTGAAAATGGTCTTGGTGCCAAGGATATTCCTGATGAAAATGGATATGTGGCAGATGATTACCGCATTGATTATATGCGCAAGCATATCTTAGCTTTGAAAGATGCTGTTGAAATTGATGGTGTTGACTTAATGGGCTATACCAGCTGGGGATGCATTGATTTGATTTCAGCAAGTACAGGTCAAATGAGCAAGCGTTATGGTTTTATCTATGTTGACAAAGATGACGAAGGTTATGGAACTTTGCGTCGTAGCAAGAAAAAATCATTTGACTGGTATAAAAAGGTCATCACTTCAAATGGAGAGAATCTTTAGCCAGCTTTAATCTTCTAAGAGAAAAATATCTAAAAAAACACATTTTCTTGACTAAAAGCTGATAAAAAACAGTTCCTCGGACTGTTTTTTTAGTGTATAATAAGCGTATGAAACGTAATTTTGAATCAGTAAAACGTATAGTTATAAAAATCGGGACAAGTTCGCTTGTCATGCCAAATGGCAAAATTAATCTTGAAAAAATCGATCAACTAGCTTTTGTCATCTCTAGTTTGATGAACAAGGGGTTAGAAGTAGTTTTGGTGTCATCAGGTGCCATGGGATTTGGTCTGAATGTCTTAAACATGGACAAACGTCCGACAGAAATTGCACGTCAACAAGCAGTTTCAAGTGTTGGTCAAGTTGCTATGATGAGTCTTTATTCACAAATCTTCTCACACTATCAGACAGAAGTTAGCCAGCTTTTGATTACACGTGATGTCATCGAATATCCTGAAAGCTTGACAAATTTCACGAACGCTTTTGAGACTCTTCTTTCAATGGGAATTGTGCCAATTGTTAATGAAAATGATGCTATCAGTGTTGATGAAATGGATCACACGACAAAATTTGGAGATAATGACCGCTTGTCAGCTATCGTTGCTAAAGTGACTAAAGCAGATTTGTTAATCATGTTGTCAGATATTGATGGTCTTTATGATAAAAATCCAAATGTCTATGATGATGCTAAACTTCGTGAACGTGTCAGCGAAATCACTGATGAAATCATCAAGTCAGCTGGTGGTGCTGGAAGTCGATTTGGTACAGGTGGCATGCTTAGCAAGATTAAGAGTGCTCAGATGGTTTTTGACAACAACAGTCAAATGATTTTGATGAATGGCGCTAACCCACGTGACATTTTACGTGCTTTAGAAGGTGCAAATATTGGAACGTGGTTTTCACAATCTAAATAATAAGGGAGGCTTGAGATGAGCTATATTGATGAACTAGGGAAAAATGCTAAAATTGCTAGTCAAAGTTTGGTAAAACTTGGAACAGCAGAAAAAAATGTAGTGCTAGGTCAAGTTGCGGAAGCGTTATTAGCAGAAACTGATTTTATCTTGCAAGAAAATGCGCGTGATGTAGAAAAAGCAAGAGAAAATGGCATTTCCCCCGTCATGGTTGACCGTTTGAAACTAGATGCTAAACGTATTGAAGGTATTGTTGAGGGAGTTCGTCAAGTAGCTGATTTACAAGACCCGATTGGTCAAGTAGTTCGTGGATACACTAATCTTGATGGCCTTAAAATTGTGCAAAAACGTGTGCCTCTTGGTGTGATTGCTATGATTTTTGAAAGCCGTCCAAATGTTTCAGTCGATGCTTTCAGCTTAGCTTTTAAAACAAGTAACGCCATTATTTTACGTGGTGGGCGCGATGCGATTCATTCAAATACTGCGCTTGTGACAGTTATTCGTAAGGCTCTTGCTAAAGCAGGTCTTAATGAAAATGTTGTTCAGCTTGTTGAGGATACAAGCCACGCGGTTGCTGAAGAATTGATGCAGGCTGTTGATTATGTCGATGTTCTTATCCCACGCGGAGGGGCTCGTCTTATTCAGACTGTCAAAGAAAAGTCAAAAGTTCCTGTAATTGAGACGGGGGTTGGAAATGTCCATATTTATGTGGATGATTCGGCTGACCTAGATATGGCAACAAAAATTGTCATTAATGCCAAAACACAACGTCCAAGTGTTTGTAATGCAGCAGAAAGTTTGCTCGTTCATCAGTCAGTAGCCGAAGATTTCTTGCCAAAATTAGAAGAAGCTATTAACGTAGTTCATCCAGTTGAATTTCGAGCTGATGACAAAGCGTTAACTATTTTCAAAAATGCAGTAGCTGCAACAGCTGAAGATTATGCTACAGAATTTTTAGACTATGTCATGTCTGTTAAAGTTGTTGATTCTCTTGATGACGCTATTAATTGGGTCAACAAATACACAACACATCACTCAGAAGCTATTATTACAAAAGATCTCGAACATGCTGAACGTTTCCAAGATGAGGTGGATGCAGCAGCGGTATATGTTAATGCTTCAACACGCTTTACCGATGGCTTTGTCTTTGGTTTAGGTGCAGAAATTGGTATTTCTACTCAGAAAATGCATGCGCGTGGACCAATGGGATTAGAGGCGTTGACAAGTACGAAATTTTACATTAACGGTAAAGGACAAATCAGAGAGTAATATCTTCTAAATACACCGAAAATCAAGTGCCATGCTAAGTGGGGCTTGGTTTTTCTTTTTATTCCCATCTTTTAAGGTAGAATCTTTCTATTTATGTTATAATGAAAGGTATGACAAAAGACTTTCATCATATAACAGTACTTCTACATGAGACCGTTGATATGCTTGATATTAAGCCAGATGGAATCTATGTAGATGCAACGCTTGGGGGAGCTGGACATAGTGAGTATCTCCTTTCTAAGCTTGGGCCGAATGGTCACCTTTACGCTTTTGACCAAGACCAAACGGCTATTGATAATGCGCAAATTAGATTAAAAGATTATATTGAAAAAGGACAAGTCACTTTTATCAAGGACAATTTCCGTAATCTTGCTTCAAATTTAGCTATGCATGGAGTGACTGAGATTGACGGTATTTTATATGACCTTGGGGTGTCTAGTCCGCAGTTAGATGAGCGCGAACGTGGATTTTCATATAAGAAAGACGCGCCGCTCGATATGCGTATGAATCGTGAGCAAGATTTGACAGCTTACGACGTGGTAAATACATACGACTACCATGATTTAGTGCGCATTTTTTACAAATACGGTGAGGACAAGTTTTCTAAGCAAATTGCTCGCAAAATTGAGCAGGCTAGACAAGTTAAACCGATTGAAACAACAACTGAATTAGCAGAAATTATTAAATCAGCTAAGCCTGCTAAAGAGCTTAAGAAGAAAGGTCATCCAGCTAAGCAGATTTTCCAAGCTATTCGAATCGAAGTTAATGACGAGCTTGGGGCAGCTGATGAGTCTATCCAACAAGCTATTGATTTGTTAGCAGTGGATGGTCGCATTTCTGTGATTACCTTCCATTCTCTTGAGGATCGTTTGACAAAACAATTGTTCAAAGAAGCGTCAACAGTTGAGGTTCCAAAAGGTTTGCCATTTATTCCAGATGACATGCAACCAAAACTTGCTTTAGTCAATCGCAAACCAATTTTGCCTAGTCAAGAAGAATTAGAAGCCAACAATCGTTCACATTCTGCCAAGTTACGTGTGGCTAGAAAGGTTCGTAAGTAATGACTGAAAAACACCGTAATGAAGCCATTGCTAATGCTTTAAAACGTCGTATTCGAAAATTTTCGCGCGTTGAAAAAGCTTTTTATGGCTCAATTATCATAACGGCTATTACCATGGCTGTTAGTATTATTTATCTGCAAAGTCGAAATCTTCAAGTACAGCAGCAAATTACCGACTTAAATAGTCAAATCACTGAGGTGCAGACAGATTATGACAATGCTAAACAAGAGGTCAATGAGCTTTCAAGCCGTGACCGTGTTGAGCAAATCGCACAGAATGCAGGCTTAACAAGTCAGCAAGATAATATTAAACAGGTGGAGTAGTCTATGAAAAAATTAATGAATCGTTTTTTAGACTATGTAGTGAAGGACAGACGCACACCCGATAAGAATCGCGAGCGTGTTGGTCAGAATCTTATGATTCTGGCAGTCTTCCTTTTCTTTGTGTTTATTATCAATTTTGCCATTATTGTTGGGACAGATACAAAATTTGGTCATAATTTATCAAGTGAAGCGTCAGATGTTTATCAGCAAACTGTGACTGTACAAGCAAAGCGTGGAACAATTTATGACCGAAATGGAGTCGCTCTTGCTGAAGATTCTACAACATATAGTGTTTATGCGATTATTTCAAAATCATATGTTTCTTCAACAGGCGAAAAATTGTATGTCAAAAAATCTCAATACGATAAAGTTGCTGAGATTTTAAATGCTCAAATTGGCATTGATAAGGACGAAGTCTTAAAACAATTAAATCAAAGTGGGCTTTTCCAAGTTTCTTTCGGGACTGCTGGTTCAGGACTTTCATATAGTACAAAATCTTCTATCGAATCAGCTATGAAAGAAGCAGGAATCAAGGGAATTGGTTTTGAATCAACACCAGGACGTATGTATCCAAATGGTGTCTTTGCTTCTCAATTCTTAGGACTTGCTCAATTAAAAGAAAATAAAGATGGTAAAACATCAAGTCTTGTAGGTACTTCAGGACTTGAAGCATCACTAGATGATGTCCTTTCAGGGACTGACGGAAAAGTGACTTACCAAAAAGACAAAAATGGTAATTTGCTTCTTGGTACTGAAACTACTGTTAAAAGAGCTGTTGACGGAAAAGATGTTTATACAACACTTTCCGAACCATTGCAATCTTACCTTGAGTCACAGATGGATATTTTTGAAAATGAAGCTCAAGGAAAATATGCTAGCGCGACAGTTGTTAATGCTAAGACTGGTGAGATTTTAGCGACAACACAACGTCCGACTTATAACGCTCAGACATTAGATGGGTATAACGAAGATAATCTAAATACTTGGAATACTCTTCTTTACCAAAGTTACTATGAACCAGGGTCAACAATGAAAGTAATGACTCTTGCTTCAGCTATTGATGATGATGTCTTCACACCAAATGAAGTGATTTCAACCATTAATGGTATTACAGTTGCTGATACAACCATCAATGACTGGAACGTCAATGAAGGTAATACTTCTGTGCAGTATTTGACTTACGCACAAGGTTTTGCTTGGTCAAGTAACGTTGCCATGACAAGTCTTGAACAAAAAATGGGTAACGATAAATGGTTAAACTATTTGTCTAAGTTTAAATTTGGTTACCCAACACGTTTTGGTATGGTTAATGAAGGTAGCGGTTTGTTGCCATCAGACAACGAAGTTACTATTGCCATGAGTTCATTTGGACAAGGTATTGGTGTGACACAGGTTCAAATGCTGCGCGCCTTTACAGCTATTTCTAATAAAGGGGTTATGCTTGAGCCGCAATTTATCAGCCAAATCTATGATCCAAATAACAATACAGCTCGTAAAGCTTCAGCAGAAATTGCTGGTAATCCTGTCTCAGAAGATGCTGCTGATCAAACCCTTGATTATATGGTAACGGTTGGTACAGATTCACAATATGGTACTTTGTATGATAGCACTGAAGGAGCACCAGTTATCCAAGTTGGTGGTTACTCAGTTGCCGTAAAATCTGGTACTGCCCAAATCGCTGCGTCTGCTGAAGAAGGTGGCGGATACTTGACAGGTGATAACGACTACATCAACTCAGTAGTTGCCATGGTGCCGTCAGATGATCCTGACTTTATCATGTATGTCACTCTTCAACAACCAACAACAACTTTCAAACGTTCTTTCTGGAAAGATGTTGTCAATCCAGTTCTTGAACGTGCTATGATGATTAAAGATACTTTGACAAGTACAGCTGTCACAGGTACTGATACTGAGACAAAATATCAATTGAAAGATTATATCGGAAAAGCACCTGGTGATACAGCTCAAGAGCTTCGTAATAATCTTGTTCAACCTGTAGTTGTCGGTTCAGGTAATAAAATTAAGAAAATGTCTAAAAAAGTTGGAAGCAATCTTGCTCAAAACGAACAAGTCCTTCTTTGGACAGGCAATCTAAAAACAATGCCTGATATGTATGGCTGGACAAAAGCAAATGTTAAACAATTTGCGAAATGGACTGGAATTAAAGTGACTTTCAAAGGTTCAGGAAGTAAAGTCATCAAGCAAAGTGTCGATTCTGAAAAAGATATTGACCATGTTAAAAAAATTAAAATTACTCTAGGAGACTAAACTAAAATGTTTTTAAGTTTAATTGCAGGTATTGTCGCCTTTGTTTTGACAGTATTTGCTATGCCGCATTTTATTCGTATCTATCAATTGAAAAAAATTGGTGGACAACAAATGCACGAGGATGTCAAACAGCATTTAGCTAAAGCTGGTACACCAACAATGGGAGGAACGGTTTTCTTAACAGTTGCTCTTCTTGTTAGCCTGTTTTGCAGTTTCTTTATTGAACGACAAGCAGGGACTTCAATGAGTGCTACAGTAGGAATTCTGTTAGTTGTTTTGATTTATGGAATCATCGGATTTCTTGATGATTTCTTGAAAATCTTTAAACAAGTTAATGAAGGTTTGACACCTTGGCAAAAAATGAGCCTACAAATCATTGCTGGTTTGATTTTCTACTTTGTTCATGTTCGTCCAAGTGGGACAGATGATTTGAATGTTTTTGGTTTCGATATTCACCTTGGTGTGTTTTATGTTCTCTTTGTTCTATTTTGGATTGTTGGTTTTTCAAATGCTGTTAACTTAACAGATGGTATTGATGGATTAGCTTCAATTTCAGTAGCAATTAGCTTGGCTGCTTACGGTGTGATTGCGATTGTCCAAAAACAATTTGATGTTCTTTTGATTATCGTTACTATGATTGGTGCTTTGTTTGGTTTCTTTATTTTTAACCACAAGCCAGCCAAAGTTTTCATGGGTGACGTGGGAAGTTTGTCACTAGGTGCTATGCTTGCAACAATCTCAATCGCCCTACGCCAAGAATGGACACTTCTTATTATTGGTTTTGTTTACGTTTTTGAAACAGCTTCAGTAATGCTTCAAGTGTCATACTTTAAATATACGAAGAAAAAATATGGTGAAGGTCGTCGTATTTTCCGTATGACGCCATTCCACCACCATTTAGAGCTTGGCGGTTTGTCAGGAAAATCAGAAAAATGGTCTGAATGGAAAGTTGATGCTTTCTTGTGGACTGTTGGAATTGTCGTAAGTGTTATCACTTTGATGATTTTATATGTCTTTTAAAATAATGAGAGTTGGAAAAATCCAGCTCTCTTTTTTATTTAAAGCGCATAGTGCTTTGCTTTAATTGCCCTTTTAATGATATAATAAGAAAGAATGAAAAAATTCGGCTAGTCAATTTAGACTAGAATGAAACGATAAGTTAATGAAGAGAATTTTCAAGTTATACTTGATGAGATAAGAAATTGAGGTAAAACATGTCTTTTAATGATTTTAATTTTAAGCCCTACATCCGTGAGGCACTCGCAGAGCTTAAATTCAAAAATCCGACAGAAGTACAACAAAAATTAATTCCTGTTGTGCGTTCAGGTCGTGATTTGGTTGGTGAATCAAAAACAGGTTCAGGGAAAACACACACTTTCTTGCTTCCTATTTTTGAAAAATTAGATGAGAATAGCAACAACGTTCAGGTTGTTATTACAGCGCCAAGCCGTGAATTGGCAACACAAATTTATCAAGCAACAAAACAAATTGCTGAAAAATCTGAAACAGAAATTCGTGTAGCAAATTATGTCGGTGGTACTGATAAACTTCGTCAAATTGAAAAACTAAAATCAGCTCAACCACACATCGTCATTGGTACACCTGGTCGTATCTACGATTTGGTAAAATCAGGCGACCTTGAAATCTACAAAGCTCATACTTTTGTCGTTGATGAAGCTGATATGACTCTTGATATGGGATTCCTTGATACGGTTGATAAAATCGCTGGTACTTTGCCAAAAGATGTCCAAATTTTGGTCTTCTCAGCAACTATTCCACAAAAACTTCAACCATTCTTGAAAAAATATTTGACAAATCCAGTCATGGAAAAAATCAAGACAACGACAGTTATCGCTGATACAATTGACAACTGGTTGGTATCAACTAAAGGTCGCGATAAAAATGCTCAAATCTTGGAAATCACTAAGGCTATTAATCCATACCTTGCTATGATTTTTGTTAACACTAAAGAGCGTGCTGATGAATTGCATAGCTACCTTGCTTCAAATGGTTTGAAAGTAGCTAAAATCCACGGTGGCATTCCACCACGCGAACGTAAACGTACAATGAACCAAATCAAAAAATTGTCTTACGAATACATCGTTGCAACTGATTTGGCAGCGCGTGGGATTGATATTGAAGGGGTAAGTCATGTTATTAACGATGCTATCCCACAAGATTTGTCATTCTTTGTTCACCGTGTTGGACGTACGGGTCGTAATGGATTAAACGGTATTGCCATCACACTTTACCAACCAAGTGATGATTCAGATATTCGTGAACTTGAAAAATTAGGCATTAAATTTGTACCGAAAATGCTTAAAAATGGTGAGTTCAAAGATACCTATGACCGTGATCGTCGTGCTAATCGTGAAAAATCATATCAAAAACTTGATACAGAAATGATTGGTTTGGTTAAGAAGAAAAAGAAAAAAATCAAACCAGGATACAAGAAAAAAATTCAATGGAAAGTTGAAGAAAAACGCAAACGTGAACGCCGTGCAGCTAACCGTGCTAAAGGACGTGCTGAACGTAAAGCAAGAAAACAAACTTTCTAAAAAAATCCAAAAGCTTGAGACATTGTCTCAAGTTTTTTTTTCATGTCAAGAATCCTGCTTATCACTTTGATAGTTTTTACCTATCAGCTCAATAAAAAATATGTATTAGGCAAGTTACATGAAGTTTGATAGACTGAGAAGTAATTATTAGAAAAGAGGATGATGTGATGAAATTGAAGAGATTATTGACAACTGTAGTTTTTGCCTCAGTAGCTTTTATCTTGACTGCTTGCTCAAATCAATCACAATCTGATGGAAAAGCAGTGGTGAAAGTAGCGACAGACTCTGATACAGCACCGTTTACATTTAAGGAAAATGATAATTTTAAAGGATATGACATTGATGTTATCAATGCAATTTTTAAAGACTCAAAAGAATATAAAGTAGAATTTGTGACAACAGCTTTTGACTCTATTTTGACTGGGGTTGATGCTGATCGTTATCAAATTGCAGCAAATGATTTTAACTACAATGAAGAGCGTGCTAAAAAGTACCTTTTTTCAGACCCAATTTCACATTCCAATTACGCCATTACAAGTGCTGAGGGAACAAGCTATGATAGCCTAGATGATCTATCTGGTAAAAAGACAGAAGTGATTTCTGGTTCAAACTACGCTCAAGTTTTGGAAAATTGGAATAAAGAAAATCCTGACAAAGAACCAATCAACATTAAATACGCGGCAAGCTCAACTGGATTGACAACTCGTATTCAACACATTGAAAATGGAACGATTGATTTTATTCTTTATGATGCCATTTCATCAAATTACCTTATTGAGGACCAAGGATTTAATTTGACAGTTACAAACGTCAAAGATTCAATTGGTGGAAAAAATGATGGTTTAGAATACCTCTTATTTGCCAACACAGATGAAGGCAAAGACTTGCAAAAATTTGTCAATAAACGTATCAAAGAATTGAAAGCTGATGGTACTTTAACAGAATTGAGCCAAACTTATTTTGGTGGTGACTTTGTTTCAGGTATTGAGTGATAGAGTTTTTTGAATTAAAAAAGGAGCTTACATGTCTTTAAATACACTTGCGACTGGCTTATCTTGGTATGATAAGTTAGTTGAAAAAATTCCCGAAGGTCAGCTGTTTAGTTGGCGAGCGGTATTTGATGCTATACCTGATTTGATTGAACACTTGCCAACAACACTTGGCTTGACTATAGCAGGAGCTTTGTTTGGATTATTACTAGCTTTGTTATTTGCTATCGTGAAAATCAATCGAACAAAGATTTTGTATCCTATTCAAGCTGTCTTTGTCAGTTTTTTACGTGGGACTCCAATCTTAGTTCAACTCATGCTGACTTATTATGGAATTCCGCTTTTCTTGAAATTCCTCAAATTGAAGTATGGATTTGATTGGAATATCAATGCCATTCCAGCATCAGTATTTGCAGTGACAGCATTTGCTTTTAATGAAGCAGCTTATACGAGTGAGACTATTCGAGCAGCAATTCAAGCTGTGAACGTTGGAGAAATCGAAGCCGCTAAAAGCTTGGGTATGACTTCATTTCAGGTTTATCGACGTGTCATCATTCCAAATGCAGCAGTGATAGCTACTCCGACACTGATCAATAGTTTGATTGGTTTGACTAAAGGAACATCTCTAGCATTTAACGCAGGGATTGTTGAAATGTTTGCGCAGGCGCAGATTTTAGGTGGTTCAGACTATCGCTATTTTGAGCGTTACATCTCTGTAGCAATCGTTTATTGGGTGATTAGCATTATCATTGAACAAATTGGACGTTTGATTGAAAAGAAAATGTCAATTGATACACCAGAGGTAAACCAAGATATTGTAACGGGAGATATTCGCTAATGATTAAAATTACAAATTTAACAAAAGCATTTTCAGGTCAGAAAGTTTTGGATGGCTTAAATGTTGACATTCAAAAAGGTGAAGTTCTTGCTCTGGTCGGTGCTTCAGGAGCTGGAAAATCAACATTTCTGCGCAGCTTGAATTACTTGGAGAAAGCTGATTACGGTAGCATCTCGATTGATGATTTTAAGGTTGATTTTCAGACTATTTCCAAAGAAGATGTTTTGGCACTTCGTCGAAAATTAGCCATGGTTTTTCAGCAGTTTAATCTCTTTGAGCGTCGAACTGCCCTTGAAAATGTCAAAGAAGGGTTAAAAGTAGTTAAGAAGATTTCTGATGCTGAAGCCACTAAGATTGCTAAAGAAGAATTAGCAAAAGTTGGTTTGTCTGACCGCGAAAATCATTACCCAAAACATTTATCTGGGGGTCAAAAGCAGCGTGTGGCACTAGCGCGTGCACTTGCTATGAAACCTGATGTTCTCTTGCTTGATGAACCAACGTCAGCACTTGACCCTGAATTGGTTGGAGAAGTTGAAAAATCAATTGCTGATGCAGCTAAAGCAGGTCAAACGATGATTCTAGTCAGCCATGACATGAATTTTGTTTATCAAGTTGCTGATAAAGTTCTCTTTTTAGATAAAGGACAAATTCTTGAAGCGGGTAGTCCAGAGGAAGTTTTTAAACATCCTAAAGAAGCAAGAACTAAAGAATTCTTTGCGAATTATTCAAAAACGTATATTTAAGCACACAGATTTGATATAATATAAGCTGAAAGTTTTTTCAGCTTTTTTAGAGTAAAAAATAATGCTTATTACAGGGTGAGATATGTTTTTAGAAATTTTTGGTCTCTACATTCAGGGATTACTGTTATCAATCATCAGTGTTGTTTTAGCTGGTGTGATTTGGAATTTTTGGCGTGCTAATCGTAAATATGATAAAACAGCTAAAGAACGCCAAGCTTTTTTGTATGACATTTTGATGATATCTATTATGGTAATTCCAGTTCTTTCATTTGCTTTTATGGCTATTTTACTGATGTTCAAAGCATAATAATTGCGTTTTTGAGACTAGATTGATAGAATGGAAAAATAATCAATAAGACGAGGTAAAAGATACATGTACGATACATTAATTATTGGATCTGGTCCTGCTGGAATGACTGCAGGGCTTTATGCCGCGCGTGCCAATTTGAAAGTTGGTATTATCGAACAAGGTGCTCCTGGTGGGCAAATGAATAACACTTCAGAAATTGAAAACTACCCAGGATATGATCATATTTCTGGTCCTGAGTTATCAATGAAAATGCACGCACCACTTGAAAAATTTGGTGTTGAAAATATCTACGGTATCGTAAAAAGTATTGAGGATGCTGGCAAAATCAAACGTGTCATTACTGAGGATGCTACTTATGAAGCTAAGACAATTATTTTGGCTACTGGAGCTAAGAATCGTGCCCTCGGTGTAGCTGGTGAAGAAGAATTTACAAGCCGTGGTGTTTCATACTGTGCGGTCTGTGATGGTGCTTTCTTCCGCAATCAAGATCTGCTAGTTGTTGGTGGTGGTGACTCAGCGGTCGAAGAAGCTGGTTATTTGACACAATTTGCAAAATCAGTAACAATTATTCACCGTCGTGACGAATTGCGCGCACAAAAAATCTTGCAAGAACGTGCTTTTGCTAACGAAAAAATCAAATTTATCTGGGATTCAGTGGTCAAAGAAATCAAAGGAAATGACATCAAAGTTTCTGGTGTGACTGTTGAAAATGTTAAAACTGGTGAAATCAGTGAACATGAATTTGGTGGCATTTTCATCTACGTTGGAGTTGATCCAGTTTCTAAAATGGTTGAAAATCTAGGAATCACTGATGAAGCAGGCTGGGTCATTACTGATGACCATATGAAAACATCTATTCCTGGAATCTTTGCCGTTGGAGATGTTCGTAAGAAAGAACTTCGTCAAATTACAACAGCTGTAGGCGATGGTGCCATTGCTGGACAAGGTGTTTACCAATATATTGAAAATATGAAATAAGATAAGGTCCTGATACCATATCAGGACTTTTTATGTTTGGAAATTTTTCTGAAAAAGAGTAACTTTTTTCAAATCTTTGCGCAAAAACTCACAAAGTTTTAGCAAGCCTTGTCTTTTTGTGCTATAATATGGGGGATAATTAATCTTTTGACAGATACTAGCAAGGGGTGTTAAGCCTAAATGATAAGACTAGTGTTGAGTCAATATTTTTAAAAAGGGGATACCACATGTATCAAGATGATAGTTTAACTCTCCACACAGATTTGTATCAAATTAACATGATGCAAGTTTATTTTGATAAAGGCATTCATAATAAAAATGCCGTATTTGAAGTCTATTTCCGTAAAGAACCATTTGAAAATGGTTATGCCGTCTTTGCTGGTTTGCAACGTATGGTTGAATACCTAAAAGACCTTCGTTTTACTGAAACAGATATTGCTTACTTGGAAGAATTAGGTTATCCAGCTGATTTTATTGCTTATTTGAAAGATTTCAAATTGGAATTGAGCATTCGTTCTGCTCAAGAAGGTGACTTGGTTTTTGCTAATGAACCAATCGTTCAAGTTGAAGGACCACTTGCTCAATGTCAATTGGTTGAAACAGCTTTGCTTAACATCGTAAACTTCCAAACATTGATTGCTACGAAGGCAGCTCGTATTCGCTCAGTTATTGATGATGAACCGTTGCTTGAATTTGGTAGTCGTCGTGCCCAAGAAATGGATGCAGCGATTTGGGGTACACGTGCAGCAGTTATTGGTGGTGCTAATGCTACTTCAAATGTTCGCGCAGGTAAAATGTTTGACATTCCAGTATCAGGAACACACGCCCACGCTCTTGTTCAAGCTTATGGTGACGACTATGATGCATTTATGGCTTATGCAGGAACTCATAAAGACTGTGTCTTCTTGGTTGATACTTACGACACACTTCGCTTAGGTGTACCTGCAGCCATTCGTGTTGCCAATGAACTTGGCGACAAGATTAACTTCCTAGGTGTTCGTATTGACTCAGGTGACATGGCTTACTTGTCTAAAAAAATCCGTGAACAATTGGATGCTGCTGGTTACCCAGATGCTAAAATTTATGCTTCAAACGATTTGGATGAAAATACTATCCTAAATCTTAAAATGCAAAAAGCTAAAATCGATGTTTGGGGTGTTGGTACAAAACTAATCACAGCTTACGATCAACCAGCTCTTGGTGCAGTTTACAAAATCGTCTCAATCGAAGACGAAAATGGTGTCATGCAAGATACTATCAAATTGTCAAATAACGCTGAAAAAGTATCTACACCAGGTAAAAAACAAGTTTGGCGTATTACTAGTCGTGAACGCAACAAAACTGAAGGTGACTACATCACTTTCACAGATACTGATGTTAACGAACTTGATGAAGTTTATATGTTCCACCCAACATACACTTACATCAATAAAACAGTGAAAGATTTTGAAGCTGTTCCTCTTCTTGTTGATATCTTTGATAAAGGTGAATTGGTTTATAACTTGCCAACACTTGCTGAAATTCAAGATTATGCTCGCAAAGAGTACGACAAACTTTGGGATGAGTACAAACGTCTTCTTAACCCACAAGATTATCCAGTTGATTTGTCACAAGAAGTTTGGCAAAACAAAATGGATCTTATCGACCGCATTCGTAAAGAAGCACAGCAAAAAGGAGAAGTTAAGTAATGACTTTACAAGAAAAAATTATTGCAGAATTGGGTGTTAAACCAAGTATTGAACCTAAAGAAGAAATTCGTGTATCTGTTGATTTCTTAAAAGATTACATGAAAAAACATTCTTTCCTTAAAAGTTATGTTCTTGGTATTTCAGGTGGACAAGATTCAAGCTTAGCAGGTCGTTTGGCACAAATCGCTGTAGAAGAATTGCGTGCTGAAACAGGAGACGATAGCTACAAATTTATCGCTGTACGCTTGCCATATGGTGTTCAAGCAGATGAAGACGATGCACAACGTGCTCTTCAATTTATCAAACCAGACGTTAGTATTGCTGTTAACATCAAAGAAGCTGTTGACGGACAAGTTCACGAACTTGAAAAAGCTGGTATTACTGTTTCTGATTTTAACAAAGGAAACATCAAAGCTCGTCAACGTATGATTACTCAATACGCTGTAGCAGGTGCAAATAGCGGTGCTGTTATCGGTACTGACCACGCTGCAGAAAACATCACTGGATTCTTTACAAAATTTGGTGATGGTGGTGCTGACGTCGTTCCACTTTACCGCTTGAACAAACGTCAAGGAAAACAATTGCTTGCTGAACTTGGTGCTGACCCAGCTATTTATGAAAAAATTCCTACAGCTGACTTGGAAGAAAATCGTCCAGGTATCGCAGATGAAGTGGCACTTGGTGTGACTTACAACGATATTGATGATTATCTTGAAGGAAAAACTGTTTCACCAGAAGCACAAGCAAAAATTGAAAATTGGTGGAATAAAACAGAACACAAACGTCATTTACCAATTACTGTATTTGATGATTTCTGGAAATAATATTTAAAAAGAGACCCGTTAGGGTCTTTTTTTAAAGCCCAAAATTATTGTCATCAAGTGTCAGGTGATGTTAACTGATATTACTGAAAAATGTCAAAAGAGTTTACGCACTTTTTGAAAATTTCAAAAAGTATTAAAAATTCTGATAAAACCTCTTGCAATCTCTTTTATAAGCGCTATAATGGATATTAGTTAAGTAGGCTTAAGTCAGAAAAAATAACATAAATGTGAAGCCTACGGATATTTAGGAGGAAATATGTCAGAATTATCATCAACATTTACTGATAAGCTATTTGCTGATTATGAAGCTAATAGCAAATTACGTGCTGTTGAAAATGCTGTAACTCACAATGGTTTGTTAAAATCACTTGAAACTCGTCAAAGTGAAATGGAAAATGACCATGCTTTTTCAATTGATTTAACAAAAGATAAAGTTGCTAACCAAAAAGCATCAGGTCGTTGCTGGATGTTCGCAGCCCTTAACACTTTCCGTCATAAAATGATTTCAGACCTTAACTTGGAAAATTTTGAGCTTTCTCAAGCACACACATTTTTCTGGGATAAATACGAAAAATCAAACTGGTTCTTAGAACAAGTGATTGCGACTGCTGACCAAGAACTTGGTAGCCGTAAAGTGAAATTCTTACTTGATGTTCCACAACAAGACGGTGGTCAATGGGATATGGTTGTTGCACTTTTTGAAAAATACGGTGTTGTACCAAAAGCAGCATACCCAGAATCAATTTCATCAAGCAATAGCCGTGAATTGAATCAATACCTTAACAAACTATTGCGTCAAGATGCTCAAATTTTGCGTGAAGTTATTGCAGCAGGTGCAGATGAAAAAGCTGTTCAAGCTAAAAAAGAAGAACTTCTTCAAGAAGTCTTCAATTTCTTAGCTATCAATTTAGGTTTGCCACCACGTACTTTTGATTTTGCTTACCGTGATAAAGATAACAATTTCCACTCAGATAAAAATATCACACCACAAGAATTCTTCAAAAAATATGTTGGTCTAGAACTTTCAGAATATGTTTCAGTTATCAATGCACCAACAGCTGACAAACCTTTTGGTAAATCATACACAGTTGAAATGCTTGGTAACGTTGTTGGTAGCCGTGACGTTCGCTACATCAACCTTGATATGGAACGTTTCAAAGAATTGGCTATCGCTCAAATGCAAGCTGGTGAAACAGTTTGGTTTGGTTCTGATGTTGGTCAAATTTCGGACCGTCAAAAAGGTATCATGGCAACAAATGTTTATGATTTTGATACTGCAATGGATATCAATTTCACACAAGACAAAGCTGGACGTCTTGATTACAGCGAAAGCTTGATGACACACGCTATGGTTCTTACAGGTGTTGACTTGGATGAAAACGGCAAATCTCTTAAATGGAAAGTCGAAAATTCATGGGGAGATAAAGTTGGTAATAAAGGTTACTTTGTTGCTTCTGATGCTTGGATGGATGAATTCACATACCAAATCGTGGTACGTAAAGAATTCTTGACAGCAGAAGAACGTGCAGCTTATGAAGCTGAACCAATTGTTCTTGCACCATGGGATCCAATGGGAGCACTTGCAAGTAAATAAAACAAAAAGTATCAGTAGTTTTAGCTATTGATACTTTTTTAGAGATAAGAAAACTCCTCTGATTATTCAGAGGAGTTTTTAATTTAAGGACTAGTTACTAGTTTCAGTGCTGCTTGAGTCAGCGTTATTTTCTGTAGCTGTTTCTGTTTCAGAAGTTTGACTTTCTTCTGATGAAGAACTTTCTTCACTAGATGATTGGCTAGATGAAGATTCTTCTGAAGAGCTTGAACCGTAGATGTTGCTGTAGACTGAAGTTGATGATGGTGAGTAAGTGTATTTGCTTGAGCCGCTTAGGTAAGCATAGCCACCACTTGTGTAAACACCTTTTGGAACTTCAAAGTCTTCGCTACCACTACCATATTGTTCATTAAGATAGCTTTGCATAGCTTTGTAAACATCAGCTGCAACATTCAAACCATTTCCGTAGATTGGCGTCATGCGGTTTTTATAACCTGTCCAAACGGCCATTGAATATTTAGAAGTGTAACCAACAAACATTTCGTCAGGAGCCATTGTACCAACAACACTGTTGTAAATACCAGTTGATTCTTCGATTTCAGCGAGTTCGTCGTCTGAGTAGTTTGAAGTACCAGTCTTACCAGCTTGGTAAACACCTGAGATAGCAGCTTCAGTACCAGTACCGTAAGTTAGTACTGTTTTAAGCATTGATGTCATCAAATATGCTGTTGTTTCTTTCATTGCACGGCTACCAGATGTATCAAATGTTTTGCTTGTACCGTCGTTGAATTCAACTTTGTTAACATATTGAGGTTCGTAGTAAATTCCTCCGTTAGCGAATGCGGCATAAGCAGAAGCCATTTTTTCGCTGCTTGCTCCGTATTTCTCATCGGAATCACTTGTTGAACTTGAGATAGCATTTGAGTAGTAAAGTTGTGGGTAATAAATACCAAGACCTTCTAAGAATGATTTAGCTTTGTTTAAACCAACAGATTCGAGTGCCTTAACAGCAGGAACGTTACGTGATTGTTGGATAGCTGTTTGGATTGTCATATTACCATAGTATTGGCGGTCCCAGTTATAAATTTGGGTAGAAGTACCAGGCCAATAAGCTTTACTATCGCTAGTAATGTCAGAAGTGCTTGTGTAAACACCATTTTCAATTGCTGGAGCATAGTCTGTGATAGGTTTCATTGTAGAACCCCAGTCGCGGTCTGTAAGGACTGCTTGGTTAGTTCCGAGTGAAACAGTTGTGTCTTGATTACGTGAACCGAGTTGGGCGATAACTTTACCTGTTTGAACATCAACGATTGTTGAGGCGACTTGTAAATCAGAGTCAGGATATGTTACGTAATAGTCTGTGTTGTAGACATCCCATAGATATTTTTGAACATCAGTATCTACGTTTGTGTAAACTTTTAGACCAGCAGAGTAGATGTCTTGACCTGTCTTATCGCTAACTTCTTGGATGACTTCTTTAATGTAGTTATCAAGGTAAGGTTCGTAGCTTGTAGACTCTGTAAGAGTTTGTAGACCATCTGTAACCGGTGTAGCAACAGCAGTATCATATTCAGATTTAGTGATGTTACCATCTTCGTACATTTCAGAAAGAACTGTGTCACGACGGTTTTGTGCAGCTTCTGGATTTGTGTAAGGGTCGTATTGACTAGGAGCTTGAGGAATACCTGCAAGTAAAGCCAATTGAGCGATAGACAAATCTTTCAAGTCTTTACCGTAGTATGACTTAGCTGCTGTTAGCATTCCGTAGTTACCATTACCCATGTACACTTTATTGATGTAGAAAGTTAAAATTTCTTCTTTAGTGTACTTACGTTCCATTTGGAGTGCAAGCCAAGCTTCTTGAGCTTTACGTTTCAAAGTTTGGTCTGATTCACTTGTTGAGAAGTAAGCCAATTTGATTAGCTGTTGGTCAAGTGTTGATCCACCTTGAGTGCTCGAACTTGTAAAGTTATTTAACGCAGCACCTAGAATACGGTAAACATCGATACCACGGTGTTTGAAGAAACGTTTATCTTCGATTGATGTAACGGCATTAACCAAGTTTAGTGGAATACTGTTTGCTGAGACGCTTTCGCGTTTTTCAGAACCTAAGTCAGCGATTAGTGAGCCGTTAGAATCGTAAATCAAACTTGAGTTAGTAGATGATAGTTTGCTAGCTGTTAGCTTAGGTGTGCTGCTAACATAAAAAGCAAAAACTAATCCACCAATGACAAAACCAGCAACAACTAATGACATTATAGTGATTAAGGCATATCTAAGTACCTTAATAGCTGTCTTGTTGGATGTGGGTTTATTTGATCGTCTGTGTTTTGTTGTTTTCTTTTTAATTGTGATCACCGCCTAAAATTTTTTGATCGATAATATCCAAATAAGGAACCTGAGGGAGTGAACTTGTCGTCACCATATATCCATTTTTTCTGATATAATCAAGTGGCATGGATTTGGTTCCGAGATTGATTTGGTAAAAGTCCACTAAAGCACTAGCAGGTAAGTAATAAGTTTCCTTAATTGTTGAAAAATGAAGTAATACAAAGCAAATCCCATCTTGCTTTAAGACATGTTCCATGTGCTCAATCTGGTGGGCATGAAAATTTTTAAGTGGCATGGATGTCTTTTGCCGAGTTTCTTTAGCTTCAAAGTCAATATAGCGACCTTTATAAACGCCAGAATAATCGGTTGTTGATGCTTGACGAAAGTAAGCTTCTACAATTTTTGCACGGCTTCTTTTAGGATAATCAACTTTTACAATTTGAATTGGGGTTGGTTTTTTGTGAATAACAGCAATATCTCGAGATAAGTAGTAATTATTAGTTTCATTGATTGCTGCTTCAAAACTCATCCCACGGTTAGCAAAATTAATTGTTGATTTTTTTACCTTTTTAGAAGCTGGGGCTGCTTGTTTTCGAATAATATGATGTGGATAATTAACCATAAAACTCCTAACATTCATGCTTAAGTCAATATAAGCACTACTATTATAACATATTTTTAGAAAGGAAACAGAATATGACTGCAATTCTCGTTACAGGCTACAAGAGTTTTGAGCTTGGCATTTTTCAAGAAAAAGACGAGCGAATTAAGGTTATCAAAAAAGCAATTAAGCATGATTTTATTCGATACTTTGATGAAGGTGTCGACTGGTTGATTTTTATGGGAAATCTTGGATTTGAATATTGGGCATTGCAGGTTGCAAAAGAGTTGCAAGAGGAGTATGATTTTAGTATTGCTACAATTTTTACATTTGAAAATCATGGGCATAACTGGAATGAAGCTAATCAGATGAAACTCAGCGAGTTTAAGCAAGTTGATTTTGTGAAGTATTCTTATTCAGATTACGAAAATCCAAGTCAATTTAGAAATTACAACCAATTTCTGGTTGATAATACAGATGGTGCATATCTTTTTTATGATTCAGAAAATGAAACGAATTTAAAATATTTACTTCATGTGATGCAAGAAAAGTCGGATTATCCTATCCAATATCTGACTTTTGATCGCCTTAATGAATTTCTTGAAGATTGGTAATAAATTTTTAATATGAATTAAAAGTAAATGCTTGATTTTTCACTAAATTTTCTGTAACATATATCTTGATATGACGATTTCATATTCTAAGGTTAACTAGAATAGTTTTGTTTGGAGAGAGATAGAATGGCAAGTATTATTTATAGTCCAAAGGACATTTTTGAACAAGAGTTCAAAACTAGCATGCGTGGTTACGATAAAAAAGAAGTAGACGAGTTTCTTGATGATGTTATCAAAGATTATGAAAGTTATATTTCACAAGTTCAAGAACTACGTGCTGAAAATGAAAAATTGAAACAACAACTGGCTGCTAAACCTAAAGCGCCATCAGCTCCTTTTGTCGCACCGCAAGCGGATCATGCGCGTGTGGCTCAAACGGCAACTAACTTTGATATTTTGAAACGTATCAGCCGTTTGGAAAAAGAAGTATTCGGTAAACAAATTACTGAATCATAATTACTATTTAAGTACTAACTTTGTATGTGTCTTATCTTCATTTGAAGGTAAGGATGATAAATTGCAATTTTTGGATAATCGCGTGGTACCTTACGTACCATGAGGAAAGTCCATGCTAGCACTGGCTGTGATGCCGGTAGTGTTTGTGCTAGGTGAATTAATAAGCCTAGGGACATCTTTTTGATGTTACGGCGAGTGAAAAAGCTAAGTCTTTTGATATGCTTGAATAGCTCTGAAAAGTGCCACAGTGACGTAGTTCTTGGGAAAACCCGAGAAGTGGAACGCGGTAAACCCCTCAAGCTAGCAACCCAAACTTTGGTAGGGGCACGGGATAGTAGGAAACGAACGATTTATCCTGACTGGAAACAGTAGACAGATGATTATCGAAGGAGATAAGACCTAGTTATCTCTGGAACAAAACATGGCTTATAGAAAATTGCATATAGGTATCTAGCTAGCTTAGGCTAGCTTTTATTTTTGCTGTATTTTAATACTAAATCATCAATTGTTTTGGTATTTTAAAATTAATTAAATTTTGCTAGCTTTAAGCTGGTAAAACGTGTTAAACTTATAGATAAGTATTTGATGAAATAGGAATGTGTGAATGAAAAAAACATTTAATTTAGTAGCGACAGCAGCCGCTGGACTTGAAGCAGTTGTTGGACGTGAAATCCGTGATTTAGGGATTGATTGTCAGGTTGAAAATGGTAAAGTACGTTTTCAAGGTGATGTTAGAACCATTGCTGTGACAAACCTTTGGTTGCGTGCCGCTGACCGTGTCAAAATTATTGTTGGAGAATTTCCAGCGCGCACTTTTGAAGAACTTTTCCAAGGTGTTTATAAACTTGATTGGGAAAATTATTTGCCACTTGGAGCAAAATTTCCAATTTCAAAAGCAAAATGTGTCAAATCAAAATTGCATAATGAGCCAAGTGTTCAAGCAATTAGTAAAAAAGCCGTTGTTAAAAAACTTCAAAAAGTTTATCACCGTCCGGATGGTGTTCCATTGCAGGAAAATGGTGCTGAATTCAAAATTGAAGTTTCTATTTTAAAAGACAAAGCAACTGTCATGATTGATACAACAGGTGCTAGCCTTTTCAAACGAGGTTATCGTGTTGAAAAAGGTGGTGCTCCGATTAAAGAAAATATGGCAGCAGCTATTATTGAGTTGTCAAATTGGTATCCTGATAAACCGTTGATTGATCCAACTTGCGGTTCAGGAACATTCTGTATTGAAGCTGCTTTAATCGGGATGAATATCGCTCCAGGTTTTAACCGTGATTTTGCTTTTGAAGAGTGGAATTGGGTGGATGCTGATCTGGTTCAGCAAGTTCGCGATGAAGCTGAAGAAAAAGCTAATTATGACGTTGAACTTGATATTTCAGGTTTTGATATTGATGGGCGCATGGTTGAAATTGCTAAGAAAAATGCTGAAGAAGCTGGGCTTTCTGATGTTGTAAAATTTAAACAAATGCGTCTTCAAGACTTGAAAACTGATAAAATCAACGGTGTTATCGTTTCTAACCCTCCTTATGGTGAACGATTGCTTGATGACAAAGCTGTCGACATCCTGTATAATGAGATGGGTCAGACATTTGCACCACTTAAAACGTGGAGTAAATTTATTCTGACTAGCGATGAACAGTTTGAACGAAAATACGGGTCACAAGCTGATAAAAAACGTAAATTGTACAATGGTCCTTTGAGAGTTGATTTGTATCAATTTTACGGTGAACGTGTTAAACGCTCTGCTATCGCGCAAGCAAAAGAAAAGTAAGGAATGTAGCGCTTAACAGCTTAGTTAGGCAGTTGAGATTTTATTTAGAGAGGTGACCAAAACATGTCAGAGAAAAAAGACATGCCGTCTTCAGAAGAGCAAGACGGGCTTAACTTGCAAGATGTTAAAAATCTAACCATTGAAGAAGCTGTTCGAAAAGATTCTGAAAGGAAAGCTGGAATTACTGAGTCTGATGGCGTTTTAGATAAGTATATTAAACAGCACCGAGATGAAGTAACATCACAAAAATTTGAAACAAAGCTATCTGATTTTGAAAATTTAGATACAGAAGCTTTGGATAACTTTATTAAAAAACAACGTGAAGAACTTGTTAATAGTGGTATTGTCAGCAAAGAAGTGTTCGAAGAAGCTGAAAAAGTTCAAGCAGAACCAGTTGTTGAGGATGTAGAACCATCTGAAACATTAAGTGAAGTTGTTGAAGAAACTGTAGAACCTGCAAAAGAAGTTTCAGAACCTGAAGTTGTAGAAACAAAAGAAGCTTCTGTCGAAGAAACACCAACTGATGACAAAGAAGTTGTTGATGAGATTAAAGAAGTTGAAGCGAAAGAATCAAGCGCTGATGAACAAGTTTCTACCACAGTTGAGGAAGAATCCAAAACAGCTGATGAATCAATTGCGATTTCTTCTGATGATGACAAGCCTTCATCTAAGAAAAAACGTGTGATTATTGGTGGTTTGGCTGCTTTGGTTGTAGCTATCTTTGGAGCTGGCTATGGATTACACTACGCCAAAGATTCAAGTACTACAGTTGCAAGTTCATCAACAATTTCAACTACGAAAAAAACTTCAGCAAGTTCAAGTGCTGCTAAGAAAGCAAAAGAAGCGAAAGAAGCTTTTGATGATGTTTACGCAGCGCTATTTACTGATGATACTAAAACGAAGTTGAAAAATAGTGAGTTTGATAAAATCTCAGTATTGAAAGAAAAATTAGATGCCTTGAAAGGAACTGATTTTTACGATGCTGCTAAAAAACAATACGACACTGTTGCAGCTCACATTACTGCTATCAAAGCAATCAACGCTTTATTTGATAAAGATGTCATCGTAGATGGTAAAAAAGTTTCAGGAACTGTAAAAGCTGATGCTAACTTTGATAACTTGTCTAGTGATGTTTTAAATACTGGTGATGCTAATTTGGATAACTTACTTCAATCTGCTATCACTGAAGGTAAAAAACAATTAACATCTAAGACACAATCAAGTAGTCAAGAACAGGCTGCAAGTTCTGCTAGCCAAACAGATAGCAGTGAAGCTTCTTCTACAGAATCAACTTCTAATACATCAAACCTTCAACGCGATAAAAGTCGTGTTCCATATAACGAATCTGCTATTGCTGATTCAGGAAATGCCGCTTGGACATTTGGTGATGGTGTACTTGAAAAAGTTGTTTCAACATCACAAGCACGTGGTTATTTCTCAGGTGATGATTATATTCTTGAAAAAGTTAACATCATCAATGGTAATGGCTACTACAACATGTTTAGAAAAGACGGAACATATCTATTCTCAATCAACTGTAAAACAGGTTACTTTGTAGGTAATGGTTCAGGTCATTCTGACGCATTGGATTATTAATGAAATGTTCAAAAAGCTCTCCTTTTGGAGGGCTTTTTTGATTTTTAAAGTGAAATTTTGAAAAATACTTGAAAGAGTTTCAAAAAATTGACAGCAAAATTTGAAAGCGCTATAATTGGCGTAACTTAAAGATTAAGGGGTGATATTATGGTAAAAGTAGCCATTGTTACTGGTGCAGGTCAAGGGATTGGCTTTGCTATTGCAAAACGTCTTCACGAAGATGGTTTTAAAATTGGAATCTTAGATTATAATCAAGAAACAGCAGAAAAAGCTGTTCAGGAACTTTCTCCTCAAGATGCTTATGCTGTTGTAGCAGATGTTTCTAAGCGTGAAGAGGTTGCTAAAGCATTTGCTCAGGTTGTTGAACATTTTGGGGATTTATCGGTAGTTGTGAATAATGCAGGAGTCGCTCCAACAACACCTCTAGAAACAATCACAGAAGACATCTTCGAACGTACTTTTGCCATTAATGTCGGAGGTGCAATTTGGGGTGCTCAAGCGGCTTTGGCAGAATTCAAAAAATTAGGTCACGGTGGTAAAATTATTAATGCATCATCTCAAGCAGGTGTGGTAGGTAACCCAAATTTGACTGTTTATGGTGGCAGCAAATTTGCCATTCGCGGTATTACACAAACTTTGGCGCGTGATTTAGCAGATTATGGTATTACAGTAAATGCTTATGCGCCAGGTATTGTTAAGACGCCGATGATGTTTGATATTGCCCATGAAGTTGGTAGAAATGCAGGTAAGGACGATGAATGGGGAATGCAAACATTCGCTAAAGATATTACTCTTAAGCGGTTATCTGAACCAGAAGATGTGGCTAAAGCTGTCAGTTTTTTAGCAGGACCTGATTCTGATTACATTACTGGGCAAACCATTATTGTTGATGGTGGTATGCAATTCCATTAAAATTATTATAAAAGGCAGAGAGAATCTCTCTGCCTTTTATGAAACAAAAGCTAGCAAAGCTGACTTTTGTTTTTTAAACAATATGACGTTCAAATGGATCGTCTGAGATACCATCTTTAAGAATGAGTTTAGCCCATTCTTTAGCTGTAAATAGACTGTGGTCTTTGTAGTTACCGCAAGATTCGATAGTTGTACCAGGAACGTCTTCCCATGATGTTACATTAGCAATTTCTTCCAAACTTGATTTGATGACTTTTGCGATTTCAGTTGTGCTGTGTTTGCCCCACATAATCATGTGGAAACCAGTACGGCAACCAAAAGGTGAGCAGTCAATCATTCCGTCAATGCGTTCACGGATAAGTTTTGCAAACAAATGTTCGATAGTGTGTAACCCAGCAGTTGGAATAGCATTTTCGTTTGGTTGAACGAGACGAATATCATAGTTTGAAATAACATCTCCTGAAGGTCCAACTTCTTCAGAAATCAAACGAATATAAGGTGCTTTAACGAGAGTGTGATCGAGTTCAAAACTTTCAACAGTTACTTCTTTTTTAGACATAATAGCCTCCTTTGTATTGTTTTAATAATCATATCATAAATTTTAGTAAAACGCTTTACAATTTTAAATTGTGAAAAAATTTGTTTTATGGTAAACTTGAAAGTAGCTTTCTATAGATGAAATCTAAAATTTTTATTGAGGTAAAAACATGCCAAATATTATTATCTTGATTGTTTTTGCCCTCATTGGTTTGATAGTTGGTTATGCACTGATTTCGATTAGACTTAAGTCTGCGAAAGAAGCTGCAGAACTCACTCTTTTAAATGCAGAACAGGATGCTGTCAATCTACGTGGAAAAGCTGAGTTAGAAGCTGAACACATTAGAAAATCAGCTGAGCGAGAAACAAAAGCTCATCGAAAAGAATTACTGATCGAAGCAAAAGAAGAGGCTAGAAAATATCGAGAAGAGATTGAAAAAGAATTTAAATCTGAAAGACAAGAGTTGAAACAAATGGAAACTCGTTTAACAGAACGAGCGTCTTCTCTTGATCGCAAGGATGAAAATCTAACCAGCAAAGAAAAAGTGTTGGATAGTAAAGAACAAAGTCTAACCGATAAATCTAGACACATTAATGAGCGTGAAAAACAAATCGGAGAACTTGAAGAACAGAAAAAAGCCGAACTTGAACGTGTTGCATTGATGACGATTGCTGAAGCGCGTGAAATTATTTTAACAGAAACAGAAACTAATTTAACGCACGAAATTGCTACTCGTATCAAAGATGCTGAACGTGAGGTTCGTGATAAGTCTAACAAACTCGCTAAAAATATTCTCGCTCAAGCCATGCAACGAATGGCTGGTGAATACGTTACTGAACAAACTATTACAACTGTTCATTTACCTGATGATAGCATGAAAGGTCGTATCATTGGACGTGAAGGTCGTAATATTCGTACTCTTGAAAGTTTGACTGGTATTGATGTCATCATTGATGACACTCCAGAAGTTGTCGTTCTTTCAGGATTTGATCCAATTCGTCGTGAGATTGCTCGCATGACCTTGGAAGCTTTGATTCAAGATGGTCGTATTCATCCAGCGCGTATTGAAGAATTGGTTGAAAAGAACCGTTTGGAAATGGATAACCGCATTCGTGAATATGGTGAAGCTGCTGCTTTTGAAATCGGTGCAGTAAACTTGCATCCTGATTTGATTAAAATCATGGGACGTTTGCAATTTAGAACTTCATATGGTCAAAATGTCTTACGTCACTCTGTTGAAGTTGGTAAGATGGCAGGTATTCTTGCTAGTGAACTTGGTGAAAATGTGATGCTAGCTCGTCGCGCTGGTTTCTTACATGATATGGGTAAAGCAATTGACCGTGAAGTTGAAGGTAGTCACGTTGAGATTGGTGCAGAGTTCGCTCGCAAATATAAAGAAAATCCAATCGTCGTTAATGCTATCGCTAGTCACCACGGTGATGTTGAACCAGAAAGTGTTATTGCTGTAATCGTTGCGGCTGCTGATGCTTTAAGTTCAGCTCGTCCAGGTGCTCGTAACGAGTCAATGGAAAACTACATCAAACGTCTTCGTGATTTGGAAGAAATTGCGACAAGCTTTGACGGCGTTCAAAATAGCTACGCTTTGCAAGCTGGTCGTGAAATTCGAATCATGGTACAACCAAATAAAATTTCCGATGATGAGGTAACAATCATTGCGCATAAAGTTCGTGAAAAGATTGAAAATAATCTTGATTACCCAGGTAATATTAAGGTTACAGTCATTCGTGAACTACGTGCGGTTGATTACGCAAAATAATGAAATAGACAAAAAGAGGTACGTTATAAACGTACTTCTTTTTAATAGCAAGAGCTTGTAAATTTTCTTGAAAAATAGCCTTATCTTTGATATACTAGACTGTAGTCTAATTGATAAAAAGCAAGTCTTAACTTGTAGTCTATAATAAGGAGAGTGGCATGACCGAACGTGGTTTGTTAATTGTTTTCTCAGGACCTTCTGGGGTTGGTAAGGGAACAGTTCGCCAAGAAATTTTTTCAACACCTGATCATAAATTTGAGTATTCTGTTTCTATGACAACACGCCAAAAACGGCCTGGAGAAGTTGATGGCGTTGATTATTTCTTCCGAACTCGTGAAGAATTTGAAGAGCTTATTAAAAATGGTCAGATGTTGGAATACGCTGAATATGTAGGTAATTACTATGGCACACCACTGACTTACGTTAATGAAACTCTTGATAAAGGAATTGATGTTTTCCTTGAAATTGAGGTTCAAGGTGCCCTTCAAGTTAAGAAAAAAGTTCCAGATGGTGTATTCATTTTCTTGACTCCACCAGATTTGGATGAATTAAAAGATCGTTTGGTCGGTCGTGGTACTGATAGCGAAGAAGTTATTCGCCAACGTATTGAACGTGCCAAAGAAGAAATTGCTTTGATGCGTGAATACGATTATGCTGTAGTTAATGATGAAGTGCCTTTGGCAGCTGAACGTGTTAAACGCATTATTGAAGCAGAACACTTCCGTGTTGATCGTGTGATTGGTCGTTACAATGACATGATTAAAGACATTGATTAAAAGAGAGAAAAGAGAAAAAAGCTATGATGTTAAAACCTTCTATTGACACTTTGCTTGATAAAGTGCCTTCAAAATACTCACTTTGCATTCTTCAAGCTAAACGCGCTCATGAACTTGAAGCAGGTGCTAAACCAACTCAAGAATTCAAATCTGTAAAAGCTACTTTGCAAGCTCTTGAAGAAATCGAATCTGGTAACGTTGTTATCCACCCAGATCCAGAAGCAAAACGCGCAGCTGTTCTTGCTCGCATTGAAGCAGAACGTTTGGCTAAAGAAGAAGAAGAACGTAAAATCAAAGAACAAATTGCTAAAGAAAAAGAAGAAGGAGAAAAAATCTAAGGTATTTTATCTTAGATTTTTCTTGTAATAAATCATTGTGATAAAGTAAACAAGTGTTAAAACATTACTTATCATGATGATTATTCTTTTTTTCGGTAGAATAATGCTGATTTTTTAGCTCAAGAGTCATTAGAAAGGAGAGTTATGGTGAAAATTGCCCAAGTTATCGTCGATGTTCCCTTGATGCAGACGGATAAGCCTTTTTCATATCTTGTCCCAGACGATATGCAAGACCAAATCGTTTTAGGGTCTCGTGTGCATGTTCCTTTTGGACGTGGCAATCGTCTTTTGCAAGGGTTCGTTGTTGGCTTTACTGAGAATATGCAAGGTCAAGCTAATCAACTCAAGGCTATTTGTGAAGTTTTGGATTTTGAACCTGTTTTGAATGAAGAACAACTTAAGCTAGCTGAGCAAATGCGCCATACTGTCTTTTCATATAAGATTTCAATTTTGAAATCAATGATTCCAAATCTCCTTAATTCTCAGTATGATAAAAAGCTGATTCCAAGCGAAGATTTGTCACAAGAAGAGAGATTAGCATTATTTGGTGAAAAAGAGAGCCGTCTCCATTCTACTTTGTCAGAAGATGAGACTAAAAAAGTTGCACGACTAGTTCAGGCTGGAAAGATAACTGTAGAATATTTAGCAAAAGACAAAAAGAATATTAAGACAGAAAAATATTATCAAGTTCTGTCTGATAAACTTGCAGCTGCCGAGATTTCAGCTCGTGCTAAGAAACGTTTGGAGCTGCAAGAATATCTGCTTGAACATCCTGATGAAGGAAAATTATCAGATTTGCATCAGCTATTTTCACGTGAAGTTGTCAAATTTTTTGTAGAAAATCAGCTGATTAAAGTCATTGAAAGAGAGAAAAAACGTTCAGATGTCTATTTTGATGTTGCAACAACTAAGTTTCTTGATTTAAATGATGAACAAGCTGCAGTTGTTGAAAAAGTTACAAGTCAAATTGGAAAAGACTCTAAACCTTTCTTGCTAGAAGGTGTGACAGGTTCAGGTAAAACTGAAGTTTATCTTCATATCATTGATAAGGTTTTAAAGCTCGGCAAGACAGCCATTGTTTTGGTACCTGAGATTTCATTGACACCGCAGATGACGAATCGCTTTATTTCACGTTTTGGTAAGCAAGTGGCAATTATGCACTCAGCTTTATCTGATGGTGAAAAATTTGATGAATGGCGAAAAATCAAATCTGGTCAAGCTCGAGTGGTGGTTGGCGCCAGATCGGCTATCTTTGTTCCAATGGAAAATATTGGAGCCATCATTATCGATGAGGAACACGAGGCAACTTACAAGCAAGAATCTAATCCACGTTATCATGCGCGTGATGTGGCTTTGCTACGAGCAAAATATCATAAAGCAGTTCTGTTAATGGGCTCTGCGACACCAAGCATTGAAAGTCGCGCTAGGGCTAGCCGTGGCGTTTACCAATTTTTACAATTGACTCATCGTGCTAACCCACTCGCTAAAATTCCTAAAGTAGACATTGTTGATTTTCGCGATTATGTTGGGCAACAAGAAGTCAGCAATTACACACCTTATCTCTTAGAAAAAATTGCTGACAGATTGGAAAAACGTGAGCAGGTCGTTCTCATGCTAAATCGCCGTGGGTATTCGAGCTTTGTCATGTGTCGTGATTGTGGTTACGTAGATGAGTGCCCAAATTGTGATATTTCATTGACACTTCATATGGATACAAAGACCATGAATTGTCACTATTGTGGTTTTGAAAAAGCTATCCCACATACTTGTCCAAGTTGTCATAGCCGCAGTATTCGTTACTATGGAACTGGGACTCAAAAAGCCTACGATGAATTAAAAGAGGTTTTTCCGCAAGCTCGTATTTTACGAATGGATGTTGATACAACGCGCAAAAAAGGTGCTCATCAGCAAATCTTGGATAAATTTGGAAATCATGAAGCAGATATTCTACTTGGAACTCAAATGATTGCAAAAGGACTTGATTTTCCAAATGTGACTTTAGTTGGGGTTTTAAATGCGGATACGTCTTTGAACTTGCCTGATTTTAGATCATCTGAGAGAACGTTTCAATTGCTAACGCAGGTAGCAGGACGTGCAGGGCGTGCAGAAAAAGAAGGTGAAGTTCTCATTCAAACTTATAATCCTCAGCACTATGCCATTAAGTTGGCTCAAAAGCAGGATTATGAAGCATTTTATGCTTATGAAATGGGAATTCGCAAGCAACTGTCTTATCCGCCATATTATTTTACGGTTGGTTTGACTTTATCGCATAAAGATGAGCAGACAGTTGTGCGCAAGTCTTTTGAAATCTTGCAACTCTTGCGTCAGCATTTATCTGATAAAATCAAGATTTTGGGGCCAACACCTAAGCCGATTGCAAGAACGCATAATCTCTATCATTATCAGATTATTATTAAATATCGCTTTGAGAATCATTTAGAAGAGGTCTTGAACTACATTTTGGACATGACGCAATTACCTGAAAATAAAGATTTGCGACTTGTGATTGACCATGAGCCACAGAATTTTATGTAGGCTTTTGCTATGCTATAATAAAGAAAAAGATAAGAATAAATCCTTTGAGAGGAAGAAAAATGACAAAAATTATTTTTATGGGAACACCTGATTTTTCAGCGACTGTTCTAAAAGGCTTATTAAACGATGCCAATTATGAAGTTTTAGCTGTTGTAACTCAACCAGACCGTGCCGTTGGTCGTAAAAAAGAAATCAAAATGACACCTGTTAAAGAAGTCGCTTTGGCGCATGATCTACCAGTTTATCAACCTGAAAAAATGTCTGGTTCAGAAGAAATGGCTGAGCTAATGACTTTGGGTGCAGATGGTATCGTAACAGCTGCTTTTGGTCAATTTTTACCAACAAAATTACTTGACTCTGTTGACTTTGCTGTTAACGTTCACGCATCATTATTACCAAAATATCGTGGTGGCGCACCAATTCATTATGCTATTATTAATGGCGACAAAGAAGCTGGTGTAACTATTATGGAAATGGTTAAGAAAATGGATGCTGGTGATATGATTGCTAAAGCTTCAACACCAATTACTGATGATGATAACGTCGGTACAATGTTTGAAAAATTGGCAGTTATCGGACGTGATTTGCTTTTGAAAACTTTGCCAGATTACATTGCTGGAAATATCAAACCTGAACCACAAGATGAAGAAGCGGCAACTTTCTCACCAAATATCACACCAGAACAAGAACGTATTGATTGGAATAAATCAGCGCGTGATGTCTTTAACCACATCCGTGGCTTGTATCCATGGCCAGTTGCGCATACACTTCTTGATGGCAAACGTTTTAAAATCTATGAGGCTGTTTTGGCTGAAGGTCAAGGAAAACCTGGTGAAATTATCGAAAAAGGTAAAAAATCACTTGTTGTGGCAACTGGTGATGGCGCGATCTCACTTAAAACTGTACAGCCAGCTGGTAAACCTCGTATGAGTGTTGTTGATTTCCTAAATGGTGTTGGACGTAAACTTGAAGTAGGTGACCTTATTGGCGAATGATTGGAAAAACCAAGCACGCGGATTAGCTTTACTTGTTCTTGAAAATGTTTTTGAAGAAGGGGCTTATTCAAATATTGCTCTTAATCAAGAGTTGAAACATACTAATTTATCCCAAAAAGATAAATCTTTAGTGACTGAAATTGTCTATGGAACAGTTGCACGAAAGATTACCTTGGAATGGTATTTATCACATTATATCGAAGACCGAGATAAGTTAGATTCATGGGTATATTACCTTTTGATGTTGAGCCTTTATCAGCTGTTATACCTTGATAAAATGCCTGCGCACGCTGTTGTCAACGATGCAGTTAATATTGCAAAAAATCGTGGCAATAAAAAAGGTGCTGAAAAATTCGTCAATGCTGTTTTACGTCGTTTGACAAAGGATGACCTTCCAAATCCTGAAACTATCAAACGAAAAAATAAACGCTATTCAGTTCTGTATTCTTTACCAGTTTGGTTGGTTAAAAAATTAATTGACCAATTTGGTGAAGAACGAGCAGTAGCTATCATGCAGAGCTTATTTGTCAGAAATAAAGCTAGTATTCGTGTGACAAATCCTGATAAATTAGCTGAGATAGAGGCGGCAACAGGTGCTGAACCATCACTTATATCTCCTGTTGGTTTGGTTAAAACATCAGGGCATTTTGCAGGGACAGATTATTTTGCCAACGGTGATATTACTATTCAAGATGAGTCTAGTCAGTTAGTGGCACCAACACTTAATATTAAAGGCTCAGAGAAGATTCTTGATGCATGTGCTGCGCCAGGTGGAAAGACTACTCATATGGCGTCATATTTGACTGATGGTCATATTACAGCACTTGATTTGTATGACCACAAGTTAGCTTTGGTTATGGACAATGCCAAACGTTTGCATGTTGATGATAAAATTTCTACCCAAAGAATGGATGCTACGACTGTTCATGAACATTTTGCAGCAGATACTTTTGATAAAATATTAGTAGATGCTCCTTGTTCAGGAATTGGCTTGATTCGTCGTAAACCAGACATCAAATATAATAAAGAAAATCAAGATTTCACCGCTTTACAAGAAATTCAATTGCAAATTCTTGATAGCGTTTGTCAAACATTGCGTAAAGGTGGTATAATAACTTATAGCACTTGTACGATTTTTGATGAGGAAAACTTCCAAGTCATCCATAAATTTTTAGAAACTCATCCAAATTTTGAACAGGTAAAACTGAGTCATACACAAGAAGATATTGTAAAAGATGGTTGCATTGCAATCACACCAGAGCAATATCAGACAGACGGGTTCTTTATTGGACAAGTTAAACGTATCTTGTAATCTCGAGGAGGAAACTGACACAGTCAGATATAAAACTATGAAAATTTCACTTGTAACTGATATCGGACAAAGACGTTCAAATAATCAGGATTTTATTAATAAATTTGATAATCAAAAAGGTATCACATTAGTTATTCTAGCAGATGGTATGGGAGGTCATCGTGCTGGTAATATTGCTAGTGAAATGACCGTTACTGATCTTGGACGTGAATGGATTAGTACTGAATTTACAGAACTAAGCCAAATTCGTGATTGGTTGATAACAGCTCTTGAAGCTGAAAACAAAAGAATTTACGAACTGGGTCAAACAGATGAGTACAAAGGTATGGGGACAACCGTTGAAGCTTTAGCGATTGTTGATAACAACGTTATCTTTGCGCACGTTGGTGATTCACGTATTGGTTTACTTCATAATGGCGAATACCAATTATTGACAAGCGACCATTCTCTTGTTAATGAATTGGTGAAAGCTGGTCAATTGACAGAAGAAGAAGCAGCAAACCACCCACAAAAAAATATTATTACGCAATCTATTGGACAAGCAAACCCAGTTGAACCAGATTTAGGTGTTCAAGTTCTTGAAGATGGTGATTATCTCATCATTAACAGTGATGGCTTGACAAATATGATTACGAATGATGAAATTGTTAACATTTTGACTCAAGATAAAAAACTTGACGACAAAAATAATGAATTGGTAACTCTTGCTAACGACCGAGGAGGTCTTGATAACATTACCATTGCTCTTATCCACGCCGAAAGTGAGGAAGCTTAATGATTCAGATTGGCAAATTATTTGCTGGTCGTTATCGTATCCTTAAATCAATCGGACGGGGTGGAATGGCAGATGTTTATCTTGCCAAAGATCTGATTCTTGATAATGAAGAAGTAGCTATCAAAGTTCTTCGGACTAATTATCAAACAGATCAAATTGCCGTAGCTCGTTTCCAACGTGAAGCGCGCGCCATGGCAGAGTTGAACCATCCCAATATTGTTTCGATTCGAGATATTGGAGAAGAAGACGGACAGCAATTCTTAGTAATGGAATATGTTGATGGTTCTGACTTGAAAAAATACATTCAAGATCATGCGCCTCTATCTAATAACGAAGTTGTTAGAATTATGGAAGAAGTCTTGTCAGCAATGACTCTTGCCCATCAACAAGGAATTGTTCACCGTGACTTAAAACCACAAAATATTTTGTTGACTAAAGACGGAACTGTAAAAGTTACTGACTTTGGTATTGCTGTAGCTTTTGCAGAAACAAGTTTAACACAGACAAACTCAATGCTTGGTAGTGTGCATTATTTGTCACCTGAACAAGCGCGCGGTTCAAAAGCCACTGTTCAAAGTGATATCTATGCTATGGGGATTATGTTGTTTGAAATGTTAACAGGTCACATTCCTTATGATGGGGATTCAGCTGTTACCATTGCTTTGCAACATTTCCAAAAACCACTTCCATCAATCATTGATGAAAACAAAAATGTTCCTCAAGCTTTGGAAAATGTAGTTATCAAAGCAACAGCAAAACGTTTAAGCGACCGTTATGCATCAACGTTTGAAATGAGTCGTGATTTGATGACGGCACTTTCATACAACCGTAGTCGAGAACGTAAACTTGTTTTTGAGGATACAGAAAATACTAAGACACTTCCAAAAGTGACTACTTCAACACCTGTTCCATCAACGACAGAACAATTGTTGAAAAAACAAAAAGCTGCAAAAGAAAATAAAGAAGTAGCTAATCAAAAAGCACCTAAAGCAAAGGCTAAAAAGAAAAAATCTCATCGTATGTTTGGTACTTTGATGAAAATCTTCTTTGCAGTCGTTGTTGTTGCGATTGCTATCTTTACTTACTTAACTTTAAGTACACCAGCTTCAGTTAATGTTCCAGATGTATCTGGTGCGGCTTTATCTGATGCTAAGACAAGTCTTACATCAGCAGGGCTTAAAGTTGGAAAGACCAAGGAAATTTATAGTGATACTGTTCCAAGTGGTCAGGTTATTAAGACTAATCCGAAAGCTGGTTCATCTAAGAAAGAAGGAGCTAAAGTTGATATTTATGTATCAAAAGGAAGTTCTGAATTCAAGATGAAAGATTACACTGGTCAAAATTATCAAGATGTTGTCAAAGAGCTCAAAGATAGGCATGGTATTTCAAGCGAAATGATTGATATCGAGTGGGTAACTGATACTTCATATGATAGTGGTACTATTATCAGCCAAACTCCTGAAGAAGGCACAAAAGTTGGTAGCAAAGATAAAATCACTTTTGAGGTAGCAGCAATCACAATGCCTAGTCTGATTGGTTATACTTATCAAGAAGCGATTGCTGAGTTAAATTCTATGGGTGTGTCAAGCTCACATATTACAATTTATATGGCAGATGCAACTTCATCAACAGGATACTCTCGAGTAAACTCAGTATCAAGTTCTGCGGTCGTCGTTGCTCAAGATCCTTATTATGGTGGGGCAGTTGAAGGAGAGGTTAACCTTTACTTCTCTTCAGCAACGGCTGCACAACCATCTGAAGAACCGTCACAATCAGTTCCAGAATCATCTGAAACAAGTGAGACAAGTGAATCAAGTTCATCAAGTAGTAGTACTGAAGAAAGTTCAGAAGCATCTACTGAAATGCAACAATAAAATTATTATAAAAGAAGTCTGGGATATTTATCTCAGGCTTCTTATTTGCATAGAATATTCAAGAAATGTGCTAATGTTCATGTGGCAAAAGCCTGCAATTTTTGAGGCTTTTTGGTAAAATACAAAAAAAGAAAGGGAAAGATATGCGAAAAGTTCAATTTTTTGTCATTGTTGAAGCTATTTTATTGGTGATGGGCTTGATGACAATCATGGCTAATAATTTATCGAGTTTTATCTTAATTTTAGTCTTGATTCTTTTAGCACTTCGTTTTTATAATCAGGATAAACGCAATAATCTTTTGTTAACAGTAGGGCTGGTTCTTCTATTTTTGATTTTAATGTTAAATCCCTATATTATCATGGCGGTCGTTCTGGGTGTTGTCTACGTTGTGATTAACCATTTTTCACAAGTTAAAAAGAAGAATCGCTTTGCTTTGGTGCGTTTTCGTGAAGAAGACTTAAAGGCAAAACCGATTCGAAACCAGTGGATTGGTGCAGACATGCACGATAGCGATTTTTATGCTTTTGATGACATTAATATCATTCGACTAACAGGAAGTGATGTCATTGATTTAAGCAGTGTTATTGTAACAGGAAAAGATAATGTTGTTATCATTCGTAAAGTTTTTGGTCCGACAAAAGTTTTAGTGCCAATTGATGTTGGGGTTAAACTTGATGTCAGTGCCATTTATGGTAGTGTTCGATATTTTGATTTTGGTGAGTATGATTTGCGTAATGAATCATTGAAATTATGGCATGCTCAAGATGAAGAGTATTTAAAGGGTGTTAAAATCATTGTGAACACGATTGCTGGAGATGTAGAGGTGGTACGCAAATGAAAAAACATCATTTTTTACTCTTGATTCTTTATGCAAGTATCATCATCATTTCAATTGTTGTTGTTGTTTTAGATAGTTTAGAATTACATTTACAAAATCTCATCACTGATTTTTGGATGGGGGAACGTTTTGTCTTCTCAATTGTCTTCCTAATTTTAGCTGTGACAATTCTTTTACTTTTGTTGTGGGTGATTTTAGATGATAACAGCAAGCGTAGTATTAACCAAAATCTGCGCCGCATTTTAAATAATCAGGAAGTATCTCTTGATGAAGATACAGAAATCAACACGAATTTGTCACGCTTGTCTAAAAAGATGACTCATTTGACAACAAGTCTCCAAAATACTGAAAATAGCCGTATTCAGAATGGACAAGAAATTGTTGAGCAAGAACGTAAACGTATTGCGCGTGATTTACATGATACCGTCAGTCAAGAATTATTTGCATCTTCAATGATTCTTTCAGGTGTATCAGCTAATCTTGACCAAATTGAAAGAGAGCAATTAGAATTTCAATTGACGGCTGTTGAAAGCATGCTACAAAATGCTCAAAAAGATTTACGAATTTTACTCTTGCATTTAAGACCTACAGAGCTTGAAAATAAAACCCTTTCGGAAGGTTTTGATATCCTCTTGAAAGAATTAACAGATAAGAGTAGTATAGAAGTTGTTTATAAGAAAAATCTCGGAAAATTACCTAAAAAAATCGAAGATAATGTTTTCCGAATTGCACAAGAATTTATTAGTAATACGCTTAAGCACGCAAAAGCGACTCGTCTGGAAGTGTATCTAAATCAAACTGAAACCGAACTGCAATTGAAAATGGTGGATAACGGTGTCGGATTTGATATGGATGAGCGTCATGATTTAAGTTATGGTATTACTAATATTGAAGATCGTGTAGATGACATGGCTGGAACAATAACATTTTTAAGCCAAAAAGGAAAAGGAGTATCAATGGATATTCGTTTGCCTTTGGTCAAGGGAGAAAAAAAGGAGAAAGAAGATGACCCAGAAAATTAGAGTTATCCTAGTTGATGATCATGAAATGGTACGTTTAGGGCTGAAAAGTTTCTTTAATTTGCAGCCAGACGTTGAAGTTGTCGGTGAAGCTGGAAATGGTATTGATGGGATAAAATTAGCCTTAGAGTTAAAACCAGATGTTGTTGTTATGGATTTGGTAATGCCAGAGATGAGTGGTGTTGAAGCGACATTGAAGCTTTTAAAAGAGTGGAAAGAAGCCAAAATTTTAGTTTTGACATCATACCTTGATAATGAAAAAATTTATCCAGTTATTGAAGCTGGTGCCAAAGGTTACATGCTAAAAACATCTAGTGCAGCTGAGATTTTAAATGCTATTCATAAAGTTGCGCGTGGTGATTTGGCGATTGAGACAGAAGTTGATAAAAAAATCAAAGCGCACGATCAAAAACCAGAATTGCATGAGGATCTAACAGCGCGTGAACGTGATATTTTGAAACTTTTGGCAAAAGGTTACGATAATCAGACTATTGCTGATGAGTTATTTATTTCTCTGAAAACCGTGAAGACACACGTGTCAAATATTTTAGCGAAGCTAGAAGTTGATGACCGCACTCAAGCTGTTGTCTATGCCTTTAAGCATCATTTAGTTCCGCAAGATGAGGAATAATGATATAATAAAAACATAGCTTTTCTTTGATTTCAAAGTTAGAAAGGAAAATGGGATAAAAGTTTTTGGACTTTTGATGGAAATTGAGATGTATTGACCATTTCCTTTCCCATAATGATACAGATGGATGTAAAAACAAAATACAAAGCCAAGAAAACTAAAATTGTTTTCTTTGACATTGATGACACCTTGCGTGTTAAGCTGACAGGTTATATGCCAGAATCAATCAAGTATGTTTTTAAAAACTTGAAGGAAAAAGGCATTATGACAGGAATTGCTACTGGTCGTGCACTTTATGGTGTTGTACCTGAAATTCGTGATTTGCATCCTGATTTTTTTGTAACAATCAACGGAACATATGTCGTTGATAATAAAGAATCAGAGATTTTTAGTGATCCATTGCCACGTGAACTTGTTGAAAAATATGTCAACTGGGCAAAATCAGAAGGAATCGAATACGGTTTTACTGGCAAAGATAAACCAGTCGTATCAAAACGTTGTGATTTAATTGATGACGCTATGAAACCTATCTATGGCATCTGTGATGTTGAACCAGATTTTTATTTGACAAATGATGTTTACCAAATGTGGACATTTGCAGAAAATAATGCTGATTTGCAGTTGCCAGAAGAGTTGGCAAATGAAATTCGTCTTGTGCCTTGGCACGAACATTCATCTGATGTTGTTAAAGTAAATATTTCTAAAGCGTCTGGTGTTGCTCATGTTTTAGAAAGTCAAAACTTAAAACCAATCAATGCCATGATGTTTGGTGACGGTCCAAATGATATGGAAATTTTTGATTATGTTGGCTTGAAAATTGCCATGGGTAATGCAGTACCTGAACTTAAAGAAAAAGCAGATTTTGTAACAAAAACAGTAGAAGAAGATGGCATTTTATATGCCTTGGAGGAACTAGGTTTGGTAGAAAAACAATTAAACTTCCCACAAGTTGATTTATCAACTGTCGAGGGTCCAGTTGCGACAATCAAAACAAATCACGGTGACATGAAAATTCAACTTTTCCCTGATCATGCACCAAAAACAGTAGCAAACTTCGTTGCTTTGTCAAAAGATGGTTACTATGACGGTATTATCTTCCACCGTATTATCCCTGAATTTATGATTCAAGGTGGAGACCCAACAGGTACTGGTATGGGTGGACAATCTATCTATGGTGATAACTTTGAAGATGAATTCTCAGAAGAACTTTACAACGTTCGTGGCGCACTTTCAATGGCAAATGCTGGTCCAAACACTAACGGAAGTCAATTCTTCATCGTACAAAACAGCAAAATTCCATATGCTCAAAAAGAACTAGAACGTGGTGGCTGGCCAAAACCAATTGCTGAATACTATGCAAATAACGGTGGTACACCTCACCTTGACCGTCGTCACACTGTCTTTGGTCAAATCATGGATGAAGAATCTTACAAAGTTCTTGACGAAATTGCAAACGTAGAAACTGGTGCGCAAGACCGTCCAGTCGAAGACGTAGTTATCGAAACAATTGAGGTAGTTGATTAATGAGAATTGGCGACAAAATCACTGGAACAATAACGGGTATAAAACCTTATGGTGCCTTTGTCGCATTGGATAATGGGACAACAGGTCTTATTCACATTTCAGAAATCAAAACAGGCTATATTGAAAACATTTATCAACTGTTAAAAGTTGGTGAAAAAGTCTTAGTTCAGGTGGTTGATTTTGATGAATTTACTCAAAAAGCAAGTCTTTCTCTTCGTACTCTCGAAGAAGAAAAACATCACCTTCACAGGCGTCATCGTTTTTCAAATAGCCACCTAAATATTGGCTTTCAGCCTTTGGCGGACAATTTGCCAAAATGGACTAAAGAAAGTCTAGATTTATTAACTAAAGAATAAAAAAGCATCCTTAGGATGCTTTTTTATTATGGTATAAGAAAACTGCTAGAACAATTGTCTAGCAGTTTTGTATATTAGTCTTCAAAATCATAAAGTGATGTTGATAGATAACGTTCACCGTTGTCTGGAAGAAGTGCCAAGACTTTTTTACCTTTACCAAGTTCTTTTGCTTTTTCAATAGCGGCAAAGATTGCAGCACCTGAAGAAATTCCAGCAAGGAAACCTTCTTTTCCACCTAGATGACGACTTGTCACAATAGCATCGTCTGAAGCTACACGAATAATGCCATCATAAGATTTAGTATCAAGAGTATCTGGGATAAAACCAGCAGAAATTCCTTGAATTTTGTGTGGACCAGGTTTTTCACCAGAAAGAACGGCAGATTCGTCAGCTTCTACAGCATATACTTTGATGTCTGGATTAGCTTTTTTAAGAGCATGAGAAACACCTGAAACTGTTCCACCAGTACCAACACCAGCTACGAAAGCATCAAGACCTTGTGGTCCAAAAGCATCGATAATTTCAGCACCAGTTGTATCTTCATGAACAGCAGGATTTGAAGGGTTAGCAAATTGAAGTGGGACCCAACCATTTTTTTCAGCAGCGACTTCTTTTGCCTTAGCGATAGCACCTTTCATACCTTCGCTACCTGGTGTTAAAACAAGTTCAGCTCCATAAGCTTGAATGATTTTACGGCGTTCAAGACTCATTGTTTCGGGCATTACGATGATAACTTTGTAACCTTTTGCTGCACCAACCCAAGCAAGACCAATACCAGTATTACCTGATGTCGGTTCAACAATTGTATCACCTGGTTTGATAGTCCCTGCTTTTTCAGCATCTTCAATCATACGAAGAGCAATACGGTCTTTGACAGAAGACCCTGGATTAAATGATTCAATTTTAACATAAACATCAGCAGCGTCTTCAGGAACAATGTTATTCAATTTTACAATAGGAGTATTTCCGATTAATTCAGTAATTGAGTTATAAATTTTTGCCATAAATCTTCTCCTTGAATAAAAGGTATAGGTCAAGTATATGCTCAAATTTATTGTTTGTAAAATATTTAATTCTTATCAAGGTGATAGGAAAAACTTATCACAAATCTAACTCAACAATTTTTGAACCAGCCTTTTCAAAAGTAACCTTGCCTTGATAGAATTCAATAAGTCGATCAGTAACTTCCTGAATTTTTTCTGGATCAAGGTAAATGTGAGTAGTGACATTTTCTAAAAATTCAGTGTCAAATTCTTGAAGTTCTTCAGCCTGTAAAAAATTTGAAAATGTTTGGTACTGCGGATAAGAAAGAGTAATTTTAATGCCTTCTTGCTCTTTAACTTCCACGATACCAATTTCTTTAAGAGCATTTGCGACACTACCAGCGTAAGCGCGAATTAAGCCTCCAGCGCCTAATTTGATACCACCGAAATAGCGTGTGACAACAGCAACAACATTTGTTAAACCTTGCTTTTCTAGAACAGTAAGCATTGGAACACCAGCTGTTCCACTTGGTTCACCATCATCACTAGAACGTTTGATTTCAGAGTTTTCTCCAATAATCATAGCAGAACAAGAGTGAGTTGCTTTGTAATGTTCTTTTTTGATTTGAGCAATACATTCTCGCCCTTCTTCTTCAGTTTCAGCACGTTTTAATTGGCAAATAAAGCGAGATTTTTTGATTTCTTCCTCGCAGATGCCATCTTTTTTTATTGTTTTATAGTTCATATCAAAATTTTACAAGATTTTTAGAGATTTAGCAAAATTTTCGAATAAATAGATATGGAAGATAAAAATGACTATTATGGAAGAATTTTTGTTGAGTCTCAATTGTCTGATGAGTTAAAAGAAGAAGCTGAAAAACTTCCTTCTATGGCAAAAAGAAAAGACAATTTTACGTGTAACCGCTGTGGAAGCATTGTTTTACCAGATAATATTTTACAAACTGGTCAGACTTACTGCAGAGAATGTCTAGTTTTTGGTCGTAACATCAGTGATTCTTATTTATATTATTTTCCGCAAAAAAGTTTTCCAAAAAATAATTCTCTAAACTGGCAAGGGCAATTGACCCCTTATCAAAATGAAGTGTCAGAAGGTATGGTGTCAGGAATTGCTGAAAAGAAAGATTTATTAGTTCATGCTGTGACAGGAGCTGGTAAGACAGAGATGATTTATCACTCAGTAGCAAAAATAATTGGTGACGGTGGTTGTGTCTGTATTGCTAGCCCACGAATTGATGTTTGTTTAGAACTTTATAAACGTATGTCTCGTGATTTTTTATGTCCAATTACTTTATTACACGGGGAAGCTGAGTCTTACAAACGAGCACCGCTCATTATTGCAACAACTCATCAACTTTTAAAATTCTACCAAGCATTTGATTTATTAATCATCGATGAAGTTGATGCTTTTCCATTTGTTGACAATAAAATGCTGTATTACGCAGTAAATCAATCTTTAAAAAAAGATGGTGTCAAGATATTTTTAACAGCCACATCGACAGATGAATTAGATAAAAAAGTTCGAAAAGGCGACTTAAAAAAATTGCATTTAGCCAGACGTTTTCACGCCAATCCTTTGGTTGTTCCTAAAATGCTCTGGCTTAGTGGGGTGTTAAAGTCAATGAAAAAAGGAAAAATACCTAAAAAATTAGACTTGCTGCTTAAAAATCAAAGAAAATCTGGATACCCCTTACTAATCTTTTTTCCAAATATAGAGCAGGGAAAAAGATTTTCGATGGTTCTGCAAGAAAAATTTCCTACTGAGAAGATTGGTTTTGTGTCAAGTCAGAGCGAAGATAGACTTGAATTAGTTGAAAAATTTAGAAAGAACGAAATAACAATTTTAGTCAGCACAACCATCTTAGAACGTGGAGTCACGTTTCCTTGTGTTGACGTATTTGTTGTATTAGCAAATCACAAATTATACACTAAAAGTGCTCTTGTACAAATTTCTGGGCGAGTCGGTAGAGCTGCTGAACGACCAACAGGAGAATTATTATTTTTGCACGATGGCGCTACAAAATCTATGCAACAAGCGATTAAAGAAATAAAGGAAATGAACAAGAAAGGAGGATTTTGATGGAAAAGTGTTTGTTATGTGACCAATTATTTCTTGAAAAAGAAACTTTTTTGGGTATCATTTCTATTCAAAAAAATCAAAGAAATATTTGTCCTGATTGTCTCGCTGCTTTTGAAAAAATAGGAGATAAGCACTGCCCAACTTGTTATCGAAATGGTTGTGAAACGCAGTGTAAAGATTGTCAAAAATGGGAAAAGGAAGGGCATTCTGTCAAGCATCAGGCAATTTTTACCTATAATGCTGCCATGAAAAATTATTTTTCAAAGTACAAATTTCAAGGAGACGTAGCACTCGGTGCAATTTTTTCTAGAGAGCTTAAGAAAAAAATAAAGCTGTACAAAAATTACAGTATCGTGCCAGTCCCTTTAAGTAAAGAGCGAATGACAGAACGTAAATTTAATCAAGTTGCTGCCTTATTGGACGCTTCTGGAATAGCCTATCAAGAGATTTTATCAAAGAAAAATATCGCTAAACAATCAGATAAAAACAGAAAAGAGAGACTTGGGAGCCAGTGTCCATTTCAAGTTATGCCAAATAGTAATATTTCCAAAAATATTTTAATCATTGACGACATCTATACGACTGGCGCTACACTAAAAGGCATTTATCATCTTCTTTATGAAAACGGTGCACAGAATGTAAAAAGTTTAACAATTGCACGGTAAATGCTTGCAAATTTTCATGAAAGCAGTATAATAAAAGAGTAAAGAAAGCGCTTTATAGCGAGAAAGAGGTGTTTTTATGATTAAATATAGTGTTCGTGGAGAAAACATCGAAGTAACAGATGCTATCCGTAGCTATGTCGAATCTAAACTCGGAAAAATTGAAAAATACTTCAACGCTGAACAAGAGTTAGACGCTCGTGTCAATCTTAAAGTTTATCGTGAAAAAACTGCTAAAGTTGAAGTGACTATTTTGGTTGACTCTATCACTCTAAGAGCAGAAGATGTATCACAAGATATGTATGGATCAATCGATTTAGTAACAGATAAGATTGAACGCCAAATTCGCAAAAACAAAACAAAAATTGCTAGAAAGCATCGTGAAAAATTACCAGCTAGTCATATTTTTACAAGCGAGTTTGAAGCTGAAGAAACAGAAGAAAGCCCAGCTGTAAACGTTGTTCGTACAAAACATGTTAGCTTGAAACCTATGGATCTTGATGAAGCGCTTCTTCAAATGGACCTTTTGGGTCATGACTTCTTCATTTACACAGATGCAGAAGATGGCGAAACCAACATTCTCTACCGCCGCGAAGATGGCGAGTTAGGGTTGATTGAGGCAAAATGAAAGTAAAAAATCCGCTATAAGTAGCGGATTTTTAATTTTTTATCAAAAGGGTATTGACAAAAGAGGATAGAAGATGATAAATTAATATAGCTGCAAAAATCTGACAGCAACACCTTGAAGTTGATGAAAAAAGTTTTAAAAAAGGTGTTGACAAAAAGAGATTGCAATGCTAAACTAATATAGCTGTTGTTTGAGAGAGAACGATGGCAATCAGATTTGAAACTTGTTTGAAAAAACTTTGAAAAAGTTGTTGACAACGAGAGTTAAATTTGATAGAATATAGAAGTTGTCTCGAGTGAGACAAAGACCTTTGAAAACTGAACAATACGAACCAAACGTGCGGGTTACGGAAGTAACCTGTCAAAAAACGATAAATCTGTCAGTGACAGAATGAGAACAAGATTAAATGAGAGTTTGATCCTGGCTCAGGACGAACGCTGGCGGCGTGCCTAATACATGCAAGTAGAACGCTGAAGACTTTAGCTTGCTAAAGTTGGAAGAGTTGCGAACGGGTGAGTAACGCGTAGGTAACCTGCCTACTAGCGGGGGATAACTATTGGAAACGATAGCTAATACCGCATAACAGCATTTAACACATGTTAGATGCTTGAAAGGAGCAATTGCTTCACTAGTAGATGGACCTGCGTTGTATTAGCTAGTTGGTGAGGTAACGGCTCACCAAGGCGACGATACATAGCCGACCTGAGAGGGTGATCGGCCACACTGGGACTGAGACACGGCCCAGACTCCTACGGGAGGCAGCAGTAGGGAATCTTCGGCAATGGGGGCAACCCTGACCGAGCAACGCCGCGTGAGTGAAGAAGGTTTTCGGATCGTAAAGCTCTGTTGTAAGAGAAGAACGTGTGTGAGAGTGGAAAGTTCACACAGTGACGGTAACTTACCAGAAAGGGACGGCTAACTACGTGCCAGCAGCCGCGGTAATACGTAGGTCCCGAGCGTTGTCCGGATTTATTGGGCGTAAAGCGAGCGCAGGCGGTTTAATAAGTCTGAAGTTAAAGGCAGTGGCTTAACCATTGTTCGCTTTGGAAACTGTTAGACTTGAGTGCAGAAGGGGAGAGTGGAATTCCATGTGTAGCGGTGAAATGCGTAGATATATGGAGGAACACCGGTGGCGAAAGCGGCTCTCTGGTCTGTAACTGACGCTGAGGCTCGAAAGCGTGGGGAGCAAACAGGATTAGATACCCTGGTAGTCCACGCCGTAAACGATGAGTGCTAGGTGTTAGGCCCTTTCCGGGGCTTAGTGCCGCAGCTAACGCATTAAGCACTCCGCCTGGGGAGTACGACCGCAAGGTTGAAACTCAAAGGAATTGACGGGGGCCCGCACAAGCGGTGGAGCATGTGGTTTAATTCGAAGCAACGCGAAGAACCTTACCAGGTCTTGACATCCCGATGCTATTCCTAGAGATAGGAAGTTTCTTCGGAACATCGGTGACAGGTGGTGCATGGTTGTCGTCAGCTCGTGTCGTGAGATGTTGGGTTAAGTCCCGCAACGAGCGCAACCCCTATTGTTAGTTGCCATCATTAAGTTGGGCACTCTAGCGAGACTGCCGGTAATAAACCGGAGGAAGGTGGGGATGACGTCAAATCATCATGCCCCTTATGACCTGGGCTACACACGTGCTACAATGGTTGGTACAACGAGTCGCGAGTCGGTGACGGCAAGCAAATCTCTTAAAGCCAATCTCAGTTCGGATTGTAGGCTGCAACTCGCCTACATGAAGTCGGAATCGCTAGTAATCGCGGATCAGCACGCCGCGGTGAATACGTTCCCGGGCCTTGTACACACCGCCCGTCACACCACGAGAGTTTGTAACACCCGAAGTCGGTGAGGTAACCTTTTGGAGCCAGCCGCCTAAGGTGGGATAGATGATTGGGGTGAAGTCGTAACAAGGTAGCCGTATCGGAAGGTGCGGCTGGATCACCTCCTTTCTAAGGATAAACGGAAGCACGTTTGGAGTATTGTTTAGTTTTGAGAGGTCTTGTGGGGCCTTAGCTCAGCTGGGAGAGCGCCTGCTTTGCACGCAGGAGGTCAGCGGTTCGATCCCGCTAGGCTCCATTGAATCGAAAGATTCAAAGATTGTCCATTGAAAATTGAATATCTATATCAAATTCCACGATTCAAGAAATTGAATTGTAGATAGTAACAAGAAATAAACCGAAACGCTGTGATTTAATGAGTTTAAGGTCAACAGACCAAAATAAGGTTAAGTTAATAAGGGCGCACGGTGGATGCCTTGGCACTAGAAGCCGATGAAGGACGTGACTAACGACGAAATGCTTTGGGGAGTTGTAAGTAAACATTGATCCAGAGATGTCCGAATGGGGGAACCCGGCATGTAATGCATGTCACTCATTACTGTTAAGGTAATGTAGAGGAAGACGCAGTGAACTGAAACATCTAAGTAGCTGCAGGAAGAGAAAGCAAACGCGATTGCCTTAGTAGCGGCGAGCGAAAAGGTAAGAGGGCAAACCGATGTGTTTACACATCGGGGTTGTAGGACTGCGTTGTGGGACGACAAGATTATAGAAGAATTACCTGGGAAGGTAAGCCAAAGAGAGTAACAGCCTCGTATTCGAAATAGTCTTTAACCCTAGCAGTATCCTGAGTACGGCGAGACACGAGAAATCTCGTCGGAATCTGGGAGGACCATCTCCTAACCCTAAATACTCTCTAGTGACCGATAGTGAACCAGTACCGTGAGGGAAAGGTGAAAAGCACCCCGGGAGGGGAGTGAAATAGAACCTGAAACCGTGTGCCTACAACAAGTTCGAGCCCGTTAATGGGTGAGAGCGTGCCTTTTGTAGAATGAACCGGCGAGTTACGATATGATGCGAGGTTAAGTTGAAGAGACGGAGCCGTAGGGAAACCGAGTCTTAATAGGGCGACTTAGTATCATGTCGTAGACCCGAAACCATGTGACCTACCCATGAGCAGGGTGAAGGTGAGGTAAAACTCACTGGAGGCCCGAACCAGGGCACGTTGAAAAGTGCTTGGATGACTTGTGGGTAGCGGAGAAATTCCAAACGAACTTGGAGATAGCTGGTTCTCTCCGAAATAGCTTTAGGGCTAGCGTCGATGTTAAGTCTCTTGGAGGTAGAGCACTGTTTGATTGAGGGGTCCATCCCGGATTACCAATATCAGATAAACTCCGAATGCCAACGAGATATAATCGGCAGTCAGACTGCGAGTGCTAAGATCCGTAGTCGAAAGGGAAACAGCCCAGACCACCAGCTAAGGTCCCAAAATATATGTTAAGTGGAAAAGGATGTGGGGTTGCACAGACAACTAGGATGTTAGCTTAGAAGCAGCTATTCATTCAAAGAGTGCGTAATAGCTCACTAGTCGAGTGACCCTGCGCCGAAAATGTACCGGGGCTAAAACATATTACCGAAGCTGTGGATACCTTTTAGGTATGGTAGGAGAGCGTTCTATGTGTGATGAAGGTGTACCGTGAGGAGCGCTGGAACGCATAGAAGTGAGAATGCCGGTATGAGTAGCGAAAGACAGGTGAGAATCCTGTCCACCGTATGACTAAGGTTTCCAGGGGAAGGCTCGTCCTCCCTGGGTTAGTCGGGACCTAAGGAGAGACCGAAAGGTGTATCCGATGGACAACAGGTTGATATTCCTGTACTAGAGTATATAGTGATGGAGGGACGCAGTAGGCTAACTAAAGCGTGCGATTGGAAGTGCACGTCTAAGCAGTGAGGTGTGATATGAGTCAAATGCTTATATCTATAACATTGAGCTGTGATGGGGAGCGAAGTTAAGTAGCGAAGTTAGTGATGTCACACTGCCAAGAAAAGCTTCTAGCGTTAATTATACTCTACCCGTACCGCAAACCGACACAGGTAGTCGAGGCGAGTAGCCTCAGGTGAGCGAGAGAACTCTCGTTAAGGAACTCGGCAAAATGGCCCCGTAACTTCGGGAGAAGGGGCGCTGGCTTTAAGTCAGCCGCAGTGAATAGGCCCAAGCAACTGTTTATCAAAAACACAGCTCTCTGCTAAATCGTAAGATGATGTATAGGGGGTGACGCCTGCCCGGTGCTGGAAGGTTAAGAGGAGCGCTTAGCATTAGCGAAGGTGTGAATTGAAGCCCCAGTAAACGGCGGCCGTAACTATAACGGTCCTAAGGTAGCGAAATTCCTTGTCGGGTAAGTTCCGACCCGCACGAAAGGCGTAATGATTTGGGCACTGTCTCAACGAGAGACTCGGTGAAATTTTAGTACCTGTGAAGATGCAGGTTACCCGCGACAGGACGGAAAGACCCCATGGAGCTTTACTGCAGTTTGATATTGAGTATCTGTACCACATGTACAGGATAGGTAGGAGCCTATGAAATCGGGACGCTAGTTTCGGTGGAGGCGTTGTTGGGATACTACCCTTGTGTTATGGCTACTCTAACCCAGATAGGTTATCCCTATCGGAGACAGTGTCTGACGGGCAGTTTGACTGGGGCGGTCGCCTCCTAAAAGGTAACGGAGGCGCCCAAAGGTTCCCTCAGAATGGTTGGAAATCATTCGCAGAGTGTAAAGGTATAAGGGAGCTTGACTGCGAGAGCTACAACTCGAGCAGGGACGAAAGTCGGGCTTAGTGATCCGGTGGTTCCGCATGGAAGGGCCATCGCTCAACGGATAAAAGCTACCCTGGGGATAACAGGCTTATCTCCCCCAAGAGTTCACATCGACGGGGAGGTTTGGCACCTCGATGTCGGCTCGTCGCATCCTGGGGCTGTAGTCGGTCCCAAGGGTTGGGCTGTTCGCCCATTAAAGCGGCACGCGAGCTGGGTTCAGAACGTCGTGAGACAGTTCGGTCCCTATCCGTCGCGGGCGTAGGAAATTTGAGAGGATCTGCTCCTAGTACGAGAGGACCAGAGTGGACTTACCGCTGGTGTACCAGTTGTCTTGCCAAAGGCATCGCTGGGTAGCTATGTAGGGAAGGGATAAACGCTGAAAGCATCTAAGTGTGAAGCCCACCTCAAGATGAGATTTCCCATGATTTTATATCAGTAAGAGCCCTGAGAGATGATCAGGTAGATAGGTTAGAAGTGTAAGTGTGGTGACACATGTAGCGGACTAATACTAATAGCTCGAGGACTTATCCAAAAAAGAAACGAGTCAATATTGACAGCGAGTCGGTTTCTTGTTAGAATATATAGGTATTCAATTTTGATTGGATAATCAATCATAGTTAAGTGACGATAGCCTAGGAGATACACCTGTTCCCATGCCGAACACAGAAGTTAAGCCCTAGCACGCCTGATGTAGTTGGGGGTTGCCCCCTGTTAGATATGGTAGTCGCTTAGCAAAAGGGAGTTTAGCTCAGCTGGGAGAGCATCTGCCTTACAAGCAGAGGGTCAGCGGTTCGATCCCGTTAACTCCCATTTACAATGGTATATAAACCAAAAGGTCCCGTGGTGTAGCGGTTATCACGTCGCCCTGTCACGGCGAAGATCGCGGGTTCGATTCCCGTCGGGACCGTTTGACTCGTTAGCTCAGTTGGTAGAGCATCTGACTTTTAATCAGAGGGTCACTGGTTCGAGCCCAGTACGGGTCATATTAATATGCGGGTTTGGCGGAATTGGCAGACGCACCAGATTTAGGATCTGGCGCTTAACGGCGTGGGGGTTCAAGTCCCTTAACCCGCATTAAATAAGAAGTTGCCGGCTTAGCTCAGTTGGTAGAGCATCTGATTTGTAATCAGAGGGTCGCGTGTTCAAGTCATGTAGCCGGCATTACCTTTTGTTAATATTATTTTAGCTTAGGGCGCATAGCTCAGCTGGTTAGAGCGCACGCCTGATAAGCGTGAGGTCGGTGGTTCGAGTCCACTTGTGCCCATTATAAATATGGTCCGTTGGTCAAGGGGTTAAGACACCGCCTTTTCACGGCGGTAACACGGGTTCGAATCCCGTACGGACTATTTTTTATCACAAAAAAAGAAGGCATTAGCCTTCTTTTTTTTAATCTAGTTCATGTGGTAGTAATAGTGTTTCTGTCCCTGCTTGATCTATAATATAGACTATATTTGGAAAGAATGGATCAAATGGGTAGTCATAATCAAATTCAATGCTTGTTTGGTGATTTTGACTGCTGTATAGGATTGTTAGTTTTTCATTTTTTTCGATTAGATGAAAAGTTAGAATTGAGTCAAGTTTAAATACTCCTTTGAGGTAATTATCTAGTATATCCCAAAATGTGTCGATGATTTCATTTGGAAGGTTTGTAGCAGCTCCAAAGCTTGCGTATCTTTCTTTGCTAAATTCAAATGCCATATTATTTCTCCTTTCTGTAGCGTAAAAGCACCCCAGTTGGAGTGCTTGCAACTTTAACGATTCTTAAGTTCAAGATAACGTTTGTACCAAATATTAATATACGCTTCTGAGAATGGCCCTTTACCGTTGTTAATCCAGTCAACAAGTATTTTTACATTCTCTTTTAGAATAAAATCAATGTCTGGGGAGTAGCCCATTTCTTCTTTGTGTACTTCGTACTCATCAACGTCAAGTAGTCTTTTTTCTCCGTCTGCAAAGACTTTGACATCTAAATCGTAGTCGATGTACTTTAGAGCTTCCTCGTCCATGACGTATGGACTAGCAAGATTGCAGTAGTATGAAACACCGTTATCTCTTATCATCGCAATGATATTGAACCAGTATTTTTTATGGAAATAAACAATGGCTGGCTCACGCGTAACCCAACGTCGTCCGTCACTTTCCGTTACTAATGTATGGTCATTAACTCCTATGACAGCATTGTCTGTTGTTTTTAGTACCATAGTATCGCGCCATGTTCGGTGCAAACTACCATCATGCTTATAACTTTGAATTGTAATAAAGTCGCCTTCCTTAGGTAATTTCATGCCTTACCAACTTTCTACAATTAAACTTATCTGTTATAGTTTATCATAATTTTCTGAAAAAAACACTTAGAAAAGTAAAATATTTCACAAATAATCTCGTAAAGCGCTATTAATATCGTCGTAAGAAAAACCTTTTCGTGCTAAGTTCTGAGTTAGTCGTTGCTTTAATTCGTATCCTTCGTATTTTTTACTAAATTTGCGATATTGCTTTTCGAGTTCTTTATTTAAAAGATAAAATTCTTGTTCTTCGTCTTTTTCAATTTCAAGAGTGTCAAAAGCATCTTTGGCTTCAGAATAAGAGAAACCTTTTGTCATCATTGTTTGTATAATTTTGTCTTTGAGTGTTTTTGTTGATAATTTGTTTTGATATTTTCGTAAAAGTTTTTCTGAAACTTTTTCTGCAAGGCTTGAGAAGTCTAGATCTGCTAATTTTTGGTCAATAAGGCTTGCTTTAATACCTTTTTGAAGTAATTTTTGCTTTAGAACATAGCCACCTTTATCACCTGATGTCAGGTTTTGTGACAAATATGTTTCAACATATTGAGCATCGTTAATCCAATTTTCTTTTTTGAGGTTTTCGATGATTTCTGGAATGTATTTGTCTTCTATTTCATGTTTTTCAAGATATTTTTTGACTTCGTCAGATGTGCGTTGTTTAAAAGAGATTTGATAAAGTGCAAGATTTTTTCCGTATGAAAACTGAGCGTACTTTTGGATTTTTTTTAAGGCTTTGTCATCAATTTCCATGTTTTTACTTAACATAAAGTGTACAATTGTGTCTTCTGTTACGTAAAGTTTATCGTCTTCATCGATTTCTAGAAGGTAGAGTCGTTTTTTCTTTTCTATTTTAGTAATTTTCATATATTCATTATAACAAAAATGATAAAATAGAAGTGATTAAAGTATAGGGAGGTGAAATGGTGAAAGATGGTAAAATCATTGATTTGGCTGAGTATCGTATGTTAAAAGAATTTAATGAATTAGAATTCATAGATGACATTGATGATGATGATTTTTTTGATGATGAGGAGTTTGCTTCGGTCAATTGGAATTTGTTTGAAGATTTATCAGAGCTAAAAAAGCGTGTTGACTATTTCCAAAGCCTTTATGAAAAGAGTGAGATTTCTGATAAGGATTATTATTTTTCAAAAGTGAATCTTGGTATGCTTTATAAGCAAAATGGGCTTTATCAAAAGGCAATCGAGGAGTTTAGAGCAGTATATCAAATGGATTCTGAAGATAAATTTTCTTGTCGTTATGAAATATTGTCACTTCAGATTTTGATGTCTCAGTATGATAGTGCGCTATCCTTTTTTAAGGAAATTTCTACTGGAGAGCACGATATTTTGCTTGAAGTGCCTTTACTTGTCGGAGCTATTTTAAATGGTGATGATGAGATGGCGCATTATTTGTTAGAAATTTTGAATGCTGATATCAAGGATTTTACTGCTTTTTGCCAGTCACCTGAGTTTATGATGGATAAAATTTCTGCTGTTGGTGCATCTGGCATTCATCGTCGAGAAAGTATTGAAACTGTGTATGCTGGATTTTATCATGTTTTACCTTTATTGATGACAGCGGGAAATTAGGTTCAAGCATATCTAAATGATTATTTTTCTGAGCAGGATGAGGAAAGTGAAATTGAATCTTTGCCTTTTTTGACAGAATATCAAATAGAAGTTTTAATGGCGCATGATATTTATGATTTACAGGATTTTCAACTTTGGACAGAAGATGAGATTTTAGCTTTTCCTCAGTTTGGTAAAGATACTTTAGAAAAATTAAAAGAAGTAGGAGTTATATTTAGTCACTAATGAATTTGAAAGTAAAGCAAAGAATTCCTTTGAAAATTAAGCGTATGGGAATCAACGGTGAAGGCATTGGTTTTTATAAGAAAACCTTAGTTTTTGTTCCTGGTGCTTTGAAAGGTGAAGATATTTTTTGTCAGATTACTGCGGTTAAGCGAAATTTTGCGCAGGCAAGACTTTTGACAATTAATAAAAAATCAAAATTTCGTGTGGAGCCTAAGTGCCCTATTTATAAAAAATGTGGTGGTTGTCAGATCATGCACCTGCGTTATGACAAGCAGTTAGAGTTTAAGGATGATTTGATTGCACAATCATTGAAGAAATTTAAACCTGCTGGTTATGAGAATTATGAGATTCGTCACACGCTTGGTATGGATGTTCCTTATCATTATCGTGCAAAATTGCAATTCCAGACACGTTCATTTAAGGGAAATGTCAAGGCTGGGCTTTTTGAGGAAGGTAGTCACCGCCTTGTTGACATCAAAGAATGCTTTGTTCAGGATGAATTGACTCAAAAAATTATTAATCGTGTTGCAGAGCTTTTGGAAAAACATCATGTGCCAATCTATGATGAACGCAAGATTGCTGGTATTCGTACGGTTATGATTCGTAAAGCCAAGGCAACTGGAGAAGTTCAGATTATCTTTATTACAAGTCGTGACGTCTTTTTAGCACCAGTAATCAAGGCTTTAACAGCTGAATTTAAAGAAATTAAGGGAATTGCTCTAAACTTCAATCGCTCAAAATCAAGTGATATTTATGGTGAGAAAACAGAGGTTATCTGGGGAAATGCGGATATTTCGGAAGAGGTTTTGGATTATCGATTTTCTCTTTCTCCACGTGCATTTTATCAACTAAATCCTGAGCAAACGCAAGTTCTATATAGTCAAGCTGTTGCAGCACTTGATGTGACTGAAAATGACAATATCATTGATGCTTATTGTGGTGTTGGAACTATTGGTTTTGCATTTGCTAGTAAGGTCAAAAGTGTTCGTGGGATGGATATTATTCCTGAAGCTATTGAAGATGCTAAGAAAAATGCGCAATGTATGGGATTTGATAACACTTACTATGAAGCTGGTCGTGCTGAGGATATTATTCCTAAATGGTATAAAGAGGGGTATCGTGCAGATGCCTTAGTTGTTGACCCACCGCGCACAGGACTTGATGATAAGCTTTTGGACACTATTTTGAAATATCAACCAGCTAAAATGGTTTACGTGTCATGTAATACAGCAACCTTGGCTCGTGATTTAGTTAAATTGAGTAAAGTTTATGATGTAAATTACATTCAGTCAGTGGATATGTTTCCGCATACAGCGAGAACAGAAGCGGTGGTTAAATTGGTCCGCAAATAATTTCTGTTGCTTTCTGATTTTTAGGCAACAGCCTGAAATCATCCGCAGGATAATTTTACTCCCGCATACAGCGAGAACAAAAGCAGTCGTGAAAATGGTCAAAAAATAAAATTAAGCGTAGGAACTGTTGTTCTTACGCTTTTTATGACAAATAATGTGACATAGCTTTTGACAGCTGAGCTTTTTATCGCTATACTAAGGTATTATTTCATTTTGAAGGAGTGTCGAGAAATGGCGGTTACTGTCCGTTTTGCAGTGTTGGAAGATGCTGAAAAATTGCTTGAGATTTATACTTATTATGTTGAAGATACAGCTGTTACTTTTGAATATGATGTGCCATCTTTAGAGGAATTTACTGAGCGTATGCGCTCTATTATGGCTTTTTATCCGTATTTGGTGGCAGAAGAAAATGACAAGATTCTCGGCTATGCTTATGCTTCAAAATTCCATCCTAGGGCAGCTTATGCTTGGTCTGCTGAATCAACAGTTTATCTAGATAAAAATGCGCGTGGTAAGGGTGTTGGCCGACAATTGTACACGTGCTTAGAAGAGTATTTAAAGCAAATGGGAATTCTAAATCTCAATGCTTGTATCGCGTCAACTGATGCGGAAGATGCTTATTTGACTAATGGAAGTGAGAAATTTCATCGTGCACTCGGTTATCGATTGGTTGGAAAATTCCATCATTCTGGCTATAAATTTAATCGCTGGTATGACATGATTTGGATGGAGAAGATGCTTGGTGAGCATAGTGAAAATGTTCAATCAGTGAAATCAATTCATGAGGTAAAGTAAAAAGCTTGACTTTAAATCAAGCTTTTTATTATGTTTTTAAAGAATTTTAAAGTTAGGCAAGTGTTTCTTGTCCCACTGTTTCTCCACTTTGGCTTTTCTTCCAAATTATAATCCCAACGAAACCTTGTGCTACCATGCCTAGGTAACTAAAAGCAACGATTGGGTTACCGATAGATAGGTAAAGGACAAAGCTAAGCAAATCAACAACTAACCAAATGTAGTAGCCATCGAGGTGTCCTTTTACCTGACGTTGTTGGGCAGTAAAGGAAAGTCCATTTGTGATAGCATCTAGGATGATTTTTTGTCCACCCATCCAATAAGAAATAAATCCTAAGCCAAATGTCCAGAAGAAGACAGCGATAAGCACGTCTTTTAGACTGAATTTTTTATCAACGACTAATTCACCATCGTCATTGCGGCGTTTTTTCCAGTTATAATGTCCGATAAATTCGGTTGCAAGGTAGTAGCAACTTTTGAACATTTCACCGTAAACCCCTTGAATACCAGCGACTAAGATACCAGCAACATTTTGAACACCATTTGCTTTAAAGGTGTGCTGCCATTGAATCGCTAGTGTCCATGTCCCAATAAAACCAAAGATAGACATGATAATTGAGAGGACATGTAAGATGTTAAGGTCCCCTGAAAAGAGTGTCGGAATCATCCCGTATAGGGTAAATCCGAGAGAGACTAAGAAGGCAAAGACTACGAAAATCTTTTCTTTTAAGTCAAAACGATTCCAAGCGTTGTTAAATGATTCTTTGAGTGAAAGTTGTTTTTTCAAAAAATGTTAATCTCCAATTCCAATTGATTTCATTTCTTGACGGATCATTTGGTACACTTTATCCCAGTCCTCAGCTTTTGTAACGTCAAAGCTGTCTGTGTTAATTTTCATTTTAGGACTGTATTGGTAATCTTCATACCATTTTGTGTAGTGTTTGTGAAGGAGTTTGTAATAATCTGTGAGTCCATTTTCGTTATTTGGTTGCTCAAAATCACGTCCACGTTTTTTGATGTTATTCATGATGTGGTCGAAACTACCTTCAAGGTAGATTAGCAAATCAGGAGCTTTTTTAGGAAGTCCGTCAATTTCCTCCATCATGTTGTCTAGCAATTCCAAATAGATATTGTATTCTTGATCGCTGATGCTTCCTTGAAGAGTGTTGATATAAGTAAATAGAGCATCTTCATAGATTGAGCGGTCTAAGACATTGTTGTCAGCTTCATAAGCTTCTTTAATTGATTTGAAGCGTTTGTTTAAGAAGTAAATTTGCAATGCAAACCCGTATTTTTCAGGGTCTTCATAATATTTATCTAAGATTGGGTTATTGTCAACAGGTTCAAAGAAAGCTGTTGTGCCAAGTTCTTTGGCTAAAAGAGAAGTGTAGGTAGTTTTTCCGACTCCTATCATTCCTGCTAGAATAATCACGATGGTAATGCACCTCCAATATGCTAATTAAAAAATTTGTGAAATGTGTAAATGTATAGTTGTGATAGCAGAGCTATCTGTCTAGAAATAGGCAAGTAAACAGATGTTTTATTTGAAAATAGTAGTGTCGTTTCTATCTTTTCAAAATAATATCTATATGTGACAAAGCTGAGGCCTCGACTTGTCATATTAAAAAATAGTTAGGCACAATATCTTGTGCCCGGATAAAATAGTAGCACTATATTTTGTGTTTGACAAGAGATAAAAATTAACTTTTTTTGTCGAAAAAGTCAAAGATACCTTAATATCAGGGCTTGAGCAATGATAAAAAATTTTCAAAAAAACTCAGCCGCAATAGCTGAGTGAAAAAATTATCATTCAAATAATTCGGTAGCAAAATTTAAGGCAATATTTGCAATGCGGTCTTTGGTTTCAAGGTCAGCATCATTTGCTAGTGTGCGAGGGTCCCAACTTTCGGTATCTAGATTGTCTGCTGAGTAGAAAAATTGAAAATGATTAATGTTTCGGAAATCTGCTAGCGCAGCAATAGCGGAGCATTCCATATCGACAGCGATTGCACCTTGAGCTTTTCGCTTAGCCATTTTTTGCTGCGTTTCACGATAAATGCCGTCTGTTGTCCAGACTTTTCCTTCGGTGTATGAGATATTTTTCTGTTCGAGAAATTCTTTAAAAAGGTTACGATGTCTGACATTTAGTGATATTTCCTGACCAGCAGGAGCGTAGTGGTAGCTAGTTCCTTCGTCACGAATAGCAGCGCTTGGAATGATGATTGAAGTTTCTTTGATATTGCTATCAAGGACGCCACAAGTTCCAAAAATAAGCAGATTTTCAGCGCCCATGGCAATGATGTCTTCTAAGATAGCAACACAGCCACTAGCACCTACATAAGAGTTGAAAAATCCAATTTTTTGTCCCTTAAACTCTAATTCATAAATCGGAATCTCGAGATTTGCCACGCTAGTTTTGGCAATTTGACGATGAGGGACGTCAGCTAAAATTCTTGCAAAAGTAGCTCTTGCAAAACAAGTGACGACTGTTTTTGGAAAATCAGGTAGATTTGCGACAACATCTTTTGGGTTGATGATGGCAGTTTTAGTTGGGTCAAACTGAGATAAAATCATGTCAGCACCTCTTTCTTAAATGGTAATGTCGAAATATTTTTAATATTCTACATTATATAGTAGAAAAAGACAAGGTAATTTATCATATTTTCAGAAAAAAATTATTGCAAACGTCAATTATTCTCGGAAATCATGTTACAAATCCTTTACAAACTTCTCTTTTTGCCAAGGTTTGTGTTATAATATGACCTAGGAAATCAGACGAGAGGTATTTATGACTTACGAACAAGAATTTTTAAAAGAATTTGAAGCTTGGGTAGATTCACAAATTACAGTTAATGAAATGGCTATGGAAGCCAGTCGTAAAATTGTGGAAGAAGATAAAGATGAACGCGCAGCTGATGCTTATATTCGTTATGAAAGTAAGTTAGATGCTTACCGTTATATCCAAGGCAAATTTGCTAATTATAAAGCCGGTAAAGGTTTCCACGAATTACCAGATAATCTTTTAGGGGAGAGAAATTACTAAAAATGGCAAAGAAAAAGAATCGTAAAAAAGAGTATTTATTGAAATTAAAACGCGCAGGTATCATCAAAACAGCTGCCACTTCAACTGTTAAAGCTGCTGCTAACGTTGTTTCAAAAGCAACTCTTAGTTTGGAAGAATTTTCAGCGATTTCTGCCGTAGAAGGCATCCGACCAAAACTTGTTGAAACACTTTACAACGAAGGAATCAAATCAGTATCAGATTTCCAAAAATTCACTGAAAAAGAAGTTTTGGCCTTTAAAGGAATTGGCCCAGCAACTGTTAATAAACTTAAAGAAAATGGCGTAGCTTTCAAAGCCTAAACCATTTGCGTTAGCTGACCAAATCTGTTAAAATAAAAACATTCAGAGGTGTCTTGAAGACCATTTGTTACAGAAAGCGGTGGCGCTGAGAAATCCGCACAAATGTCAGGACTAGTTGCTGAGTGTTGTAACTAAATATCAAAGTCGCGAGTGCTAGTCACTCGAATGTGGGTGGTACCGCGGATTTATACAAGTTCGTCCCTGTCGAAAGACAGGGGCGATTTTTTGTGCCAAGATGGAGGAATTGCCATGATTAAGATTTTAGGTCAAATTAAAGACAATAAACTTCCGGATGTAGAGACAGAACGTCTTTACTTGCGCCAGCGTTTGGTTTCAGACGCTAAGGATATTTTTGCTTATGCGAGCTTGCCAGAAGCGACTTGGCCAGCTGGATTTCCGCCTGCTAAGAGTGTAGCAGAAGAGGAAAATTACTTAGAGAACATTATGCCTAAGCGTTGGATTGACCAGAACATTCCAGCTGGATATGGTATCTGTTTCAAAGGCTCTAATAAAGTTATTGGTTCGGTTGATTTCAATCACCGTCATGCTGATGATGTTTTTGAAATGGGTTATCTTCTTCATCCAGATTATTGGGGACAAGGTATTATGTCAGAAGCTGCGCATGCGCTTTTAGAAGTTGGTTTTAATCTAGTAGGCCTCCATAAAATCGAAATTGAGTGTTATAGTTACAACAAAGCTAGCCAGCGTGTAGCTGAAAAACTTGGGTTTACTCTTGAATCAAAAATCCGTGACCGTAAAGATGCACAAGGAAAACGTTGTGATTTATTACGTTATGGATTGTTAAAAAGTGAATGGGAGGGGAGATGATGAATCTTGTTATTATTGGTGCACAAGCTTCAGGTAAGATGACGATTGGTCAAGAAATTGAAAAGATGACTGATATGACTTTGTTTCATAATCACGATAGCATTGATTTTGTTAGACGTTTTATGGAATACGGACCTATCTCAACTGAACTTATTCAGAAAATTAGAATGAATTTTTTTGAAGCTTTTGCTCAGAGCAATAAACCTCTTATTTTTACTGTTGTGATTGATTTTAATGATTCAAGTGATATTGATTTTTTGAGACAGATTCAAGATGTTTTTCACTCATTTAATAGAGAGGTCTTGTTTGTAGAACTTGAAACGGATTTAACTGAACGGCTTCGGCGTAATCGTACTGAGCATCGCTTGCAGTGCAAACCATTAAAACGTGATTTGGAATGGTCTGAAAATGATATTTTGTCAACGATGACATTTGCCCAATTTAATCCAGAGAAGTCACCAGAATTTCTTAAGTATTATTATAAAATCAATAATACCGAGCTATCCGCTCGTGAATCAGCACAGCTTATTTTACAAAAATTAAATGATATTGAAAAAATGTAGAAAGGACACATTATGTCAAAAGAACTTTCACCAAAATATAACCCAGCTGAAGTTGAAGCTGGGCGTTATCAAAAATGGTTAGATGAGGATGTTTTCAAGCCTTCAGGCGATAAGAAAGCACATCCGTATTCAATCGTTATTCCACCACCAAACGTAACTGGTAAACTTCACCTTGGTCACGCTTGGGATACAACTTTGCAAGATATTATTATCCGTCAAAAACGTATGCAAGGTTTTGATACTTTATGGCTTCCAGGTATGGACCACGCTGGTATCGCAACACAAGCAAAAGTTGAAGCACGTCTTGCTGAAGATGGTATCTCACGTTACGACCTTGGTCGTGAAAAATTCCTTGATAAAGTTTGGGAATGGAAAGATGAATACGCATCAACAATCAAACAACAATGGGGTAAAATGGGTATCTCTGTAGATTACTCACGTGAACGTTTCACCCTTGACGAAGGTTTGTCAAAAGCAGTTCGTAAAGTCTTTGTTCAACTTTACAAAAAAGGTTGGATTTACCGTGGTGAATTTATCATCAACTGGGATCCAAAAGCTCGTACAGCTCTTTCTGATATCGAAGTTATCCACAAAGATGTCGAAGGTGCATTCTACCACATGAACTACATGTTGGAAGATGGTTCACGTAGCCTTGAAGTGGCAACAACTCGTCCTGAAACAATGTTTGGTGACGTTGCCGTTGCGGTTAACCCAAATGACGACCGTTACAAAGATTTGATTGGTAAAAATGTTATCCTTCCAATCGTTAACAAAGCTATTCCAATCGTTGGTGACGAACACGCTGACCCAGAATTCGGTACTGGTGTGGTTAAAATCACTCCTGCACACGACCCTAACGACTTCCTAGTTGGTCAACGTCACAACTTGCCACAAATCAACGTTATGAACGGCGATGGTACAATGAACGAACTTGCTGGTGAATTTGCTGGTATGGATCGTTTTGAAGCACGTAAAGCTGTCGTTAAAAAATTGGAAGAAATCGGTGCGCTTGTTGAAATCGAAAAAATGGTTCACAGCGTTGGTCACTCAGAACGTACTGGTGTGCCAGTTGAACCTCGTTTGTCAACACAATGGTTCGTTAAAATGGATCAATTGGCTAAAAATGCCATTGCTAACCAAGACACTGATGACGAAGTGAAATTCTATCCACCACGTTTCAACGATACTTTCCTTCAATGGATGGAAAATGTTCACGACTGGGTTATTTCTCGTCAATTATGGTGGGGTCACCAAATCCCAGCATGGTACAATGCTGAAGGTGAAATGTACGTCGGTGAAGAAGCTCCAGAAGGTGACGGATGGACTCAAGACGAAGACGTTCTTGATACTTGGTTCAGTTCAGCTCTATGGCCATTCTCAACAATGGGTTGGCCTGACACAGAAGCAGAAGACTTCAAACGTTACTTCCCAACTTCAACATTGGTAACTGGTTATGATATCATCTTCTTCTGGGTATCACGTATGATTTTCCAATCATTGGAATTCACAGGACGTCGTCCATTTGAAAACGTGCTTATCCACGGTCTTATCCGTGACGAACAAGGACGTAAAATGTCTAAATCACTTGGTAACGGTATTGACCCAATGGACGTTATCGAAAAATACGGTGCTGACGCCCTTCGTTGGTTCTTGTCAAATGGTTCTGCACCAGGTCAAGACGTTCGTTTCTCTTACGAAAAAATGGATGCTGCTTGGAACTTCATTAACAAAATCTGGAACATTTCTCGTTACATTTTGATGAACAATGAAGATCTTACACTTGAACAAGCTAGCGCTAATGTTGAAAAAGTTGCTGCTGGTACAGCTGGTAACGTTACTGACCGTTGGATCCTTCACAACTTGAATGAAACAATCGGAAAAGTCACTGAAAACTTTGATAAATTTGAATTCGGTGTGGCTGGTCACATTCTTTACAACTTCATCTGGGATGAATTTGCTGACTGGTACGTTGAGTTGACTAAAGAAGTTCTTTACAGCGACAATGAAGACGAAAAAGTTATCACTCGTTCAGTTCTTCTTTACACACTTGATAAAATCCTTCGTTTGCTTCACCCAATCATGCCATTCGTAACTGAAGAAATCTTTGAACAAATTTCTGAAGGTTCAATCGTAACAGCTGAATACCCAACTGTTAACCCAGCATTTAAAAATGAAGCTGCGCACAAAGGTGTTGAAAGTCTTAAAGACCTTATCCGTGCCGTTCGTAACGCACGTAGCGAAGTGAACGTTGCACCAAGCAAACCAATCACACTTCTTGTTAAGACAAGCGACAAAGAATTGGAAGACTTCTTTAACAGCAATGTGAACTACATCAAACGTTTCACAAACCCTGAAAAACTTGAAATTTCTTCTGATATCGAAGCTCCAGAATTGGCAATGTCTAGCGTTATCACTGGTGCTGAAATCTTCTTGCCACTTGCTGACCTTCTTAACGTTGAAGAAGAATTGGCACGTCTTGACAAAGAACTTGCTAAATGGCAAAAAGAATTGGACATGGTTGCTCGCAAACTTGGTAACGAAAAATTCGTCGCTAACGCTAAACCAGAAGTTGTCCAAAAAGAACGTGATAAACAAGTTGACTACCAAGCTAAATACGACGCAACTGTTGCTCGTATTGAAGACATGAAAAAATTGGTGAAATAAGTTTAAGGTTTTTGAAAGAAAAAATTAAGATTGCCTTAAGTAAGGACAACTATACTATAAACAATCCTAGTTAACTTTCTTTTTCATAGATACCTACTTTTCAAAGAGTATCACAATCAAAAAGCACTTCAACCAATCGGTTGAGGTGTTTTTTTTGTTATAAAAATAGTCAGGAGTTATTTGTTTTTTCGAATAATATGTTAGAGGGAAAATAATTGCTTATATCTAAATAAAGTGTTACGATATCTATACAATAGTAAAGGGTGTGATGCAAGTGAGTACAATTACTGTTCGTGTAGATGATGATTTAAAAAAGGAAGCAGCTGCTTTATACAAGGATTTAGGGATGGATATGTCTACGGCAATTACTGTTTTTTTGAAGCAGAGTGTTAAGACTCAAAGTATCCCATTTCAAATTAAACGTTACAATGAAACGACAGAAAAAGCATTTCGTGAAGCTGAACAGGGTCAAGTAAAATCTTTTGATTCAGTAGATGAGCTTTTTGAGGACTTGAATCATTGAAAATTGAGCGAACAAATCAATTTTTAAAAGATTTTAAACGCTTAAAGAAAAAACATTATGATATGACAAAATTGAGAGAGGTTATTAATTTAATTGTAGATGGTAAAAAGGAGACTTTGTATCATAGGTATAAAAATCACTATTTACAAGGAAAGTATAAATCTTATCAAGAATGCCATATAGAACCTGATTGGCTTTTGATTTATAAAATTAATGATAAATGCTTGACTCTAGTTTTAACGAGGACGGGTTCACATGATGACTTATTTAGATAGAATTAATTTCCTTAGCATCGAATATTTTCGATGCTTTTTTGTTACCAAAAGAGAAGTATATTAATATACTTCTCTTCGAATTTAAAAATAAAATAAATCTTCAAATTTTTTATCTAGAGCAATGCATAAAAGTAAAGCTAATTTAGCTGTTGGGCTAAATTGCCCAGTTTCGATTGAACTTATGGTATTTCTAGAAACACCAATTAGTTTTGCAAGTGCTGCTTGTGATAAATTTTGCTCAAGTCGAGCTTGTTTAAGGTTGTTTTTTAATTCAAGTTTTTCAGTCATTTGTCAGTATCCTATAAAAAAATAAATTGTAGAAATTAGCGCAATAATAAACATAACAATTGCTATAAATAAGTCTTCTCTATTTTTTAGTTTAGTGTAACGATATGTTAATGTTGCACAGACAGAAGCACAAACCGTAGCTGTTAAATCAGTTATAGGAAATCCATGAAGAGATTTAACGAAGCTAAAAATGCCAGCCACAATAACCATAACCAGATATGACCACATCATTGATTTATCTTTTACTTGTAATTCCATATCATCCATTTTTTCATTTTGAGCCATTTTTAAAATATCTTCTTTGTTCATAGTATTCACCTCTTGCCAAGTTTTGTTGTCAAATTAATTTTAGTCCTGCCAAGTAAACTTGTCAAACTAAAAGTAATGATTATAAAGAAAAATTTGTTATAATGATGATATATTTCTACTTGAAGGAGTTCCTATGTCATTTGAATCGGATATTTTTAGAAAAAAACGTGTGGTGTTTGAACGCTTGGTGGCGTTTGGATTTGAAAAATCTGAGGCTGGTTATGACTATACGAAGCTGATTTTGAATGGCGATTTTGAAGTGCGAGTTCATGTTTCACTGGATGGTCAGGTGTCAGCAAGGGTGATTGATACCGATTTAAATGAAGAGTATCTTGCTCTTCATGTGACTGGTGCGAGTGGCAGTTTTATTGGGAAGGTTCGTGAAGCTTATCAAGACGTTCTTGAAAGAGTGGCTGAAGCTTGCTTTGAAGCTCTGCCATTTGCTAGTGACCAAATGAATCGTCTTGCAAATCACCTAAAGGCTACTTATGGCGATGATTTTGACCATCCTTTTGAAAAATATCCTGAGTTCTCTTCTTTTCGCTATCCTGAAAATCAGAAGTGGTATGGTCTTGTGATGACGCTTGCGCGTGGCAAATTAGACCTTGGTGAGGAGCAGTGGTCGCAAGAAGAGCTAGACGAGAAAGTTGAAATCATCAATATCAAGGTTGACAAAGAAGCTCTGCCAGAACTGCTTGCGACAAAAGGGATCTATCCCTCTTATCATATGAATAAAAAATCTTGGGTGACGCTGGTTTTCGATGACGCTTTGTCTGATGAGCAGTTATTTTCTTTGGTGGAAAATAGCAGAGCTTTGGTCGCTGGAAAGCAATTAGGAAGTTTATCTGGGCCTGATTATTGGCTAATTCCAGCCAATCCTAAGTACTATGACATTGATGCTGAGTTTGTAGAAAGTAAGACTATTTTATGGACGCAGAAAGCGAGCCTTAAAAAAGGTGATTTTGTGGCGATTTATATCACTGCACCGACGAAAGCAGTTCGTTATTTTTGTCAGGTCTTAGAAGTTGATTTGCCAAATGATGCTTATCGAGATGAACACTCCATTAAAAAATTAATGAAGATTCAGCTACTCCACACTTTTTCTGATGAGCAAGTGACGTTTGATACCTTAAAACTTTGTGGTGTCAGAGCAGTTCGTGGCCCGCGTCGTATGACAAAAGAATTAATTGAAAAAATTGATTCACTCAGAAATAAATAGATAAGCCGTGCCGTTAGGTGCGGTTTTTTGAAAATAAAATTGAAAGAATATTGCAAAAATAGTTTTTGAAGAGTATACTATCTAACAATCGGGAGGTGCTTATGAGAAAAATTGAGCGGAAAAACACAAATTTTCTAGTAGCGAGTAGTACGATTTCAAGAATCGGTGATACCTTATTTGATTATGTCAATAATTCTTTTCTTGCAAGTGTGAACATGAACTCCATGTTTTTAGTAGGAGTTTATCAGGCTCTTGAAAATATCATCGGAGCAGTGTTTAACTTATTTGGAGGAGTGATAGCAGACCGTTTTCGTCGCAAGAAAATTATCATTCTGACTGATTTTTTGAGTGGCGTTATTTGTATTTTTCTTTCTTTTGTGACCAGTCAAGCTTGGTTGATGTATGCCATCATTCTTGCTAATGCGGTCTTGGCGCTTTTGTCAGTATTTGCAACACCAGCTTACAATGCATTTACTAAAGAGATTGTAGAAAAAGATGAGATTACTTTGGTGAATTCCTATCTTCAAACGTCGACGACTCTTGTAAAAATCATTGTTCCTGTGCTTTCTGTAGGCATTTATAAATGGATTGGCATTCATGGTGCGCTTCTGTTAGATGGTGTTTCATTTTTATTTTCGGCTATTATAATTGCATTGATTCAGCCGATTTTAGAAGAGACAAGGAAAACTGATGATTTTTCAGCTAGGTTAATCATTGATGACTTGGTTAGTGGTTTTAGGTATGTTGCTAGAAATCGTCAGCTTTATCTGATGATTGCTCTTTCTGCAGGGGTTAATTTTTTCATGGCTGGCTACAGTTTGTTACTACCTTATAGTAATCAAATGTTCCCTAAAATTTCTGAGAATGTTTATGCAACTTTTTTGACTGCAGAAGCACTTGGAGGTCTTATCGGTGCTGTGATTAGTGGAAGGATTTCCCGCAAACTCTCAACTAGTCAATTGATGCTGTTGTTAGTTACTTTCGGGTGTTTTGTTGCGGCTGCTCCTATTTTTTATATTATCAGACCGAGCATTTTTCTTTTGGCTTTGTCTCCAATTGGCTCAGGGATTTTTATGACCTTATTTAACATTCATTCGTTTTCTTTAATTCAAAAAGAAGTGGCAAGTGATTACTTAGGGCGCGTGCTAGGCATTATTTTTACGGTAGCCATTTTATTTATGCCGTTAGGGACAACTCTTTTTACGATTTTATTACGACCTGATAATCCTTTAAATTTCTTATTTATTGGACTTGCTGTTATTGCGCTTGCACTTGTTTTCTTGCAGTTTTTACGCAACGAAAAACAAGCGTTATAAATTGTCTTTATCGCTAAAAAATTTTAAAAAGATTAGAAAATATCTTTTTATTTTTATGGATTTTCAAGGTGAAATCTTATTTTTGAAAATTAATGTTCTAATATGAAAACTTTATTTCATTGAATAAGCATGATGTTGTCAGCTTTTCTAACATAAAATTCAAAAATATTGCGAAAATTTGCAAAAAAGTGTTTATTTTTTCAAGGCATAGGTGTATAATATCTCTATCGTTGTAAAGCGATCATGAAATACAAAGTTTTATTATTATTGTTCGTTATGATTTTGGTATTTCAATTAAAAAAATTTTTAAAGGAGGAGCATATGAAGAAAAGCTTTATTCATCAACAGCAGGAGATTTCTTTTGTCAAGAATACTTTTACTCAATATTTGATTGATAAACTTGACATTGTTGAAGTGCAAGGACCTATTCTTAGCCAGGTCGGGGATGGTATGCAAGATAATTTGAACGGCGTTGAACACCCTGTATCTGTGCACGTCAAACGTATTCCTGATGCTGAATATGAAGTTGTTCATTCACTTGCTAAGTGGAAACGTCATACCTTAGCACGTTTCGGCTTTAATGAAGGAGAAGGGCTTTTCGTACATATGAAAGCTCTTCGCCCTGATGAAGATGATTTGGATCCTATCCATTCTATTTATGTTGACCAATGGGACTGGGAAAAAGTTATTCCAAATGGTCGTCGTAATATCGAATACTTGAAAGAAACAGTTGAACAAGTTTACAAAGCTATTCGCTTGACTGAATTAGCAGTTGAAGCTCGCTTTGATATTGAAGCTGTTTTGCCTAAGAAAATCACTTTTATCCACACTGAAGAATTGGTAGAACGCTATCCAGATTTGACACCAAAAGAACGTGAAAATGCAGTTGCCAAAGAGTTTGGTGCAGTGTTCTTGATTGGTATTGGTGGCATTTTGCCAAATGGTGAACGTCATGATGGTCGTGCACCTGACTACGATGACTGGACTTCTGAATCTGAAAATGGTTACCATGGTCTAAATGGTGATATCATTGTTTGGAATGATGTTCTTGGCTCTGCATTCGAATTATCTTCAATGGGAATCCGTGTTGATGAAGAAGCTCTTAAACGCCAAGTCAAAATTACTGGTGACGAAGATCGCTTGCAATTAGAATGGCATAAAGCTCTTCTTAATGGACTCTTCCCACTCACAATTGGTGGTGGTATTGGTCAATCACGTATGGCAATGTTCTTGCTTCGTAAAAAACATATCGGAGAAGTTCAATCAAGCGTTTGGCCAAAAGAAGTTCGTGATTCTTACGAAAACATTCTTTAATGAAAGAAACTTTGTTTTAAGGACAAAAAAGTCGACTGGAGTTCAGTCGGCTTTTTAAATATTCAAAAGCTGAGATAATGTTATCTCAGCTTGCCATTATTTATCTTTACCATTGTAATCCAGCCTCGGCTATTTCAGCTTTAGAAGCATATTGACCGTTAGATCTATGCCATCTACCACGATAGTCTTTGGTATAACCACCGGCAGATTGTTGATTTGCTTGTTCTTGGGCTTGTCTAGCAGCCTCTTCAGCAGCAGCTTGTTCTTGAGCTTGACGTGCTGCTTCGGCTTCCTGTGCTTTTCTAGCTTCTTCAGCTTGACGTGCTGCCTCAGCTTCCCTAGCTTCAATTGCTGAAACAACGGCGTTGATACGGTTATCAAAGGCATCTTTTTTACTTGAATCAGAAACAGCGTTGACTTTATTTTTAGCATCATCAACATTTTCTCGAGTTTGATTTGCTTCTAAGTTTGCAACAGCAGCCTCAGCAGTAGTTTGTGCTGCTTGTTCTTGTTTTTTAGCCTCTATTACAGCTTTTACAGAGGCGATGCGTTTTTTCAGCGCTTTTTTAGTCTTTTTATTTTTGACGACTTTAACTTTTTTATTTGCTAAATCGAGATTTTCCTGAGTTTGTTCTTTTTCAAGTTTTTTAACCGCTTTTTTAGCAGCTTTGGTTGTTTTGTCTTCGTTTTTACTTTTTAATTTAGTATCAGCTAAGACAACATGGCTATTTCCAAATGATGCCGGTGTTAAAAATTCTTGATTTTGGGATGTCCCCAAAAGAAGGGCTGCTATTAATAACAGGGCAAGTTTTAGTTTCTTTTTCATTGTATCCTCCAGAAAAAAACTTTGAAACATAAAAGCTTTATTAACAGTAAAATAATACCACTTTGGAATATTTCTGTAAATCATTTTTTAGAAATCGCTTTCTAAAAAGTGATAAAAAAATGCTAGAAAAATTCTAGCAAATTAGATGAATTATTCAAATTTACAGCGTGTGTATCCTGCTGCAATAGCATTTGATAGTGTAGTTGGTGTGGTACTGTTTGAACGATTAAGACCACGGCAATAAGGACTTAGGTGGTAACGATGACCAGTATTTGTGATATAAACAGTAGTTGCATCACCTTGTTGTGCAGCGGCTGCAGCTTGTTCTTGAGCTTGACGTGCCGCTTCGGCTTCCTGTGCTTTTCTAGCTTCTTCAGCCTGACGTGCCGCCTCAGATTCCCTTGCTTCAATTGCTGAAACAACGGTGTTGATACGGTTATTAAAGGCATCTTTTTTACTTGAATCAGATACAGCGTTGACTTTATTTTTAGCATCATCAACATTTTCTCGTTTTTGATCGGTTTCAAGTTTTTTAACCGCAGTTTCAGCTGCATTGATAGCTTCTTGCTGCTTTTTAGCCTCGATAGCTGTTTTTACGGTAGTGATTCGTTTTTGAAATTTTTCTTTAACTTTTGAATCGCTAACAGCATTGACTTTTTTTGTCGCTGCGTCAAGATTTTCTTGAGTTTGGTTGTTTTCAAGTTTTGTGACAGCTGCCTCGGCTTCGTCTTCGATAGCTTTTACTTTTTGATATTCTTTTTTACCAAGCTCAATGTATTTAGCATTTTCTTCTTTGAAATCGCTAAGTTCATCTTGGCTATCAATTAAATCTGATTTTGTATTATCAATTTCATGATTGAGTTGCTCAATTTTTGCTTCAGCTTGAGTAAGTTCATGATTTTTTGTTCCTTGTGCAGAGAAACTACCAATCAATAAGACTGACAAGATAGTAAGGGCGACATTTTTCTTGTCTTTAAAGAATTTTTTAAAATCCATCATAACTCCTTTATCCTAAAAAACTTTGATATTTAAAATTATCTTAATTATCATATCAAATCTCAATTTTTGTGTAAACCTTATCAATAATTTTTTAAGGCAATTTACTTGAAATTTGCTATAATGGTTGTTATGAGAGTTGTAGCAGGGAAATTTGGTGGGCGTCCTTTGAAGACGCTCGATGGTAAGATTACTCGCCCAACGACTGATAAAGTTAAGGGTGCTATTTTTAGTATGATTGGTCCATTCTTTGATGGTGGACGTGTTTTGGATTTGTTTTCTGGTAGCGGTAGCTTAGCTATTGAAGCTGTCTCACGCGGGATGGATGAAGCGGTTATGGTGGAACGTAATCGTCAAGCGCAAGCTATTATTACAGAAAATATCAAAATGACCAAGTCTGAAAAACAGTTTCATTTGATGAAAATGGATGCCAATAAAGCTTTAGGTGTCGTTAGTGGCAAATTTGACTTGGTGCTTTTGGATCCACCTTACGCTAAGGAAGAAATCGTAAAAAATATCACGACAATGGAAGAAAAAGGACTCTTGTCTGAAGATGTTATCATTGTCTGTGAGACGGATAAATCAGTGGATTTGCCTGAAGAGATTTTAAGCTTTGGCATTTGGAAGCAAAAGACATATGGAATCAGTAAGGTGACGGTTTACATCAGATAGAAAGTATCATGATATCCTTGATGGAGGTAATATGGCAAAAATTGGTTTGGTGACAGGGTCTTTTGATCCGGTGACAAATGGGCATCTTGATATTATCGTTCGCGCAAGTAAACTTTTTGACACGCTCTACGTGGGAATTTTGTACAATCAAAATAAATCTGGTCTGTTTACGATTGCTGAGAGAAAGCAGATGATAGAAGAGGCTGTTGCAAACTTTTCAAATGTGAAAGTGGTAACGGCACAAGATTCTTTAGCTGTTGATGTAGCAAGAGAACTTCATGCTGGATACTTGGTTCGCGGAATTCGTGATGCTAAAGATTTTGAGTATGAGGCTAGCATGGACTTTTTCAATCATCATTTGGCTAATGATATTGAGAGTGTTTATTTGCTCACTGCACCAGATTGGCGTTATGTTTCATCAAGTCGTGTGCGTGAATTGATGCATTTTCATGCTGATATTTCAGCTTTTGTTCCAGAAAGTGTTGTCAAAAAAGTGGAGGAAAAATATGACAATCTTAAACGCATTTAAAGGGATTTTGAAAAAGATAGGTCGTATTTTGTATCGCTTAAAATGGTGGATTTTAGGTATTGTTGGCACTGCTTTTATTATTTTCAGCCTTTTTTGCCCACTTGGTTATTATGTTGAAATGCCTGGCGGTGCTTATGATGTTCGCAGTGTTTTAACGGTTAATAATAAAGCTGATAAAGAAGATGGCTCTTATAATTTTGTAGCTGTTGGGGTTAGTCAAGCGACGCTTGCTCAGTTGGTTTATGCTTGGTTGACGCCGCACACTGAAATTACAACTGAAGCAGCAACGACTGGTGGTTACAGCAACGCAGACTATATGCGCATTAACCAATATTATATGGAAACTTCTCAAAATACAGCGACCTATCAAGCACTAACTTTGGCAGGAAAGAATGTTAGTTTGGATTATCAAGGTGTTTATGTTTTGAATGTTGATAAACATTCGACTTTCAAAGGTCTGTTGCACCTTGCTGATACTGTGACAGGAGTTAACGGTAAAACTTTCAATAGTTCTGCAGAATTAATGGCTTATGTTGCTGATTTAGATTTGGGTTCTGATGTGACTGTCCAAGAGACTTCTAACGGTAAGAGTAAAGAAGTTTCTGGGAAAATCATTGAATTGCCAAATGGTAAAAATGGAATTGGTATCGGACTAGTCGACCATACAGAAGTTTCATCAGACGTTGATGTTGATTTTGAAACGAGCGGTTTTGGCGGACCAAGTGCTGGTTTGATGTTCACTCTAGATATTTACGACCAAGTCAATAATGAAGATTTGAGAAAAGGTCGTAAGATTGCTGGTACTGGTACGATTAATTCGGATGGTTCAGTTGGTGATATTGGCGGTGCTGGGTTAAAAGTAGTGTCAGCTGCTAAGGCTGGTGCGGATATTTTCTTTGTACCGAATAACCCTGTGGATGAGGAAACGAAAAAAGAAAATCCAGATGCTAAGACTAACTATCAAGAAGCAAAAGAAGCTGCAAAAGATTTAGATACTGACATGAAGATTGTTCCTGTGACAACTGTTCAGGAAGCAATTGATTATTTGCGTAGCACAGATTAAATTAAAATATCATCCCTTCAACTTGGTGGGGTGATTTTTTTATGCTAGTTAATTTTTTCTTAAGATTTATAGGTTACAATGTTCTAGAATAAAGTAAGAATAGATTGGAGGAGCACATGACAAACTGGCAGAAGCGATTGATAATCGGTTTTAACTTTGCGGTACTGTTCATTTTTTTAGATGTTAGTCTGCTAATTTTTGTTAGGTCTGTTAACAGTCACGGGATTTATCAGACTGCCGAAATGAAATGGCTGACATTTTCAGTTTGGGTGCTCTGCTATTCTTTGTTCTGGATGATTCAAGGAATGTTTTACTTGATAATAAAATATATGATGCTTGTTCGAAAACATCAGAAAAGTTAGACGGCTGGTCTAGCTTTTTTTGTTGGCAAAATTTGTAAAATGACTGAAATATCATTATTTATGTAGAAAATGCTATAATGATTCTATGACAGAAAAGCTAACGATTTTGCACTTAAATGACTTGCATTCTCACTTTGAGAGCTATCCAAAAATTAAGCGATATCTTCAAGAATTTCCTAAGTCTGACGAAGAAGTGATTCGGGTTGATGTGGGAGATAATATTGACCGCTGGCATCCGATGACTGATATTACTAAAGGGTACTTTAATGTTCAGTTGATGAATGAGCTTAAGATTGATTTTGCGACGATTGGTAATAACGAAGGAATTGGTTTAGCTAAAAATTGGTTAAATCACGTTTACCAAGACGCTGATTTCAAAGTTATTTTAGGCAATCTAGAAGATGAAAAAGGACGTCCAAATTGGGCTGAGCCATATCAGATTTATGAGACAAAAGCTGGGACAAGGATTGCTTTTTTAGCTTATACTTTTCCGTATTATTTGACTTATAAGCCTGGTGGATGGACGGTCCTTGACCCGATGGCATGCTTGAAACGTGATGTTGAGATTCCAGAGGTGAAAAATGCAGACTTTCGTATTTTGTTAAGCCATCTTGGATTACCAATAGATGAGAAGATTACTGCAGCTGTTCCAGAGATTGATTTAATTATTGGTGCGCATACGCATCATGTTTTTGAGGATGGCGCGTGCCTTAATGGGACTTATATGGCTGCCGCAGGAAAATACGGACAGTTTGTCGGCGAGATTAATTTGACTTTTGAAAATCACGAATTGGAAGATATTACGATTCATGCCCATGAAACGAGTCATATGGCAAGTAAGCCTGGCGATAAAGAATGGATAGAAAAAGTCGTTTCAGATGGTCGCAGTCTTTTAAGAAAAGAAAGTGTCAAAGAATTTGATACTGAGTTGACTTTGGAGCAATCTTGTCAACTAGTCATGGATGCCATGAAAGATTATGCGAGAGCTGATGTTGCCATGATTAACTCAGGTTTGGTGGTTGAGGCATTTGGTAGAGAAGTGACAAAGGATACGCTCCATCATTCTCTTCCACACCAAATGCGCTTGGCAAGGCTAGAAGTAACGACATCTGAGCTTGAGGAGATTTGTCAGGATGTTTGTTCACAAGCAGAATTGTTAGCAAAACAGCAGATACGCGGAATGGGATTTCGTGGGAAAGAATTTGGGACCGTTTTAACGAGCGGCTTTGATTACAAAAATGGAAAAATAGTGTATAATGAAAAGGTTACGAATAAAAAGGATACTGTCAGTCTCATCTTGGTTGATCAATATTACTTTGCACGCTATTTTGAAAGTATCAAATCACATCAAGCAGAGCTGCTTTTTCCTGAATTGCTTCGAGAACTGGTAGAAGACTACCTCAAACATAAAGAATAAGTTTTAAGATGAATGAAGAGAGGAGACCGATGAGAAAAGATATCTCTCCTGAAATGTTTAATTACAATAAATTCCCTGGTCCACAGTTTGTGGCATTTTCTGACCGAGTTAAAAGTGATGATATTGAATTTTTGATTTTAGAAAATAAAAAAGATGCTTTTGATGTGACTGTTTTCAGTCAACGTTTTTCTGATATTCTACTAAAATATGATTACATCGTCGGAGATTGGGGAAATGAGCAATTACGTCTAAAAGGTTTTTACAAAGATGACCGAGATGTTAAAAAAGCTAATCGTATCTCACGTTTAGATGATTATCTTAAAGAATATTGTAACTTTGGCTGTGCTTATTTTGTACTTGAAAATCAAGAACCTCGTCCAGTTAAGTCTGAAGAGGAAAAGCAGTCAAGACGTCATAAATCGCAAAAACGTTCATCTGGTAAGAAAAAATCAGACCGCTCAGCTAATCAGCATTTTACCAGCCAAAAACGCAAAGAAAGCAAAGGTCGTAGCGAGCGTCATCAAAAACGTGAACAACAAAAAGAAATACAATCGGCAAAACAATTTGTCATTCGCCGCAAAGAGAAATAGGAAGGAACTAATTTTACAGAATGCAAACAGAAACTAAGGACATTAAGCCCTCTATTTATGGATTAACACGTGATGAATTGATTGAATGGGCAATCGAACACGGTGAAAAGAAATTCCGCGCAACACAAATTTGGGATTGGCTTTACCGCAAACGTGTCCAATCTTTTGAAGAAATGACAAACATTTCAAAAGATTTCATCGCTATTTTGAATGAAAATTTCTGCGTCAATCCATTGAAACAACGTGTTGTCCAAGAAGCATCAGATGGTACTGTCAAATACTTGTTTGAATTGCCTGATGGTATGTTGATTGAAACAGTTTTGATGCGTCAACACTATGGCTTGTCAGTCTGTGTAACATCACAAGTTGGTTGTAACATGGGATGTTCATTCTGTGCTAGTGGTTTGATTAAAAAACAACGTGATTTGACAAGTGGTGAAATTACTTCACAAATCATGATGGTACAAAAATATTTCGATGAACGTGGTCAAGATGAGCGCGTGAGTCACGTCGTTGTTATGGGGATTGGTGAACCATTTGATAACTACGACAACGTGCTTCGTTTCGTACGTACAATCAATAATGATAATGGTCTTGCTATCGGTGCACGTCACATCACAATTTCAACATCAGGTTTGGCACACAAAATCCGTGAATTTGCTCACGAAAGCCTGCAAGTTAACCTTGCGGTATCACTTCACGCACCAAACAATGAACTTCGTTCACAAATCATGCGTGTTAACCGTTCATTCCCGCTTGAAAAACTTTTTGCTGCGATTGAATATTACGTTGAAACAACTAATCGTCGTGTGACATTTGAGTATATCATGTTAAATGACGTTAATGATTCACCAGAAAATGCACAAGAATTGGCTGATTTGACGAAAAAAATTCGCAAATTGTCATACATTAACTTGATTCCATACAACCCAGTTTCTGAGCACGACCAATACAGTCGTTCAAGCAAAGAACACGTTGCTGCTTTCTACGATGTTCTTAAGAAAAATGGTGTAAACTGTGTGGTTCGTCAAGAGCACGGAACTGATATTGATGCGGCTTGTGGTCAATTGCGTTCAAATACAATGAAACGTGACCGCCAAAAAGCAGCAAAAGCAAAATAAAAAGAGAAAAATGAAAAAGCTATTTGATGAAGAGTTTGAATTAACAAGTTTTGGGCGTAAGGTGACAAAGGTTTTGGTAGCAATGTACATTATTGCTATCTGTTTCTTGTGCTTTAGCCCACAGCCTTTCAAGATTGAAGGGGTTGAGACGCCAAATATCATCTCTTATGGTCGATTGCGTCTCTTACTGGTTCCTTTTAATAGTTTTATTGGGATTGAAAAGCTGGATAGCGGTTTAGAAATTTTTTGGGTTTTCGCACAAAATGTCACTAATATGTTTCTTATTTTTCCATTGATGCTGGGAGTGATTTGCCTTTATCCTAGTCTTCGTAATTGGAAAAAAGCTTGGCTTGCAGCGTTTGGAGTAAGTTTGACCATTGAAACAACTCAGTTGATTGTTGACTTGCTTTATAATGCTAATAGGGTCTTTGAAATTGATGACCTTTGGACCAACTCATTGGGTGGCTTGTTAGCTCTTTGGCTGTATAGCGTTTTTCGTAAAAAATATCAAAAACAATAAAAAGAGGTTGGGTAAATCCCCAGCCTTTTGTTTTTTCCTAGATAAGACGTTTAACTTGACTTAGAGTTTACTTTAAGGTATATAATATCAGCTAGAAAGTAGGTTTTCATGAAAATTATAAAAGAACTCTGGTGGTTTTTTAAGCTGGAGAAAAAACGATACATTGTAGGAATTCTGGCTCTTATTTTAGTAGCCGTTTTAAATCTTATTCCTCCAAAAGTCATGGGAAATGTGATTGACCATGTGACAAGCAGCGAGTTAACGCAACACGAGCTTCTTTTGAGCTTGTTTTATTTGATTTTGTCAGCTCTTGCGATGTATGCTTTGCGTTATATTTGGCGTATGTATATCTTAGGAACTTCTTACAGACTTGGTCAAATTATGCGTTTTCGACTTTTTGAGCATTTTACAAAAATGTCGCCTAGTTTTTATCAAAAACATCGTACAGGTGATTTGATGGCGCATGCTACAAATGATATTAACTCGCTAACGCGTCTTGCAGGTGGTGGTGTGATGTCCGCTGTTGATGCTTCAATTACAGCTTTGGTGACATTGGTGACAATGGCTTTTAGCATTTCATGGCAGATGACTTTGATTGCTGTGATTCCTTTGCCTTTTATGGCGTATGCTACAAGCTGTCTTGGTCGCAAAACTCATCAGGCATTTGGAAAATCTCAAGCAGCCTTTTCAGAATTGAACAACAAAGTTCAAGAATCAGTGTCTGGTATTAAGGTCATCAAATCTTTTGGTTACCAAGAAGATGAACTTCAATCTTTTCAAGATATTAATAACATGACTTTTAAGAAAAATATGACAACAATGAAGTATGATGTCATGTTTGACCCATTGGTTTTGTTATTTATCGGAGCTAGTTATGTTTTGTCTCTTTTGATGGGAGCTGTTATGGTGTCTGATGGTCAGGTGACTGTCGGAAATTTGGTAACTTTTATCACATATCTTGATATGTTGGTTTGGCCATTGATGGCGATTGGATTTCTTTTTAACATGATTCAACGTGGGACAGTGTCTTATGAGCGAATCAGTCATTTATTAAAAGAACAATCTGATGTCAAAGAGTCTGAAAATCCTCTTTCAGAAATAAAAAATGGAACATTGGTTTATGATATTGATGCTTTCCATTATGATAATGAACAAACTTTATCTGATATCCACTTTGCTTTGAAACAAGGTCAAACTTTGGGCTTAGTTGGTCAGACTGGTTCTGGAAAGACGACTTTACTTCGTTTGCTTTTACGTGAATATGATTTGCAAGATGGTCAGATTACGCTTGATGGTCATGACATCAAAGATTATAAGTTGTCCGATTTACGTCAGTTGATTGGTTATGTGCCACAAGACCAGTTCTTATTTGCGACAAGTATTTTAGATAATATTCGTTTTGGAAATCCTGATGCTAAGTTAGAAGAAGTCGAAGCAGCGACTAAGCTCTCTCGAGTATATGATGACATTGTAGCCATGCCAGATGGGTTTAAGACCTTGATTGGTGAGAAGGGTGTGAGTCTTTCTGGTGGGCAAAAACAAAGGATTGCGATGAGTCGAGCTATGATTTTAAATCCTGAGATTTTGATTTTGGATGATTCTTTGTCAGCTGTGGATGCAAAGACTGAGCATGCCATTATTGAAAATCTGAAAGAAACTCGAAAAGATAAATCAACGATTATTACAGCCCACCGTTTGAGTGCAGTTGAGCATGCTGATTTGATTTTGGTCATGCAAGATGGAAAAATTATTGAACGTGGTCGTCATGAGGATTTGATTGAACAGGGGGGATGGTATGCTGACACCTATGAAGCTCAGCAATTAGAAATGGAAGGAGATAGTGATGAAGAATAATGCAAATCAGTGGCGTGTTTTTAAACGTCTTATGAGCTATCTCAAGCCATATAAGTTTTTAACCGCACTTGCTCTGGGGCTTTTGCTTTTGACGACAGTTGTCAAAAGTTTGATTCCTTTAGTAGCATCTTACTTTATTGACCATTTTTTGACAGATATGAACCAAACAGCTATGTTGATTCTGCTTGGCTATTATCTGATGTATGTCGTGCAGACAATTATTCAATATTTTGGGAATTTCTTTTTTGCGCGTGTGTCGTACAGCATTGTCAGAGATATTAGGCGTGATGCTTTTGCCAACATGGAAAAACTAGGAATGTCTTATTTTGATAAGACTCCAGCCGGCTCTATCGTATCTCGTATTACAAATGATACCGAAGCGATTAGTGACATGTTTTCTGGGCTTTTGTCTAGTTTCATTTCAGCTATTTTTGTTTTTACCGTGACGCTTTTTACAATGCTAAAACTAAATGCTGTGCTGACAGCTTGGGTGTCTCTCTTTTTGCCATTTATCTTTATTTTAGTCAACCTTTATCGTAAAAAATCAGTTAAAGTTATTGCAAAGACGCGTGCACTTTTATCTGACATTAACAGCAAGTTGTCTGAAAGTATTGAAGGGATTCGCATTATTCAAGCTTTTGGACAAGAAGAACGTTTGAAAGGTGAATTTGAAGAGATTAACCAAGAGCATGTTCAGTATGCCAATCGTTCGATTGCTTTGGATAGTATTTTCCTACGCCCAGCTATGTCACTGTTGAAGTTGCTAGCTTATGCGATTTTGATGGCTTATTTTGGATTTCGTGGTATGGAAGTTGGCATTTCAGCAGGGCTAATGTACGCTTTCATCCAATACGTCAATCGTTTGTTTGACCCACTTATCGAGGTAACACAGAATTTTTCAACTTTGCAAACCTCAATGGTTTCAGCTGGTCGTGTTTTTGATTTGATTGATGAGAAGCAATATGAGCCTGAACAGGTCGGTGTCCAAAAAGAAGTGCCATTTGGCAATATTGAATTTAAAAATGTGAGCTTTTCTTATGACGGCAAACGTCAGATTTTAGATGATATTTCATTTAAGGTAAATCAAGGTGAGACGATTGCATTTGTCGGGTCGACTGGTTCTGGAAAGTCATCAATCATTAATGTCTTCATGCGTTTTTATGAGTTTCAGTCAGGGCAAGTGCTCTTGGACGGTGTGGATATTCGTAAGTATTCTAAGGAAGCTTTGCGCAAGCATATCGGTCTTGTCTTGCAAGAACCTTTCTTATATCATGGTACGATTAAATCAAATATTAAAATGTATCAAGATATTTCTGATGAAACTGTTCAGTCAGCAGCTAAGTTCGTTGACGCGGATCAATTTATCCAAAAACTGCCTGAAAAATACGATACCAAAGTTACTGAGCGTGGCTCAAGTTTCTCAACAGGACAACGTCAATTGCTTGCTTTTGCGCGAACTGTAGCGAGTCAGCCAAAGATTCTGATTCTTGATGAAGCAACAGCAAATATCGATTCTGAGACAGAAAATATTGTCCAAGAGTCATTGAAGAAAATGCGCCAAGGCCGAACAACTATCGCGATTGCTCACCGCTTATCAACCATTCAAGATGCGGATTGCATTTATGTTTTGGACAAAGGTAAGATTATTGAGTCAGGAAATCACGAGAAATTGCTCAGTCAAAAAGGCACATACTATCGCATGTATCAATTACAAGCTGGTATGATGGAAAATTAATAGAATTAAATAAACCAATCTGTGAAAACAGGTTGGTTTTTTGTTATTTAAAACATGACAAAAGTCATGTGATGTCATGACATTATGAGCTAAAAACATTATCTTCTTTTTCATAAAATAAAGTCATTACAGAGGAGAAATACGGAGAGAATAAAATGATAACAGTTGAGAATGTGTCTAAAACGATTAAAGGAAAAACAATTTTAAGTAATATTTCATTTGAAATTGCTACAGGGGATTGCTTAGCTCTGATTGGTCCAAATGGTGCTGGAAAAACAACATTAATGTCATGTCTTTTAGGAGATTTGAAAATCAGTAAAGGAAGTATTTTACTTAATAATCTGTCGCCACGCAACCGTCATTTAAAAGAAATGATTGCAGTATTACCACAAGAAAATGTCTTACCACAAAAATTGAAAGTGTGTGAGTTAATTGATTTTTTCAAGTCTGTTGCAGCAATCCCATTATCAGATCGAGAAATTAATCAAATGTTGCTATTTAGCGATGAGCAAAAAGAACAGTTGACAGAAAAATTATCTGGTGGTCAAAAACGTTTGTTACAATTTGTTTTATGTTTAATTAGTCAGCCTAAAATTCTTTTTTTAGATGAACCAACGGCAGCGATGGATACGTCAACACGTCAGCATTTTTGGAAAATTATCCAAAATTTGAAAGAAAAGGGTGTAACGATTTTTTATTCGAGTCATTACATTGAGGAAGTGGAGCACACGGCAGAACGCATTTTGGTCTTGCACCGCGGAAAATTGTTGCGTGATACGACACCCTTTGCCATGCGAGAAGCTGAACATGAAAAACAATTAACTTTATCCAAAATATTTTTACCGATTGTGGAAAAATTATCAGATATTAACAATATTGAAGTGAAAAATGACACAGTGACTTTTATGACTAAAGAAATTGATAGTGTCTGGCAGAAATTACAGGAGCAAGGTTGTCAGATTACAGATATTGAAATTCAAAATAAAAGTTTATTAAACACACTATTTGAGCAGACTGAGGAGATGGAAAAATGATTGCTTTATTAAAAATTGAGTGGATTAAAACAATGCGTACTTGGATGACTTTTGTCTTGTCCATAGGATTGCCAGTTTTCTTTTTCTTACTTTTCTCTAGCATGGAGTTTTCATCAAACTCTCAAGAGCAAAAAGCTTATATTACAAGTTATATGCTAACTATGACGGCTTTCTCTATGTCAAGTTTTGGCTTTTTCACTTTTCCAGCCATGCTTGTAGAAGATAAGGCAAATCACTGGGTAACTTATATTGAACACTCGCTTGTCCCAATCTGGCAGTATTATTTATCAAAAGTGTTTCGGGTTATATTTTGTTTCTCACTTTCTATTTTTTTGACATTTTCATGTGGTGCATTTTTTCGTGATGTGACAATGCCGATTAATCGTTGGTTAGGAGCAGCATTCTTCTTACTTTTATCGAGTCTTTTATTCCTAGCATGTGGTTTATTGATTTCACAACTTAAGTCCCAACAATTAATGACGCTCATTGGAAATATTGCTTTTCTTGGTTTGGCTATTCTAGGTGGTTCATGGATGCCGATTGAAACTTTTCCAGGCTGGATACAGACTATTTCAAAATTAACACCAACTTATCATGTTAATCAACTAGTTACACAATTTGTGCAAAACAATCAATTTGCATGGCAGTCCTTGATTATCATACTCAGCTATGCCATAATAATAGCAGCCTTAGCGCTTATGATAAAGAATAAAACCGAGGTTAAATGATGCTCAAAAGAGTTAGAAAAATTCATCCTTTATTTTATTTGCCCTTAGCCTTTTTGGCTTTTCCTATTTTGGGTGTTTTCTTTTTAGGTTATCCAGTTTGGACGTTAGGAATAACAATTGCATTTTTGATTGGTTATTTATTTCTTGTTAATTATGAAAAGAACATATTTACCAATGTTGTTTGGGTTCTTATGTTGTTATACATCATTTACATGACACTTTGTGTGGATGGTGGTATGATGTGGTTTACTTTTTACTTTAACAGTTTATTAGTTTTTCGCTTTCAGGACAATTATCGGTCATTCCGATTTACTTCTTATAACTTAGCCATGTTTTTTATGATGACTATTGGGGTAATTCAAGCGGAAGATATTATGACTCGTGTGATGATTATTCTGGTTCCAGTTGTCAATTACGCTATTTTATTGCATTGGGTATATGCTAGAAATGCGGAAGCACAAGAAAAAGCTATTATGGAAAAGAATCGCACGATTAATTTGTTACTAGCTGAAAATGAGCGAAATCGTATTGGACGAGACTTGCATGATACCTTGGGACATGTTTTTGCGGCTATGACTTTAAAAACCGAGTTGGCAATCAAGCAATTGGAGAAGGGAAAGTACGACCTTGTTAAAAAGCAATTGGAAGAATTGAATCAAGCCAGTCGTTCTTCTATGCATGACGTTAGAAATATTATCAATAATCTTAAATTTAGAACTTTAGAGGAAGAGATTGATCAGCTAGAGCAGTTTTTTGCCATGACTGATATCGATTATCACTTAAAAAACGATTTAAATTTATCTGCTATAGCACCTGTAATGCAGTCAACACTTTGCATGATTTTGCGAGAATTAAGCAATAATGTCATCAAGCATAGTCAAGCAAATAAGTGTCGACTTCATTTATTTGAAAAAGACGATAAAATAGCTGTTGAGATAGAAGATAATGGTGTCGGTTTTGAAAAACTTTCTGGACATGAATTGCAATCTATTCGTGACCGATTGCTTTTAGTAAAGGGAAACATTACGATATTATCGCCAAGAAAGCCTACAATCATTCGGGTTGAGGTCGGGTTAAAGGAGAATTAGGATGAAATTATTAGTTGCGGAAGATCAATCCATGTTGCGTGATGCATTGTGCCAGTTGTTGCTTATGGAAGATGATGTTGATGAAGTTTTACAAGCTGGAGACGGAGAGCAAGCTATTGAATTAGTCAAAAATGAGTCAATTGATGTTGCTATTCTTGATGTTGAAATGCCTAAAAAATCAGGTCTTGATGTTTTAGAGTGGATTCGAAAACACAAGGATATGAAAGTGATTATTGTGACAACCTTCAAGCGCGTTGGGTATTTTGAACGCGCTGTAAAAGCAGGTGTTGATGCCTATGTGTTAAAAGATCGCTCTACTTCAGAGTTAATGACAACAATCTATACAGTCCTTGCTGGAAGAAAAGAATATTCACCAGAATTGATGGAATCTATGATGATTCAAGATAATCCACTTAGTTCACAAGAAAAACGTATTGTACAGTTGATTGCACTTGGAAAATCGAATCAAGAAATAGCAGATACTCTTTACCTTTCAAATGGTACCGTACGAAATTATACGTCATCAATTTTTAATAAATTATCAGCTAATAATCGTGTTGAAGCAGCTAGAATAGCCAAGGAAAATGGATGGCTATAAAAATATGACCTAGTGAAGACTAGGTCTTTTTTAGTTTTTAGGCTGAAAAATGATTTCAAATTTTTGTTATTCTACTTACGGTTCTTGTTTTACAACTTCTGATTGTCATATTATAATGATGATATGGAAAATAAAAGAGTAAGTATTGTGTTAGATCAGGCGATAGTTGATCAGCTTGCTTTATCGAAAGGACAGCAATTAAAGGCAGAATTGTATGAGAATAAGTTGGTTCTGCAAAAAGATGAGCCTCCTAAGCAAGGTCGACTAGCCAGTTGGGTTTTGATTGCAGCTACAGTTTTGCTGTGTATCCTTTTTTATGCTGTTAGCTCGATTGAAAAAAAGAATCAGATTTTATTGGTTGGTGATTATTCTATCATCACTTTCTTGGTTGGTTTTGGTGGCATTTTGGGGATGACCATCTTTACGACAACATTGATTAGTAACCGGAAGTTATTTCTTGGTGGCATCAAAGCGCGTGTTTTTTGGCGGATGCTTCCAGTTATTGTCGCATCGTTTGCTGTTATTTTGCTGCTTGCTCTTCTTGGTTTTGGATGGCTTTTAGAGCAGATTTTTACAGGCGCATCTTTTGATAAGTTGACATCGACGTTAATTTTAGGTGCATCGATTTATGCGGTTAGTCTTTTCTTGGGGCAAATAGCAGAGCAGATTAGAGCTTCTTGGTTGACCACGGTTTTTACGGTGATTATGGTCAGCGGTGTTTTTGTCTCAATGGCAACCAACCGTTCACTTCAGTGGTGGCATTTTAATCTTAGCTTTTTAGGAACACAAGCGGCTAAGGAGAGTTGGCAATTTAACCTAACATTGATGTTATCAGCTTTGATTTTGGTTGCTTTGGTTGATTATTTATTTGTCGCTCTTGGTGAGAAATACGGTAAAAACTGGAAATTAATGGCAATGCGTGTCATGTTGACACTACTTGGGCTAGATTTGGGAGCTGTTGGGTATTTCCCAAATAATGCTAGTTCACACTTCTTGCATACAAGAGTAGCAGGTTATCTGGTTTTAATCATCATTGTCCTTATTATCAGTGTAAAATGGCTTTTGCCAGAAGTAACAAAAGATTTTTTAATTATGTCTTATGCCATTGGCGGCATGCTGGTCGGTTTAGAAATTGCATTTCAAGGCATTCATTATTTATCGCTAACAGCTTTTGAGCTAAGTGCTTTCTTGTTAGCATTTGCTTGGTTAATCCGCTTAATCACTCATTTAGAGGGATTGTTGTTACCTGATACAAAAGAATTGACATTGACAATTGAATAAAAAAAGAATCTCTGATTTTACTTTGTGTCGGCATGGTAAATTCAGAGCTTTTTTTTGATTTTAAAAAGAAAATAAATAATTTTTAGAAAATTCACAAAAATACTTGACAAGAAAGAAATTAGTGTTTATAATGATAATCAATCAGAAAGTAGCAAGGATTTGCTTACAGGGAGCTCGTGGTTACTGTGAACGAGTAGCAGGTGGTTGTGAAATTGGGCTGATGGTATTATTGAAGATAAGAAATATTTTTCAGGTATGCACCCCTTATCGTGCAGCTCCTTGTTGGAGGAGATTGAGATGGCGAAAGCAAAATGATTTTCGTTAAATGAGGTGGCACCACGCTATACAATAGACGTCCTCACACAGATTTTTCTGTGTGAGGTTTTTTGTTTAGTTTGTGCTTGAAAAAGTTTCGAGATACAGTTGAGACAAACATTAGTTATGAAGGTGATTAATGGTAAGTTTCAGGTATGCACCCCTTATCGTGCAACTCCTTGATAGAGGAGATTGAGATGACGAAAGCAAAATGAATTTCGTTAAATGAGGTGGCACCGCGCTATGATCAGACGCCCTCACACAGATATTTTTTTCTGTGTGGGGCTTTTTGTTTTGGTGAAAAGGAGATAATCATGAAAAGACGAGATAAAGGCTGGCAAAGCAGTTTATGAATTAAAAGCATAAACAAAAAAAGAGAGGTTATGATATGCAAAAAATTCTAACTGCTGATACTTTGACCCCTATCCTTGCTTATATGCGAGTTCAAGGGGAACACAAAGTTATTCTTGAATCTATTCCACGTGAGAAAGAGAATGCACGATTTTCAATCGTGGCTTACAATCCAGTTTTTGAGATTAAGTACGAAGATGGCAAGTTAACTGAAAATGGCAAAGAAGTCGCAGGTAATCCCTTGGATTATCTCAATCAAGTGACGGTAAAAGGAAAATCAAACGCTAATCTTCCGTTTGGTGGTGGTGCTATCGGATTTGTTGGCTACGATATGATTGGTCTTTATGAAAATATTGGAGATATTCCTGAGGATACTATCGGAACGCCAGACATGCATTTCTTTGTTTATGAATCTTATCTGATTTTTGATCATAAGACAGAAAAAGTTTATGTGGTTGAAGATAATATTTACAGTCATCGTGATAATGACATGGTGAGACAAGCACTTGGCAAGGTTGTTAAGGATTTACAGACACAAGCGCCAAATGAATTTTCGCCACAAGAATTGCAGCCACTGCAGTTTAAACATCATATCGAAAAAGAGGCTTTTGTGCAGATGGTTGATAAGGCTAAAGCGTTGATTCGCCAGGGCGACATGTTTCAGTGTGTGTTAAGCCAGCGTTTCTCAAGTGAATTTAGTGGGGATCCGCTTGATTATTATCGTAATTTGCGCGTGACAAATCCATCGAATTATCTTTATTTTTATGATTTTGGGGATTATCAGATTATTGGAGCAAGCCCAGAAAGTTTGGTTTCTGTGAAAAATGGAGAAGTGACAACGAATCCAATTGCAGGTACTCGTCCGCGTGGAGCTAACGATGCTGAGGATGCCGCGCTAGCTAAAGACTTGCAGGCTGATATCAAAGAAACAGCTGAGCACCGCATGCTTGTAGATTTAGGTCGAAACGATATTGGAAGGATTTCTCAAAACGGTACAGTCAAGGTGACGAAATATATGGAAGTTGAGTATTTCCGCTATGTCATGCATTTGACTAGTGTTGTTAAAGGGCAGTTGTTGCCTGATGTACAGAGCATTGATGCTTTGAAAACGACTTTACCAGCTGGTACCGTATCAGGCGCGCCGAAAATTCGTGCCATGAAACGCATTTATGAAATGGAAGAAGAAAAGCGTGGTGTTTACGCGGGAGCGATTGGGTATCTTTCGGCGACAGGTGATATGGATTTTGCCATTGCTATTCGGACAATGATTCTAAAAAATCAAAAAGCTTACGTGCAAGCAGGAGCAGGGATTGTTTATGACAGTGTTGCTGAAAATGAATTTTACGAAACAATCAATAAAGCTAAAGCCATGACACGGATTGGAGAGTGCAAATGATTTTATTAATTGATAATTATGACTCTTTTACTTATAACTTAGCGCAGTACCTTGGGACATTTACAGATGTTGAGGTTTTGAGAAATGATGTCGGCAATTTGGAAGAAGTTGCCCAAAAAGCAGATGCATTAGTCTTATCCCCAGGGCCTGGTTGGCCCGCTGACGCTGGAAAATTAGAAGAAATGATTCAGAAATTTGCTGGGAAAAAGCCGATTTTAGGAATTTGTCTGGGGCATCAAGCGATTGCTGAAACATTTGGTGGAAAGCTTGGCTTAGCAAAAAATGTTATGCATGGTAAGCAAAGCGACATCGAGCTTCTTTTGAAATCACCAATTTTTGCAGAGCTTGATAACACCATGACAATCATGCGCTACCATTCTATCGTGGTAACAGAAATGCCAAAGGATTTTGAGGTGGTAGCCGTAACGACTGATGACAAAGAAATCATGGCAATCCAGCACAAACATTTGCCGATTTACGGACTTCAATTTCACCCAGAAAGTATTGGCTCGCCCGATGGGCTTAAGATGATTGAAAACTTTGTGCGACTAATTGTTGAAAAGTAAAGCGAGGAAAGATCAATGAAAGAATTATTTAATCACATTGCAAACCGAGAAGATTTATCAGAAGAGGAAGTAGAACATCTCTTTGATGAGATTTTAAACAATGATATTTCAGAAAGTGAGATTGCAGCTTTTCTGATGGGATTAAAAGTCAAAGGAGAAACACCTTCTGAGATTACGGGGATTGTACGTGCACTTAAAAATCACGCAGTGCTTTTGCCAAGAGAATTTGATGACGCTATGTGTAATTGTGGCACTGGTGGCGACCAATCTTACAGTTTTAATATTTCAACGACAGCAAGTTTTGTTTTAGCAGCCGGTGGTATTCGTGTGGCAAAAGCTGGCAACCGCTCGGTTTCTTCAAAATCTGGTTCGGCTGATGTGCTTGAAGCGCTCGGCATCAACATTTCAGCAACCCCAGCAACTCTTTCAAGAGCACTTGATGAGGTTGGACTTGCCTTTATCTTTGCCCAAAGCATGCACCCTGCTATGCGATTTATCGGTCCAGCAAGAAAAGTTTTAGGGATTCCTACCATTATGAACATCGTTGGCCCGCTTGCAAATCCAGTTGATCTTGAAACTCAGCTTATGGGACTTTATCGTGTGGATTTACAAGAAACAGCAGCAAAAGTTATGCAAAAACTCGGTCGTAAGCGTGCACTGATTATCACTGGTCCAAATAACATGGATGAAGCAGCGCTTTATGGTGAAAATACCTATACTTTACTTGAAAATGACAGAATTAGCCAGCACAGTTTTACTTACCAAGACCTTGGCATGCCAAGAGTGGAACTGTCAGATATTGTCGGTGGAGATGCCAAACAAAATGCAGAGATTTTATTAAGTGTACTTGAAAATCAAGCAAGTCCCTATCTAGAAACAACGGTTCTAAATGCTGGGCTTGGCTTTTACGCAAATGGAAAAGTTGATAATTTAGCAGATGGTGTTGAGCTTGCTCGTCAATTAATTGCGGATGGTTCTGCTCTTGCTAAACTTCGTCAACTACAAGAGGTACAAGTATGAGTGAGACGTTTTTACCAAACATTTTAAAGCAAAAAGCTAAAGAAGTTGAGAAAATGGAGCTTGAGTCATTGTTGCCACGCCGTGAGACTTACAAACTTTATGATTATCTTAAGAATAATACTCAAAAGCTTCAAGTCATAGCTGAGGTGAAAAAGGCAAGCCCGAGTCTTGGTGACATTAATCTTGAACTTGATATTGTCAAACAAGCCAAAACTTATCAAGACAGTGACGCGTGTATGATATCTGTTTTGACAGACCCATTTTTCTTCAAAGGTAATATTGATTATCTACGTCAGATTTCAAGCCAAGTGAAGATTCCAACCTTGGCAAAAGATTTTATTATTGATGAAAAGCAAATTATTCGTAGCCGTAATGCAGGGGCAAGTGTGATTTTGTTAATTGTCGCTGCGCTTTCTGAGAAACGATTGAAAGAACTTTATGACTTTGCGACGGGATTAGGGTTAGAAGTTTTACTTGAAACGCATCATTTATCAGAATTAGAAGTAGCTCATCGCGTCGGTGCTAAAATTATCGGCGTTAATAACCGTAACTTAGTAACCTTTGAAACAGATATTAATACTAGCCTAGCGATGTCAACGCATTTCAAAGAAGGTCCTGTCTACATTTCAGAATCAGCTATTTTTACCAAAGAAGACGCTACCCTGGTTGCCCCATTTTTCAATGGGATACTTGTTGGGACAGCACTTATGAAAGCAGATGATGTTTCTGAAAAAGTGAAGGAGTTGCAAATTGACAAAGGTTAAAATTTGCGGGCTCACAACAAAGGAAGCTGTTGAATCAGCGGTTAATAGCGGAGCTGATTACATTGGTTTCGTCTTTGCCAAAAGTAAACGGCAGGTCGGCATAAAACAAGCTAGCCATTTAGCTCAGTTTATTCCAAAAACTGTCCAGAAAGTGGGTGTTTTTGTAAGTCCGACTCTCATGGAACTTCAAGAAGCCATTGTCAAAGTTCCTCTTGATCTTGTGCAAATTCACGGAGAGTTTTCTGATGAGGACTTTGAAAAGCTTGATGTTCCAAGTATTCGTGCCATTCCTGTCGAAAAAACACTGGAAGAAATTGAAACTAAAGCGGATTTTCTATTATTTGACGCCCCCTTGGCTGGCTCAGGCAAGACATTTGATTGGGAATTGTTAAAAAATCAAGTCATTGAAAAGCCATATTTTTTAGCAGGTGGATTAACTGTCGATAATGTCAAGCAAGCCATAACTTTCTTTCGCCCCTACGCTGTTGATGTTTCTTCTGGTGTTGAGACGGATGGTAAAAAAGATTTATTGAAAATTATGAGATTTATAGAAAGTGTGAAAAAATGAGTTATAACCAACCAGATAGTAATGGATTTTACGGGAAATTCGGTGGTCAATTTGTCCCTGAAACGCTGATGACTGCAGTTATTGAACTTGATAAAGCTTATCGCAAAGCCAAAGCTGACCCAAGCTTTCAAGAAGAACTCGATGAATTGCTTAAAAATTATGTTGGTCGTGAAACACCGCTATATTATGCAGAGCGTTTAACAAAGCATATTGGTGGCGCTAAGATTTACCTTAAACGTGAAGACCTCAATCACACAGGTGCTCACAAAATCAATAATGCTCTTGGTCAGGTTCTTCTTGCTAAACGCATGGGCAAAAAGAAAGTCATTGCCGAAACAGGTGCAGGTCAACACGGGGTTGCTACTGCAACAGCGGCTGCGCTTTTTGACATGGAATGTACGATTTACATGGGTGAAGAAGATGTGAAGCGCCAAGCACTTAATGTATTTCGTATGGAGTTGCTTGGTGCTAAAGTGCATGCGGTGACGGACGGTTCACGTGTTTTGAAAGATGCTGTGAATGCAGCTCTTCGCGCGTGGGTGGCTAACATCGAAGATACTCACTACATCATGGGGTCAGCACTTGGACCTGCTCCATTTCCTGAAATCGTGCGTGACTTTCAATCAGTTATTGGTAAAGAAGCTAAGAAACAATATGCTGAAATTTCTGGTGGAAAGCTACCTGATGCGGTTCTAGCATGTATCGGTGGCGGCTCAAATGCAATTGGCCTTTTTTATCCATTTGTCGAAGATGAATCTGTCGCACTTTACGGTGCTGAAGCAGCTGGGCATGGACTTGATACGGAAGAACACGCGGCTACATTTGCAAAAGGTCGTCCAGGTATTTTGCACGGCGCATTGATGAATGTTCTTCAAGACCGCCATGGACAAATTATGGAAGCATTCTCTATTTCAGCTGGTCTTGATTATCCTGGGGTTGGTCCTGAACACTGTCACTTCAAAGATATTGGACGTGCAACATATGATTCGATTACAGATGATGAAGCACTTGAAGCTTTCATGCTTTTGTCGCGACTTGAAGGGATTATCCCAGCGCTTGAATCAAGTCACGCTGTTGCGCTTACCCAAAAAGTTGCTAAGGAGCTTGGGCCAGATAAATCAATCATCGTTTGTCTCTCAGGACGTGGGGATAAGGATGTTGTGCAAGTAAAAGAACGTTTAGAAGCAGAGGGAAAATAGATTATGACTAAGACACTCACCAAACATTTAAAAGACATTAAAGCAAGTGGCAAAGGACTTTTTATTCCATATATCATGGCTGGCGACCATAAGCAAGGTCTTGATGGCTTGTTTGATACCATTTCTCTTTTGGAAAATAGCGGAGCTTCTGCCATTGAAGTGGGCATTCCTTGGTCAGATCCCGTGGCTGATGGTCCTGTCATCGAATTAGCTGGACAAAGAAGTCTTGCTAAGGGTGTTAATTTGCAAGCAATCGTTGAGAAATTGCAAGAAAAAATTGTTGATGTTCCTTTGGTTATTATGACTTACATCAACCCTGTCTATCAATATGGTGTTGAAAAGCTAATCGCTGATTTGGCAAAGACATCTGTTAAAGGTCTGATTATTCCTGATTTGCCGCACGAACACGAAAATCTCATTAAACCATATCTTGAAAATACAGACATTGCGCTTGTGCCACTCGTTAGTCTGACAACTGGCATTGAACGTCAAAAAGTACTTTGCAAAGATGCTGAAGGGTTCATCTATGCGGTAGCCATTAACGGCGTTACTGGTAAGACTGGTGGCTATCGTGCTGATTTAGATAAGCATTTGGAAAATCTAAAAGCAGTTGCGGACATTCCTGTTTTGACAGGATTTGGTGTGTCGACTAAAAACGATATCGAGCGTTTTAATAAGGTGTCAGACGGTGTTATTGTCGGGACAAAAATTGTTCGTGACTTACATGAAGGAAAAATAGAAGACCTTGTCGATTTCGTCAAGTACGGCTCAAATTACCAAAAATAAATAAAGCCACTCTGAAAGAGTGGCTTTTTGCTTGCGCTAAAATAAGTCAATGATAAGCTTGATGTTTAAAATGGTCAAAATACTTGCTACCAAGTAGCCTAAAATAGTATTCCACTTAGCATTCACAAAATCTCCCATAAGTTTGCGGTTTGAAGTGAAATAAACCAAGGGAAAAATTGAGAATGGCAAAGCTGCAGACAGAAAAACTTGTGAATAGACAATGAGCTGGTCAAGGACGCTTTCTCGACTACCATAGAGAATAGCAATGATGAGGACAGGAAGAAGAGCAGCAAGTCGAGTTACAAGCCGAATCAACCATTGCGGTAAGCGTAATTTTAAAAATCCTTCCATGACAATTTGTCCAGTCAAAGTACCCGTGATAGTTGAATTTTGCCCACTAGCAAGCAGAGCAATAGCAAATAAAGTTGATAAAGCAGAGCTTGCCACCGCGCCAGCGATAGTTGAGTCTTGTAAAGCATTATACATCTGTGAAAAGGCGCTAATCTCACTAGCATGGCCATAAAATAGTGATGCTCCTAAAATGAGTAGCAGTGAATTGACCACGAAAGCCACTGTAAGCTGAAGATTGGAATCCCAAGTCATGAAACGCACTGCTTGCTGGATAGAAGTCGGATTTTGATAGTCAACTTTTCGAGTTTGTGAAATCGAAGAGTGAAGATAAAGATTGTGTGGCATAACTGTCGCACCGATAATTCCCAAAGCTAGTGTCAATTTGCTATTAACACCATTTTGATGTAAATCGATGATTTGAGCATTTGGAATATAGCCTTGTAAAATTCCTGAAAGACTTGGTTTTGACAAGATGACCAAGTAAAGGAAAATAATCAAAATTGTTGCAATCAAAGTGGAGACTATAGCTTCGATTTTACGAAAACCTAATCTCATTAACGATAGTAGGATGAAAACATCTAAAATGGTAATCAAAATTGAAAATAACAAAGACCAGCCAAAGAGTAAATGAAGTGCAATCCCTGAGCCAATAACTTCAGCAAGATCTGTTGCCATTAGGGCTAATTCAATGATAATAAATAGAAGAAAACGTAACTTTTTTGGTAAATGTGCAGCTGTTGCTTGCGCCAAATCTTTACGCGTTACAATGCCAAGTTTTCCAGCCATCTGCTGCAGTTGCATAGCTATTAACGATGACACAAGAATAACTGATAACAGTAAGTATTTATAAGTAGCCCCACCGACAACACTAGTAATCCAATTACCAGGGTCCATGTAACCAACAGCCACTAAAGCTCCTGGTCCAATGAAGGCTCTAAGTGTTCGCCAAAATGAGGCATTCTTCGGAACAGCAACACTTTGATTAACCTCACTCAGTGATTTTTGAGAATTGACAATAGTTTCCAAAAGGCAGCCCTCTTTTCTAAAACTCTTATTTAAGGCCTATTATAGCAGAAGAATTTTAAAAATAAAGTATTTTTAACTATATTTAACAAAAAAATTAAGTGCACTTAAATATATAGAGAGAGACTTGGATATGCTCTAAAAATAGAGTCTTTTGTGCACTTTATCTATGTTAAATGTTTTTTAGAACTGAGAATTAGTGTATACTATATGGATATAGGGGGTACTAGAAATGCTAGACAATAAGGGATTTGATTTATGGGCGGATGGATATGATGTTGCTGTTGGACTATCAGATGAAAGTGACACCTATCCGTTTGCTGGATATAAAAAAGTATTGGGTGGAATATTTGAAGAAGTTTTGTCAAAGAAAAATGCTGCTGTCTTAGATATTGGATTTGGCACAGGTACACTTACAACACAACTTTATGAGAATGGTTGCAAAGTATATGGGCAAGACTTTTCGGCGCGAATGATTGAATTAGCTAAAGAGAAGATGAATAACGCAACTCTCTTTCAAGGTGATTTTTCAAAAGGATTAGTGCCAGAATTAAAAGATTGCAAGTTCGATTATATTGTTGGTACTTACTCTTTGCATCACCTTACTGATGAGAGAAAAGTACTATTTTTCAATGAGCTATTGAATCAGTTAAACGATGGAGGAAAGTTGCTTATTGGAGATGTTGCTTTCAATACCAGATTGGAACTCGAAAAGTGCAAGGCAGAATCAGGTGATGATTGGGATGAGGATGAAATCTATTTTGTATTTGATGAAATCAGAGATTTCTTTCCGCAAGCAACATTTGAACCTAAATCATATTGTTCTGGAATACTCACAATTATAAAAGAGCAGAACTAGGTGCACAATTAGATTTTGTGAGGACAACGTGAACAGAAGAGTATTTAGATGGATACTGTGTATTTTGAGAATGTACTAACTATAAGAACATATCATGAATTAAGGGATTTCGTTTATTGGAATGTTTTGGTAGTGAATAATCAAAGAAAATATTATCAAAGATTTGATACAGATGACTTTTAAAAGTAAAGTATTTTTATTATATCTACCAAAAATTAAGTGTACTTAAAAAACGATACAAAAAGGTATCCGAAAAAGAGAAAAGGCACAAAAGGAATTCGTTTATTTTTGTGTAAAAGACAAAAAATAATTCCTGTAAATGACCCGATTTCTACAATCCATAAAATGTTTTGTAAGTCCAAAAAAAGGCTCAAAGTTGCTAGATAAAAACAATCTCCACTACCAAGTTTCACATCAATCAGCTCTGCAATGATTCCAAACAACAAAAGGATAATAGTGAGAGTTTTGACTGGTGTAACTGGGAGTAAACAGCAACTCGGGAGCAACCATATTAGTAAAGGAAATGATTGGTATTTTAAATCGTAGATACTGAGTGTGAGACTTAAAAAGATGATAAAGAGTGTCGAGAGTGGTATCATTCCTTGATAGCAGACGGCAGTTAATATTCCGCAGATGAATTCAAAAATGCCATACCAAATTGGGAGTTTTGTGTGACAAAAACGACAGCGCGACCGATTGATAATTTGTGAAAACACAGGAATCAAGTCACGAACCTCAAGTTTCTTACCACAAGTCTCACAATGACTAGCTGGAAAAAGAATGGATTCGTTTGGAAAACGGTCAATTACTAAGCCGATGAAAGAAGCAAAGGATGCTCCGAGAAAAAAGAATAATAAAATGTCCATATCTTATTATTCGAAAAAATTTTTAAAAGTTGTGAGCATATTATTTGTTCTTTATTTAGAATTATTCTAAAATAGACTTACAAAAGAAAAGGATAACATTTCCTAAAAAATGTTGCATTTTTTTAAGAGGAGGTCTACTTATGACTCAAACAATGACTGAAACTATTTACGCATCTGTAACACACAACATTTCACAAAATACAAAAAACGCTAAAACAAAGTCGGTGCTAAATCAAGCGGTTGCTGATCTTTCAAAAGCAGCATCAATTGTTCACCAAATTCATTGGTACATGCGAGGTGCAGGTTTCTTCTATCTTCACCCAAAAATGGATGAATTGATGGACGGACTTAACGCTAACTTGGATGAAATGAGCGAACGCTTGATTACAATCGGTGGCGCACCATTTTCTACACTTAAAGAGTTCGATGACAATTCTAAATTAGAAGAAACAAAAGGTTCATTTGATAAATCAATGGATGAAAATCTTACTCGCTTGGTTGAGGTTTACACATATCTTGCAGCGCTTTACCAAGTCGGTCTTGACGTGACTGATGAAGAAGGAGATGCACCATCAAATGATATCTTCACAGCAGCAAAAGCTGATGCTGAAAAAACAATCTGGATGCTCCAAGCAGAACGTGGACAAGCACCAGGGCTTAAATAATTTTTGAACAATTTTGCGGGTTGAAAGACCCGCTTTTTTTATGAAAACAAATGAAAATGATGAAATATCGAAACCGATTGCATACCACTGTTGAAAAACACTATTATTTTTGATAAAATGCTTTGTATGAAAACTTTATTTGATGTGCAGCAATTGCTAAAGCGATTCGGCATCTTTGTCTATATCGGAAAACGTCTTTATGATATAGAGGTCATGAAACTCGAACTTGAGAAATTGTATGAAAATGGGTTGATTGACAAGGTTGACTACCTAAATGCTGAGTTAATTTTGCGACGCGAGCACCGTTTAGAAATGGAGAAAGAAAATAATGACTAAAAAACTTTTAGGGATTGACCTAGGTGGGACAACGATCAAATTCGGTATCCTAACTCTTGAAGGTGAAGTTCAAGAAAAATGGGCAATCGATACAAATACACTTGAAGATGGTAAACACATCGTTCCTGATATCGTAGAATCAATCAAACACCGTATGAGTCTTTATGGTTTGACAAAAGATGATTTTGCAGGTATTGGTATGGGTTCACCAGGTGCTGTTGACCGTGAAAACAAAACTGTTACAGGTGCCTTCAACTTGAACTGGGCTCACACTGAAGAAGTTGGTTCAGTAATCGAACGTGAATTAGGTATTCCATTTGCTATCGACAACGATGCTAACGTTGCTGCTCTTGGTGAACGTTGGACAGGTGCTGGTGCGAACAACCCAGACGTTGTCTTTGTAACACTTGGAACTGGTGTTGGTGGTGGTGTTATCGCTGACGGTAACCTTATCCACGGTGTTGCTGGTGCTGGTGGAGAAATCGGTCACATGAACGTTGAACCATTTGATGGTTTTGAATGTACATGTGGTAACAAAGGATGTCTTGAAACAGTTGCTTCAGCTACAGGTATCGTACGTGTAGCTCGTCACTTGGCAGAAGAATACGAAGGCGATTCTAAAATCAAAGCATCTATCGACAATGGTGATGTTGTGACAAGTAAAGATATCTTTGAAGCTGCTGAAGCAGGTGATAAATTTGCTGATTCAGTTGTTGAAAAAGTTGGTTTCTACCTTGGACAAGCAGCTGCAAACATCTCAAATATCTTGAACCCTGATTCAGTTGTTATCGGTGGTGGTGTATCTGCAGCAGGTGAATTCCTACGTAGCCGTGTTGAAAAATACTTTGTAAACTATGCTTTCCCTCAAGTTCGTAAAACAACTAAAGTTAAAATTGCTGAACTTGGTAACGACGCAGGTATCATCGGTGCAGCAAGTCTTGCAAGTAAATTTGTAGATTAAGAGGCAAAAAAAATGAACTGGATTATTTTTCTAATTGTTTTAGTTGCTATCATTGGATGGTTTGCTTGGTCATATTTTAGCGTTCGTCGCGCAGCAAAATTCATTGATAATGCAGAATTTGAAAGCATGCTTCACACAAGTCAAGTGATTGATGTTCGCGAAGCAGCAGCATTCAAAGCAAAACACATCATGGGAGCACGTAATCTCCCAGCTAGCCAAATTCAAATGTCTTACACAGCTATACGTAAAGACAAGCCAGTTCTGTTATACGACAGCAGCAGAAGTGCTGCCTTACCACGAGTTATCAAAATGCTCAAAAAAGCTGGTTACACAGACCTTTACGTTTTGAAAGACGGTTTTGATTACTGGACTGGTAAAATTAAAGAAGGTTAATAAAAAGAAAGCCATTGGGCTTTCTTTTTTTACACAAAAACAGGAACATTTATGAGCTTTAAATGAATATTATATAGTAAATTCACTGTCTGAAAACATTTACACAGCATTTGACGATGTTTTTTTATGGGAAATATGATATAATTCAAAAGTTAGAATAAATTTAAAAAATAAATCGAGGAATCATGACTAAATTAAGAGAAGATATTCGTAACGTGGCTATCATCGCCCACGTTGACCACGGGAAAACAACCCTTGTTGATGAATTATTGAAACAATCACACACACTTGACGAACGTAAAGAATTGCAAGAACGTGCAATGGACTCAAACGATCTTGAAAAAGAACGTGGTATTACAATCCTTGCTAAAAACACTGCAGTTGCTTACAACGGTGTTCGTATCAATATCATGGACACACCAGGACACGCGGACTTCGGTGGAGAAGTTGAACGTATCATGAAAATGGTTGATGGTGTTGTTCTTGTTGTCGATGCTTACGAAGGTACTATGCCTCAAACACGTTTCGTGTTGAAAAAAGCTCTTGAACAAAACTTGACACCTATCGTCGTTGTTAATAAAATTGATAAACCATCAGCTCGTCCAGCAGAAGTTGTTGACGAAGTTCTTGAACTTTTCATCGAACTTGGTGCCGATGATGATCAATTAGAATTCCCAGTTGTTTACGCATCAGCTATCAACGGTACATCATCACTTTCTGATGATCCAGCTGATCAAGAACACACAATGGCTCCAGTCTTTGATACAATCATTGACCACATTCCAGCTCCAGTTGATAACTCAGAAGAACCACTTCAATTCCAAGTGTCACTTCTTGACTACAACGATTTCGTTGGACGTATCGGTATCGGACGTATCTTCCGTGGTACTGTTAAAGTCGGTGACCAAGTTACACTTTCAAAACTTGATGGTTCAACTAAAAACTTCCGCGTTACAAAACTATTTGGTTTCTTCGGACTTGAACGTCGTGAAATCCAAGAAGCAAAAGCTGGTGATTTGATTGCCATCTCTGGTATGGAAGATATCTTCGTTGGTGAAACAATCACTCCAACTGATTGTGTTGAACCACTTCCAATTCTTCACATTGATGAACCAACTCTTCAAATGACATTCTTGGCAAATAACTCACCATTTGCAGGTCGTGAAGGTAAATATGTAACATCTCGTAAAGTTGAAGAACGTTTGCTTGCTGAACTTCAAACTGACGTGTCACTTCGTGTTGAAGCAACTGACTCACCAGATAAATGGACTGTATCAGGTCGTGGTGAATTGCACTTGTCAATCCTTATCGAAACAATGCGTCGTGAAGGATACGAACTTCAAGTATCACGTCCAGAAGTTATCATCAAAGAAATCGATGGCGTGAAATGCGAACCATTCGAACGTGTTCAAATCGATACACCAGAAGAATACCAAGGTTCAGTTATCCAATCATTGTCAGAACGTAAAGGTGAAATGATTGATATGCAATCAACTGGTAACGGTCAAACACGTCTTGTCTTCTTGGCACCAGCTCGTGGACTTATTGGTTACCCAACTGAGTTCCTTTCAATGACTCACGGTTACGGTATCATGAACCACACATTCGACCAATACATGCCAGTTATCAACGCTGAAATCGGTGGACGTCGTCGTGGTGCTCTTGTATCTATCGATACTGGTAAAGCAACAACATACTCAATCATGTCTGTTGAAGAACGTGGTACAATCTTCGTTAACCCAGGTACTGAAGTATACGAAGGTATGATTATCGGTGAAAACTCACGTGAAAATGACTTGACAGTTAATATCACTAAAGCTAAACAAATGACTAACGTTCGTTCAGCTACTAAAGACCAAACTGCAGTTATCAAAACTCCACGTATCTTGACTCTTGAAGAATCACTTGAATTCTTGAACGATGATGAATACATGGAAGTAACACCAGAATCAATCCGCTTGCGTAAACAAATCCTTGATAAAAACTTGCGTGCTAAAGCGGCTAAAAAGAAAAAATCATCTGAAGAGTAGGGAGTAGGACAGAAATCGGTAATTTCGAAGAAATTCGATTTCGTCGTCTCACCCCCCCCGCAAGGTTGAGTAGGGTTGTAAAAGCTGATTTATCAGCGTATTAGAACCCACTCAACCACTGCGCCTTGTAAATAATGAAGAAGCTGGGTACTATTCTCCCAGACTCTAAAACTAATAAATGAATTGTAGAAAGGAATCATGAAATGTTTTATTTAATTATTGCAATCTTAATTATTTCATACTATATTTTCATGGCTCCTAAAACAATTCGTAATACGCTAGGAATGATTGGGTTTGTAGGATTAATTGCTTTATTACTTGTATTAGCAGGGATGAGCTTTATTAAAATCATGCAATCTCCACCTGAAATCTTTCTTGCACTTGCTATGGTTGCCTTGGGATTTTTCGCGTTAAGAGATGTTTATCGCTTACCAGTTAAGAAAAATGATGAAGAGCAATATAGCGACAGAGGCTGAGTATTTACTCAGCTTTTTTTGTCATAAACACTCTATCAGACATTGCGACACTAAGATTGTCTTAAATGCCATAGAATGATTGAAAAACGCTTTAAATAAAGGTAGAATAATATTATATTTGCAATGTTAGAATGGATATATCATGAAAAAAATTGAAACATTTGAAAATAAAAAAGTCTTAGTTCTTGGTTTAGCAAAATCTGGAGAAGCTGCAGCACGTCTCCTTGAAAAATTAGGTGCAATCGTTACGGTTAACGATGGTAAACCTTTTGATGAAAATCCAGCTGCACAATCTCTTCTTGAAGAAGGGATTAAAGTTGTCTGCGGTAGCCACCCGTTGGAACTTTTGGATGAAAACTTCGAGTTAATGGTTAAAAATCCTGGTATTCGTTACGATAATCCAATGGTAGCACGTGCTATTGAAAAAAATATTCCAGTCATTACTGAAGTTGAATTAGCTTACATGATTTCTGACGCACCAATTATTGGGATCACAGGATCAAACGGTAAAACAACTACAACAACAATGATTGCTGAAACACTTAATAACGGTGGTCAATCAGGTCTTCTTTCAGGAAATATTGGTTTTCCTGCTTCAGAAGTTGCTCAAACCGCAACTGATAAAGACACATTGGTTATGGAATTGTCATCATTCCAATTGATGGGAACAGATACTTTCCACCCACACATTGCTGTTATCACAAACCTTATGCCGACCCATATTGATTATCATGGAACATTTGAAAACTATGTTGCGGCTAAATGGAATATCCAAAAAAATATGACGGCAGATGATTTCGTTGTTCTTAATTTCAACCAAGATTTGGCAAAAGAATTGGCTGAAAAAACGGCAGCACAAGTTGTACCATTTTCTACAACAGAAAAAGTTGATGGTGCTTATCTTGATGGGAATACATTGTACTTCAAAGGTGAAGCAATCATGAAGGCATCTGAAATCGGTGTACCTGGTAGCCACAATGTTGAGAATGCTTTGGCAACAATCGCTGTAGCAAAACTATCTGGAATCGCAAACGAAGCAATCAAAGAAACATTGGCTCACTTCGGTGGTGTTAAACACCGTCTTCAAGCTCTTGGTGAAGTCAACGGCGTTAAATTCTACAACGACTCTAAATCAACTAACATTTTAGCAACACAAAAAGCTCTATCAGGATTTGATAATTCTAAAGTTATCTTGATTGCTGGTGGTCTTGACCGTGGTAATGAATTTGATGAACTTGTTCCTGATATTACAGGTGTTAAATTGATGGTTATTCTTGGAGAATCAGCTCCGCGTGTTAAACGTGCAGCTGACAAAGCAAATGTACCATATGTTGATGCTAAAGACGTCGCTGACGCAGCACGCATCGCATACAGTAAAGCAGAAGCAGGCGAAGTTGTTCTTTTGAGCCCTGCAAATGCAAGCTGGGATATGTATAAGAGCTTTGAAGTTCGTGGTGATGAATTCATCGCAACGTTTGAAGCAATTAAAGGAGAATAAGCATGACTAAAAAAATTGTCTTCACCGGTGGAGGTACTGTTGGTCATGTGACTTTAAACCTTATTCTGATTCCAAAATTCATCAAAGATGGCTGGGAAGTTCACTACATTGGTGATAAACATGGAATCGAACATGAGCAGATTGAAAAGTCAGGTTTAGATGTCACTTTCCATTCAATTGCAACGGGAAAATTAAGACGTTATTTCTCATGGCAAAATATGCTTGATGTCTTCAAAGTTTCATTTGGTATTTTGCAATCTATCGCAATCATTGCGAAGATTCGCCCACAAGCACTCTTTTCAAAAGGTGGGTTTGTGTCTGTACCACCTGTAATTGCTGCTAAGACATTAGGTGTTCCTGTTTTTGTTCATGAATCCGACCTATCAATGGGACTTGCCAATAAGATTGCTTACAAATTTGCAACAACGATGTATACAACATTTGAACAAGCTCATGGTTTGACAAAAGCAAAACATGTTGGAGCAATCACAAAAGTTGGCAGTAAAGTAGCCTACGATGAAAGCAAGATTGAAGATATTAAAAAGCACTTTAACCCTGATTTGAAGACTCTTCTTTTTATCGGTGGTTCAGCTGGTGCTCGTGTCTTCAACGACTTTATTACAAACACACCTGAATTAACTGAGCATTATAATGTAATCAATATTTCAGGAGATAAAAGCTTAAATGGATTGAGTCAAAATCTCTATCGAGTTGATTATGTCACAGACCTTTATCAGCCTTTGATGGATATGGCAGATGCTGTTGTGACACGTGGTGGTTCAAATACTATTTTTGAATTAGTTGCTATGGATAAATTGCATTTGATTGTGCCTCTTGGGAAAGAAGCAAGTCGTGGTGACCAATTGGAAAATGCAGCTTATTTCGAGAAAAAAGGCTATGCTCGCCAACTATCTGAAGATAAGCTTACTTTTGCTCACTTGCAAGAAGAATTGACACAGCTTTTTGATCAAGAAAATAGTTATCATGAACAAATGAAAAATTCCACTGAAATCAAGTCACAAGAAGAATTTTATGATCTGCTTAAGCACGATATTTCTAAGACTGCAAAAGGAATTTAAATGACAAAAAAGAAAGAGTCACAAAAAAGTCAAAAAGATAAATCAGAAAAAAAATCAGTGATGACTGAGTGGCAAAAACGTAATATTGAGTTTTTAAAGAAAAAAGAAGCTGAAAAAGTTGAAAAGAAAAAACGTCAAGAAAAATTACGTTTAGAAAGAACTCACAAAAAAGAAGAAGCTGCTGAGGAAGGTAAGACTGATAAGAAATTAACTGCTGAAGAAAAGAAGAAAGCAAAAGAAGCCAAAAAAGAAGAGGCTAAAAAAGCAAAAGAAGCTAAGAAGTTACAAAAACTTGAAGCTAAAAAAGAAAAAACACCTCTTCAAAAAGCGATTCATCATGCGCTTCCAGTTTTGATTACTTCAGGGTTAGTTCTTCTGATTTCAATCTTTTTAGTAACTCCATTTAGTAAGAAGAAAGTAGTCACTGTTTCAGGTGTTTCTGTCGCGAGTCAGGACGAAGTGATTAAAGATTCAGGTATTAAAGCTTCTGATTATGTCTTTTCTATGATTTTGCATCATTCAACTTATGAAAAGAATATTATTAGTAAAAACAAGCTTGTAAAAAGTGCTAGTTTAAAATATCGTTTTCCAAATAAGTTTGACATTGCTGTCAAGGAATACAATATTGTAGCTTATGCTCAGACAGATGACGGCTATCAGCCGATTCTTGAAAATGGCACACGCCTAAATGTTGTCGGTGCATCTGAGCTGCCAGATAGTTTCTTAACTATTAATTTGTCATCTGAAAAAGATATTAAAACACTTATCAAAGCATTCTCAAAATTAGATAAGGATTTGGTTAATCAGATTCAAATTATTAGTTCAGCAGACTCGTCAACAACTTCAGATTTATTAAAATTAGAGATGCATGATGGCAATATTGTTCGTGTGCCGTTATCTGAGATAACTAAGAAATTACCTTATTATCTAAAAATTAAAGATGGCTTACCGGAAAATAGCATCGTTGATATGGAGGTCGGTATTTTTGCGACATCTGAATCAATTGAAGCCTCAGTTGCAGAAGATAAAGAAAAAGCAAAACAGCAAGCTGAAAATAAAGACTCATCAGAATCTGAAAGTGCTGAAGAGTCTCAAACCGAGTCTAGTGAAGGTGATGCTTCGACAGAATCATCTGAAGCCGAAAATGCTGAAAATCAAACATTGGAATCGGAAACAACAGAACAAACGAACAATGTTGTAGCCGGAGAACAAGATGTTCAGCAATAAAATTAAGTTTCAATAACAGAAACTTAATATATTAATTTTGAATACTTAAAAACGTTGATATTAAAGCGTTTGATAGCCTTTTTAAAAAAGCATTTATAAATTTGTTACGTTTTTTGTTACGTTTTGTACAAAAAATTAGGGTAACCCGATTAAGGGCTACCCTTTTTTTATAAATTATTGATAGCCATTTCAAAAATGTTCCCGCCTTGTTTTGCTCCCTCTTCGGTTGCATGGACATAAATGTTTAGCGTCATTGTGATAGTGCTATGACCTAAACGGTGTTGTAAGTCTTTTGGAGACATACCAGCATTTAACATTAATGTTGCGTGTGTATGGCGTAGACCATGAAAACGTACATTAGGGACACCAGCGTTTTTAAAATGCTTATACAATTGGCTTCTAATGTTGTTAGGGTCAAAGTATTTACCAGTGAAATTTGAAAAGACAATTTTTTCAGACCGACCAAGTTCCCACGCTTTAACTTGTTGTCGGTTTTTATATTGTTTAAGCATGAGTATAGTAGCTTTATCAATTGAAATTTGTCTATAACTTGCCATAGATTTAGGGCTATTTATTTCAATTCTTTTGTTTAGTGTCTTGTTGACGTCAATAACCCCATTTTCAAGGTCAACGTCAGACCATTCAAGCGCCATTGCTTCCCCGATACGTAATCCCGTAGCTAAAAGTAGTTTATATAAGACAGTATTAAACAGATTTTTATAGTCTGATTTATCTAAAGTATCTAGATAGCTTAAGAATTGCTTTAATTCTTGTTTGTCTAAAAACTTGATTTTAGTTTTCTTTTCTTGTTTTTTACGGGGGGTGATAACGTCAAGTGCTGGATTATGTTCTAACAGTTGCAAACTAACGCCATATTTTAAGATACGCTTATTTAACCCAACTAATTTATGATAAGAGTCAAAAGCGTTCTTACTTTGTCTATTGGCTTTGTTCGCCCATTTATTCACTTGTTTTTGAATAACGGGTGTTGTTAGCTTATCTAGTCTATATTCACCAAAGGCGGGCAATAGGTGGGCTTCTAAATAGCTTTTAACAGTTTTTTCTGTATTGGGTTTAACTGTATTCTTGTAACTATCCCACCAAAGTGAAACAAGCTCCCTATAAGTTTTTACATTTACTTTCTTTTTAACGGTGTATCCGTTATGAGCAAATTCATTTATAGCCTCACGGATCTTGATTTTAACACCTTTTTTAGTGTTAGCAGTGATAGTGGTACGAGCTTGTTTACCCGTTGCTTTATCAATACCTAAATAGATATTAGTACGGTACACAGTAGTACCGTTTTTCTTTGTGATTTTCTTAATTTCTGCCATTTTGAACCTCTTCTCTTAACTACAGCAGGCAGGCTATAAAGGTTTTAGAGTTTGAGGTTTTAGAGCCATTCAAAAAAGACATGGTAGCAAAGTAATTGGACAACGTTGTCATTTTTGGGAATAGTTGCAAATGTGAGCAATTAACTACAAATCCTTAATATAGAAATAGCGAAATATTGAAATAAGGATAATTATTGTATGGGTGTACCTTGAGGTACGCCCGTTAGTTTTTGCTAATGAGCTTCCAAATGTAGACTAGAGTCTACATAACAGCTAGATAACTTATCAAAATTCCCAACGTTGGGAAATTCCTAAATAGCGCAACTTTGCACTATTTAGGAACTACAGCTTTACATGGGTGTAATCGTAACTACACGGTGAAATCATAGAAAATCATAGTGTATTTGGGGATGACTGTAAACCAAAATGTTGGCAAATGTTGGCGCGTGGGTTAGGACACAGAGTTATAGACAATAATAAAATTGTTAATACTTGTCATTAAGAGTATCAATAATAGATTGGTAGGTGGTTATATGCTCACTCAACAATCTAAAAAAATCTTCCGTTGCTTTTAGTTCCTCTTTACTTAACTCTTTTTTTAGAATTCTTGGGGCAATAAAACTGTAAATATCCGAAAGAACTTTATCACAATTATCCATAAGTAAAGCAAAAAGTTTTTCATTGTTTATCAAGTCAAAGTCTTTATATTTTTTATAATTGTCGTCTGCTTCTTTTTTAATTTGTTCTAGTGTGTAATACCCCAGCAAATACCCCACAGATACCCCGAAAAAGTCGGCTAGCTTTTGGGCTTTGTCTGGTTTTATCTGACTTTCACCGTTTTCCCAATTTTGGAGAGTTCGCAACGGTATTCCAATTTCTTTAGAAAAAGATTTTTGTGTAAACCCTGTTTTTTTTCTAAGTTCCTTTAGTCTATTCATACATTATACCTCAGGATAAATTATATCATAAAAATATAACAACACACCAAAAAATAGCGTAAAAAATTTTTAAAGCACTAGACAACACCAAAAAATAGTGTTATTATATTTTTGTAAAATATAAAGCACCAAAAAATGGTGTGTTTTAAACAGAAAGGAGCAAACAGACATGTTTATCACAGAAAACTATGCTAAAGCAATACGACGAAAACAAGCTGATATGCAACTTACGGCAAAACAAGCTGGTGAACAGATTGGAGTGAACCCTATCACGTATAAAAGATTAAGTTCGGGCGGGGAAGTTAGAACAAAGACTTTTGAAAAAGCTACAGCTTGGTTAGTCAAAGATTATTAAAACGGTAAAAAATCCCTAATGTTCAAAATTACAATAAGGGTATAAAGGAGGAATTTATATGGAAATTATTAAACGAGAAAAAGGGGAGTTTGGAGAGATTAAAATTGACTTCTATTTGAACAAAGATAGAGCAATCTTAGTTACTATCGAACAGTTGGCACAAGGGTTTGGTTATAAAAACCGTAAAGGTATTGAAAAAATGATAGAACGTAACCTATACCTAAAAGAAGAAAAGTTTTCAGTAGCCGACAAATTGTCGGGTGCTGACGGAAAGAAATACGAAACACGTTTGTTCAATAAACGAGGTATCTTTGAAATTGGCATGTTGTCTCGAACTGAAAAAGGTAAAGCTTTCCGAGCTTGGATATATGACTATATCGAAGAATTAGAGAAAGAAAACGCTAATTTTCGCTTTCAACGAGCCTTAGAGAAACCAACACACAAAACGCTGAACGAGGCTATCAGTAAATGGGACAACGCTCCTAAACCACCACATGGTTATTCTATTGTAAGCAACTTACTTTTGAAATTATCAACGGGTAAGAATAAACAACAGTTAACAGCCGATAGAGGTGGTAAAACGGGACTTGATTGCTTAACAAGCGTAGAACTAGCAAAATATCAGGCTTATGAAAAAGCGGTTATCCCACTAATTGAGCTGAACATGGAATACAGTGCTATCCGTGACACATTGTCGCAAGTTCAGTTATGAAAGCAACAAAAAAGGCTTGAGGAGCGAACTCAAACCAGAACAAATTTAATTAACATAACATAAAACTAAAACACTACAGCAGGCAGGCTATAAGGGTTTTAGAAATACTTTTTATGTACCCTATTATACCTTAAAAGCCTTGATAATTCAACATTTAAGAGTTTTAGAACAAAGGAGATATAACATGAGAACAGATGAATTAAAAGAACTTGAAAAACTTGGGTTTGAACTAAGTGACTTACTACCAAGGTTAGAAATGATACAACACGCTAGCGAGGCAGTAACAGCGTTAGACCAGAAAGCAGATAACGCCACCACAGCATACATGGCTACAAAGGTGCTTTCAAATGTTTATACACAAATGCAAAAAATAAGTGCTGAAATTGATGACATTGCTTTTAAACTAATCAACTTTGAGGAGGAGGAATAACATGCTTTATCAAGAAATTGATTTACCTATATGGGCGCAGTTAGTCATTATGGTTTTACTTATTCTAATTGGCATTGAATTGGCTAAAATCAAGCCTACAGAGGACGTTAAGCAAGAGACTAAAGAAACGCACACAGACCACGTCAAAGAACGATACGGGGCTTATATTCAACTGTATGGCAAGCGTTACAACTAAAGGAGGGATAAGCAATGAACGAACAAGAAAAAGACTGTCTTTATAACATGATTGATCTAGCAGACAATGCAATTATGCAAGGTGATAAAGACCACGCTTTAACAAGCCTTTACTTTATCAAGAAAGGGCTACAAGCACTACTAATGGGAATGGAGGCTAACTAATGGGAACATTTTCACTCGAGTTTGAACAAGGCTTATTAGATCGTGTAGACGAACTTTCCAAAAAGAAGTTGGAGCTAGAAAAGCGACTACAAAAACAGACGGGATTAATAAGTGCTAAAGAGCTGAAAGAAGAGTTAGACATAACGGGGGCAACTCTTACAAATTGGGTCAAGTTAGGGCTTAAAGTCTATCAACCACCCTTTGAAAACAGTAAGAAGCAATATTTTAGAGTGTCAGACGTGATTAATTTCTTAACCGTACGCTAGAAAGGAGTAATAATTGGCAAAGACAAAAGTTTATTTTTGGTTGAAAGTTGATAAAAAGTTTTTTGAAAATGTTTTTATCAAGCGATTGAAAAATATGAATGGCGGGTATGCTATGACTGTTATTTATATTCGACTTATGCTAGAGAGTTTAGAAAGTGACTGTATTTTATACTATGACGGCTTTCTTGAAAGTTTGGTAGAAGAATTAGCTATTAAATTGGACGTATCAGAAGATGATATTAATATGACAATGGCTTATTTTACCAAGTGTGGGCTCATTCAAATTGATACCGAGGGAAATGCTGAACTATTGCAAGCTAAAGCAATGTTAGAACAAGAGACGAATCAAGCGCAGTATATGCGGGAATACAGGAAACGTCGAAAATTAAAAAACGATAATTCTTACAATGTAAGCCAAGGGGATAACGTTGTAAATGAACCGTTAACTACTTGTAAGACAGAGATAGATATAGATATAGAGAAAGAGATAGAACATAAGAGTAAGAATAAGAGTAAGAATCAGAATAAGAATAATGCTTCTGCTGATTTTTCTGAAATTTATTCTTACTACCAACAAGAAATTGGTGTCTTATCCCCTAATCAAGCTGAACAACTAGCAGATTATATCAAACTAGATAAGTTTGAACCAGAGTTATTGAAGCGTGCTATTGATAAAGCTTCTAACAATGCTAAGCGTTCTTTTGGTTATGTGAATTCTATTCTAAGGAATTGGAAGCAAAACGGCATTATAACGCTTGTACAAGCTGAAGAAGAGGATAGGAAGTTCCATGAGTCTAAGCAACAACCTGCTAAAAGTGATGTAGAAAGTACTATCCCAGATTTACCATTTTAGAAAGTGAGGTAAAAACATGGAAAAGAACCCATTTGAGAACTTGAAACATATTATAGAACTTGATGAGGTTTGTCCCGTACATAACGTACATTTACAACAGCTTAACAGGACTGTTGTAATAGCGGGAGAAGCCAAACCGAGAAAGCCCGTTCCTTATTGTCCCGAATGTGCTAAAGAGGAAATAGCTCAAAAGAGTCAAAGCGAACTTGAAAAACTCAAAAATAAAGAATTGTATGCAAATACTTATAACGTCTTGGAACGTGATAGTACAATCCCTAAAGAGCTTAAAACGGCTACCTTTGACACTTTTATAGCAAATACACCAGAAGAACGTCAACTTTTAGTCTTTGCTAAAAAGCAGGCGGACAAATATCTAAATGGCATGGTAGGAAATACACTTATAACAGGCGGTACAGGCATTGGAAAGAGTCACCTAAGTATTTCTATTGCCAAAGCGATAAACGAGGGATACAGGGCAAAAAATGAACCTAAGAGTGTGTTGTTTATCAGCCTTACAGAAATCATTAAGGAAATCAAAGAGGGGTGGAATTATGGCAGAGGTGCCAAATTAACAGAGGCAGAAGCGGTTAAGCTATTGACTGAAGCTGATTACCTTATTCTTGATGACCTTGGGGCGAAGAATGCAACACTAAACCCTAAAAGCGATTGGGAACAAGACTTCTTATTCGATATTCTGAATAACCGAGAAAACACGATTATCAATACTAATCTAAGCGGGTCAGAGTTAAAGAATGTCTACAATGAACGCAACGCAAGCCGTATTTTGAAAGGTTTAGAGGGTAACACTTTCAAAGCGTTTGGTATCAAAGATAAGCGTTACAGTATTCGAAACTTGAAATAAAAAATAAATATATATAGTAATAGGGTATATAGGGGTATAGGAATTAACTTAAATTTCTTTTGCGTTTTTTCGCTATTTGGCTAACAAAAAGCCCTAAAATCCTTGATACTATTGGCTTTGTACTGGTGTAAGAATGGTGGTAAGGTAGTATTTTTTTACTACCATAAAGGCAAATGAAAATTATCCAAGTATAAATAAGTAAGGGGGCATAGAAATGCAAGCAGTAGAATTGTTACGAGGCTTTATCTATTTCAAAAAAAGTGATAAAATTGAGGTAGTTGAAATTCCTGAGTTTGGCAGTGTAACTTTTAAAGTTCAGAATGGTGAAGTAGTAGCTAGCGAGACAATGGAACGAAAACAATATAAAAATAAGTAATACTGACTGAACAAATCAGAGGTATAGCAGTTATTATAATTGCTATACCTTTTTTTGTTTATCAAGTAAATAAAAATACTGAAAAGAGGTTTTAAAATGGATAACTATAATGAATTGATTACAGAATTAAATGAAAAAATCGAACATGGCGATAACGGCGAAAAGAAAGCTAATGACGTTTCTGTAACTGATTGGAGTAAAATCGGTAATAAACTAATTGAACGTTTTGAAAATTATCCAACAAAAGTGAAACGTTTAGAGGCACAAAAAAAAGTAAAAGATTTAAAGGGAGAGGCGCAACAAGTTATAGAAAATTTTTCAAATTTTGTTGATAGTCTTAGCGCTAATAACTTATACACAGATGATGCTAAAAAGTCATTATATAAAGAGCAGTATAAACAATCAGAGGCGAAGTTAAAAAGTATTGGTAACGAACAGTGCCAATTATTGAATGAAACAGTTGAATTATCACAGAATAATGCTAAAAAAGCCTATGAAGATTTGAAACACAACGCAAAAACTTCCGACCTAACTCCACAAGATTTTAATTATATTGAGCTTGTGTTAAAACGAGATAATAGTCCTAAAACTAAACAAAAAATCGCAGAAAAATATAACTATCATTTTGTTGTTTTGGATATTTTAAACGCTGGGGTACCAACTGTAGGTGGTGAAGAGGCATTTATCAATCACCCACTAGACTATATGGCAAAAGGTTTGCCACGTTATGGAATGGGTTTTCAAGACGTTTTTCTAGAGCAAGGTGGCGTATATGTTAGAGAAGTATTGAAACCATTGAATAACAAATTATTTAGCGGTTCTATTAGAGACGGTCACCATGGACTTTTTTAATAAAATGTTGGCATGAAATACTGGAAAATACTGGAATGAAATACGAGAAAATACGAGAAAAAACCTAGTGTACAGTCAGCATAGAGCAAGTAGAGAGACAGAGTGAGCATGTATCGGCAATCACACTGAACTGCGAGCGAACTCCGAGAAACAGCCATGAAGAAAGGGGAAAAGGGTGCAGTAGATAAAAATTTAAAGAATTTGGAGGTTTTATGGAACAAAAAAAGCTATTAAAAAAGTTAGAAAATATCAAAAAAATAGATAAAGAAATTAAGGTCATCAACTTAGAAATTCAACACTTGAGCAGTGGTATTTTTACACAGTCAACGCTTACAGATACAAAGGTGAAAGCTAGTAAAACTAAAGATATGGCAGACAAATATAACAGCTTGCTAGAGCGTAAAGAAAAGCTTTTAAGCCGTATTGATACACTTATGACTGAACGTGATAGCCTTATTAGTTTGATAGATGATAACCTAGAAGACCCAGAATTAAGGGCAATTCTTCGCCTTACGTATATTGGCAATAATACGATTTACGATATTGAGGAGTTTTTAGGTATTTCAAGTTCAACTTTTTATAGAAAAAGACAAATAGCACTCAAACAATTAGCGAGCATGGTTTAATTGTGTTTCTTTGGCAATAAAAGTTAGTTCATGCTACAATGTAGTCAACAACAAGAAGAATGTTTAGAATAGCATTCTAGGCATAAGAAAAGCACCCTATCCGCCAAGATTAAGGGTGTTTTTTATCTAAATAAAAACCGTGGAATAAACCACGGAAGAAAATCACAAAGTATTCTATCTAAGTACACTAATATTATAACATAATCGCTTGCGAAAGCCCTTATAGAATATTTAATTAGTAAAAATTAGTACTTTTTCCGTTTTTGGGATAAAGTATTTTAAGGGTGTAGCTATAACTACCCCCTTACTTTTAGATATTTTTGTCGTAAAGTATTCATGGGTGTACTTTCAGGTACGCCTGTACTTTTGCTTAAATTTGAGCGGAAGACACACAAAAAGCGCAAGCCTGAAAGTCAGCAAACAAAAGGCAAGCGCTAGGTAAAAATTAGGTAGTAAGGAAAGTCAAACAGCTTTCCCTCTGCTCCTATTATATCATAAAAAAACTAGGACTATCGGACTTGCTATAGTTATTCTAATTCTAGGTTTGGTAAGAGAAGTGAGATTGAAGACCAAACTTCTCTTAAGCTAAAACAATAGATGTTTTTTGTATATTTTACGGTATAATTATACACAAATATCGTAAAAACAATACTTTTTTTATCTTTTAATACAAAAATTTTTGTATTAAAAGATAAAAATGAATAAAAACGTTGCAAGATATAAAATAATAATGTAAGATAACAATATGGAGGATTAACCAGTATTAATGAATAGGAGGGGTAGTTATGTATGATATCATCACTGCTCATAAGCGTAATTGGTTAAAAACAGTAGTTTCTGGAATGTCTAGCTTAACGTTGCCAACTGCTTTTTCAAAGCAAGACATCGCAAAAGTCCAAATTGATATGTTGTCAGATTCTCAAAAACTAAAGCGCGACTATGCTAAATCTGTTAAGGAAATTAACGAGGAGGCTTTGAAATTTGCCTACAAAGAAAAATAGTGAGTTAAAAGAACTAGTAGAAGCAGAAGATTTAGTTGATAAAGTTGAGAAGTTGCCAAAAAAAGAAAAGCAAGTGGTTCTTGAGAAATTAGAAATTTATCAAGGGGATATGCCACATCCTGATATTTTGAAGGGTTACAACCAATTATATCCTAAGGCGGCTGAGATGATTATTCAAAATGGAATAAAGGAGTCTGAGCATAGACGGAAAATGGAGGAGAAGTATCTTACAGGCAATATTCACTCACATCAACTTGGCCAAGTTCTTGGTTTTATTGTTGCACTAGCTATAGTAGCTGGCGGAGTTTTCTTAATATATAAAAACCACCCGATAGCAGGAAGTATGTTGAGTGGTACAACTGCTATTGGGGTCATTGGATTATTTACAGGAAATTCTAATAAAGATTCAAATAGCAAAGATAGAAAATAAAAACCTTGACATATGTTAGGGTTTTTATTTTCGTTATAATGGATTTATTTGTAAATTTTGGCTATAATAAAAATTAGAAAATCCCCCAAAGCAAAAAAAGTTTTTGGGGGCGTAAGTTTAAAACTTATGTTATTTCATTAATTAATTCTGCTATTGTTCATGTCTTATGTAATCTTATTTTATAAGGTTTGCGTCCATTTTGTTTAGGTTGAGAAAAATAGAAGACTACTATAAAGTAGTTGATAACGATAGAGTTATTATCAATAAATTAGTTAAAGCTATTGTAAATAATGATGAACATAAACTTATGGACCCTAAGCGTTTTAAATTTTCAACATTTTGTAATTATGTTGATAGAATAAAATGTATAACTAACGAAGATTATCTTGATTAACTAAAAAGCACCCGTTAAGGTGCTTTTTTCCTGCCTGCTGAACTCATAAAATTTGTTATCTTTTTTGTTACCCTTTATGTTTCACCTACTTATTTCAAATAAATATTTTTAGAGGTACATAGAGGGAAAGTGTATTTAAAATATGGTATATTTTATAGTGCTATATAATAGAAATAGAATCTTAAAAAGATGATTAAAAGGAACAAACATGATTGAAGTATTATCGAAACAAGAAATTTTAAGCTTACTAACTACAAACTCACGTTATCAGATTTCCAAAGCAACAGGAATATCTGAACAGACGTTATCAAATTACGCAAATGGCGTTACAGATGTCGGGCGTATGTCATATAACAATGCTATAAAGCTTACACAATACGCTAAGGAAAATAATTTATAAAAAGCTTTGTAAGAATTATTAAAATGCAGTCAAAAGACTGCATTTTTTTCGAATAATAAAGTAGGAGGAAAACTCATGCTATATTATGATGAATTTAAAGAGGCAATAGACCGAGGTTATATAAAAGGTGATACTGTTCAAATTGTGAGAAAGAATGGGATAGTATTTGATTATGTTCTCCCTAATGAACCAGTAAAGCCCTATGAGGTGGTTACTACTGAAAAGGTAGCAGACGTTTTAGAAGAGTTAAAAGAATGGTAGAAAGGCAACAAAAAAAGAACCTCAAAAAACCTCAAAAAACCTCAAAAAACAGCCCGAACATTTTCACTATATCATAAAAGCACCCGTTAAGGTGCTTTTTTCCTGCCTGCTGAACTCGTAAATTTGTTATAAAATTTGTTACGTTTTTTGTTACGTGTATTTTATCGTAATTAATATATTCTACCTATAAATACTAGTATGTGTTTTATACTGTAACGTTTTTTATAATATTAATAGTAGGTAAATTTCAATAACAAAAAACGTAAAATGATAACATTTTACGTTTTTTTATGATATAATATTCTCTGAATAATTCTGATTTTATGCAGATTTTAGATTAGTAAATGATTGGAAAGATAGTGAGGTCGAGTGAATGGCTAGAAATGGCTTTTTTACAGGATTAGATATTGGAACAAGCTCGATTAAAGTTCTAGTAGCCGAATTTGTTTCTGGTGAAATGAACGTGATTGGCGTGAGTAACGTTCCCAGTACGGGAGTAAAAGACGGTATTATTATAGATATTGAAGCAGCTGCAGAATCAATCAAAAAAGCGGTTGAACAAGCTGAAGAAAAAGCTGGAATGACAATTGACAAAATTAACGTTGGTCTTCCTGCTAATCTCCTTCAAATCGAACCAACTCAAGGTATGATTCCTGTTCCTAGTGAATCAAAAGAAATCAAAGATGAAGATGTTGACAGTGTTGTCAAATCAGCATTAACAAAAAGCATCACTCCAGAACGTGAAGTTATTTCTTTGATTCCAGAAGAATTTATCGTTGATGGTTTCCAAGGAATTCGTGATCCACGTGGCATGATGGGTATCCGTCTAGAAATGCGTGGCTTGATTTATACTGGACCAACCACAATTCTTCATAATCTTCGTAAAACTGTTGAACGTGCAGGCATTAGCGTTGAAAATGTAATCATTTCACCTCTTGCTTTGACAAAATCAGTTCTTAACGAAGGTGAACGTGAGTTCGGTGCTACAGTGATTGATATGGGTGGTGGTCAAACTACCGTTGCGTCAATGCGTGCACAAGAATTGCAATACACAAATATCTACCCTGAAGGTGGCGAATACGTTACTAAGGACATTTCAAAAGTCTTGAAAACTTCTATGGAAATTGCTGAAGCACTTAAATTTAATTTTGGTCAAGCAAACTTAGAAGAAGCAAGTACTTCAGAAACTGTTCAAGTTGATGTTGTGGGAAGTGAATCTCCAATTTCAGTTAGTGAACGTTACTTGTCAGAAATTATTTCTGCACGAGTTCGTCACATTTTGGATCGTGTAAAACAAGATTTAGAACGTGGTCGTTTACTTGACTTACCAGGAGGAATTATTCTTGTTGGTGGTGGAGCAATCATGCCAGGTGTTGTTGAAGTTGCTCAAGAAATTTTTGGAACAACTGTTAAATTACATGTTCCAAATCAAGTCGGAATCCGTAACCCAATGTTTGCTAACGTTATTAGCTTAGTTGAATACGTTGGTACAATGAGTGAAGTTGACGTTATTGCTCAACGTGCGGTTTCTGGTGAAGAATTACTTCGTCGTAAACCTGTTGATTTTGAACCACAACCACAAGTTCAACCACGAGTGGTTTATAACAATGAACCAGCTGTAACTGCTAACGAAAACATGGTTCCGCAGCCAGCTCCAGTTCAACCTGTTCAAAGACACGAAGAGCCAAAATCAAAATTGAGCGAACGTGTTCGTGGTATTTTTGGAAGTATGTTTGACTAAACAATAAGTGAGGAATAAAAATGGCATTTTCATTTGACACAGCATCTGTACAAGGTGCAGTTATTAAAGTTATTGGTGTCGGTGGTGGCGGAGGTAACGCCATCAACCGCATGATTGATGAAGGAGTTGCTGGTGTTGAATTTATCGCAGCAAACACTGATATCCAAGCATTGAGCTCATCAAAAGCAGAAACTGTTATTCAGTTAGGCCCTAAATTGACTCGTGGACTTGGTGCTGGAGGACAACCTGAGGTTGGTCGTAAAGCTGCTGAAGAAAGCGAAGAAGTATTGACAGAAGCTCTTACAGGAGCTGATATGGTCTTCATTACTGCTGGTATGGGTGGAGGATCTGGTACAGGTGCTGCACCAGTTATTGCTCGCATTGCTAAAAGCTTAGGTGCTCTTACAGTTGCAGTTGTAACACGTCCATTTGGTTTTGAAGGTAACAAACGTAGCAACTTTGCTGCAGAAGGTATTCAAGAACTTCGTGAACAAGTTGATACATTGCTTATCATCTCAAACAACAACCTTCTTGAAATTGTTGATAAGAAAACTCCGCTTCTTGAAGCTCTTAGTGAAGCAGATAACGTTCTTCGTCAAGGTGTTCAAGGTATCACTGATTTGATTACAAATCCTGGTCTTATCAACCTTGACTTTGCCGATGTTAAAACAGTTATGGCTAATAAAGGTAACGCTCTTATGGGTATCGGTATCGGTACTGGAGAAGAACGTATTACTGAAGCTGCTCGCAAAGCAATCTTCTCACCACTTCTTGAAACTACAATTGATGGTGCTGAAGATGTTATCGTTAACGTAACAGGTGGTCTTGACATGACTCTTACTGAAGCAGAAGAAGCTTCTGAAATCATCAGTCAAGCAGCTGGTAAAGGTGTTAACATCTGGCTTGGTACATCTATTGATGATACAATGAAAGATGAAATTCGTGTGACAGTTGTTGCTACAGGTGTTCATCAAGATCGTGCAGAACAAGTTGCTGGTTTCCGTACTCAACCAACTACTCGTTCATTTACAAATAATAATGCACAACAAGCAGCAGGAGCACAATATGCATCAGAACGTTCACAACAACCTAGCCAAGCAGCATTTGAACGTCGTTCAAACTTTGACTACGATATGAGTGAAAATCATGCAATGCCAACTCCACAACAACCTGCTAACCAATCACAACAAAAAGAAAATTCATTTGGAAACTGGGATCTTCGTCGCGACAACATTGCACGCCCAACAGAAGGTGAATTAGATAGCAAATTAACAATGTCAACATTTACAGCAAATGAAGATGCTGATGATGAACTTGAAACACCACCATTCTTCAAAAATCGTTAATGACCGATTTTCAAAAGAATAAGGACCTTGTTTTTGAACAGGTTGCTAATGCAACTAAAGCAGCCAATCGTTCACAAGAAAGTGTCAAAGTTATTGCTGTGACGAAGTATGTTGATAGTGGTGTTGCTGCTCGTCTTATTGACACAGGTATTGAACATATTGGTGAAAATAGGGTCGATATGTTTTTGGATAAATACGAGGCGCTTAAAGATAAGAATTTAACGTGGCATCTGATTGGAACACTTCAGCGACGCAAAGTTAAAAATGTTATTAACTATGTCGATTATTTCCATGCCTTAGATTCTGTTAAGTTAGCAGCTGAAATTCAGAAACGAGCAGAACATCCCATTAAATGCTTCTTGCAGATTAATATTTCTGAGGAAGAGAGTAAACATGGCTTTAAAGTCTCTGAGATTGATGAGGCTTTAGAGCAAATCTCTGACTTTGATAAAGTAGAAATTGTTGGATTGATGACGATGGCTCCTAAAAATGCTTCTGAAAGTGAAATTGATGACATTTTTGGGAAAGCTGACCAATTGAGACAAGACTTACAAGAACGACACTTACCTCATATGCCTTTTACTGAATTGAGTATGGGGATGAGCGGAGACTTTCCAATTGCGATTCGCAATGGAGCAACCTTTGTTCGAATTGGTTCATCATTCTTTAAGTAATGGGAGAAAAACATGGCATTTAAAGATAAATTTGACAAACTAATCTCTTATTTCGATACTGATGAGGTAAGTGATGTTGAAGAAACAGTTGAAGACGATGTGCAACAGCCTCGTGTTCAACCAAAAGTAGAGGTTAAACCGCAGCCAGCACAAAGACGAGTTGAGTCACAACCAGTTTCATCTATTCGTACTCAACAGTCTCAATCTGCTGCAGCTCGTCAACGTGTACAGCCTCAACCTCGACGTGCTTTTGATGAAAATCAGCACGCTCATTTAAATCAACGTCGTGAAGAGCAATTACAAGCTCGTAACAGCCAAGCAACTACAACAATTGCTTTGAAATATCCTCGTAAATATGAGGATGCTCAAGAAATTGTTGATTTGTTGATTGTTAACGAATGTGTTCTAATTGATTTTCAATACATGCTTGATGCACAAGCTCGTCGTTGTTTAGATTTTATTGATGGTGCAAGTAAAGTTCTTTATGGAAGTCTTCAAAAAGTTGGCAGCTCAATGTATTTATTGACACCATCAAATGTCATTGTCAATCTTGAAGAACTTCCTATCCCAAATGCGGGACAAGATGTTGGTTTTGACTTTGACATGAAGAGACGCTAATATATGATTTTTGTATTAATTGTACTATTAAAAACCATTCAATTTTACTCTTATCTGCTAATTGCGTATGCACTTTTATCTTGGTTCCCAGGTGCGTATGATACTGGTTTAGGTCGCTTATTGGTTCAAGTTGTTGATCCAATAGTTAAACCATTTCGACGTTTAAATCTACAATTTATGGGACTTGATTTTACGATTTGGGCTGTGTTTATTGCTTTAAATCTACTAAGTCGCTTTCTCGTAATGCTTTTACTCGGATGAAAAAAGATATTTATCAGCACTTTAGACCAGATGAGTATGATTTCATCGAGAAAATTGATGATATCGCTCAGCGCGTTGAAGAGACATACGCTTATTCATTAACAGATTTTTTAAATCCTCGACAGCTTGAGATTGCTAGAAGCGTTCTTGGTAATAGGGGCTTGCGTTACTTTGTTTCGAGTGATTATTACCCAGCGGAGTACGCACGACTACTAGTTGCTCCTGATTATTATGAGCTTAATCTTGATGACTTTGAATTAGCTTTGTTAGAAGTGAAGTATAATTCAAAGTTCAATCAATTAACTCATGCTCAAATAATGGGAACTTTGCTTAATAGACTTGGAATTAAGCGACATATCATTGGTGATATTTTGGTTGAATCTGGTTATGCTCAGCTATTAGTGACTAGAAATATGGTTGATTATTTTAGGGCTAATGTTACTAAGATAGCTAAAGCTAGCGTAAACTTAAAAGAGGTTCCACTTGATAATTTAATTGTCGGTGAAAAAGAGTCACAGCAATTAGACATCATGGTTTCAAGCATGCGATTGGATAAGGTTTTAGCAACAGTATTGAAGCTTTCCAGAAGTCAAGCAATTCAGTTAGTAAACGCTGAAAAGGTAAAACTCAACTATCAGTCGATTGATAGACCTTCGGAAATACTTCAAGTTGGAGATTTGATTAGTGTTAGAGGATTTGGTCGATTTTCTATTTTAAGCGAGAATGGGCTTACTAAAAATGGAAAAATCAAATTGACCGTAGATAAGATGATACATAAATAAGGAGAAATCAATGGCACTCACAGCACTTGATATTAAAGATAAAACATTTAAACTAAAATTTCGTGGATATGACGAAGAAGAAGTTAACGAATTTCTTGATATCGTTGTAGAAGACTACGAAGACTTGGTTCGTCGTAATCATGAACAAGAAAACAGAATTAAAGACTTAGAAGATAAACTTGCTTACTTCGATGAAATGAAAGAATCTTTGAGCCAATCTGTTATTCTTGCTCAAGAAACTGCTGAAAAAGTAAAAACTTCAGCTAACGATGAAGCAGCTAACCTTGTTAGCAAAGCAAACTACGATGCACAACATCTTATTGATGAAGCTAAATCAAAAGCTAATCAAATTTTGCGTGATGCAACTGATGAAGCTAAACGTGTTGCAGTGGAAACAGAAGATTTGAAACGTCAAACACGTGTCTTCCACCAACGTTTGGTTGCTGCTATCGAAGGTCAACTTGGTTTGACAAATTCACCAGAATGGACAGAATTGTTGCAACCAACTGCAGTTTACCTTCAAAATTCTGATGCAGCTTTCCGTGAAGTTGTTGAAAAAGTTTTGGAAGAAGAAATGCCTGAAACTGACGATGAAATGTCAATGGATGCTACTCGTCAATTTACTCCAGAAGAAATGGAAGAATTGCAACGTCGTGTTGAAGCAGGAAACAAACATCTTGAAGAAACACAAAAACTTCCAGTAATTGATGATAGCGAAGCAGACGACATCAATCTTAACGAAACTCAAACATTTAAATTAAATATTGAAGAATAAGAAAAACGCGATTGATATTCTACATTTACAGCGAGCAGGCGATGGTGCGAGGCCAGCAATCTCTGGGATATCAGTTATCCTTTTCTAATATTTTATCTGAATTGAGTAAGATAAAAGGGACAAACTCACCTTACGGGTTTAAAGAGGGAAATTTAGATTTTCACTCCATTGTTTGGTGTGCCTAAATTTCTAAACTAAGGTGGTACCACGAGCTTTCGTCCTTATTGAGACGAAGGCTCTTTTGTTTTATCACCTAAGAAACATTGTCATTTTTCTGTCGTTGGTTAACAATCCTTTGACAGTTGAATATTATTTATTATAAGGAGTAGTCATGAAATTAAAAGAAACGCTTAATCTTGGAAAAACTGCTTTTCCAATGCGTGCTGGACTCCCAAACAAAGAGCCTAAATGGCAAAAAGAATGGGAAGAAGCTGACATCTACGCAAAACGTCAACAATTAAACGAAGGTAAACCTTCATTCAACCTCCACGATGGACCTCCATACGCTAACGGAAACATCCACGTTGGTCACGCCATGAATAAAATTTCTAAAGATATTATTGTGCGTTCTAAATCAATGTCTGGTTTCCGTGCTCCTTATATTCCTGGTTGGGACACACACGGACTTCCAATTGAACAAGTTTTGGCTAAAAAAGGTGTAAAACGCAAAGAAATTCCTTTGACTGAATACCTTGCAATGTGTCGTGAGTACGCACTTAGCCAAGTAGATAAACAACGTGAAGATTTCAAACGTCTTGGTGTATCTGCTGACTGGGAAAATCCATACGTGACTCTTATTCCTGCGTATGAAGCAGCTCAAATTCGTGTATTTGGTGCGATGGCTGATAAAGGTTACATCTACCGTGGTGCTAAACCAGTTTATTGGTCATGGTCATCAGAATCTGCCCTTGCAGAAGCTGAAATTGAATACCACGATATTGACTCAACATCACTTTACTACGCTAACAAAGTTAAAGATGGTAAAGGTGTTCTTGATACTGATACTTACATCGTCGTTTGGACAACAACTCCATTTACAGTAACAGCTTCACGTGGTTTGACAGTTGGTCCTGATATGGATTATGTTGTTGTAAAACCTGCTAACGATGATCGTAAATTTGTTGTTGCAGAAGCACTTCTTGATAGCCTTGCTGGAAAATTTGGTTGGGAATCATTTGAAGTTCTTGCAAAACACAAAGGTACTGAACTTGAATACATCGTTACTGAACACCCATGGGATACAGAAGTAGACGAACTTGTTATCCTTGGTGACCACGTTACACTTGACTCAGGTACTGGTGTTGTCCACACTGCCCCTGGTTTTGGTGAAGATGACTACAATGTTGGTGTTAAATACAACCTTGAAGTTGCTGTTACAGTTGACGAACGTGGTATCATGATGGAAAATGCAGGCCCTGAATTCCAAGGTCAATTCTACGATAAAGTTGTTCCAACTGTTAAAGAAAAACTTGGTGATCTTTTGCTTGCTAGCGAAGTTATTACTCACTCATATCCATTTGACTGGCGTACTAAAAAACCTATCATCTGGCGTGCAGTACCACAATGGTTTGCATCTGTTTCTAAATTCCGTCAAGATATTCTTGATGAAATTGACCGCACAACATTCTATCCAGAATGGGGTCGCACTCGTCTTTATAACATGATTCGTGACCGTGGTGACTGGGTTATCTCACGTCAACGTGCATGGGGTGTTCCACTTCCAATTTTCTACGCTGAAGATGGTACAGCTATTATGACAAAAGAAGTAACTGACCACGTTGCTGACTTGTTTGAAGAATTTGGTTCAATTGTATGGTGGGAACGTGACGCTAAAGATCTTCTTCCAGAAGGATTCACACACCCAGGTTCACCAAATGGTGAATTCACTAAAGAAACTGATATCATGGACGTATGGTTTGATTCAGGTTCTTCATGGAATGGTGTTATGAACGCTCGCGAAGGTTTGGAATATCCAGCTGACCTTTACCTTGAAGGTTCTGACCAATACCGTGGTTGGTTCAACTCTTCATTGATTACTTCAGTTGCCGTTAATGGACACGCACCTTACAAAGCTGTGCTTTCTCAAGGATTCGTTCTTGATGGTAAAGGTGAAAAAATGTCTAAATCTAAAGGTAACATCATTTCACCAAACGACGTTGCTAAACAATACGGTGCTGAAATCCTTCGTTTGTGGGTTGCTTCAGTAGATACAGATGCTGACGTACGTGTTTCTATGGAAATTCTTGGTCAAGTTTCAGAAACTTACCGTAAAATCCGTAACACACTTCGTTTCTTGATTGCTAACACAACTGATTTCAATCCAAATACAGATGCGGTAGCTTACGAAGATTTGCGTTCAGTTGATAAATACATGACTGTTAAATTCAACCAATTGGTAGCAACAATCCGTAAAGCTTATGAAGATTATGACTTCATGACAATTTACAAAGCTGTTGTTAACTTTATCACAGTTGATTTGTCAGCATTCTACCTTGATTTTGCCAAAGACGTTGTTTACATCGAAGCAGCAGATAACATTGCCCGTCGTCAAATGCAAACAGTCTTCTACGATATCTTGGTTAAAATCACTAAATTGTTGACACCAATTCTTCCTCACACTGCTGAAGAAATCTGGTCATACCTTGAATTCGAACCAGAAGAATTCGTTCAATTATCTGAATTACCAGATGCTGAAGTCTTCGAAGGACAAGAAAATATTCTTGAAGAATGGGATGCCTTCATGACACTTCGTAATCAAGCTCAAAAAGCTTTAGAAGAAGCTCGTAACGCTAAAGTTATCGGTAAATCATTGGAAGCTCATTTGACTATCTATGCTGGCGAAGAAGTGAAAACTCTTCTTACTGCCCTTGATAGCGATATTGCTCAATTGCTTATCGTATCACAATTGACAGTTACTGATGAAGCTGCTCCAGCTGATGCTGTTGCTTTTGACGGTGTCGCATTTACAGTTGCTCACGCTGAAGGTGAAGTTTGTGATCGTTGCCGTCGCGTAGACCCAACATCTAAAGAACGTTCATACGGTGTTACAGTTTGTGATCACTGTGCTGAAATCGTTGAAGCTAACTTCCCAGAAGCAGTAGCAGAAGGTTTTGAAGTAAAAGCAAAATAATAACACTATAGTTATCAGAAAAACGAACTCAATTTGAGTTCGTTTTTTTAGTTTTATGAAAATAAAAAATCAGGTTACGAGAACCTGATTAAAGAGCTGTTGGGAAGGAAATTTCAATTAGATTTGAAGTATGTAATGTTTTTAGCTGATCTAATTGAACGGTTGACTTGTCAATTTTGCGTTTGAGGAAAAATTCTCGGATGGCTTCGATTTCACTGTCTTTAATAGCACGATACTTGTTTGAAATCAACAGCTCGTAGTGACTAGGTGCTTGTGTGAAAATCACATCAGTATTTCCTGCTGAGTATGTCTCAACGAGTTTTGCGTCCGTATTGCGAAGCTGATTGCGGACTAGCTCGGAATGACTACTTGTTGTGTTGATTAACCTCATAAATTTCCTCCTATGGACTTTTCTATCATTATTATAACACTATTTTAGGTGAAAAACCTATATTATGAGAGATTAATGGTGATTTTTTTTCCAAGCTACAACGCCCCATTTGTGACTGCCACGTTTTAATTTTAAAATAGCTTCCTCAATTGGGAACCAAGCAAGGTTGTTAAAGTCTTCAAGTGGAGCGCCAAGTTGTTCGTAGTGAGTTACTTCGTAGATATAAGCTGGATTGTAAAAATAAGTATCACGATGACGAGAGTAGAAGTACTCATCAGCTTGTCCGTAATAATAACCAAGTTCAGCTGAAAATCCTAATTCTTCGATGAGTTCGCGCTTTAAAGCTGAAAAATGGTCTTCATCTTCTTCAATTTCACCGCCAGGAAGAAACCATGAGCCGTTAGGCGCTTGTACTAGAATAATCTGGTCTTTAGTTGCATTTGGAATGACTGCATACACTCCATAACGTGCTTTGTAGTCAACATTGTCAAGTTTTTCACCAAAAGTTGGGTTTGTCATAATATTCTCCTCTGATAGAAATAACGGAGGTAACAAGTTTTTTGTTAGCGTTATCTTTTTAGCCTATTAGATTTATTATACTAAATTTTTTTCTCTTTTGCTAGAAAATTGTCGGAATATTTCGATTTTGACGCAACAAAAAAGTCTAGAAAGTATTAACTTTCTAGACTGTCATTATTATTCTGCTGAAACAGATTCTTCGGTTTCAACTTTTTTAGCTGATTTAATGATGATCTTACCATTGCTTGTCATCACGGCTTTTAAATCTTTTTCAGTTGGGTGTTCAAGATAGAAGTCAGTGATGGCATCTTCGATGTAATCTTGAATAGTTCGACGAAGCGGACGAGCTCCCATCTTAGGATCATATCCAAGATCGACAAGTTTTTCTTTAACTTTGTCTGTGACATCAAGATGAATATCATTTGTAGCTAAACGTTTATTAACATCATCAAGCATGATGTTTACGATTTGAAGAAGATTGTCCTTGCTAAGGGCTTTGAATTCGATGATGCCGTCAAAACGGTTCATAAATTCTGGGCTGAAGAAATCACCAAGTTGACCAAGAACGGAATTAGTTCGACCTTCACGAGCAGCACCAAAACCAACAGAGGCTTCAGCTTTACCAGTACCAGCATTTGAAGTCATGATGATAATAGTGTCCTTAAAGCTTACTGTACGACCTTGCCCGTCAGTCAAACGACCATCATCAAGTACTTGCAAGAACATATGCATAACGTCAGGGTGTGCTTTTTCAACTTCATCAAGAAGAATGAGTGAGTATGGATTACGACGGACTTTTTCAGTCAATTGACCAGCTTCTTCGTAACCAACATATCCTGGAGGAGCTCCGACAAGTTTAGCGACAGCGTGTTTTTCCATGTATTCAGACATGTCAAAGCGAATCATGCTGTCAGCTGAACCAAAGAGTTCAATTGCTAGTTGTTTTGAAAGTTCTGTTTTACCAACACCGGTTGGTCCGACAAAGAGGAATGAACCAATTGGTCGATTTGGTGTGCCAAGTCCAACACGGTTACGGCGGATGGCTTTGGCAATCTTATCAACGGCTTCATCTTGACCGATAACGTGCTCTTTCAAGTCATCAGCAAGGTGAATCAATTGTGATTGTTCTTTTTCTTTCAAATCACCAACAGGGATATTTGTTTTTTCTTCAACGATGGCTTCGATTGTCTTTTCAGTAATCACTGGTATGTCATCTTCGTCAATCGTTTGTTTTTGCATTTCTTTATATTTGGCGATCTGATCACGGAAATAAGCTGCGCGTTCATAATCTTCATCGCGAGTAGCTTGTGTTTTTAGATTTTCAGCTTGAATCAAACGCTTGTCAATTTCTTTTGGATCAACAAAGTTGAGTGTCAAGTTCATTTTAGAACCTGCTTCATCAAGCAAGTCGATTGCCTTATCTGGAAGGAAACGGTCTTGGATGTAGCGATTTGAGAGGTTAGCAGCAGCTTCGATAGCATCATCGCTATATTTGACATGGTGATAGTCTTCGTATTTCTTTTGAATACCACGAAGAATTGTAATAGTTTCTTCAACACTTGGTTCGTCAACTTTTACAGGTTGCATACGACGTTCAAGTGCTGCATCTTTTTCGATAATACGGTATTCGTTAAGAGTAGTAGCACCAACTAATTGTAATTCACCACGTGCAAGAGCTGGTTTTAAAATGTTACCAGCATCCATATTACCGTCGCCAGCATTACCAGCACCAACAATTTCATGGATTTCATCGATAAACAAAATTACGTCTTTGCGTTCACGAATTTCTTCCATGAGTTTTTGCATGCGTTCTTCAAATTGTCCACGGATACCAGTCCCTTGAACAAGGCTTACGACATCGAGACGAATGACTTGTTTGTTTTGGAGTTTTTGAGGAACGTTACCATCAACGATTTTTTGAGCGAGCCCTTCAACAACAGCTGTTTTACCAACACCAGGTTCACCAATCAAAACTGGGTTGTTTTTTGTACGGCGGTTAAGAATTTCGATAACTCGAATGATTTCAGAATCACGGCCCACAACAGGGTCGATATCACCACGTCGTGCAATATCAGTAACGTTGATACCGAATTCTTCTAACAAGCCTTTTGGCTGTTGTTGTTGAGCTTGAGCGCCTTGACGGAAGTTGCCATTTCCGTTGCCACCACGTCCATTATTTCCTCCACCAGGTTGTGTTGGAGGGGTATTTTGAAATCCTTGACCTCCAAATGCAGGGAAGCCACCGAGATTGCTAAAGAAATCATCGAAAGGATTTGTTGATTGATTAGTTGCGTTAGAGGTTGGTTGAGAATTTCCACCCAAACCTCCTAAGATAGCGTTATTTGGGTCAGTTTTCATGATTTGATAGCAGTTTTGGCACAAATCAATTTGTCTTTGCTGACCATTAACATTTGTATACAGGTGAATTGTTGATTCGTTTAAATGACAATTCTGACAGAGCATATAAAATACCCTCCTTTCGTAATGGTCTGACTAATGTCCTAAAGGTCAAAGATAGTCAGATTTCATACTTACATTATAGCACTAGCGATTAGGAAATCAAGTAAAAAGCATCAAAAATTAGCACTCTTTTTGTAAGAGTGCTAATTTTTTCTGAGACGATTTGACTGGTAGCTAAAGAGCCCATCATAGCTCCAAAAATTAAGCCAGAAAAATGATGATACTTAAACTTAAGAAAAGAGGATTGACTAAATGTCAAAAGGATTTTCACCTAATTCCTTTTTAGTAATTAATGATTACGAGTCTCCCAAAAAAGTACATTTAAATCAGTACCTAAAGTCTCGGCAAGCTTGATACACGGGTTATATTTATTATTTTCAATCAAGTTCACAGTTTGTTTAGCAATCCCGATTTGCTTTGCAAGTGCTAATTGAGAAAGCCCTAATGCGGTGCGATATTCTTTGACTCGGTTCATTTTTTTCTCCTTAGTAACAATCACTAGCATAGTAAATTATATGTGACATATCAATTATAAATGACATAAAGATGAATAATTATTTTATTTTTATTCATAAATCACTTGACAAGATGTATAATTATGCTAGAATTAGGTATATTATTCAAAAAGAAAAGGTGGAAAGAAGTATGGCATATAAAGATTCATTTTTGAAAGAGATTGATTTTACTAAGGAAGAGCTGCTTAATCTTATTGATTTAGGATTGAAATTTAAATCATTGAAAAAAGAAAAAATTCCTCATAAATATTTAGAAGGATTGAATATTGCACTAATTTTTGAAAAAACAAGTACACGAACACGTTCTGCGTTTACAGTGGCTGGACAAGACCTCGGAATGAATGTGACATATCTTGGCAGCAGTGAAATTCAACTTGGTAAAAAAGAATCTGTCATTGATACCGCAAAGGTGCTTGGTTCGATGTTTGATGGTATTGAGTACCGAGGCTTTAAGCAAGAAGACGTTGAAACTTTGGCAGAATATTCAGGAGTGCCAGTCTGGAATGGATTAACTGATACTTGGCATCCAACTCAGATGATTGCTGATTTTATGACATTAAAAGAAGTATTTGGAAAGCTAGAAGGTCTTACGATTGCTTATGTTGGTGATGGTCGTAATAACATGGCGAATTCCTTGCTTGTTACTTCAGCTATCTTAGGTGTTAATGTCAAAATTATCGCTCCAGCTAGTTTGCAGCCTGAAGCTGAGATTGTTGAGCTTGCAAAACAGCACAATACCGGCGCAGAATTGACGATTACAGATAATCTTGATGCTGTCAAAGGTGTAGATATGCTTTATACTGACGTTTGGGTTTCAATGGGAGAAAAAGTTGATTTTAAAGAACGTATCGACCTTTTACTTCCTTATCAAATTAATGCTGAGTTGGTAGAAAAGACAGAAAATCCTGATGTGATTGTTATGCATTGCCTGCCAGCTTTTCATGATTTAAATACTGAAATCGGAAAAGAAATTTTTGAAAAATATGGTTTGTCTGAGTTAGAAATTACCGATGAAATTTTTCAAAAATACAGTTCAGTCATCTTTAGAGAGGCTGAAAATCGTATGCATTCAATCAAAGCAATCATCTATAATTCTTTTAAATAGACGCAAAGCGTTAGATTTTGACAAGAAATTGTTATAAATGTGAGAAAATGCATTCCTTTGTTGTTTGTTTAGTAGAATTTATGTTAAAATAGATAAGACAATAAACGAAGAGGAGAATAGTCATGGAATCACATTTGGTGAGAATTATCAATCGTCTTGAATTGATGACGACTGATGGTAGCAATCTTAAACGTAATTTTGAACGTGATGGTGTCGTTGTGGCAGAAGTGTCTTTCAGCAATGACCCTGAAAATGGTCCAGTTTTCACTTTGCGTGATGTTGAAGCTCGTGAGTCATACTCATTTGATAGCATCGACTTGATCGCAATGGAAATTTACGATCTTCTTTACTAAGATAAAGAAAAATTCAGGACAGAGTATAAGGGCAAAGGGTGTATTTTTTCGCCCTTTCCATCCTATTTAGTGTGGTTTCTATGCTTTCTTATATTGCTATTTTGAATTGATAAGGGTCCGCAGATGCGGGCTTTTTATTTTTAATAAAGCTATTTAATACTTATGAATTATTGGTATTTTTATTCAATGTGTGTTATAATTAATTGATTATTGCATATAGGAGACAGAAATGGATTTTTCATTTTTACCAAAGTATTGGGCTTATTTTAACTATGGTGTCCTTGTTACTATCATGATTTCAGCATGTGTTGTCTTTTTTGGGACAATCATTGGTATCTTGGTTGCTTTAGTTAAGCGTACGAATATTAAAATTTTAAATTGGATTGCTAGTTTTTATGTTTGGGTTTTCCGTGGAACACCGATGGTCGTTCAGATTATGATTGCCTTTGCTTGGATGCACTTTAGCAATGCTCCAATCGTAGGATTTGGTGTCTTGGACCTTGATTTTTCACGTTTGCTTCCAGGTATCATTATTATTTCACTAAATAGCGGAGCCTATATTTCTGAAATTGTCAGAGCAGGTATTGAAGCAGTGCCAAAAGGTCAGCTTGAAGCAGCTTATTCATTAGGGATTCGTCCTGTGAATGCTATGCGCTACGTCATTTTGCCACAAGCACTTAAAAATATTTTGCCAGCCCTTGGGAATGAATTTATTACAATTATCAAAGATAGCTCACTTCTTCAAACAATTGGTGTTATGGAATTGTGGAATGGTGCTCAATCAGTTGTAACAGCAACTTACCTACCAATCACACCATTGCTATTTGCAGCTTTCTATTACTTAATGGTTACTACAGTTTTGTCATTTTTACTTAAAAAACTTGAAACTCGTATGGGAAATGGAGGCAATAACTAATGTCAGAAACACTAATTTCAATTAAGGGCCTTCATAAGTATTTCGGAAAAAATGAAGTTCTAAAAGGTATTGATCTTGATATAAAAGCAGGAGAAGTGGTTGTTATTATTGGACCTTCTGGTTCAGGGAAATCAACATTCCTTCGTACAATGAACTTGCTTGAAACACCAACAAAAGGTGTGATTACTTTTGAAGGTGTCGATATTACTGATAAGAAAAATGATATTTTCAAAATGCGTGAAAAAATGGGAATGGTTTTCCAACAATTTAACCTTTTCCCTAATATGACAGTCCTTGAAAATATTACTCTATCACCGATTAAGACTAAAGGTGTTCCGAAAGCAGAGGCAGAAGCTAAGGCTTATGATTTGCTTGATAAAGTTGGTCTTCGTGATAAAGCCAATGCTTATCCAACAAGTCTTTCTGGTGGTCAACAACAACGTATTGCTATTGCACGTGGACTTGCTATGGATCCAGATGTTCTTCTCTTTGATGAACCAACATCAGCTCTTGACCCAGAAATGGTTGGAGAAGTTCTTGGTGTTATGCAAGATTTGGCAAAATCAGGTATGACAATGGCTATTGTAACTCACGAAATGGGATTTGCGCGCGAAGTCGCTGACCGTGTTATTTTCATGGACGGTGGTGTCATTGTTGAGCAAGGTTCACCAAAAGACGTTTTTGAAAATACTAAAGAAGCTCGTACAAAAGATTTCTTGAGTAAGGTATTGTAATATTAAAAAATCTCAGTTGATTTTGAATTCAGCTGAGTTTTTTATATATAGTAGAAAAGTTAAATGTGGTTAAAAATAATAAGTATATTAGCAAAAAATGAGTCTATTTTATACATTAAGCACACTTAATTATTATAATTTAGTCATCTTTTTAAGGGTGCTTAAAAAGAAAACGATAGTGAAAACAGCTAGATTATAACGATTCTAAAATTAAGTATGCTTTATTTAGAATGATTACAATCAATGCATAAATAGAGAAAAAAATTAATTTTTATAGGTTTATCTGCTCATTTTTATGATATAATGAATCGGACGGAAGGTCAAATATTTTACCAAAAAAATTTGAGGAGGTCAAGAAATTTGATTTTGCAGAATGCTAAAGTTGGTATTCCTTATACTATTGTCAGTGTTGACTTGCCCGATGATAGTGCTAGACACTTGTCTGATTTGGGGTTAAAAGTCGGTGCTTCAGTTAAAGTTGTTTCGAAAACACCAACTAGTGCGATTGTTATGCTTAAATCAAGTCGTTTGGCTTTTGATCAATCGATTTTAAGCCAGATTGATGTCACAGAAGAAGAAGGTGCTCTTTTATCACTTCCTCTTTCAGAATTAAAAGTAGGTGACTACGCTTATGTTGATAGTATTTATGCTGTTAATGAAGCAAAACGCCGTCTCATGGATATGGGATTAACGCGTCACACAAAAGTTTACCTACGAAAAGTTGCTCCGTTAGGAGACCCAATTGAAATTAGCTTACGCGGTTACGAATTGACACTTCGTAAGTCTGAAGCGCAAATGATTAGTGTCGTAAAAGTAGATAGCGAGGAGGAAAAATGACAGAGATAGCCTTAATCGGTAATCCGAATAGTGGTAAAACAAGTCTTTTTAACTTATTGACTGGTACAAGTCAACGTGTTGGTAACTGGCCAGGTGTTACGGTTGAACGTAAAAGTGGTACGGTAAAAAAACATGCTGACTGGAAAGTTCAGGATTTACCAGGTATTTATTCAATGTCACCTTATACGCCTGAAGAAAAAGTTGCGCGTGATTATTTATTGAGTAATGACGCCGACAGCATTCTTAATGTTGTTGATGCGACAAACTTGGAACGTAACCTTTACTTGACAACTCAATTGATTGAAACTGGTATTCCAGTAACTGTTGCGCTTAATATGAGTGATGCGCTTAAAGCTCAAGGAAAAACAATCAATGTTGATAAATTGTCTTATCAATTAGGTGTTCCAGTTGTTTCAACAAGTGCTGTTAAAAATACTGGTGTTGATAAAGCTATCAAAAAAGTTGCTAACACAACAAAAGCTGATGTTGATTTGATTCAATACCCAACATATAGCAATCAATTTGAAGCAGCGATTAAACAAATCATTGACATCTTGGGGGATGTTGTCCCAGAACGTTCTGCACGTTTTTATGCTATTAAACTCTTTGAACGAGATGCCCTTGTTAAAGAAGAACTTGATTTGTCTGATTTCCAAAAAGGTGAAATTAACCAAGTCATTAAAATCACAGAAGAAATCTTCACAGAAGATTCAGAGTCAATTGTGATTAATGAGCGTTATGCCTTTATTGAAAAAGTTGCTAAAATGGCTCAAAACCAAACTAGCGACTTCAAGATGACAGTTTCTGATAAGATTGACCGAATTGTTACAAACCGTATCTTGGCTTTGCCAATTTTTGCAGTAGCTATGTTCTTGGTTTACTATCTTTCAATTCAAACTGTTGGTACAATGGGGACTGACTGGGTTAATGATGTGCTCTTTGGCGAATTGGTGCCTGGTTGGGTTCAATCTGGACTTGATGCTCTTCATGTTTCTGGTTGGCTTGAATCTCTTATCATTGATGGTATCGTGGCTGGTGTTGGTACAGTTCTTGGATTTTTGCCACAAATCTTTGTTCTATTCATCTGTTTAGGAATTTTGGAAGATATTGGTTACATGAGTCGTATCGCTTTTGTCATGGACCGTGTCTTCAGACGTTTTGGTTTGTCAGGTAAATCATTCATTCCAATGTTGATTGCTACTGGATGTGGTGTGCCAGCGGTTATGGCGAGTCGTACCATTGAAAATGAACGTGACCGTCGTATCACAATCATGACAGCGACATTTATGCCATGTTCTGCTAAGTTAGCTATTATCGCCTTGATTGCAGGTGCTTTCTTCCCAGATAATCCATTTGTTGCGCCATCAACATACTTCATCGGCGTTATTACTATTATTCTTTCAGGTATTGCTCTTAAGAAAACAAAATTACTTGGAAGTTATGTTAGTCCGTTTATCATGGAATTACCAGCTTATCACATGCCAAAAATCGCAAGTGTTCTTCGCTACGCTTTTGGTAAAGCCCTTAGCTTTGTGAAACGTGCTGGTACAGTTATCTTTAGCTTGACAGTTATCATTTGGTTCATGTCAACTTACAATTTTGCTTTCCAAGCAGTTGATACAGACAATTCAATCTTGGCTTCATTTGGTAAATTGATTTCTTGGATTTTTGCACCACTTGGATTTGGTAACTGGAAGGCGACTGTGGCTGCTGCAACAGGTCTTGCTGCCAAAGAAGCTGTTGTCGGAACATTTGGTATCTTGTACAACGACAGTACAACACGTGGCTTGTATCACGCATTGCAACTTGATTATTCAGCTCTTGCAGGATATTCATTCTTAATCTTTAACCTTCTTTGTGCACCATGTTTTGCAGCTATGGGAGCTATTAAACGTGAAATGGGTGACGCTAAGTGGACACTTGGTGCTATTGGATTCCAAACAGGTCTTGCTTACGTCGTTAGTTTGATTATTTATCAATTAGGTCTTGTTGTTTTATACGGTAAAGGTATCACTTTCTGGACAATCGTTGCAGTAGCGCTATTGATTGCAATTATTTACTTTATCGTTAGAAAACCAGCTCAAGAACCTGAAAAAGTGATTACTTTAGATAATCTAGGAGAAGTTGGAGAATAAGCCTATGGCTACAATTATAATTGCATTGTTGATTGCAGTTGGTGTTGTTATGGGATTGCGCAGCTATATCAAGGGCAAAGGCTCTTGTGGCGACTGCAATTGCTCATGCCCAGTCAAAGACAATCAACGTAAATAACAGTTTTCCCTTGCTTATGTGAGCAAGGGATTTTTGTTTTTTGAATATTTTTACAGAATATTCAGAAACTTACTTCAAAAATATTTTATTATGGAGTCGCTTTCTGATATAATAAAAGAAATATATTTTTTTTGGAGAGTAATATGGCAACACTTATAGATGGAAAAGCTTTAGCAGCTAAAATGCAAAGTCAACTAGTTGAGAAGGTTGAAAAATTAAAAGTTGAAGCTGGTATTGTGCCTGGACTTGTGGTGATTTTAGTTGGTGATGACCCAGCAAGCCAAGTCTATGTAAGAAATAAAGAACGCTCTGCTAAGAAAGCTGGTTTCTTGAGTGAAACAGTTCGTTTGTCAGAGTCAACAAGTGAAGAAGAGTTGATTCAAGTCATTGAACAATATAATAACGATGATCGTTTTCATGGTATTTTGGTGCAATTGCCATTGCCATCTCATATCAATGACAAACGTGTCATTTTAGCAATTGATCCTAAGAAAGACGTCGATGGTTTCCACCCAATTAACACAGGACACTTGTGGAATGGTCGCCCTATTATGGTGCCATGTACACCAGCTGGTATCATGGAGTTATTGGCTGAATATGATATCGAATTGGAAGGAAAAACTGCGGTTATCATTGGTCGTTCAAATATTGTCGGAAAACCAATGGCGCAATTGTTGCTTGATAAAAATGCTACAGTGACTTTGGCACACTCACGTACCCGTGATTTGGCGCGTGTGACAAAACAAGCAGATGTTTTGATTGTTGCAATCGGACAAGGTCACTTTGTAACCAAAGAATTCGTCAAAGAAGGCGCTGTGGTTATTGATGTCGGCATGAATCGTGATGAAAATGGCAAACTTATCGGAGATGTCAAGTTTGACGAAGTTGAACCATTAGCAAGTTATATCACCCCGGTTCCTGGTGGTGTTGGTCCAATGACGATTACGATGCTTTTGGAACAAACTTATCAATCTGCACTTAGAAGCGTGAAAGCATGATTATCGACGATAAATTAGCCAGAAAAGTTGTGACAAAGCGCAAGGCAGATTCTCATAAAGGAACCTACGGACGTGTGCTTTTGATTGGAGGATTTTATCCTTATGGAGGAGCAATCATCATGTCAGCTCTAGCAACAGTAAAAAGCGGTGCTGGTTTGGTGACAGTGGCGACAGAGCGTGACAATATCCCTGCCCTTCATGCACATCTCCCAGAAGCTATGGCGTTTGACTATGAGGATGAAGAATTACTGGCAGAAAATCTGGCTAAAGCAGATGTGGTTTTGATTGGCCCGGGTTTAGGGGAAAATAGCAAAGCTAAACATGTGTTTGATTTTGTACTTTCAGAAGTAGCTGAAAAGCAGATCTTGATTGTTGATGGCTCTGCTTTAAATTTACTTGCAAAAGCTATGCCGATTTCTATTAAGACGCGTCACCTTATTTTGACACCACACCAGAAAGAGTGGGAACGATTGTCTGGACTAGCAATTGCTGATCAAAGCCTAGAGAAAACTCAAACGGCGCTTGAAAAATTTTTAAACGGAACAATTTTAGTGGCTAAAAGTCATCACACAAAAATTTTACAAGGTAGCCAAGTTGCTGAACTAGCAGTTGGAGGTCCTTATCAAGCAACTGGTGGCATGGGAGATACTCTTTGTGGCATGATTGCAGGCTTTGTCGCTCAGTTCAAGGATAATCTTTTTGATACGGTTGCTGTAGCCACTTATTTGCACTCTGCAATTGCAGAGAAACTTAGCCAAGAGGCTTATGTTGTTTTGCCAACGACCATTAGTGCAGAATTGCCAAAAGTCATGAAACAATTATCAGAATAATGTCGTAAGGTACACTTTTCTTCTGGAAAAGTGTACCTTTTTAGTTCAAAGATCATGTATAAAATAAAATGTTTCAAAAATGTTACAAATATTACATTTTTGTGTTGACTTAACTGAAAAACTACTCTATAATATTTTCAGAATTGGCCGATTCTAAAAAAAAATAAAGTCAGATAAACGTTGAAAAATAAACGTTTATCTGATAAAAATATTTAATTGTCTGGGAGAATTTTTATGAAAAAGGGATGTAAAACAACTGTAATATTACTATCTTCACTCTTTTTACTAGGAGCATGTTCAAAAACTGAAAAAGAAACATCAGCAAGTAGTAGTCATGCTAAGGTGATTCAAACAAGTAATAGTACTGCTGCAAAGAAAGTTGTAAAATCTAGTGCTTCAAGCTATCAAGAATCAGTAGTCTCAACATCTTTTGTTACAGAAATCGAGCCTACAGTAGGTGTAGCTGAAGTGGTAGAGACTACACAAACATTGCCTAGTCAAAGTCAGTCAAGTTCAAATGAAGATAGGCTTGATTTAGAACAAATTGCATATGGTGATTTTTCTAGCCTTTCAGGTGCTTGGACAAACGATTTGGGAGAATCAATAACGCTAACACAAGATGGGCAAGTAAGTCTTTCGCAAAGTCAGGCGCTGTATCAAATCACGACAAACATCGTTAAAGATGATGTTTATTTTGGAACTATTTATAATCCTGACTCGATGACTGATAGCGCAGCATTTATTGCAGTTCCAAGGGGAGTTGCTGATCCGTTTCTAGGCGAGGTTGGAACGAATGATAGACTTATTGTTGGACAATGTGGGTCTGCATCTGAGCATCCATTTTTCAAACATTAAATTGGGATTTTAAGGGAGAGAAATTTTGAAAAAAGTATATTAAATTTGGGAGACTGCTAAGTAAAATGACATTTCATGAAGTTCACTATAATATGGGAAAATTTCGTATATTAGTTATGGTGGCATAAGACGTTATGTATTGTTAGATTAAAAGGAGAAGGGGCTTCTGCCAAGGGTTAAACTGGCAGAGGTAGGTTTTAGAAAAGGGAAATGCGAAAGAAGTTTTCAAAAAAAGTTCTTATCTTACTTTTGACTTTTGCTAACCTAGTGGTTGGCTATAGTCTTTGTCGACAATTAATGGTTATTCGTCAGGAATCTGATGTTAAGATTGATGTATATGCTTTTGGTAAAAATGTTAAAAAATCTCAGAAGAAAATTTATCCTGATTTGTCAGAGCTTGATCATTTGAGTATCTTGGTGTCTATTTCTCAACAAAAAATGATTGTATACTCAGGGAATAAAGTGATTTTTAAAACCAAGGTTTCGACTGGCGCCAAAGAGACGCCAACACCGACAGGCAAATTTGCTATTGAAGCAGAACGTGGTGAATTTTTGTATGATGATAGTTTGAATCGAGGTGCGTGTGATTGGGTATCTTTTAAAGATCATGGCGGTTATCGATTTGAAAGTCTTCCAACAGATTGGAAGGGGAAAATCTTAAAGGGAGAATCTAAAAAAATTGGAACGGCTTGTACAGATGGCAATGTCAGACTTTCAAAAGAAGATGCAAAATGGCTTTTTGAAAACATGCCAGAGGGAGTGATTGTGAGCATTCACTAGAACTGTCCACTGGACCTAACTCGCTTTTAGATTTCTGTGCTCGTGAAAAAACTGTCCACTGGACCTAACTCGCTTTTAGATTTCTGTGCTCGTGAAAAAACTGTCCACTGGACAGTTTTTTTCTGTTATAATAATAAGTGATATGCAAAATTTGTGTAAGGCAAGAAAAAACAAGGAAAGGGGCCTGTGATGTCAGATTATTTAAGTGTGTCAACCTTGACAAAATACCTTAAATTGAAGTTTGATCGCGATCCTTATTTGGAACGGGTTTATTTGGCTGGTCAGGTTTCTAATTTTCGTCGTCGTCCGACGCATCAATATTTTTCTTTAAAAGATGAAAATGCGGTAATTCAGGCGACTATGTGGGCTGGAACGTTTAAAAAACTTGGTTTTGAGCTGGAAGAAGGTATGAAAATCAACGTTGTGGGCCGTGTCCAACTCTATGAGCCTAGTGGGTCATATTCAATTATTATTGAAAAAGCAGAGCCAGACGGTATTGGGGCTTTAGCGGTTCAATTTGAACAGTTGAAGAAAAAACTAGCTGAGGCTGGGTATTTTGATGACCGTCATAAACGTCAATTGCCACAATTTGTTAAGAAAATTGGTGTGGTAACGAGCCCAAGTGGAGCGGTTATTCGAGATATTATCACAACCGTATCGCGTCGTTTCCCAGGTGTCGAGATTCTACTTTTCCCAACTAAGGTTCAGGGTGAGGGTGCTAGTCAAGAAGTAGCAGATAATATTGCGAAGGCAAATGAACGTGATGATTTAGACCTTCTGATTGTTGGTCGTGGTGGTGGTTCTATTGAAGACCTTTGGGCATTTAACGAAGAGATTGTTGTCCAAGCAATCTTTGAATCACGTTTGCCAGTTATTTCTAGTGTCGGACACGAGACAGATACGACATTAGCAGATTATGTTGCTGACCACAGAGCTGCTACCCCTACGGCAGCGGCTGAACTTGCAACGCCTGTAACAAAAGCTGATATTATTTCTTGGATTGCTGAGCGTGAAAATCGTATGTATCAAGCGAGTCTTCGTCGCATTAAACAAAATCAAGAACGTCTTGACAAGTTGGCAAATTCAGTTATTTTTAGGCAGCCAGAACGCTTGTACGATGGTTACGTTCAGAAGTTAGATCGTTTGACGATGTCTTTGACAAATACGATGCAAAATCAGTTTAGTCAAGCTAAGCAAAGTCATGCACTCTTGCATCAACGTTTGCTTGCGCTTGATTTTGAAAGTCAGATCAAGCACTATCAGGATAAATTGCAGAGTCTAGAGCGTTTGCTACTTTCAAATATGACTAGTCAGTATGATAGTAAGTTAGCACGATTTGAAAAAGCACAAGATGCGTTACTTTCTCTTGATACGAGCCGAATTATTGCCAGAGGCTATGCTATGGTGCAAAAAAATGAAAAAGTCATCTCAAGCGTGAGTGATGTAAAAGTGGGAGACCAGTTAACGATTCAATTGAAAGATGGTCAACTTGAAGCGGAGGTAAAAGATGCCAAGTAAGAAAACATTTGAAGAAAATTTACAAGATTTAGAAGCGATTGTGACAAAACTTGAAAACGGAGATGTGGCTTTAGAAGATGCCATCTCTGAATTCCAAAAAGGAATGGTTTTGTCAAAAGAACTGCAAAAAACATTGGATCAAGCAGAAAAAACACTTGTTAAAGTCATGCAAGATGATGGAGTAGAAACGGAATTAGATGCCTAATGGATAAAGTTAAAAAAATTGGTCAAGCCATTCATCGTTATTATGAACAAAAAGATATTGTGTCACCAGATTTAATTGAAGCTATTTTGTATTCGGTTGATGCAGGTGGTAAACGTGTTCGTCCTCTGATTTTCCTAGAATTGCTTGAAGGATTTGGAGTAGCACTGACAGATGCTCACTATGATGTGGCTGCTGCCCTTGAAATGATTCACACAGGAAGCTTGATTCACGATGATTTACCAGCTATGGATAATGATGACTATCGTCGTGGACGTTTGACAAACCACAAAAAATTTAATGAAGCGACGGCTATTCTAGCTGGAGATAGTCTCTTTTTAGACCCTTATGATTTGGTGGCAAATGCTGAGCTATCAGCTGAAGTGAAAGTTGCTTTGATTGCTGAATTGGCACATGCTTCAGGGACATATGGCATGGTCGGTGGCCAAATGCTCGATATGGAAGGTGAAGAGCGCAAGCTCAGCCTCTCAGAGTTACAATTGATTCACGCCAACAAAACAGGAAAATTACTGACTTTCCCTGTAGTTGCAGCTGGAATTGTTGCTGGACTAGCAGGCGAGGATATTAATAATTTACGTAAAGCAGGTAGTTTGATTGGAATTGCTTTCCAAGTGCGTGATGACATTTTAGATGTGACAGCAAGCTTTGAAGAAATCGGAAAAACACCGAAAAAAGACTTGTTGGCTGATAAAGCAACCTATCCAAGCTTGCTTGGTTTAGATAAATCTTATGATATTTTAAATGAGTCATTGGATGAAGCGTTAGCTATTTTCCAAAAACTCTCAGAGACTCAAGGATTACAGACAGAAAAAATTGCAGAAATGATAGAAAGGTTACGACTAAATGCCTAAGGAAAGAGTTGATGTACTTGCCTATAAACAAGGGCTTTTTGAAACACGCGAGCAGGCAAAGCGTGGTGTCATGGCAGGTTTGGTTGTTAATGTGATTAACGGCGAACGCTATGATAAACCAGGTGAAAAGATTGATGATGGAACAGAATTAAAACTAAAAGGCGAAAAATTGAAGTATGTTAGCCGAGGAGGGCTAAAACTTGAAAAAGCCTTGCAAGTTTTTGAGATTTCTGTTGATGGTCAAACAACAATTGACATCGGTGCCTCAACCGGTGGATTTACGGATGTTATGCTACAAAATGGTGCCAAATTGGTTTATGCTGTTGATGTTGGTACAAATCAATTGGTTTGGAAACTTCGCCAAGACGAACGTGTTCGTAGTATGGAACAATACAATTTCCGTTACGCTGAATTGGCTGATTTTACAGAAGGTCAACCAACTTTTGCTAGTATTGATGTGAGTTTTATTTCATTGAATCTCATTTTGCCAGCTCTTCACAATATTTTAGCTGAAAATGGTCAAGTCGTAGCTCTTATCAAGCCGCAATTTGAAGCTGGTCGTGACCAAATTGGTAAAAATGGAATTATTCGAGATAAAGCAGTTCATCAAAAAGTTTTGGAAACTGTGACAAGTTTTGCTGTCGATTACGGATTTACAGTTAAGGGGCTTGATTTTTCACCAATTCAAGGTGGACATGGTAACATTGAGTTTTTAGCACACTTGGAAAAATCAGCTAACGCTCAGAATTTGGTAGCGACTCTTATCCCAGAAATTGTAGAAAAAGCGCATAAGGAATTTAAAGATGAAAAAGAGTGAACGTTTAGAATTAATTAAAAAGATTGTTGCTGAAAATGCTGTTGAAACTCAGCATGATTTGTTGAAATTACTCGAAGCTGAAGGTTTGACTTTGACTCAAGCTACCATTTCACGTGACATGAATGAAATTGGTATCATCAAAGTTCCATCAGTTGATGGTCCGTATATTTACGGTCTTTCAAAAGATAAAACTAAAAAAGTGGGACAAGTTTCTGTTCCTATTAAAAGCACAGTCCTTGCGATTTCAGAGGAAACAGCAGGACTTGAAAATATGATTAATCTTGATGTTATTCCAGGAAATAGTCGCTTGATTAAACGTTATTTGCTAGAAGATTTCAAAGATAGTCTTTTTAGTGTTATTGCTGATGATGATAGTTTGTTAGTGGTCGCAAAGACAGCTGAAGCTGCTAATGCCATTCGCCAAGAAGTTCGTAAATGGATGACAGACCACAAATAAGAAAGGTCGCCTATGCTTTTAGAAATTTCCATTAAAAATTTTGCTATTATTGAGGAAATCTCCCTAACTTTTGAAAATGGTATGACTGTTTTGACTGGTGAAACAGGTGCCGGAAAATCGATTATTATTGATGCTATGAACCTTATGTTAGGAGCGCGCGCTAGTCTCGATGTTATTCGACATGGTGCCAAAAAAGCTGAGATTGAAGGACTTTTTTCGGTCGGTGAAAATGCTGCGCTGACACACATCTTGGAAGAAAATGGTATTGATATTTCTGATGAATTGATTATTCGTCGTGAGATTTTGCAAAATGGTCGTTCTATTAGCCGTATCAACGGTCAAATGGTTAATCTGACAACCCTTCGTGCGGTTGGACAGTACTTGGTTGATATTCACGGTCAACATGACCAAGAAGAATTAATGAAGCCAAACATGCACATCCGTATGCTTGATGAATTTGGGAATGAACATTTTTCAGCTGTCAAAAAACACTATCGAGAAATTTTTGAAAGTTACCGCACATTGCGTAAGCGTGTTTTGACTAAGCAAAAAAATGAACAAGAGCATAAAGCACGTATTGAAATGCTTGAATTTCAAATTGCTGAAATTGAGGCAGCGGCTCTAAAATCAGGCGAAGACCAAGCACTCAATCAAAAACGTGATAAGTTACTTAATCACAAACATATTGCTGACACTTTAACAAATGCTTACGTTATGCTTGATGATGAAGAGTTTTCTAGTCTGTCAAATATCCGCTCAGCTATGAATGATTTAATGAGTCTTGAAGAATTTGATCAAGATTATAAAGAAATGTCTGCCAATGTTTCGGAAGCTTATTATATCTTAGAGGAAGTTACCAAACATTTGGGTGATGTTATTGATGATCTTGATTTTGATGCGGGTAGTCTTCAACAAATTGAAGCTCGTTTAGAAGTGATTTACAGCATCACTCGTAAATATGGTGGCAGTGTCGATGACGTGTTAGACTACTATGAAAACATTACGAAAGAATATAATCTTTTAACTGGTAGTGATGAGTCATCTGACGATATGGAAAAAGAGCTTAAACATCTGGAAAAAGAATTAATTTTAGCTGCAGATGAGCTTGCTCAAGAACGTCACAAACTTGCCAAAGATTTAGAAGCAGAAATCAAGCAAGAATTAGCTGATTTGTATATGGAAAAAGCAGATTTTCAAGTGCAATTCACCAAAGGAAAATTTAACCGAGACGGAAATGAAGTTGTCGAATTTTACATTTCGACAAACCCTGGTGAAGGATTTAAACCGCTTGTTAAAGTAGCATCTGGTGGTGAAATTTCACGTCTTATGCTTGCCATTAAATCAGCCTTTTCACGCAAGGAAGATAAGACAAGTATCGTCTTTGACGAGGTTGATACAGGGGTTTCTGGTCGTGTGGCGCAAGCTATTGCCCAAAAAATCTACAAAATTGGAAGTCACGGACAGGTCCTTGCAATTTCACACTTGCCTCAAGTCATTGCGATTGCTGATTACCAATTCTTTATTGAAAAACGCAGTGATGAAAATACAACCGTATCAACAGTCCGTCTGTTGACTGAAGAAGAACGTGTCGAAGAAATTGCTAAAATGCTTGCAGGTAGTGATATTACTGAGATGGCGCGTGAACAAGCGCGTGAACTTTTGAAAAAATAAGAAGAAGCCAAAGTGGCTTCTTTTTGCTTGTTTAAGAAAATATCCCCGAACTGCTAAAAATTTGGTATAATGAATGTTAGAATAAAATTTGAAATAAAGTTTTGAAAGTATGATAGGATAAAAAATGAGTAAAATTAAAATTGTTACAGATTCATCTTTAACGATTGAACCAGAATTAGTTGAAAAATATGATATTACAGTAGTGCCATTGTCAGTTATGATTGACGGTGTTGTTTATTCTGATAACGACATGAAAGAAGAAGGTAAATTCCTTAATTTGATGCGTAATAGCAAGGAATTACCAAAAACAAGTCAACCGCCTGTAGGTGTTTTTGCAGAAGTTTATGAAAACTTGATGAAAGATGGTGCTGAGCATATTGTTTCTATCCATATTACTCACACTCTTTCAGGAACAGTTGAAGCAGCTCGTCAAGGAGCAAATCTTGCTGGTGCTGACGTGACTGTCATTGATTCAACATTCACTGACCAATGTCAAAAATTCCAAGTTGTCCAAGCTGCGAAATTAGCACAAGAAGGTGCAAGTCTTGAGGAAGTTATCGCTAAAGTTGAAGAAGTTCGCCAAAAATCTGAACTTTTTATCGGTGTGTCTACACTTGAAAATCTTGTTAAAGGCGGACGTATTGGACGTGTAACAGGTCTTCTTAGCTCATTACTTAATATTCGAGTAGTGATGGAAATGATTGATTGTGAGCTTAACACAGTTATCAAAGGGCGCGGTGTTAAGACATTTAACAAGTGGCTTGATAGCTTTATCGAACACGCTCAAGCTTCAGGTAAAAAAGTTGCTGAAATCGGTATTTCATACTGTGGAACTGCTGATATGGCAAATGGCTTTAAAGAAAAATTGGAAGTTTTGGGTGCTCCAATTGCTGTTTTAGAGACAGGTTCAATCATCCAAACGCATACTGGAGAAGACGCTTTTGCGGTTATGGTACGCTATGAGTAAAAAAAAGAATTTTTTAATCGGGTTTGCTTTCTTTTTAGCAAGCCTTCTTCTGTTTATCGTCGCTTTTAATCTCTTGATTCCAAAATCAGATCAAGAATTAACTAAAAAGGATTTTCTAGCTCAAGAAGCTAAGCATTTCAATTATGTAGCTGTTGGGGATTCTTTGACAGAAGGTGTTGGAGATACGACCAATCAAGGTGGTTTTGTTCCACTTTTGTCCCAAGCTATGACAGATACCTATAATTACCAAGTAACCTATAGCAATTATGGAATTTCTGGTAATACCAGCCAGCAAATCTTGTCACGCATGACAAAGCAAGAAGCTATTCAAAAATCTCTTGCTAAAGCTGATATGATGACGCTTACTGTCGGTGGTAACGATGTTATGGCGGTGATTCGAAAACATTTAACAAAACTATCTGTTTCAACTTTTAAAAAGCCAGCAACGGCTTATCAGAAACGCCTACGTCAGATTATTGAATTAGCTCGCTCAGAAAATGAAGACTTGCCAATTTATGTCTTGGGAATTTATAACCCTTTCTACTTGAATTTTCCAGAAATGACTGAAATGCAGGAAATCATTGACAATTGGAATGAATCGACTGAAAGTGTCACAGATGAGTATGACAATGTTTATTTCGTGCCAATTAATGATCAACTTTACAAAGGAATTGATGGCGAAGAAGGAATAGTGTCAACGTCTGGTGACCAAACGACAGTCATCAACGATGCTTTATTCAGTGGAGACCATTTTCACCCAAATAATATTGGCTATCAAATTATGTCAGATGTAACAATGGAGAAAATTAATGAAACTAAACAAGAATGGAACAAAGATTAATTGGTGGAAGTGGGGATTCCTTCTCATTTTAGCCATTAATGTTGCTTTTGTAGGAGTGATTGCCAGTCGCCTGATTCAAGTTAGAGAGCCTGCAGCTCAAAGTATAAGCTCTAAAAAGGCTGATAATGTCAAAGTTGGTACCATTTCAACCACACGTGAGCAATTAAATGATACGGTGGCATCATACTTGAAGGAGTACCAGACTAAAAAAACGTCTTACAGTGTTTATGCGACATCTTCAGCGATTATGTTTGAAGGAACGTATACATTTTTAGGGTATGAAGTGCCCTTGTACATTTATTTTCAACCAAGTCGCTTGGAATCAGGTGCTATTCAGTTGAAGATTACGTCGTTTTCAGTTGGAACTCTTACATTACCAGAATCTGAAGTTTTGAAGTATCTAAAATCAAGTATCAATCTGCCAGATTTTGTGGAAGTTTTGCCAAAAGAGTCTGTTATTAACATCAATATTCAGGACATAAAAAATGATGCAGATATCTTTTTGAAAGCGACAACAATTGACCTTGTCGGCGACCAATTTAACTTTGATATTTACAAGAAAAACAGCTAAAAAAACGTTTAATACTTGACCAGAATAGTATTTTTGGGTATCATAGAATTTGTTAAAGTGTTAACGCTTAGAAATTAATTGGAGGATTTGTTAAATGGCTAACAAACAAGATTTAATCGCTAAAGTTGCAGAAGCAACTGAGCTTACTAAAAAAGATTCAGCAGCAGCTGTAGATGCAGTATTCTCAGCAATCGAAAGCTTCCTTTCTGAAGGCGAAAAAGTTCAATTAATCGGTTTTGGTAACTTTGAAGTTCGCGAACGCGCAGCTCGTAAAGGTCGTAACCCACAAACTGGTGAAGAAATTGAAATTGCAGCTTCAAAAGTACCTGCATTCAAAGCTGGTAAAGCACTTAAAGACGCTGTAAAATAATTAAATAGAAAAGAACCTTGTCTATTGACTTCTGTTGATGTGACAGGGTTCTTTTTGCCATATAAGACAAATTTCGAGTGCTGACAAAAGTGTTTTGATGATTTATGTTATAATCAATTTACTGATGAAAAATAGAAAGAATTATAATTATGGATAAATCACTTTTGCTTGTTGTCATTTTTTTAGGAGCCTTTTCTTTATTCAAAGCCGCTATGTTAATTATGGTTGGCATGGCAATGAAACCAAAAGTTGGTGAAAATGGCAACATTGTGAAACCAGTGGAGGAAGAAGGCGAAGAGAAACAACCTTCAATTAACGAGGATGACAGCGATTTTTGGGATAATTGGTGATGAAAAAAAACGTCCAGAGGACGTTTTTTTCATGAGCCAAGAAATTCGAAAGCGAGTTGAGTCCAGTGGACGTTTTTTTCATGAGCTAAAATCGGGGTGCAATTGTATCCAGCTAACTTTTTACGCAATTCTAAGGCGATTGAAGAAAGTTAGTGATAAAATGCACGTTTGTGAAATTTTTCAAAACTTGTTTAATTATGCAGTAAGAAAAAAATGAATAGTTGATTACACTGGCAAAAAGGGCGAAAAATTGGGGATTTTCGGACCTTATTAATATAAAAATTTCAAATTATGTGAAAATTTTGTATTGCTAAACTAAACAAAGACCATTATAATGGATAGTATGGAAAATAATAAAATAGAACAAACTTTTTTTGGACAACCTAAAGCTTTGTTTACACTATTCCAAACAGAACTTTGGGAACGTTTTTCTTACTATGGCATGCGTGCCATCTTGATTTACTACTTGTATGCATCAGTTACTGCGCCGAACGCAGGTTTGGGACTTCCTAAACCACAAGCGATGGCGATTGTTAGTATCTATGGTGCATTAGTATATCTTTCAGGTATTATTGGTGGATGGTTCGCAGACCGTGTTCTGGGAGCATCTCAAACAATCTTCATCGGTGGTATTCTTATCACTCTTGGTCACATTGTTTTAGCCGTTCCTTTTGGATTAACATCTCTGTTTATCTCCCTTTTCTTCATTATCTTGGGAACTGGGATGTTGAAACCAAACATTTCAAATATGGTCGGTCACTTGTATGCTGCAGATGACCCACGTCGTGATACAGGATTTAACATCTTTGTTATTGGTATTAATATTGGTTCATTGCTTGCGCCGATTGTAGTAGGTACAGTTGGTCAAAGTATCAACTACCACCTAGGTTTCTCACTTGCTGCTATTGGTATGGTGCTTGCATTGTTCGTTTACTGGTTTGGTCGTATGAAACAATTCCCAGAATTGGGAAATAAACCATCAAACCCAATGACTTCAGCAGAAAAACGAGGATTATTAGTAAAATTAGCTATCGGTCTTGTTATCTGTGCTGTTGGTGGAACTTTCCTTTACCGAGCAAACCCATCTAATTTTGTTAATAATCTAGTAAATATTCTTTCAATGGCTGGTATTTTCATCCCATTCATTTACTTTGTCATGATGTTTACTTCTAAGAAAGTATCAAGCACTGAACGTAAACAATTGATGGCATACCTTCCATTGTTCTTATCTTCAATCATCTTCTGGTTGGTCGAAGAACAAAGTGCAACAGTTATCGCTGTTTGGGGTGAAACTCGTTCAAACTTACATCCAACTATCTTTGGAATGAACTTGTACATTGATCCATCATGGTATCAATTGCTTAACCCATTGTTCATCGTTGCTTTAACACCTGCCTTTGTATGGCTTTGGAACAAAATGGGTGAACGTCAACCTTCTCCAGTAATTAAATTTGGACTTGGTCTTTTGTTAACTGGTGTTTCATACTTGATTATGGCGTTGCCAGGTATCTTATACGGAACTGATAAACGTGTAAGCTTCATGTGGTTGGTTATCATGTTTGCTGTTCAAATGGCTGGTGAATTGCTTGTTTCTCCAGTTGGTCTATCTGTTTCAACTCGCCTTGCACCACTTGCTTTCCAATCTCAAATGGTTGCTCTTTGGTTCTTGGCAGACTCAACTTCACAAGCTGTGAACGCTTTGATTACACCATACTTCGCTAAAGAAACAGAAGTTGCATTCTTCGGTATTTTAGGTTTGGTTTGTCTTGCTGTAGGTGTTATGCTACTCTTCATCAACAAACCTGTATTGAAATTAATGCGTAACGATAAATAATAAAATAAAACAAAGAGGTTTTTGTCAATTAATAGGAGGTGACAATCAAAACCTCGAGCGAGAACAATTGTTCTCGCTTTTTTTATTGCTCGAAGTTAAGAATGTTCACTAAAACAGGTAGTACAAAATCTTTATGGCCTGTTTTTTATTAATCAATGTAATGTAATTTTCCGCGGAAGTCATCTAGTGTTTCATAGCCTTTTTCTTCCATGATAGCTTTCAATTCGTCAGTAATACGTGCAAAAGCAACAGGCCCTTCTTGGTGTAGAATTGTTCCGAGTTGAACCATGCTTGCTCCGCAAAGAATATGTTCAAATGCGTCTCGACCAGATTTGACACCACCAGTTCCGATGATTTGGATAGACGGATTTAAACGTTTGTAGAATGCATGAACGTTAGCTAGTGCAGTTGGTTTAACATAATCACCACCGATTCCACCAAAACCATTTTTAGGCTTGATAACAACAGTCTCGTCGTCAATGACTAAGCCGTTTCCAACTGAGTTAATGCAGTTAACAAAAGTAAGTGGGAATTTGTTAAAAATGGTAGCTGCTCGGTCAAAATGAGCAATATCAAAGTAAGGTGGAAGTTTGACACCAAGTGGTTTTGTAAAGTATGTGAAGATATCTGTTAAGATTCTTTCAGTGGTTTCAAAGTCGTAGGCGATTTGTGGTTTGCCAGGGACATTTGGACAAGAAAGGTTTAATTCAACTAGTCCTTGATAATCAGAAGCTTGGACAGCTTTCAAAATAGTATGAGTTTCTTCTTCTGACATACCAACAAGTGACAAAAAGTGATTTTTGCTTTCTGGGTTATTTTGGAGTTCTGTGACATAATCAAGATAATATTGATAGCCATGGTTTGGTAAGCCCATAGAATTAATTGAACCAAGTGCAGTATCAGCGTAACGTGGTTCAGGATTTCCTGGTCGTGCAACGAGCGTTCCTGTTTTTGTCACAAAAGAACCAGCAGCTGAATCTTCAATCTCAGCCAATTCTTCACGTGTCATACAATAAACGCCAGCGGCATTCATAAGGCAGTTATCAAAATCGAATGAACCGATTTTAGTAGCAGTTGAAACCATAAAGTCCTCCAAGATATATTAATGAAAGTGACAAATGTCCTAAATTATTACTGCAACTATTGTACTATTTTATAAATGTGAATTCAAGTGTTTTCCGAACGATATTTTGTAATATGCGTAAAAACAGAAAGATTTAGCGAACTGAATAGAATAAAAGATACTTTTATAGCAGAAAAATGGCATAAAAAAGGAATGAATAGAATTTTTGATGATATGAATGTAAGGACTTGCTAGCATTTTATAAAAGTGGTATATTAAATTTACTAGAACAATTGAGCAAATGTTCAAACGTTCTAGTGATAGAGGAGAAGAATAATGAAAGATAATAATAAATCACAAAACTTGCTACAGGGTGAATTGTTAAACAATGTTTCTAGTTTTTTTAAAGCACTTGGAAATACTACGCGTTTGCAAATCATTTGTTGCTTGAGTAAGGGAGAGCTGAAATCTAGCGAATTAGCAGAAATTCTTGGAATGACACCGTCAGCTGTTTCGCATCAGTTGAGTCTGCTTAAAAATCTCAAGATTGTTTCTGTTCGTCGTGATGGAAAAAATCAGATTTATGCCCTTGCTGATAGGCATATCAGTCAAGTTTTGGAGTCTGTTGTAGAGCATTATCAGGAGGACTAAAGATGTCAGATAAACATAAAAAATCCCTTTATCGGATTTTGCTAGCAACGCTAGTTTTTATTGTCGTTTTTATCATTGTGAAGGTTAGCCGTGCTAATCTAGTATTGCAGGCATTTCTGTATGCTATTCCATTTTTGATGGCTAGCTATGATGTTTTGAAAAAGGCTGTGCTGAAAATCAGTCAAGGTAAAGTTTTTAGTGAGCATTTTTTGATGTCTCTAGCGACGCTTGGGGCATTTGCACTTAGTTTTATGACGGGTGAGTCAGAATTTGCAGAAGCAGTATTTGTTATGATTTTCTATCAAGTCGGTGAATTCTTTGAGCACATCGCAGAAGGAAGTAGCGAGAAATCAATTTCAGAATTGTTAAACTTGCGACCAGATTTGGTTCATTTAGAAGTGGATGGCAATATCAGTGATGTTGAACCAAAAGGTGTACAAGAAGGTCAAGTAATTGTCATTCGACCTGGTGAAAAGGTGGCGATTGATGGTATTTTGATTTCGGGTGAATCATCTGTTGATACTGCAGCACTGACTGGAGAAAGTTTACCTCAAAGTGTTCAAGTTGGCGACCAAGTTCTTTCGGGGATGATTAACATGACTGGAGTCATTCGGGTCAAAGTTCTTCATACCGTTGAAAATTCAACCTTGAGCAAAATTTTGGACTTACTTGAAAATTCATCTGCCAATAAGTCAAAAAGTGAACGTTTCATGAGCAAGTTCGCAGCGATTTACACGCCGACGGTTGTGATTGCAGCTCTTGTTTTAGCATTTTTGCCACCATTATTGTCAGGAAATTTCTTGGCTAATTTTCCAGAGTGGCTAAGCCGAGCATTGACTTTCCTTGTGATTTCTTGTCCATGTGCTTTGGTGATTTCGATTCCACTAAGTTTCTTTGGAGGACTCGGAGCAAGTTCGAAGGCTGGTGTTTTAATTAAAGGGTCAAATTATCTTGAAAGTTTGGCTAATCTTGAAACTTTGTTGCTTGATAAAACAGGAACATTGACAGAAGGTGTTTTTGAAGTGACAGCTCTTCACCCAAATGACATCAAGAAAGAACACTTGTTGCATCTTGCAAGCCATGTTGAACGTTTTTCAAGTCATCCAATTGCTCAATCATTGCGTGAAGCTTATGAAAAAGAAGCTGATGATTGTTCGATTACTGATGTGGCTGAAAAATCTGGCTACGGTATTACTGCCAAAGTTAATGGACACGATGTTGCAGTTGGTAATACTAAGTTTATGGATAGCCTAGGTGCTGATTGGAAGACTTGTCATAAAGTAGGGACAATTGTCCATGTTGCTATTGATGGTAAATACGCTGGGCACATTGTTATTTCAGATTGTATCAAATCAGATACGAAAGAAGCTTTAGAGCATCTTCGAAAAGCTGGTGTTAAGAATTTAGTCATGTTGACAGGAGACCGTCACGAAGTTGCTGAGAAGGTGGCTGGTGAGCTTTCTATGACTGACTACAAAGCTGAGCTATTGCCAGCTGATAAAGTGACTGAACTTGAAAATTATTTAGCTCAAAAACATTCACGTTCGACAGTTGGTTTTGTTGGTGATGGGATTAATGATGCTCCAGTTTTGGCGCGTGCTGATGTTGGTATTGCAATGGGAGGACTTGGTAGTGATGTTGCCATTGAGGCAGCAGATGTTGTTGTGATGAATGACCGTTTATCAAAAATCGCGCAAGCTATTAAAATTGCACGAAGAACAATCACTATTGCTCGAGAAAATATTGTCTTTTCAATTGGAATTAAAGTTCTTGTCTTAATCCTAGCAAGTCTTGGCTTAGCTAATATGTGGGTTGCCATCTTTGCTGATGTTGGTGTAACAGTACTTGCTACGCTTAATGCTATGCGAACAATGAAATTGACATAAAAAATAATTTGAACTATAATAGCTTTAATCATATAGAAAGCTACACTTTCTTTTGAAAGTGGGAATGGCGATGACATCTTTTTCAGAATATCCTTTTTGGGATGAGAAATTGATGTTATCGTCGTTTTTTATTTAAAAGTAGTAGGACTCTTTAGAGAAAATTAGCAATAATACTAGCTTTTTTACAGCTTTTTGGGTAGAATAGTAAAGGTAAACGACTTATCGGTCGTAATAAAAATTGGTTAAAATGCTGAGCCAAAAATAGTTTAATTATGTATCTGTTTTCAGAAAAAGGTTAATATCTATTTTTCGCTGTGTATTTATAGCCTTTGGACTATTTTAAAGGAGACTTTATCTAATGGTAAAATTAGTGTTTGCACGCCACGGTCAATCTGAATGGAACAAAGCTAACCTTTTCACTGGTTGGGCTGACGTTGACCTTACAGAAGAAGGAACTAAACAAGCTACTGAAGCTGGTAAATTGATCAAAGAAGCAGGAATCGAATTCGATGTTGCTTTCACTTCAGTTCTTAAACGTGCTATCAAAACAACTAACCTTGCTCTTGAAGCTTCTGACCAACTTTGGGTTCCAGTTGAAAAATCATGGCGCTTGAACGAACGTCACTACGGTGGTTTGACTGGTCAAAACAAAGCTGATGCAGCTGAAAAATGGGGTGACGAACAAGTTCACATCTGGCGTCGTTCTTACGATGTATTGCCACCAGCTATGGCTAAAGATGACCAATACTCAGCACACACTGACCGTCGTTACGCTAACCTTGACGACAAAGTTGTTCCAGATGCTGAAAACTTGAAAGTTACTTTGGAACGCGCTCTTCCATTCTGGGAAGATAAAATCGCTCCAGCTCTTAAAGATGGTAAAAACGTCTTTGTAGGTGCTCACGGTAATTCAATCCGCGCTCTTGTAAAACACATCAAACAATTGTCAGATGACGAAATTATGGATGTTGAAATCCCTAACTTCCCACCACTTGTATTCGAATTCGACGAAAAATTGAACGTTACTAACGAATACTTCTTGGGTAAATAATCTGATATAAGATTATAAGGCTTAAAACCCTTGATATGAAAGCATTCTAGGCTATCCCCTAGAGTGCTTTTTTTGAATTTGTTTAGATTTTTATTACGAAAATATTTTATTAAGTCATACCCCTTCTATATTTTTAAGGTTTTATGGTATGATTAATAGTAAGTATTAAATTATTAAAGGGGGCTTTTATGAAAGCAGCAGAGCGCCGTCAAAAAATTATTGATATTTTAAGTCAGACACAAGTTCCCATTTCAGCCAGTACTTTAGCAAGCCAGCTTGGTGTTAGTCGTCAAATCATCGTTGGAGATGTTGCTTTACTTCGAGCAGCAAATCACGATGTGATTTCAACACCTAAAGGATATGTTTTGTCACAAGCACTTTATTCGCATCAATTTATTGGAAAGATTGCTTGTCAACACGGTCCAGAAAGAACGAAAGAAGAATTGGATTGTGTGGTTTCTAAAGGTGGTATTATGGTTGATGTGGAGGTTGAGCATCCGGTTTACGGGATGTTAACGGCACCACTTAATATTAAAAGCAAAGAAGATATTGATAATTTTGTAGACAAGGTTGAGCATTCTAATGCGACACTTTTATCATCTTTAACAGAAGGTATTCATACACATACATTGTCATGTTATTCAAAAGATGAATTTGAAGAAATCAAAGCACTTTTATCTGACAAAGGCATTCTTTTAAAATCAAATTAGAACAACTACAGGTGTCTTGACACCTGTTCTTTTTTTATTTATAATAGGCAAGGTCAATTAACTAATTTCAAAAAAACGTCAAATTGCCTTTGGTTAATTGATTAAAGCTATCTTCAGTACCTGGGTGATAATTGGGGATCATGCCAGGTATTATCATATATAAATAAAAGGAGTTACCATATGAGACGTCATCAAACTAAGTCTCTTGCTTTTACAGCAATTTTAGTTGCTTTTGGGATTTTGATTCCAATGATTATGCCTGTTAAGGTCGTTATTGGTCCAGCATCATTTACTTTGGCTAGTCATGTTCCAGTGTTTATGGCTATGTTTATTTCACCACAAGTAGCAGTATTAGTTGCACTTGGAACAAGTCTTGGATTCTTGTTAGCAGGTTTTCCGATTGTCATTGTTTTGCGAGCAGTGTCACACTTACTTTTTGCATTAGTTGGTGCAATTTTGGTCAAAAAACGTCCAGCTTTGCTTGAAAAACCAGCTTTGACATTTGGTTTAGCTTTGTTTCTAAATATTTTACACGGTTTAGCTGAATTTATTGTTGTTTTGGTCTTGACTGCTGGCGCACATACAGGAGCAGCCTATGTTTGGTCATTAGTTGGATTGATTGGTGTTGGTTCTCTTGTTCACGGTGCTATTGATTTTTATATTGCATACTTCCTTTGGAAATTCTTGCGTGATAAAGTTGGCGTTGATTTTTCAGTTGACGCAAAATAATTTTAAGTTGGTGAGGAATGGAATAATTCCTCACTTTTTTATATCTAAAATGAGCTGATTTTTTCTTGAAAAAAGGATATGTAAAAAAGTGAAACTTTTACATTTTGAGCCGCTCTCTTTTAAGTAAATTGTGATAAAATATAAAACGAAGCTTTTAATTGTGAGGAAAGAATGTCAGTTAAGAAGAGATTGGGCAAGATTAAAATTGTCAAAAAAAGAACTAGTATCACAAAGCGTATTTATTTGATTTTTGCGGTTATTGTTGTTTTATTTTCAATTATCGTTTTAAGATTAGCTCAGATGCAAATTTTGAATAAATCATTTTATGACACTAAGTTGAATTCATCAACTACCTACAAAGTAACTTCGTCAAGTCCGCGTGGACAGATTTTTGATGCGGCGGGAAACCTATTGGTTTCTAATAATGTTAAACAGGTCGTTGCTTTCACACGTAGCAATACCATTACCGCTGAAGAAATGAAAAAACTTGCTAAGACTTTGTCAACTTTGGTAGATTTCACAGAGACAAACGTTACTACTCGTCAGAAAAAAGACTATTATCTAGCTGATTCTGATACTTATGCTAAAGTGGTTAAGAGTTTGCCAGATAAAGAAAAATATGATAATTACGGTAATAATTTAACGGAATCTAAAGTCTATGCGAATGCTGTAAAAGCAGTGACCGATGATGAGATTAATTACTCTGAAGATGAATTGAAATTGGTATACATTTTTAGTCAAATGAACGCTGCCTCAACATTTAGCACGGTTAATTTGACAACAGGTGATTTAACAGACGAGCAAATTGCTTATATTACAGCAAATCGTTCAAAATTATCAGGTATTTCAATTGCGACTGATTGGGATCGTCAAACATCAGAAAGTTCATTGTCATCAGTCATTGGTACGGTTTCTTCAAAACAAGCAGGTTTACCAGCTGAAGAAGCAGAAGAATACCTTGCTAAAGGTTACTCTATGAATGACCGTGTCGGAACATCTTATCTTGAAAAAGCCTATGAAGACGAGCTTCAAGGTACACACACCGTTCGTAAAATTACTACAGATAAGACTGGTAGTGTGGTTTCAGATGATGTGACTAGCGAGGGAAAAGCTGGTAAAAACTTGAAATTGACGGTTAATTCAGAATTCCAATCTGGCGTTGAAAATATTTTAAATCAATATTATAGCGCTGAGATTGCTGCGGGCTATGCAACTTATTCAGAAGGTGCTTATGCGGTCGCTTTGAATCCTCAAACAGGTGCTATTCTAGCTATGGCTGGTCTTTCGCATGAGACAGGAGAAACAACAACAACATTAAATGCTCTTGGTGCTATTAATAGTATGTTTGTACCAGGGTCTGTTGTTAAAGCTGCGACAATTAGTTCAGGTTGGGAAAATAATGCTATTTCTGGAAATCAGGTTATTGCAGACCAATCAATCAACCTAGCTGGTTCACCAGCCATCAAATCTTGGTTCACTGGTAGTGGTGCAACGAATATTACTGCTGTCCAAGCACTTGAGTACTCTTCAAATACTTACATGGTTCAAGTTGCTCTTAAGATGATGGGACAAGAGTATTATTCTGGTATGGCACTTTCAACTGATGGTATGAAAGATGCGATGGAAGAACTTCGTGCGACATATGCTGAGTATGGTCTTGGTACAAGTACTGGTATCGACCTTCCTGAAACAACTACAGGTTACATTTCAGATGATTACTCTGCTGGTAATGTTTTGACAGAAGCTTTTGGTCAGTATGATTCATATACACCAATGCAATTGGCTCAGTATGCTGCAACAGTAGCAAATGGTGGTAAGCGTGTTGCCCCACACTTAGTTGATAGTATTTATGACAACGATGGAACAACAGGTCTAGGAACATTGTCTAAAACTATTGAAACTAATGTATTGAATAAAGTTAACATTTCAAATAGTGAGATGGCGCTTCTTCAACAAGGTTTCTACCAAGTAGTTAATAGTACAAGTGGTTATGCAACCGGTACTCACATGAGAGGAAATGTGACTATTGCTGGTAAAACTGGTACAGCCGAAACTTATGCGGTTGATAATGGTAACGTCATTACAACTGTTAACTTAAGTGTCCTTGCTTATGATTATTCAACAAATGATGATTCTAAAATTGCGGTAGCCGTAATCATTCCTCACTTGACAAGTGATGAAAGTCACCCTAACCAATTAATTGCGCGTGACATTATTAATCTATACATGTCAACTTACGCAAATCAATAATAAAATAAGTGCGAGTCGGCCTATGTCGGTCGGCTCGTGACTTTATCGAAAGGAGAAGTTATGCTTTATCCAGCACCTATTGCAAAATTAATTGATAGTTTTACAAAACTACCTGGAATCGGGATTAAAACGGCAACTCGCTTAGCTTTCTATACTATTGGAATGTCTGATGAAGATGTGAATGAATTTGCTAAAAATTTGTTATCAGCTAAGCGTGAATTGACTTATTGTTCTGTCTGTGGCAATCTAACTGATGACGACCCTTGCAGTATTTGTACTGATAAAACACGAAAACGTTCAGTGATTTTGGTCGTTGAAGATTCAAAAGATGTTTCTGCCATGGAAAAAATTCAAGAATATCATGGGCTTTACCACGTTTTACATGGATTGATTTCACCGATGAACGGCGTTGGACCTGATGATATTAATTTGAAATCATTAATCACACGTTTGATGGACAGTGAAGTGAGCGAAGTCATCATTGCAACTAATGCAACAGCAGACGGCGAAGCAACAGCTATGTATATTTCGCGTGTCTTAAAACCAGCAGGTATTAAAGTGACACGCTTAGCACGTGGGCTAGCTGTTGGGTCTGATATTGAATACGCCGATGAAGTTACCCTACTTCGTGCCATCGAAAACCGAACAGAATTGTAAACTAAGAAAGCAGCGATTTGCTGCTTTTTTTGATAATAGTTAGTTTCAAGTTTGAATGAATGTGCTATAATAAAAAACGTGAGAAGCTTTTATTAGAAAGGTATTGGGCTAGCGATTTTGAATAATGGTGATAGTCAGCCAAAGTTGAATTCTAAAAGAAATCGATATTTTTGGTTTTTAGGGCTTAGTGCTATTTTTGCATTACTAATTTTCCACTTAAATCGTCTGACATTATTTACATCGGATGATTATACATATCATTTTGTTTATCAGGGGTATTTGCCAACCGCTCATCCTAAGCGTATTAACGGGTTGTTTTCAATTGTGAAATCTCAAATTAATCATTGGCAATTGTGGAATGGTCGTTTTGTAGCGCACTCAATAGTGCAATTCTTTTTACAATTTAAAAAAGTATACTTTGATGTTTTTAATACATTGGCTTATTTAACACTGATGTTCCTCTTGCTTTCTATCAGTAAAGTAAAAGAAGTTGTTAAAATCACTCCAGTTTCCTACCTATTGTTATTTATATTTTTATGGTTTTATCTTCCAGAAATAGGGAAATCTGTTCTATGGGTTTCTGGTTCAGGAAATTATTTATGGACTAGTGTTATTTATCTCACTTACTTTAAATGTATTATATCAATAGCTAATAGAGAAATTTCCAATTTAAAAGGAATTGGAATTATGATTTTGGGATTTTTAGCTGGAGCGTGCAATGAAAATTCATCGCCGGCAATTTTATTAATGGCATTTCTGTACTTGATTATTCACTATCCTTATAAAAGTAAAGGAACAATATTTGGATTAGGAAGCTTATTTACTGGTGGATTAGGATTCTTATTGATGATAAAATCTCCGGGGTCACAGAAACGTGGTGGAATGGCACTGAATTTTGATGTCTTAAAAAATAATTTTAGACTAATTTTAGATAGCTTAATTCAGAATTATTGGTTAATTTATATTTTAATAATTATTTTACTTATTATATTAGTTATTAAAAAAGTACAGCTCTCTATAGAAACTGTCAGCTTATTAAGTATATTAGTTATTGGGCATTTTGCATCGACTTTTGCATTAGTCTTATCTCCAGAAACCCCAAAAAGAACATTTTTTGGTGCGGTATTATTTATTGGAATTGTTTTATTTAGCTTAATAAATATCTTAAATCAGAGAATTAGGAAATCTGTATTTGTTATTTCACTACTTTTGACGATTCTATTTGTTCAAAGTTACTTGAGTGTGAATAATGATTTAACAAAATCATTTAAGGAAGTATCCAATCAGTATAGTATATTATATGGTGCGTCCCAAAATAGTGATGTAATGCTGCCCTTGTTAAGTACTCCTAAAACAGATTATAATGCTTATCAATTAACGTCCAATGTAAAAACAGATCCAAATGATTGGTTCAATAGATGGATGGCAGTTTATTTTGAGAAAAAGACTATTACTGGATATTGATGATTCAGAGTATATATTGGTCAATAATTAAGGTTTAGAAAGCAGCGATTTGCTGCTTTTTTGTTTGTCAAATTTTCTATCATCAAAACACTTAAGGTGATTTGAAAGGTGGCTTTATTTGTGGTATCATAAGTAGGAAATTGTAATAGAAAAGGAATTGAACTTGAACCGAGTTTTAGCTTATTTGGTGGAGTTGCTCGGTTTGATGAGAAATGTATTGAGCGTTGGTCAAGCTTGGTATGTTTTCTGTTCAGGTAGTTAAAGTTTATGGCAAAAGAAACGCTTGTTTTACTTTATGGTGGACGTTCTGCAGAACGTGAAGTATCTGTTTTATCAGCTGAAAGCGTCATGCATGCGATTAATTATGACAAATTTTTTGTGAAAACTTATTTCATCACAAAATCTGGTGATTTTATCAAAACACAAGAATTTTCAAGCAAACCTGCTGACGATGAAAAATTGATGACTAACGACACTGTTGTTGAAAGTCAAAAAATTAAACCGAGTGATATTTATGAAGAAGGAGCAGTTGTTTTCCCTGTTCTTCACGGTCCAATGGGAGAAGATGGTTCTGTTCAAGGTTTCTTAGAAGTTCTTAAAATGCCTTATGTTGGAACTAACATTTTGTCATCAAGTGTTGCAATGGATAAGATTGCTACAAAACACGTTCTTGAATCTGCTGGTGTGCCACTTGTTCCTTACGTGACATATGTTGAAGGTTCAGATCTTGATGCAGCTGTAGCAGAAGTAAATGACAAATTAACTTACCCAGTCTTTGTTAAACCAGCTAACATGGGTTCTTCAGTAGGTATCTCAAAAGCTGAAGATGATGCAGCACTTCGCTCTGCAATTGACTTTGCCCTTAAATATGATAGCCGTATTCTTATTGAAACTGGTGTCAATGCCCGTGAAATCGAAGTTGGTATTTTAGGAAATACTGACGTGAAAACAACTCTTCCAGGTGAAGTTGTTAAAGACGTTGCTTTCTACGATTACGACGCTAAATACATCGATAACAAAATTACTATGGATATTCCAGCGCATATTGATAGCAAAATTATGGAAGAAATGCGTGGCTACGCTGAAACAGCTTTCCGTGCTATTGGTGGCTGTGGTTTGTCACGTTGTGATTTCTTTTTGACAGAAGATGGACATGTTTACCTCAACGAATTGAATACAATGCCTGGTTTCACACAATGGTCAATGTATCCACTTCTTTGGGAAAACATGGGGCTTGCTTACACAGATCTAGTTGAAAAACTAGTTGAGCTTGCTAAAGAAATGTTTGAAAAACGTGAAAGTCATTTGATTTAAAAAAGAAAGCACCCTTGAGGTGCTTTTTTACTGTACAAAAATAACCTCAGAGATGGGATAACTCTCTGAGATTTTTTGTTTATAGATTTGCAAGCTTGCGTAGTTCTGGGATGCGCTGCAGTCTCGGAACAACAAGCATTGTAATGATAATACGAAGTGGAATTTCAAAGATTTTTAACCAACGTCCAGCGACATATTGTGCCCAAAATGGAACACCAAAATAAATCTGAATGAGCAGTGGTGTAAAAATAAAGGTTCCAATTAGCATGGTTATAAGTGTCGCGATTGTGACATGAAGCCAATCTTTTTTGCTTGACCAGCGTAATTCTCTACCATAAAAGAAAAATCCATAGAAAAATCCCTGTACAGCTTCCATCAATGTCCACCAAATGATGAAGTTTCCTTCGCCACTTGAGAGATTATCAACGACATCAAGAATTGCCAAACTGATAAATCCCCAAATAGGACCTGCAATCATTCCGATAATGGTATTGACGATAAATGTCAAACTAACCACTAATTGTTGTGGAATGATTGGAATTGAAAATTTTCCAACAATGAAAGCAAGCGCAATCAGCATAGCTAAGCTGACTAAACGCTTAGGGGTAGGTTTAGGTGTTTGAAAAATGTTTTTCATGATTGCTCCTTTTAAACATAAAACTGGAGCTGTTAAAAAATAACAGCGGATGCAACGATTCACCGCGCAAATAGCTTCGTTGTGTGACGACATCCCATTCACACACACTTAACGCGAATCATCTACTCTGTGCAAAACAAGCTTTGCAGTTACATTGTATCATAAAAATCGCTGCATGATTAACAAAATGTGGTATAATAAAAAGCGTTAACACTAGATTTTTTAAAAAATTAAAAAGGATTGAAAATGAAATTAACATTGCATGAAGTCGCCAAAGTTGTTGGCGCTAAAAATACTATTTCGGAGTTTGATGACGTTCCCCTGCGACAAATTGAGTTTGACAGTCGCAAGATTGAAAAAGGCGATTTGTTCTTACCTCTAAAGGGTGCGCGTGATGGACATGACTTTATTGAAACAGCTTTTGAAAATGGTGCTGTTGCTACTTTCTCAGAACGCAAAGTAGAAGGTCATCCTTATATTTTAGTTGATGATTGTTTGCAGGCTTTCCAAGAGTTAGCAAGCTATTATCTTGAAAAACAACGTGTTGATGTCATCGCAGTTACTGGTTCAAACGGTAAAACAACAACAAAAGATATGATTGCGGCTGTTTTATCAACAGAATACAAAACTTACAAGACTCAAGGAAACTATAACAATGAGATTGGTTTGCCTTACACAGCTCTTCACATGCCTGACGATACTGAGAAGATTGTCCTTGAAATGGGACAAGATCACATGGGCGATATTCATCTTCTATCAGAACTTGCTAAACCACATATCGGTGTTGTGACATTGATTGGTGAAGCTCACTTAGAGTTTTTCGGTAGTCGTGATAAGATTGCAAAAGGTAAACTTCAAATCGTTGATGGTATGGATTCAGATGGTATTTTGATTGCACCGGCAGATTCAATTGTAGATCCTTACTTGCCAGAAGGTCAAATGGTTATTCGATTTGGTGATGGTGCAGAGATTTCTGTGAATGACTTGCAAGAAAGAAAGGATTCTTTGACTTTTACAACAAATGTCATCAATCGACCAATTACACTTCCTGTACCAGGAAAATACAACGCTACAAATGCAATGGTAGCAGCCTATGTTGGTAAATTACTAGCGATTTCTGACGATGATATCGTTGAGGCTCTTGAAAATATCGAATTGACTCGTAACCGTACGGAATGGAAAAAAGCAGCAAATGGAGCTGACATTCTTTCAGATGTGTACAATGCCAACCCGACAGCTATGCGTTTGATTTTAGAAACATTTTCTAAAATTCCTGCTAATGAAGGTGGTAAAAAAATTGCTGTACTTGCTGATATGAAAGAACTTGGTGAACAATCTGTTGAACTTCATAAGCGTATGATTATGAGCTTGTCACCAGATGTACTTGATACGCTCATTTTCTACGGAGAAGATATTGCAGAGCTTGCTCAACTAGCTAGTCAAATGTTCCCACTTGGAAAAGTTTATTACTTCAAGAAAACAGCTGACGAAGACCAATTTGACGACATGCTAAAAACGGTTCAAACAGTTTTGCAACCGGCTGACCAAATCTTACTAAAAGGAAGTAATTCAATGCATCTTGCTAAAGTAGTCGAAGCATTGGAGAAATAGGATAGTAGGAGATGGTAAAGAAAGTATTTAGGGAAAAAAATGAAGAGTGGCTTCTCGCTTATCGAGTGCTGTACTTCATCGAATATTGTATCTTATTTCTAGCGTGGTTTTTAAAACGTTATCCGTTTCCACAACCGTTTTTCTTGTTTTTGTCTAGCGTGTCAATTATCGGTGGTTTTGCAATTTATTTATGGAATCTACGTCGAACAGGCTTTTCAATTGAGAAAATTTTAGCTGGAATTTTTGCACTTGCTTTTCTGATTTTATTGCCAACATCAGACTATCTCGACACGGCAGTAGATGATTTGAATATGATTCTCTTCTTTTTACTGTCCGTAAGTGTTGATAGAGATGACGATAAGTTAATCAAAGCGCTATTTTATTTCAAGATGGTTGTAGGTATCTTGGTATTGTTTGCTTATAATGGGCATGTTATTCAGGATGTTTCTGGAATAAGACCTCATACAGATATTGTAAGACATTCTTATGGCTTTATGCATCCAAATTCTCTGGGCATGTTTTTCATTGGTTTAGTTTTTGATTTTTCATTGATTAAGAAATCATATAACTTTACGGGTGGATTAGTCATGTTGCTAGCGGCCTTGCTTGTTTTTGCAGTCACTGATTCAAGAACCTCATTCTTTATTGCTTTAGCAATTATTTTGTGCTATTTCTTGAAGCCGATTTTATCAAATGTCAAGGTTTCAGGTTATGCTATTATGCCATTTGTGGTAGGAATGTTTGCGCTTGGTCTTGCTTTGCCACGATATTTTACGCCAGATAATCCTATCTTTGTTACATTAAATCACTTATTTACCGGACGAACAGGAATTGGGCATGCGTATTTGGAACAATTCGGTTTGAATTGGATGCCAAGAAATATTCCAACTTTTACAGAAATTAATGGTATTCCAATGTACGATGATAGTTTCTATGTCGATTCACTTTTGCGTCAAGGTATTATACTGTTTTGTTTGTATCCAATCTTTTTATTGGTTCAGTTAAAGGGTAAAAAATTCACGCTTTTCCATAGCTTACTTTTCTTGTTAACGTTCTTTATCAATACGATGGAACATTATGGTGCAACTGTTCAAATTTGTAGCATCTTATTGCTAAATTATTTTGCGCTTTCTGAGGATAAGCTAGAGGACAAATATTGAAATAGCGGCTAATTTTCGTTATAATAATAGAGTTATGGAGTCCCATGACTCTATTTTTCTATTGCAAAAAGGAGTGGACCAATGTAGCCACTAATTAAAACTGTGATATCGTAATTTAAGAATTTACTAAAAGTGATAAGGAAATAAAATGACAATTCAAGATGACATTAAAAAACGTCGTACATTTGCCATCATCAGTCACCCGGATGCTGGTAAAACGACAATTACAGAACAATTACTTTATTTTGGTGGAGAAATCCGTGAAGCTGGTACTGTTAAAGGTAAAAAAACAGGTAACTTCGCGAAATCTGACTGGATGGATATCGAAAAACAACGTGGTATCTCTGTAACATCATCAGTGATGCAATTTGACTACGCTGGTAAACGTGTTAATATCCTTGATACGCCAGGGCACGAGGACTTCTCTGAAGATACTTACCGTACACTTATGGCCGTCGATGCCGCAGTCATGGTTGTTGACTCTGCCAAAGGTATCGAAGCACAAACGAAAAAACTTTTCGAAGTTGTAAAACACCGCAATATTCCAGTTTTCACTTTCATCAACAAACTTGACCGTGATGGTCGTGAACCACTTGATCTTTTGGAAGAATTGGAAGAAGTGCTTGGTATCGCAAGTTATCCAATGAACTGGCCAATTGGTATGGGGAAATCATTTGAAGGGCTTTATGATTTGTACAACAAACGTTTGGAACTTTACAAAGGTGATGAACGTTTTGCAGCGCTTGAAGATGGTGACAAATTATTTGCTAACAACCCATTCTACCAACAAGTCTTGGAAGATGTTGAGTTGCTAGAAGAAGCAGGAAATGAATTCTCAGAAGAAGCTATTTTATCAGGTGATTTGACACCAGTTTTCTTCGGTTCTGCCCTTACAAACTTTGGTGTGCAAACTTTCCTTGATACATTCTTGCAATTTGCACCAGAACCTCATGGTCACAAAACAACTGAAGGTAATGAAATCGATCCTTATGATAAAGATTTCTCAGGATTTGTTTTCAAAATCCAAGCTAACATGGACCCTCGTCACCGTGACCGTATTGCCTTTGTGCGTATCGTCTCAGGTGAATTTGAACGTGGTATGAGCGTGAATCTTGCTCGTACGAAAAAATCAGTTAAATTGTCAAACGTGACACAGTTTATGGCAGAATCACGTGAAAATGTTGAAAATGCCGTTGCTGGTGATATTATCGGTGTTTACGATACAGGAACTTACCAAGTAGGTGATACATTGACAGTTGGTAAAAATAAATTTGAATTTGAACCACTACCAACCTTCACACCAGAATTGTTCATGAAAGTTGCTGCTAAAAACGTCATGAAACAAAAATCATTCCACAAAGGTATCGAACAATTGGTGCAAGAAGGAGCAATCCAATTGTACAAGAACTATCAAACTGGTGATTACATGCTTGGTGCTGTTGGTCAGTTGCAGTTTGAAGTGTTCAAACACCGTATGGAAAATGAATACAATTCTGAAGTTATCATGACTCCAATGGGTAAAAAGACTGTTCGTTGGATTAAACCAGAAGATCTTGACGAACGCATGTCATCAAGCCGAAATATTTTGGCTAAAGACCGCTTTGATCAACCTGTTTTCCTTTTCGAAAATGATTTTGCTCTTCGTTGGTTCGCAGATAAATACCCTGAAGTTGAACTAGAAGAAAAAATGTAATAAATAAAAAAGTCTGAGTCTAGCTCAGGCTTTTTTCTAGTTAAGATTTGACATAAAAAAACAGCCCTGACGAATCAGAACTGTTTTCTTGAGATTATGAAAAAGAAAAGTTTTAGGATGTTTATATTGTATCTATCAATCCTTAAAGAAACCTTAAAATTCTTTCAAAAACTGTCAAAAACATTTTTTACAGAAAATTTAAAATTGTTAGATTTATGAAAGCGTGTTAATGATTTAAATGGACCTGTTTCCTATCTTTTTGTTCTAGAATATGTTACACTAGAAAAGTTGTTAAACAACGAAATTAAAGTTTAATAAGGCAGCTTCGCACTGCCTTTTAGAAAAGAGAAAAATTTGAAATTTACAGAACTTAACTTATCGGAAGCAATCCTTGCTGCTGTTGAAAAAGCAGGCTTTGTTGAGCCATCACCAATCCAAGAGTTGACAATCCCTTTGGCATTGGAAGGTAAGGATGTTATCGGACAAGCGCAAACTGGTACTGGGAAGACAGCAGCTTTTGGTCTTCCAACTTTAGATAAAATCGATACAAGTCGCAATCTTGTTCAAGCTTTGGTGATTGCGCCAACACGTGAATTAGCGGTTCAAGGTCAAGAAGAATTGTTCCGTTTTGGTCGTGAAAAAGGAGTTAAAGTCCGTTCAGTTTACGGCGGTTCAAGCATTGAAAAACAAATTAAAGCCCTTCGCTCAGGTGCACATATCGTTGTTGGTACACCAGGACGTTTGCTTGATTTGATTAAACGTAAAGCTTTGAAACTTGAACATGTTGAAACATTGATTCTTGATGAAGCAGATGAAATGCTTAACATGGGATTCTTAGAAGATATTGAAGCTATTATCAGCCGTGTACCAGAAACACGTCAGACGCTTCTTTTCTCAGCTACAATGCCAGAAGCAATCAAACGTATCGGGGTTAAATTCATGCAAAATCCTGAACACGTTAAAGTGGCTGCTAAAGAATTAACAACTGACCTTGTTGATCAGTACTATATCCGTGTTAAAGAACAAGATAAATTTGATACTATGACTCGTCTTATGGACGTTGACCAACCAGAATTGTCAATTGTCTTTGGACGTACAAAACGTCGTGTCGATGAATTGACACGTGGTTTGAAATTGCGTGGCTACCGTGCTGAAGGAATTCACGGTGACCTTGACCAAGGTAAACGTCTTCGTGTCCTTCGTGATTTTAAAAACGATAATATCGACATCTTGGTTGCGACTGACGTTGCAGCTCGTGGACTTGATATTTCAGGTGTGACACACGTTTATAACTACGATATTCCACAAGACCCAGAAAGCTATGTTCACCGTATTGGACGTACTGGACGTGCAGGTAAACATGGTCAATCTATCACTTTTGTAGCACCAAACGAAATGGGTTACTTGTCAATTATCGAAAAATTGACGAAAAAACGCATGAAAGGTTTGAAACCAGCTACAGCTGACGAAGCCTTTAAAGCTAAGAAAAAAGTTGCTCTTAAGAAAATTGAACGTGATTTTTCTGATGAAAAAATCCGTAATAGCTTTGATAAATTCAAAGGTGATGCGGTTAAATTGGCAGCAGAATTCACACCAGAAGAGTTAGCTCTTTACATTTTGAGCTTAACAGTGAAAGACCCTGAAACTCTTCCAAAAGTTGAAATTGCGCGTGAAAAACCATTACCATTTAAACCTTCAGGTGGTGGATTTAACAACCGTAAAGGTGGACGCAATAACGGTCGTGGTCGTGATAATCGTCGTGGTGGACGTGACCATAAACGTGATGACCGTGATAACGGCTACCGCGATTTCAAACGTACATCATCTAAGAACAAACGTGATTTTCAAAATAAAGATAACAAACGCCCACACCGCACATCAAGTGAAAAGAAACCTGGATTTGTTATCCGAAATAAAGGTGAAAGATAATAACTGAGACACTCTGCTTAAGCAGGGTGTTTTTTGTATGAAAAAAGCTTCTGCAAATCAGCAGAAGCGGTTGATATTAAGCAAGATATTGCTTGAAGAAGTCTAAAATTTCTAAGTTACATTTTGTTGCTACAGGGTCTTTGACATTGTAGTTAAAGACATGAGCTTTAGGTTCTTCGGGTGTACCATAACTACGAAAAACATGATTGATGCGCTTAGCAGTTAAGAAACCATCTAGTCGAACAGTACAATCACGAATGAAATCTTGGTTTGCTGTTGTGAGCAGAAGCGGTGGAATATCTTGTGTGATATATTCTTCTGTTTCAAGCATATCCTTTTTAGTTTCTAACACATTGTCTGTAAAGTAAGCTTGCGGTGCTCCTTCAATCATACCTGGAAGATTAAGGAAAGCTGCGCCACAATTGATTGCAGCAGCTCGAACGATAAAGTTAGGCTTTTCATATCCAAATTTTTGACGGAAGTCATCATTTGTAAGGATTGTTAAGTATTGCATAGCCATCTGTCCACCAGCGCTATCTCCAATGATAAAAATATTATCTAAATCCAAATGATACTCACTGCCGTGTTTTGCTACCCAGTGCATGGCACGGTTGACATCATCGAGTTCACCAGGAAATTCAACTTCGGGAGCTAGCTGATAGTTAAAGTTAACAAAAGCAAATCCGTTTTTAGCTAAACTGAGTCCAAAGAATTGGTAGGTTTCTTTTATTCCATAAACCCAACCTCCACCGTGGATACTGATAATGGTTGGAACTTTTTCACCTCTTTTTCTAGGAAGGTAGACATCCAACAAGTTCCATTTTTCCTTTGGACCATAAGCAATATCATCAAAACGTTCCACTTCAGGAATATCATGTGGCAAGCCTGCGTCACGTTTGTCATCGTTTTCTTTGCACATAGCATTCATAGCTTTAGCAGCTTTTAAAATATTTTCTTTAACTACCATTTTGAGGCCTCGTTTCTATTTTTATAATTTGATTTTAAGTTAAAAAAGGTGGAAAATCTAGTACTATCTTATCTAAAAATAGGCGCCTAGTGACCTAATTATTAAATGAATGTGTTTAAAAAGGTTACTGAGCGCCTTTTTATGGTAACTATTGCTATTTTAACAAAAGCTTTAAGCGACTATAATAAAACTGTAAATCATTTAATAGCGCTTGCAAGGCTCTTGAATAAGGAAGATTTGTACTTTAGGAGGATTTTGCTATGAAACCAGTGAAAGATCGATTATCTTTTAAAATATCTTTGCTTTCTATTTCTCTCTTTTTGATGATAGCACCGCAGATTTCAGCGGCTTTGCCACTAATGTATAATGCGTTTCCGGGAGTTAGCCAGAGCGGTGTTGAAACTTTGGCGACCGTTCCGAATTTTGGAATCATGGTTGGTTTGTTTATCAGCCCATTTTTGATTCGCATTTTAGGGCAAAAATCGACAGTTTTGGCAGGTTTGGTAATTACTTTACTAGCTGGAACTTTTCCAATGTACGCAACAGCTTTTACGCCGATTTTGATTTCACGTTTTTTACTTGGGGCAGGGATTGGTTTGTTTAATTCTTTGGCAGTTAGTTTGATTCCTCAATTTTACGATGACAATGAAGAAGAGCGCGCAACCATGCTTGGTTTTCAAAATGTTATGAGTAGTATTGGTGCAGCAATTTCTTCTTTCTTGGTAGGATACCTAGTCACAATTAGTTGGCATGCTGCTTTTGTGATTTATTTCCTTGTTATTCCAGCTTTGATTCTGTTCACTTTGTTTGTACCATTGAAAAAAGAAAGTGGGCAAGCAGTACAAAATGATAGCACTCAAAAACAATCTGTTAATGGTAAGGTAATTCTTATAGCCGTTTTGATGTTCTTTATTTTCATGTTTTATTTGCCAATGAGCTATAAATTGCCAAACATGATTATCGAAAATGGTATCGGGACAAGTTCGACAGCAGCCATGGTCGCAGGTTTTTCAACTTTAGTCGGAATTCCAATTGGGGCATCATTTGGATATTTCTTTAAGAAATTGCGAGATAAAATTTTTCCAATTGGCTTTTTGCTAGTGACTTTAGGATTCTTTTTGACAGCGATTTCTCATAATCTCGTTGTTTTGCTTCTGTCTATGGTTATTAGTGGTATTGGTTTTGGATTTGCGGTACCATATATGTATAATTGGCTTGGTTGGGCAGCTCCTCAAAATTCTGTTAACTTGGCAACAACAATTGTTCTTGTCATGGTAAATGTTGGTTGTTTCTTGTCACCAAGTATTATGGGACTTCTTTCAAGTTTTTTAGGCACAGCAGCAAGCAATACTTTGCTGATTTCAGCAATTGGTTTTGCATTTATTACAATTTATGCTGTCGCTCATTACGTGAGAGTGCATAAACTTCACGTTAGTAATGTCAAAGAAGAAAAAATCTGAGAGTGAATTCTTTTATCAGGAGGTATTTTTTGGAACAAAGTCAGCATGAAGTTATCAATCCCAACCAAGGACTACTTTCTTTTTTAATCGTTCATGATAATCAGGATTCAACTTATATTTCGCCACATTGGCATAGGGCAGTTGAGCTGAGTTATACCTTAAAAGGTTCGATTGACCAGTTTTATGTTGCAGGTGAAAATTTTCAAACGCATTCTGGTCAGATTTTAGTGATTAACACGCAAGAGGCTCATAGTATCCGTGTTTTAAAGCACAAGGAAGAGTCTAATTTGGCTCTGACAATAACTTATCCTTATCCTTTTTTGATTGGGCAGTGTGAAAAAATTGCTTATAGTCGTTTTGATATTAATCATCCAGAACAATTTTCAGCAGAACAAAAAAGGGCGTATAAGGAACTTCAAGAGATTCTAGAAAAAATAGTTTTAGATTGTCATTCTGACAGGTCTGATAAAAATTTAAAATTAAATCTTGGAATTTTAAAAGCCTTAGAAATATTAATCGACTTTTTCTTGGTGGAGGATTTTTCTGCGACTCGTAGGGATAATCGACTGCAAGTTGCTGAGCGCACTAAAGAGATTGACGAATATTTGCAGCAGCATTACCAAGACGATATCCATTTGGAAGATTTGGCAGCATATTGCCATCTTTCACGTTCTTATATGGCTCGATTTTTAAAAAAACATCTTGGAGTCACTTTAGGAGAATATTTGAGAAATATTCGTGCTCAGCGGGCGCGTGATAGTTTGATAGAAACGAATGATAGTTTTACAAGTATTGCTTTAGAGCATGGATTTAGTGGCTTAAGGTCGATGAATCGCGCTTTGGAAGCAAGTTTTGGGCAAAATGCTAGACAAATTCGAAATAATACAAATAGTTGAGGAGAGAAAATGGCTACATTTTTGAGCTTTGATGTTGGTGGAACACGCATAAAATACGCATTGATTACTGATAAAAGAGACATAATAGAAAAGAATTCTACGCACACACCTGACAACGGCCAAGAGTTTTGGCAAAAGATTGATGAAATTATTGAATCTTATAAGTCTACTATCAGTGGCATAGCCTTTAGTGTCCCTGGTCGTGTCGATACCGAAAAAGGAATTATTTATATCGGCGGTGCTTTACCTTATCTGAAAGATATTCATATCAAAGACGTGTTCTTTGAAAAGTACGACTTGCCTGTAGCAGTTGTTAATGATGCAAAAGCAGCAGCTCTTGCCGAAGTGTGGCATGGCAGTCTAAAAGGAATCAGAGATGGTGCAGTTATTGTTCTAGGAACTGGTGTTGGTGGCGGTTTGATTTTAGATGGCAAACTCCGAAATGGTTCACATTTTCAAGCTGGCGAGTTGAGTTTTTTGGCACTAAATCTCACAAACAAAGGCTTTGAGCGTACTAGTGGTTGCTTGGGCTCGGCAGTCAGAATGGTTTCTGCTGTTAACAAAGCAATTGGGAATCCTGATGAAAAAGACGGCAAGAAAGCTTTCTCTGCTATCAATGACAATCATCCGAAGGCTCGGGTGATTTTTGAAAGTTACTGTCGAACAATTGCTCAGATTATCTTGAATGTCCACACGACGTTGGATTTAGAATGTTTTGCAATTGGAGGTGGTATCAGTTCCCAACCAATTCTTGTTGATGAAATTAATCGTCAGTATGATTTACTTTTAGATGAGGACGAAGTGACTAAACACGTTTTGACACGTCCTAAAATTGTGCCGACAACCTTTAAAAATGACGCCAATCTTCTTGGGGCTCTTTACCAATTATTACATTCATAAAAAAGCACACTTTTTATAAAGTGTGTTCTTTTATATACTCTAATTTTTGTTTTCGTGTTTTCTGTTTGAAATAACTTTCGGCAGACATGGCGGCTTCTTTGCTATCAAAACTTTCTTGATAAATGAGCTTTACTGGTCGTCTAGCTCGAGTGTACTTGGCACCTTTGCCGCTATTATGAGTCTTTATACGATGCTCGACATCTGTTGTATAACCAGTGTAAAGAGTGCCATCTGAACACTCAACCACATACATGTAAGCTTTTTTAGTCTTTTTTGCCGTTTTTTCCATAATAAATTTCAAAAATTTCGTCAGTGTAGTCGCCGTTTTCTTTGTGAACAAAGAGTGGCGGAAGAATTTTAAGTCCGTCAGTTGAGCCATCTTTTATAGCTTCAACGAGGAGTAAGTTGGCATCTTTTCCAACTTTTGGGTAAACAAATTGAATGCGTTTTGGAGCCAGATTGTATTGACGTAGTGTGTCAATGATGTCTAAAAATCTATCAGGGCGGTGTACGAGTGCTAGACGTCCATTTGATTTGAGAGCATGGCGTGCAATGTCACAAATTTCTTCAAGGTTGGTTGTGATTTCATGCCTTGCAAGCAAGTAATGTTCAGAGAGATTCTTCTTTGATGTCTCTGAAACTTTGAAATACGGCGGGTTGCACAGAATCAAATCAACACCAGTTCGTGGCACATGATTAAGAAGATTTTTCAAGTCATCGTTAATCATCTGAACTTGTTTACCGAGGTCATTTAACTGGATTGAACGCTCTGCCATGTCTGCTAAACGCTCTTGAATCTCTACCTCAATGATAGGCGCTTTGGTACGAGTACTGGCAAAAAGTCCAACGGCACCGTTACCAGAACAAAGGTCAACGATTAAGCCGCGTGATGGGATTTTTGGAAATCGTGACAAAAGCACGCTATCGATAGAATAACTGAATACTTCTCTATTTTGAATAATTTTTACGTCTGTCGAAAAGAGCTGATCAATACGCTCGCCTTCTTTTAAAATTGATTTAGTCATGACAATTATTATAGCAGATTTTGCTTGTTCTCACTAGCGAGCCAGCTAATTTTTACTTTCTAAAACCGCTTAAGAATGGTACAATGTTATGGAATGATTGAAAAAAAGGAGTAAATCTGTGTTTTATACTTATTTACGCGGGCTAGTGGTTTTCCTACTTTGGATTATCAACGGTAATGCTCACTATCACAATGAAGACAAAATCTTGAGTAAAGATGAAAATTATATTTTGGTTGCCCCTCACCGTACATGGTGGGATCCCGTTTACATGGCATTTGCTGCGCGACCAAAACAATTTATTTTTATGGCTAAAAAAGAATTGTTTGAAAATCGTATTTTTGGTTGGTGGATTCGCATGTGTGGTGCCTTCCCAATCGACCGTGAAAATCCTGGTCAAAAAGCCATTAAATACCCTATCAATATGTTACGAAAAAGCAATCGCTCACTTGTCATGTTTCCAAGTGGTAGCCGCCATTCTACAGACGTTAAAGGTGGCGTAGCTGTTATTGCTAAAATGGCTAAGGTTAAAATCATGCCTGTTGTTTACGCAGGACCAATGCAATTAAAAGGTCTTTTGACTGGTGAACGTGTGGATATGAACTTCGGTAATCCAATCGATATTTCTGATATCAAACGCATGAACGATGAAGGTATCGAAGAAGTAGCTAACCGCATTCAAACTGAATTTGACCGTTTGGATGCTGAAAATGCAACTTTCCACATCAATAAAAAACCAAATCCACTAACTTATATTTATCGTATCCCACTTGGGCTAGTTGCTATTGTTGTTGTGCTTTTGACACTTCTCTTTAGTTACATTGCAAGTTTTGTTTGGGATCCAGATAAACATCGTAAAATGAAATAATTTATAAAAGCTCAGCGATTTTGCTGGGCTTTTTCGAATAAATAAGTAAAGGCTCACATGAGTCTTTTTTAGTGCCAAAAAGTGAGGTAGTGAGATGATTGAAGAGATGAAAGAAAAAATTTTAGAGCATAAAACTGTGGCATCAGTTTTGGGGACAGTTCTTGTTATGCTAGTGATGTTTTTGGCTTGGTCTAGTATGGAAAGTCACAAAGCTGAAGTGCAAAATGATTTACCAGCATTGAGCACTAGCTTTTCAACAAGTAGGGCAGAAACATCTCAGCCAAAAACAGTAGCATCTGCTTCAAAGTCGGAATCAGATAAGATTTTCGTTGATATTAAAGGTGCCGTCAGAAAAGAAGGCGTTTATGAATTGACATCAGGTAGTCGTGTGACAGATGTGGTTAAATTAGCTGGCGGATTTACAGATGATGCGGATAAGAAATCTGTTAATTTAGCTGAAAAAGTAGCGGACGAAGCAGTGATTTACGTGGCAAGAGTTGGTGAAGAGGTCACACCAGCAAGTACCCTGTCTCAAACTAAAAATACAGCAGCAAGTGGAGCGCAGCAAGATGCAGACTCAGCACAAATCAATCTTAATACTGCGACTTTAGAAGAACTTCAGACGATTTCTGGCATCGGTGCCAAACGTGCTCAAGACATTATCGATTATCGTGATAACAACGGTGGATTTTCGTCAGTTGATGATTTGAAAAATGTGTCAGGTATTGGTGAGAAGACCTTAGAAAAACTAAAAGCTGAGGTGACAGTTGATTAAACATTTTCCCATTAAGCCAATTCAATTGGCTTTTTTGCTCACTCTCGTTTATTATTTTTGCTTATTGAAGGTCCTTTGGTGCATAGTCCTCCTTTTATTGGCCCTCGTCTGCTTATGGAAAAACTACGGTTCTAAAAAATTGTGTCAAACCTTGATAGTGCTGATGTGCTTTGCCAGTTTTTTTAGTCTTAAAAATCAGCAAGCAGAGCAAGCTGACAAAGTAGCGCCAGCTCATTTATCAAAAATCCAGATGATTCCAGACACGATTTCGGTCAATGGTGACTTGCTGTCTTTTCGAGGAAAGGAGGCTGGACAGACTTATCAGGTCTTTTATACTTTGAAGTCAGAAAAGGAGCAGCAATTTTTTAAAAGTCTTAATCAAACGCTTGTCTTGTCTGGTGAGATTGACTTGGAGAAAGCAACGCCTCAGCGTAATTTTGGTGGATTTGACTATCGGACTTACTTGAAACATGAAGGTATTTATCGCATTGGGAATCTTTCTTCAATTGTTGGGATGAGACGTCAAACTTCTTTGACTTTGGTTGAGCGACTGCATGATTTGCGACGAAAAGCAATTGTTAGCATCCAGCAAAACTTTCCAGCACCCATGCAGCATTATATGACGGGGCTTTTGTTTGGTTATCTGGATAAATCTTTTGATGAGATGAGCGATATTTACACGAGTTTAGGAATTATTCATCTCTTTGCTCTTTCCGGTATGCAGGTTGGCTTTTTTGTCGGTGTTTTTCGCTATTTCTTTTTGCGACTAGGCTTAAGGCGTGATTATGTTGACATTCTTCAAATCCCTTTTTCGCTTGTCTATGCTGGTTTGACAGGATTTTCAGTGTCTGTTGTCCGAAGTCTCATTCAGTCAGGTTTAGGCAATATTGGCGTTAAGCGACTTGATAATTTTGCTTTGACCATGATGATTCTTTTCTGCATTATGCCTAATTTCCTGCTGACAACGGGAGGCATTTTGTCATTTACTTATGCCTTTATTCTAAGTTTTATTGATTTTGAGGAACTTGAAAGTTATCAGAAGGAAATTGTAGAATGTTTGGCAATTTCATTAGGTAGCTTACCAATTTTGATTTACTTTTTTTCAGTTTTTCAACCGATGTCCATTCTTTTGACAGCTATTTTTTCATTAGCATTTGATACGCTTATGTTGCCAGTTCTGTCAGTGGTTTTCTTGATTTCGCCACTCGTGAGATTATCAATTTTTAATAGCTTTTTTATCGTTTTAGAAGATGTGATAAAGCTGACTATGAATTTCCTTGGTGGTCCGATTGTTTTTGGCAAACAAAGTATTGGTATTTTGGTATTCCTATTATTTAGCTTGGGTGTTCTTTATGATTACAGGCAGAAAAGGAAAGTTGTGATTTTTCTTGTCAGCTTAGTAGCTCTGCTATTTTTCCAAATCAAGCATCCGCTGGAAAACGAAGTGACGGTGGTTGACATTGGGCAGGGAGATAGTATTTTTGTGCGTGATGTTAAAGGGCATACGCTGTTAATTGATGTCGGAGGAAAAGTAAGTTTTAGCCAAAAAGAAGGCTGGCAGGAGCGTTTGTCTGACAGCAATGCAGATCGAACCTTGATTCCTTATCTCAATAGCCGTGGCGTTGGAAAAATTGACCAGTTAGTTCTGACGCACACGGATACTGACCACATGGGAGATATGCTGGAAGTAGCAAAGCAGGTGAAAATTGGTGAAGTTTTGGTTAGTCAAGGAAGTTTGACAAAGCCAGATTTTGTGGCAAAATTACAAGCCATGAAAACCAAGGTTCGCACAGTTTCTGCTGGAGATAGTCTGCCGATTATGGGAAGTAGCTTGCAGGTGCTGTATCCTATTAGAGTTGGCGATGGTTCTAATAATGATTCGGTGGTGTTGTATGGCAAGCTTCTTGGTAAAAATTTTCTGTTTACAGGAGATTTGGAAGAAGAAGGTGAGCGTGAGGTGATGGCGGCTTATCCTAATCTGCCAGTTGATGTTTTAAAAGCAGGACACCATGGTTCAAAAGGGTCATCAAGCTCGGCATTTCTAGCTCATATTTCACCGCAAATTGCTTTGATTTCTGCTGGACAAAATAACCGCTACAAACATCCTCACCAAGAAACGCTTGAACGCTTCCGAGCACAAAACATGACCATTTACCGCACAGACGAACAAGGCGCCATCCGCTTTCGAGGCTTAAACCACTGGAAAATTGAGACGGTGAGGTGAGCTTGTTTTTTGCAAACTTTCTTTGGTGATTGTGTTAAAAAGAAAGCAGTTTTGGTATAATATTCCTATGATTGCAATCGAAGAAATTGATAAATTACGAAAAGAAAATCTTAGCTTGATTACGGTGGTGACGGGTGAGGATTTGGGACAATTTTCTCAGCTGAAAGAACGCATGGTGGAGCGTGTTGGCTATGATAAGGATGATTTGACTTATTCTTACTTTGATATGGCTGAGGTTGATTATCAGGATGCGGAAATGGACCTTGAAAGTCTGCCGTTTTTTGCTGACCAAAAGGTAGTTATTTTTGATAATCTACTCGACATCACGACAGCTAAGAAGTCTTATTTGGATGAAAAGGCGCTTAAACGTTTTGAGGCATATCTTGAAAATCCTTTGGACACGACACGTTTGATTATTTTTGCACCAGGTAAATTAGATGGTAAACGTCGTTTGGTCAAAATTCTTAAGCGAGATGCCAAGATTTTTGAAGCGAGTGAATTAAAAGAAGCAGAGCTAAAAACATATTTCCAAAAATTAGCACACAAAGAAAATCTTACCTTTGATTCAGGTGTTTTTGAGGCTTTGCTTTTAAAATCAAATTATGATTTCAGCGAGATTTTGAAAAACATTGCCTTTTTGAAATCTTATAAAAAAGACGGACACATCACAGCAGAAGACATCAATCAAGCCATTCCAAAAACACTTCAAGATAATATTTTTGATTTAACACAGTTTGTTTTGAGTGGCAAAATCGATGAGGCGCGTGAGCTGATTCGCGATTTACGTCTTCAAGGTGAAGATGAAATCAAGCTCATTGCCATTATGCTTGGTCAATTCCGCACATTTTTACAAGTCAGCATTTTAGCCAGCCAAGGAAAAACAGAACAGCAGATGGTTGTTAGCCTGTCTGATTATCTTGGACGCCGTGTCAATCCTTATCAAGTTAAGTTCGCTGTGCGTGATTCGCGGACTCTTTCTATGACTTTCTTGAAAAATGCTATTGCTATTTTGATTGAGACGGACTATGCTATAAAAACTGGAACTTACGATAAAGATTATCTCTTTGATGTGGCTATTTTAAAAATCGCTCACGAGCATCGCTAAAGGAATTAAAAAAATAACGGTCAAATAATTTGCTAGCTTTGCCATTTTTCTATAGAATGATGATAACAAATAACAAAGAGAAAGAAGGTAACTAGCATGGCTATTATTTTACCAGAACTACCATACGCATACGATGCTCTTGAACCATATATCGATGCAGAAACAATGACATTACACCATGATAAACATCACGCAACTTACGTAGCAAACGCTAATGCGGCTCTTGAAAAGCATCCTGAACTTGGAGATGATTTGGAAGTTATCTTGGCAGATGTTGACAAGATTCCAGCCGATATTCGTCAAGCAGTGATTAACAACGGTGGAGGTGCTCTCAACCACTCACTTTTCTGGGAATTCTTATCTCCAGAAAAACAAGAACCAACAGCAGATGTCCTAGCCGCGATTGAGGCTACATTTGGTTCATTTGATAATTTTAAAGCTGAGTTTACAAAAGCTGCAACAACACGTTTTGGTTCAGGTTGGGCTTGGCTTGTGGTTAACAAAGAAGGCAAACTTGAAGTGACTTCAACAGCTAACCAAGATAACCCAATCTCAGAAGGTAAGAAACCAATTCTTGCTCTTGATGTTTGGGAACATGCTTACTATCTCAAATACCGCAACGTTCGTCCAGATTATATCAAAGCTTTCTTTGACATTATTAACTGGACAAAAGTTGCTGAATTGTATCAAGCAGCAGTTGCTGATTAAGTATCATTATTATAGCACTCTCTAATCTACGAGGATAGGCACAGCTCTATCCTCTTTTTATGTCGCAAATATGATATAATAGCAAGGAATAGGGAGGAATTTTGCATGTCAGGACATAATAAATGGAGCAAAATTAAAAACAAAAAAGGTGAAGCAGATGCTAAACGCGGAGCAATTTTCAATAAATTGTCACGTGAAATTTTTGTAGCTGCTAAAGCTGGTGGTGGCGATCCATCAATGAACGCTAGCCTTCGCATGGTTTTGGATAAAGCGCGTGCGGCTAACATGCCAAAAGACAACATTAATCGTGCTATCAAAAAGGCAACTGATGTTGGCGATACAACAAACTATGATGAAATCACTTATGAAGGCTATGGACCTGGTGGAGTAGCTATTCTCGTTCACACACTAACTGACAATAAAAAACGTACAGATGCGAACATGCACACTATTTTCACACGTAATGGTGGTAACATGGGTTCAACTGGTTCAGTTGCTTACATGTTTGACCGTAAAGGTTACATTGTCATTGACCGTGAAAATTTGGACTTGGACGAAGACAGCATGCTTGAGTTGATTTTGGATGCCGGGGCAGAAGATTTGAAAACATCAGATGATGCCTTTGAAATCTTCACTGAATCAAAAGAATTTCCAGCTGTTAAAGAAGCTTTGCAAGCACAAAATCTTGAATTTGCACAAGCTCAACTTAGCATGATTCCACAAAACTACGTTAGCCTTGATGCAGAACAAGCAGACATTTTGGAAACTCTCGTTGATAAACTTGAAGATGATGATGACGTCCAAGATGTTTACACAAACATGGCAGATTAAGAGTAAAAAAAGAACTTCGAAAAATCGAAGTTCTTTTTTTACAGTTATTATTTTACAAACATAGCATCGCCGAAACTAAAGAAACGATAGCGTTCGTCGATAGCGTGTTGGTAAGCTTCAAGGACAAATTCACGTCCTGCAAATGCTGAAACAAGCATGACAAGAGTTGATTTTGGTAAGTGGAAGTTTGTTGAAAAGGCATCAACTACTTTGAATTCGTAACCAGGTTTGATGAAGATGTTTGTCCAACCGCTGTCAGCTTTAATTTCGCCGTTGAATTTTGAACCAATTGTTTCAAGTGTACGGATAGAAGTTGTTCCGACAGCAACGATACGACCGCCAGCAGCTTTTACGTCGCGAAGGGTTTGGGCAGCTTCTTCAGACAGACGATAGAATTCTGAATGCATTTCGTGTTCTTCAACATTGTCAACAGAAACTGGACGGAATGTTCCAAGTCCGACGTGCAAAGTGACGTAGACAAGTTTTACACCTTTTGCTTGAATTTTTTCAAGCAATTCTTTGGTGAAGTGAAGTCCAGCAGTTGGGGCAGCAGCAGAGCCATTTTCTTTGGCATAAACAGTTTGGTAACGATCTGGGTCATCCAATTTTTCGTGAATGTACGGTGGAAGTGGCATTTCACCAAGGCTTTCCAAAACTTCAAGGAAGATGCCGTCGTAATCAAACTCAACAATACGACCACCGTGATCCAATTCTTCGATGACAGTAGCAGTCAAACGTCCATCACCGAAAGAAACTTTAGCTCCGACACGAAGACGCTTTGCTGGTTTTGCAAGAACTTCCCATTTATCCCCTTCAGTATTTTTCAAAAGAAGAAGTTCAACGTGTCCGTGTGTTTCAGGTTTTTCACCATAAAGACGAGCTGGAAGTACGCGAGTATTGTTCATGACAAGTGCATCACCTGGGTTTAGCTCATCAAGAATGTGGTCAAAATGCGCATCGACCATTTCGTGAGTATTGCGGTCAATAACCAAAAGTTTAGAACTGTCTCGTTTTTCAAGAGGAGTTTGTGCGATTAACTCCTCTGGTAAATTAAAATCAAAATCGTTGGTATTCATAATATGTCCTTAATAATTATATTCTCAACTTTACATTATAACACGAGAAATCTTTTCCGTCATCTGGTCGAGTTTTAATTGTAACTATTCTAAAGAGATGTTATAATGAAAGCAATTAGGGAAAACGCTTAAAAATTTATGGAAAGTGATGAAAAATAGATGAAAGAAAAATTTGGAGATTACGCAAAATCCATCGTCTATGGTGGTATGGATGGTATTGTAACAACCTTTGCGGTTGTTGCTGGTGCGGTCGGTGGAAATCTTGGTATCACACCAATTGTTATACTTGGTTTTTCAAATCTACTAGCTGATGGTTTTTCAATGGCTGTTGGTGATTATCTGAGCTCGACGACTGAAGAATCAGTGGTTAAGGGTAAAGCCATAAAAAATGCAGGTGCAACATTTGTTTCATTTATCTTTTTTGGTTTGATTCCTCTTTTGTCTTATCTTTTGATTAACGTCTTTAGTATTTTCAAAGTTCACACTTTCATGATGGCTTGTATTTTAGTATCGCTAGCGCTAACCTTACTTGGATTTGTCAAAGCTTTGATAACAAAGAAAAGCAAATTCAAAGAAATTTTTAGAACGCTACTGATTGGCTTAATTGCTGCGCTGTTTGCTTATTATGTTGGTGACTTTTTAGGGCAGTTAGCTGGAACTAGATAAAAAATCAAAGTCTGAGATTTGTTCTCAGGCTTTTTTTAGAACATTTTTCTTGACAACAATTGGTATATACCATATAATAGTTTTAGATAAGTGGTATATACCAAAAAAACAAAAAGTAAGAATGGGGAAGTGTCATGAAAGTAATTCGTGTTAATAATCAAGTTGAAGGTGGAAAAAAAGCTTTTGAACTGTTGAAAGCGGAAATGGAAAATGGTATTAAGACACTTGGTCTTGCGACTGGTAGCACACCTTTGTCATTTTATAATGAGCTAGCAAATAGTGGCCTTGATTTTTCAGAAATGACAAGCATTAATCTTGATGAATATGTCGGCTTAGCAGCAGATAACGCACAAAGTTATCACCATTTTATGCAGGAAAATCTTTTCCAATATAAACCTTTCAAGGAAAGTTTTTTGCCAAATGGTTTAGCTACAGACTTGCAAGCAGAAGCTAAGCATTATGACCAAATTATTGCTGAGCATCCGATTGATTTTCAAATTTTAGGAATTGGGCGAAATGGTCATATTGGATTTAACGAGCCAGGGACTCCGTTTGACATGACAACACATATCGTTGATTTAACGCAGGATACGATTGAAGCAAATAGTCGTTTCTTTGACAGCATGGAAGAAGTGCCAAAACAAGCTATTTCAATGGGAATTCACTCAATCATGCAATCCAAAATGGTTGTTTTAATGGCTTATGGCAAGGATAAAGCTGACGCTATCAATCAAATGATTAATGGTCCAATCAGCGCAGATTTGCCAGCAAGCGTTCTTCAAAATCATCCAAATGTTGTAGTAATTGTTGATGAGGCTGCAGCGAGTGAATTAGACTAAAAAATTGCTTCAGAACATGGTAAAATAGGAGCATGCGTTTAGATAAATTATTAGGACAAGCGGGATTTGGCTCTCGAAATCAAGTCAAAAAGCTCATCAGAAGTCGTCAAGTTTATGTGGATGGCAGGCTAGCTGAGGCAGACAATTTGAATGTTGAGCCAAGTCTGCAAGAGATAACTGTTTCGGGCAAACAGGTTACACTATCTACAGAAAAATATTTCATTTTAAATAAGCCAGCGGGTGTTGTTTCTGCGGTTTCTGATAAGGAACATCAGACGGTGATTGATTTGATTGCAGAATCCGACCGAGTGCCAAAACTCTATCCAGTTGGAAGATTAGACCGCGACACGGAAGGCTTTCTTCTGATTACTAATAACGGTCCACTTGGCTACCGCATGCTTCATCCAAAATACCATGTCACAAAGACTTATTACGTCGAAGTTAATGGACGCTTAGCAGATGATGCGCCAGCATTTTTTGAAAATGGGGTTACCTTTAATGATGGAACGATTTGTAAACCTGCTAAACTTGAGATTACCGAATCAAGTTCTGAAAAAAGCTCTGCTTATATCACGATTGCAGAAGGAAAATTTCATCAGGTTAAGAAAATGTTTTTAGCTTATGGCGTCAAGGTGACCTACCTCAAACGAATGACCTTTGGTGAATTTGAACTTGGCGATTTACCAACAGGAAACTATCGTGAACTAACTATAAATGAAAAAGAAATCCTGAAAAATTATTTGGATTAATCCAAAGTTTTTCAGGATTTTTTTCGAATAGTAAAATAGGAGGTTTACTATGCTGTCTGCGCTTGATGAAAATGGAAAATTAGTGTTTTCGTTAGATGAAGTCCCAAAACAGCAAGATTTTTGCTGTCCAGCTTGTTACTCACCAGTTCGTCTCAAAAATGGTACGGTCATGCGGGCTCATTTTGCTCATGTCTCTTTAGAAAATTGTGATTTTTACAGTGAAAATGAAAGCAGCGAGCACCTAGGGTTAAAAGCGGAGCTGTATCGCAGTATTTCTCGAACAGATGAAGTTGTTATTGAAAAGATTTTGCCTGAACTAGGGCAGGTGGCAGATTTATTTGTGAATGATAAGCTAGCTCTTGAGGTGCAGTGCTCACGTTTATCCGAAAAACGACTTAGACAACGAACGATTTCATATCAAAATGCAGGCTATTCTGTCCTCTGGCTTTTAGGTGAGAAATTATGGCTTCGTCATCATTTAACGCCGTTACATCGCCAGTTCCTTTATTTTTCGCAGAATATGGGCTTTCACATGTGGGAATTAGATTTAAAGAAATCGGAGATACGGCTTAATTATCTTATTTATGAGGATTTGCATGGGCAGGTTCATTATTTGACAAAGTCGTGTGCTTTTTCGGCTGATGTCATGGCATTTTTACGACTTCCTTATCAAAGACAAACTTTGTCTGCATATCAAGTCACTCAAGATTCAAAGATAACGTCTTACATTCAAAAGCAGCTCATCGCTCGAAATTCTCGTTGGTTAAAACGTCAAGAAGAGGCTTATCTAAAGGGAAAAAATCTCCTTACTCAATCTTTGTCGGAATTTTATCCGCAAGTGAAACCACCTGAATTTAAGGAAGGATTTTGTCAGATTAAGCAAGATTTGACAGCATTTTACAAGACTTTTGAGACTTATTATCAAAATCAAGGACAAAAACGAATTCAAACGCTTTACCCACCAGCATATTATGGTAGAATGGTTAATAATGCCCAGAAAAGGAGAAAATGATGTCAGATAATCGTAGTCATATTGATGAAAAGTATAAATGGGATTTGAGTACTGTCTTTGCAACAGATGATGCTTGGGAAGAAGCACTAGCTGAGCTTGATTCAGATTTAGAAGATGCTAAAAAATTTAAAGGGCACTTGATTGAATCAAGTAAGACTTTGCTCGATATCACTGAAAGTTATCTTGAATTGTCACGCCGCTTGGAAAAAGTTTATGTCTATGCGTCAATGAAAAATGACCAAGATACAACAGTTGCTAAATACCAAGAATTTGAAGCAAAGGCAACAACACTTTATGCCAAATACAGCGAAGTTTTTGCATTTTATGAACCAGAATTGATGCAATTATCTCAAGATGATTTCGCCAAATTCGTGGCTGAAACACCAGAGCTTTCAGCTTATGCTCATTTCTTTGAAAAACTTTTCAAACGTCAAGAACACGTTTTGTCACAAAAAGAAGAAGAGCTGCTAGCAGGTGCTCACGAAATCTTTGGTGCAGCTGGAGAGACTTTTGAAATTTTAGATAATGCTGACATTGTCTTTCCTGTTGTTTTGGATGATGAGGGCAATGAAGTTCAACTAACACATGGTAACTTCATCAGTCTTTTGGAATCAAAAAATCGCGATGTTCGAAAAGCGGCTTACGAGGCTATGTATGCTACGTATGAACAATATCAACATACTTATGCCAAAACACTTCAAACAAATGTAAAAGTTCATAACTTTGATGCTCGTGTTCACCATTTCAAATCAGCGCGTGAAGCAGCACTTTCAGCAAACTTCATTCCTGAATCTGTCTACGATACTTTGATTGAACGCGTGAATGCACACTTGCCATTGCTTCATCGTTATGTGGAACTTCGTAAGAAAGTTCTTAAACTTGATGATTTGAAAATGTATGATATTCACACACCTTTGTCTGAAATGGATATGAGTTTCACTTACGAGGAAGCTTTAAAAAAAGCAGAAGAGGTTTTGTCTGTCTTTGGTAAAGATTATTCAGAACGTGTTCATCGAGCTTTCACAGAACGTTGGATTGACGTTCATGTCAACAAAGGAAAACGTTCAGGAGCTTATTCTGGTGGGGCTTATGATACAAATGCCTTTATGCTATTGAACTGGCAAGATACACTTGATAATCTTTTCACTTTGGTACACGAAACAGGGCACAGCCTTCATTCGACTTTTACGCGTGAAACTCAGCCATACGTTTACGGTGATTACAGTATTTTCTTGGCTGAAATTGCTTCAACGACGAATGAAAATATCTTAACAGAAACACTCTTAAAAGAAGTTGATGATGACAAAGCACGCTTTGCAATTTTGAATCACTACTTGGATGGTTTCAAAGGGACTATTTTCCGTCAAGCACAATTCGCTGAATTTGAAGATATTATCCATAAAGCTGACCAAAATGGTGAAGTCTTGACGAGTGAATACCTCAATGGCATTTATGCTGACTTAAATGAAAAATACTACGGACTCAGCAAAGAAGATAATCCAGAAATTCAATACGAATGGGCACGCATTCCGCATTTCTACTATAATTACTATGTTTATCAATATGCGACAGGTTTTGCGGCAGCAAGTTATCTAGCTGACAAAGTAGTTCACGGTACATCAGATGACATTAACCGCTATCTTGACTATCTCAAGGCTGGTAATTCTGATTATCCGTTAAATGTGATTAAAAAAGCTGGTGTGGACATGACAAGCAGTGATTATTTGGATGCTGCATTCAAGATTTTTGAAGAACGTCTAAATGAATTAGAAACTTTGGTTGAAAAAGGTCTACATTTATAAAAAGACTGATGAGGTTGGATAAAATCCAACCTCATTATGTTATAATGGAAAAAATTTGGAGGTGCTGTTATGGAAATTCGACCAATTGACTTTTGTGATGAAGAAACTTATCGTTCTTTTCTAGCGTCTTTTAAAAATGATGATAATCCTTTTGTCTCTCCTGAGACAACGCGCGAAGTTACTGATTTTAAGGCGTTTGTGGAAAATAGCAGAGTTCAAGAAAGAAAAGCAGCTCACCCAGATTATTCGACAGTGACCACTTATTATGCGTTTGTAGATGGTAGCATTGCTGCGCGAATTGCTTGTCGTTGGCAACTTGAAAAAGGAAATCTATCGACTGTTGGTGGACATATCGGCTATCAAACCTCACCAAAATTTAGACGACAAGGTATTATGACAAAACTTCTTAACTTTGCCCTTGAAGAATATGCTAAACGTGGCATCAGTTCGGTACTCATCACAGCACGAGAGGACAATACTGCCAGTCGCAAAACCATTGAAAAAGCTGGTGGCATTTTAGAAAAAGTGATTGATTTAGAAAATGGGCATCGTTTGGCTCGTTATTGGATTAGATTGGAGAAATAGTTTGACAACATTTATTTGGGACTTTGATGGGACTTTGGTTGATTCTTATGAGGCAATCGGCGAGGCTCTGAAGGTTACTTATGCGCATTATGGCTTAACTTTTGATGAAGAATGGGTGATGGATTTTATTATCAAAGAATCTGTAAAAGCTCTCTTGTATCAAGTGGCAGCACAGGAGCAGTTGAATTTTGAAGAGTTATCAAGTTTCTTTAAAAAAGAACAAGAAGCGCGTGACCATATGATTAAGCCTATGCCTAACTTAGCTTGTGTGCTTGAGACAACGTGGGAAAAAGGAATTCAGCATTTTGTTTACACGCATAAGGGTATAACGGCAAATAATGTTTTAGAGAGACTAGGTGTTCGAAAATATTTCACAGAAGTAGTGACCTCAGCAAATGGCTTTGCTCGCAAACCACAGCCAGAAGCGATTGATTATCTTGTGGAAAAATATGGTTTAGACAAAGCAAGTACTTATTATGTCGGCGACCGCCGTATTGATGTGGAAGCAGCTGAAAATGCAGGTGTCAAGTCAATCAATCTTGGTCAGCCAGATTCAAAAAATAATCAGAAGATAGCTAACCTATCAGAACTTACCACACTTTTTAAGGCGTAAAAGAAAAGCTAAGTATTCACATCGACTTTATTTTGCTATATAATAAGAGTTATGGTTAAATCATATTCAAAAACAGCAAATCACAATATGCGACGCCCCGTTGTTAAAGAGGGAATTTTGCGTTACATGCGAACACGTCAAAAACAAAACGATGGCTTTTTAGCTGAATTAGAAGCTTTTGCGCATCAAGAAAATATTCCAATTATTCAGCACGAAGTTGTGGCTTATTTCCGATTTTTAATGCAAACAATGCAACCTAAGAATATTTTGGAAATCGGTACAGCAATTGGATTTTCAGCATTATTGATGGCAGAAAATGCACCAGAAGCTAAAATTACTACTCTAGACCGCAACCCAGAAATGATTGCTTTTGCGAAAGAAAATTTTGCAAAATACGATACACGTAATCAGATTACTTTGGTTGAAGGGGACGCGGTTGACACATTGTCAACACTTGAAGATGAGTACGATTTTGTTTTCATGGATTCAGCAAAATCAAAATATATCGTTTTCTTGCCAGAAGTATTAAAACGCTTAAAAGTTGGTGGTGTCGTCGTCTTTGATGATGTCTTCCAAGGTGGAGACATTGTCAAACCTATCGAAGAAGTGCGCCGCGGTCAGCGAACAATTTATCGTGGTCTTCAACATCTTTTTGATTCAACATTAGACAATCCAAACTTGACAGCAACCTTGTTGCCACTTAGCGATGGTTTGCTAATGCTTCGAAAAAATGCAGAAGACGTAGAACTGTAAAATTAAGCAATATTTAAGTTAATGTGATATACTAATGGGGTTAAAGACAAATTAAGGAGTTAATATCAATGGCCAACAAAGAAAAATCAGGATTTACAAAAATGATCCAAAGCAAGGCTTTTAAAGGTGTTTCTATTGCCGTAGCATCAGCTCTTATCGGTGCAGGCGTTACTTACCTTGCTACAAACAGCAACTCTGAAACAAAAGCTCTAGTTACAATGAAAGGTAACACAATCACTGTATCAGACTTTTACAGTGCTGCAAAAAGTTCAACATCTTCACAACAAACAATGTTGAATTTGATTTTGGCACGTGTATTTGAAGACCAATATGGAAGCAAAGTTTCAGATAAAGAAGTGACTGAAGCTTACAACAAAACTGCTTCATCATATGGTTCATCATTCTCAAGTGCACTTCAAGCTGCTGGTTTGACAACAGATACTTACAAACAACAAATTCGCACTTCAATGTTAGTGGAATATGCTGTTAAAGAAGCTGCCAAAGATAAATTGACAACTAAAAACTACAAAGAAGCTTACAAAGATTACACCCCTGACACAACAGCTACAGTTATTGCTTTGAGCGACGAAGACAAAGCTAACTCAGTTCACGACCAAGCAACTGCAGATGGCGCTGATTTTGATAAAATCGCTAAAGAAAACACAACAGCTAAGAAAACTGAATACACATTTGACTCAGCAGATACAAAACTTCCAACAGATGTTATGGATGCTGCATTCAAACAAGATGAAGGTTCAGTTTCAGATGTTATCAAAGTAATGAATTCTTCAACATATTCATACACTTACTACATCGTTAAGACAACTAAGAAAACAGATAAAAACTCTGATTGGAAGACATACAAAAAACGTTTGAAGAAAGCTATCATGGCTAAATATCAAAACGACACAAACTTCCAAAATCAAGTTATTGCTAAAGCTCTTGATAAAGCTAACGTGAAGATTAAAGATAACAGCTTTGCAAGCATTCTTTCACAATATGCAACAAGCTCATCATCAAGTTCTTCAGCTTCATCATCAAAAGCTTCATCAACTTCTTCTGAAGCAAGCTCATCAAGTTCAACAGAAGAATCATCAACAACTGAATCATCTACAGATTCAGCTGAATAAGCTACTTGACCAGAAGCTTAAAATACAGTACAATTAAAAAGATTGAGAATCGTTTTTAAAAATTCAGATTCAGAAAAGTGGCGGTTGCTGCGAGCCATGGATGAAGTTAAAAATGTGCTACTCATGATTTCTGATTGTAAGTTTGTAACGTGGTTTATAAACGTTGATTTAAGAAAAACAATTTAACAGATAAATGAAGAATGACAGGTTCATTGAAAAGAGGTGGTACCGTGGCTAACGTCACCCTCTATGAGATGAACTTGTCGTTTTTTGTTAAATTGCAGTAGTAAAAATGATGTCAATCTATGGCAAGCGATTATCGCTTAGTAACAAGAAAAGGAAAGATGTAATGAAACAATTAACTAGTGCGCAAGTCCGCCAAATGTGGTTAGACTTTTGGAAATCAAAAGGTCACTCTGTTGAGCCTTCAGCAAACTTGGTTCCTGTAAACGACCCAACTCTTCTTTGGATTAACTCAGGTGTTGCCACACTTAAAAAATATTTCGATGGTTCAGTAGTTCCTGAAAATCCACGTATTACAAATGCTCAAAAAGCTATTCGTACAAACGATATTGAAAACGTTGGTAAGACTGCACGTCACCACACAATGTTTGAAATGTTGGGTAACTTCTCAGTTGGTGATTACTTCCGTGATGAAGCTATCACTTGGGGATTTGAACTTTTGACAAGTCCAGAATGGTTTGATTTCCCTAAAGACAAACTTTACATGACTTACTACCCAGATGATAAAGATACTTACAACCGTTGGATTTCACTTGGTGTTGAACCAAGTCACTTGATTCCAATCGAAGATAACTTCTGGGAAATTGGTGCTGGACCTTCGGGACCAGATACTGAAATCTTCTTTGACCGAGGTGAAGAATTCGACCCAGATCACGTTGGTATTAAACTTCTTGCTGAAGATATCGAAAACGATCGTTATATCGAAATTTGGAACATCGTATTGTCACAATTTAACGCTGACCCAGCTGTTCCACGTTCAGAATACAAAGAACTTCCACACAAAAACATTGATACTGGTGCTGGTTTGGAACGTTTGGTTGCTGTTATGCAAGGGGCTAAAACAAACTTTGAAACTGACCTCTTCATGCCAATCATTCGTGAAATCGAAAAATTATCTGGTAAAACTTATGATCCAGATGGCGACAACATGAGCTTTAAAGTCATCGCTGACCACATCCGTTCACTTTCATTTGCAATCGGTGATGGTGCTCTTCCAGGTAACGAAGGTCGCGGATACGTTCTTCGTCGTTTGCTTCGCCGTGCTGTTATGCATGGTCGTCGCCTTGGTATCAATGAAACATTCTTGTACAAATTGGTTCCAACTGTTGGTAAAATTATGGAATCATACTACCCAGAAGTACTTGAAAAACGTGAATTTATCGAAAAAATTGTCAAACGTGAAGAAGAAACTTTTGCACGTACAATTGATGCTGGTTCAAACATGCTTGACCAATTGTTGGCTGATTTGAAAGCTGCAGGTAAAGACACTGTTGAAGGTAAAGATATCTTCAAATTGTATGATACATACGGATTCCCAGTTGAATTGACTGAAGAATTGGCTGAAGATAAAGGATTCAAGATTGACCACGCTGGCTTTGAAGCTGCCATGAAAGAACAACAAGAACGCGCTCGCGCAAGCGTTGTTAAAGGTGGTTCAATGGGGATGCAAAATGAAACATTGTCAAACATCACTGAAGAATCAGTCTTTAGCTACGAAGAAGAAGTTCTTGACTCTACATTGTCAGTAATCATTGCTGATAACGAACGTACTGAAGCTGTTTCAGAAGGTCAAGCATTGCTTGTCTTTGCTAAAACACCATTCTACGCTGAAATGGGTGGACAAGTGGCTGACCACGGTGTTATCAAAAACGATAAAGGTGACATCGTTGCTCGTGTGACTGATGTTCAAAAAGCACCAAACGGTCAAGCACTTCACACAGTTGAAGTTCTTGCAAGCTTGTCTGTTGGTACAACATATACACTTGAAATTGATAGCAAACGTCGTCACAGTGTTATTAAAAACCACACAGCTACTCACTTGCTTCACGCTGCACTTCACAACGTTATCGGTGAACACGCTACTCAAGCTGGTTCTCTTAACGAAGAAGGCTTCTTGCGTTTTGACTTCACTCACTTTGAAGCTGTAACTGCTGATGAATTGCGTCAAATCGAAGAAGAAGTTAACCAACAAATCTGGAATGCTATCCCAGTTGTTACTGTTGAAACTGATATTGATACAGCTAAATCAATGGGTGCTATGGCATTGTTCGGTGAAAAATATGGTAAAAACGTACGTGTTGTAACAATCGGTGACTATTCAATCGAACTTTGTGGTGGTACACACGTTTCAAATACAGCTGAAATCGGAATCTTCAAGATTGTTAAAGAAGAAGGTATCGGTTCAGGAACTCGTCGTATCCTTGCTGTAACTGGTAAAGAAGCCTTTGAAGCATACCGTCAAGAAGAAGAAGACCTTAAAGCAATCGCTGAAACTCTTAAAGTACCTCAACTTAAAGAAGTTACTAAGAAAGTTGTAAGCTTGCAAGAACAATTGCACAAATTGCAAAAAGAAAATGCTGAGTTGAAGGAAAAAGCAGCAGCAGCTCAAGCTGGTGACGTCTTCAAAGATGTTAAAGAATCAAATGGTCTTCGCTTTATTGCTAGCCAAGTAACTGTTTCTGACGCTGGAGCTCTTCGTACATTTGCTGATAACTGGAAACAAAAAGATTACTCTGATGTTCTTGTATTGGCAGCAGCTATCGGCGAAAAAGTAAATGTCCTTGTTGCAAGCAAATCTAAAGATGTTCATGCTGGTAACTTGATTAAAGCTTTGGCACCAATCGTATCAGGTCGTGGTGGTGGTAAACCAGACATGGCTATGGCCGGTGGTTCAGACGCTGCTAAAATCGCTGACCTTCTTGCAGCAGTAGCAGAAAATCTATAAGATGACATCAAAAAATATCTTTCTAAAACTTGCAATTGCCCTAATCAGTGCAACTATAGTCATTCTAACTTGCGTACTTATTTTAAATAGCATTCAAGGAAGAGTAAATTGGGTACTTATTGTCATTCTCTTTGCAGAAGCAAGCCTACTCAGTAGCCTGATTAAAACCTTGCAAGAAAGAAAATAATGAAAGCTCACCAAACGGTGGGCTTTTTGTTATAGTTTTATAATCTTGTGGTAGAATATTAGTATATTTTCAGGAATTTGGGAAATGGAGATTTAGGAATGAAAAAACTATTTTCACCGGCTTGTGGAACAATTTTAGGTTTATTTTTGGTGATGATAATATTTCCAGCAGCACGAGAGACGTTTGTACTAGGTTATCTCGGTATTATGCTGGCGGTTGGCACTCACGAGTTTGGTCATTTTTTAGCTGGTTATGTTAACGGTATAAAGCCATTGTACCTTATTGTTGGTTTTATCAAGTTTAATTTTGAAAATGGTTTTCATATTCAGTTTAATAATGATTGGATGTACTATGGTGGTATTTATCGTTATAAGATAGCAAATTATCTAGGCAAGGCAGTGCTAAGCTTGCTGGTTGGAGGTCCTTTAATCAGCTTATTTGGTTCATTTGCCTTGCTTTTTAAAATTGATTTTTTCACAATATTTGGTTATTCTAGTTTATTGTTGTTTGTAGCAACAGTAATTCCAGTGAATTTTTTTGGCTTATGCAGTGATGGTTTTAAAATATATAAATTGTTAGTGAAAGATGAATTATTTCTTTTATGGCAAAAGATGTCCAATCAATTGTTACAAGATTATAATGAAATGACTTTTGAGGATGTTTCACGAATTTGTGATACTATAGAATGTCAAGTAGTTCCTAGCTATATGATAAATACTTGTTTGCTATATTTGATTTATGCCTGTGTTATTGAAGGAGAAATACGAAAAGTTAGAAATAGTTATCAAAAATTAACTAGGATGATACCAATTGATAGTTTTAATAAAAATTACTACTATAGTCTATTGATTACTTTAGAAGTAGTATTGTATAAAAGGATGTCTAGCGACTTATTTGCTAAAGTTAATTTGAAAAAATTGGATAAAATTAGTCAAAAACGTTTAGAGTATTTATCCTGCCTTTATTTGAAAAATGGACAGCATGTGGTAGCAAGTAGGTCTGCTTTTCAAAATGTTTTATCATCATATGGCGATAAAACGTCACTTTTAGTTCAAGCCGAAAAACAATTTTTAGTATAAAGCATGCAAAGCTCACCAAACGGTGGGCTTTTTGTTATAGTTTTTAACTATTGACTTTATTTAAAATAACTATTTTACGGGGAAAGTTCAGGCTGCTATAATAGAAAATAAGATTTCAGAAAATTTTCACAGTTTAGAGATAGAATGGAGAAAATGATGAAAAATTCACTTATTCAGATGTCAATTCGCGAAGCGGAGCCAGATAAAAATGCAAGGAAAGTTCTTGCTTTGTTAGAAAAAGCGATGCTTGATAAACCTGATGTAATTGTATTGCCTGAGATGTGGAACACTGGCTATGCTTTGGAGCAAATGGCTGAGCTTTCTGATAAGGATGGTCAGCAAACGAAAGATTTGTTAGGAAAGTTTGCCAAAGAAAATCAGGTTAATATTGTAGCTGGTTCGGTCGCGACAGCAAAGAAAAATCAATTTTTTAATACTACTTATGTTTTTAATCGAGCTGGTCAGGTGATTGCAGATTATGATAAAGTTCATCTTTTTGGCTTGATGGGAGAAGATCGTTTTTTGCAGGGTGGGCATCGTGAAAGTACTTTTGAGCTTGATGGTGTCAAGGCAGCTAGTGCCATTTGCTATGATATTCGATTTCCAGAATGGGTGAGAACCTTGATGGCGACTGGGGGTAAGGTTTTATTTGTCGTAGCTGAGTGGCCAAAAAAACGTGTGCCACAGTGGGAGATTTTGCTGCGTGCGCGTGCAGTTGAAAATCAAGCTTTTGTAGTGGCTGTCAACCGTGTTGGTCAAGGAGTGTTGGACGATTTTTCTGGGCATTCATTGGTTATTGACCCGCTAGGAAATGTTATTTTGCAAGCGCCAGATAATCAAGAAGGTGTTTTTTCGGTAGATATTGACTTATCAGAGGTTGAAAAAGTTCGTGGGCATATTCCTGTTTTTGCTGACCGAAAGCCAGAGTTGTATCATTAAGGGGGAGTTAGGATGTTTTCACAATCAGATATTTTACAAACATTACCAAAACAATTTTTTGCAAATCTTGTTGCTAAGGTCAATGCTAAAGTGACACAAGGTTATGATGTGATAAATCTTGGGCAGGGAAATCCTGATCAGCCGACCTACGATTATATCGTTGATGCCTTGATTGAATCTGCTAAAAATCCTGCTTCGCATAAATACTCGCAATTTCGTGGAAATGCTAATTTTAAAGAGGCAGCAAGTCAATTTTATAAGGACAATTATCAAGTAGACCTTGATAGCGAGAAAGAGATTTGTGTCCTTGGTGGTGCAAAGATTGGTCTGGTAGAATTTCCAGTAGCCACCATGAATCCTGGTGATTTGCTTTTGCTGCCTGACCCTGGTTATCCAGATTATTTATCAAGCGTTTCTCTTGGAAAAATTGAGTTTGAAACTTTTCCTTTAAAAGCAGAAAATGATTTTTTGCCTGATTTGTCAGCGATTCCTGAAGATGTGGCGAAGCGCGCAAAATTTATCTATATCAATTACCCTAACAATCCTACCGGAGCAGTGGCAACGGCAGCATTTTATGAAGAATTAGTTGCTTGGGCGAAAAAATTTGACGTTGGTGTGGTCAGTGACTTTGCCTATGGTGCCTTGGGAGCGGATGGTTTTAAAAATCCAAGTTTTCTATCAACGCCAGGTGCAAAAGAAGTTGGCATTGAACTCTATACATTTTCTAAAACTTTTAACATGGCAGGTTGGCGTTTGGCTTTTGCGGCGGGAAATGCGGAGTTGATTGAGGCGCTTAACTTATTACAAGACCACCTTTTTGTCAGCATTTTCCCAGCTATCCAAGACGCTGGCGCAGTAGCTCTTTTAGATGAGCGCGCTAAAGCGGCAATCGCAGAGCTAAATCACAAATATGACGAGCGACGCCACGCTTTTGTCAAAGCTGCTGCTAAAATCGGTTGGCACGCCTTTGAGTCAAAAGGTTCGTTTTATGCTTGGATGCCGGTGCCAGAAGGTTATAACAGTGAAAGCTTCGCTGATTTACTCTTAAATGAAGCTCACGTCGCAGTCGCACCGGGAAAAGGATTTGGGGAACAAGGTGGCAGTTACGTCAGAATTGGACTCTTGGTCGAACCAGAGCGTTTGATTGAGGCGGTCGAGAGAATAGGAAAATTAGGGGTGTTTTAAAAAATACCGAAAGTACGAATGAAAATTCGTACTTTTTTAATAATTTATGCAAAAAATGCTTGACTTATGAATAAATATACTATAAAATTGAATACATATTTATTCAAGAGGTGTATATTATGAGAGTGTCGATTGTTGGTATCACTGGATACAGCGGGCTAGAATTAGTTAAATTATTGAATAATCATAAAAAAGTTACGATTGCTTCGATTCACGCTACTAAGGAAATCGGTCGACGATTGTCAGAGTTATACCCTTACTTAGTTGGTGTGTGTGACTTGGTCATCGAAGAGTTTGACGCAGAGAAAATCATGGCAAAATCAGACTTGGTCTTCTTTGCGACACCAAGTGGTGTAGCTAGCAAATTAGCAGAGCCATTTGTTGAAGCTGATTTTCCTGTGATTGACTTATCAGGTGACCATCGCTTACCAGCCTATCTTTATGAAAAATGGTATAAAAAAACACCAGCTAGTGATAAGATTTTGAATAAATTTACATATTCTTTGGCTGAATTTACGGATGTTAAGGACAAAAAATTCATTTCTAACCCAGGTTGCTATGCGACAGCGACAGAGTTAGCTTTGATTCCTTTACTAAAAGCTGATGTTGTTGAAGAAGATTCTATCATTGTTGATGCTAAAAGTGGTTTGACAGGTGCTGGTAAAGCTCTTTCTGAATCAAGTCATTTCGTTAACGTGCATGATAATTACGTGACTTACAAATTGAATCGTCACCAGCATATTCCAGAAATTGTACAAGAGTTGAAACTTTTCAATGACCAGGTTCATCATATTCAATTTTCAACATCACTTTTGCCAGTTAATCGTGGCATCATGTCAACGGTTTATGTGAAATTGAAAAAGCCCCTAACAGCAGCAAATCTCTTTGCCATTTATGAAGATTCTTACAAGGACACACCGTTTGTTCGTGTGCAGGATGATTTGCCAGAGTTGCACAATGTGATTGGGTCAAATTTTACAGATATCGGTTTTCTATACAACAAGGTGACAAATGTTTTAACGATTGTCTCGGTTATTGATAATTTGATTAAAGGTGCTGCTGGTCAAGCCATCCAAAATCTCAATCTGATGAACGGCTGGGATGAGACAGAAGGATTATTGATTTCACCAAATTATTTGTAATTTAGAAAGGGAATAGCACTTAAAAGATTTAAGTGTTTCAGGTATGAGATATGAAAGTAATTAAAGGAAATGTTGCCAGTCCGCTTGGTTTTTCAGCTGATGGCTTGCATGCAGGATTTAAGAAAAGAAAACTTGATTTTGGTTGGATTGTCTCAGAAGTTCCAGCTAGCGTAGCGGGAGTTTATACGACAAATAAAGTTATTGCAGCGCCATTGATTGTGACGCGTCAGTCAGTCAAAAAAGCACAAAAAATGAAAGCTATCGTTGTCAATTCTGGTGTTGCCAATTCTTGTACAGGTGTGCAAGGGATGGAAGATGCCTACACTATGCAAAAGTGGACAGCTGAAAAGCTTGGCGTCGAACCTGATTTGGTCGGCGTTGCCTCAACTGGTGTCATTGGTGATTTATTACCAATGGATACTTTAAAAACAGGTCTTTCTAAACTTGTGGTTAATGGCAATTCAGATGATTTTTCAAAAGCAATTTTGACAACTGATACCATGGTTAAAACTGTTGCAGTGACAGAAAAATTTGGTCGTGACGAGGTAACCATGGCGGGTGTTGCAAAGGGGTCAGGCATGATTCACCCAAATATGGCGACAATGCTAGCTTTTATCACTTGTGATGCTAATATTTCAAGTGAAACCTTGCAACTTGCGTTAAGTCAGAACGTTGAAACGACTTTCAATCAAATCACGGTTGATGGTGATACTTCAACGAATGATATGGTTCTTGTCATGTCAAATGGTTGCACTTTGAATGAAGAAATTTTGCCAAATACACCTGAATTTGATAAATTCTCAAGCATGCTTAACTATGTCATGCAAGAATTAGCTAAAATGATTGCAAAAGACGGTGAAGGTGCAAGCAAACTTATTGAAGTCAATGTCAAAAATGCTCCAAATGCACTTGATGCGCGTATGATGGCAAAAAGTGTTGTCGGGTCAAGTCTTGTTAAGACAGCGATTTTTGGTGAAGACCCTAATTGGGGACGCATTTTAGCAGCTGTAGGCTATGCAGGTGTCGATGTACCAGTTGATAATATTGATATTTTCCTTGGAGATGTTCCAGTGATGTTGAAATCAAGTCCAGTTGATTTTGAAACAGAAGAAATGCAAGACGTCATGCATGAAGATGAGATTACCATTACAGTTGATTTGCACGCGGGGGAAGCGCAAGGAAAAGCATGGGGCTGCGATTTGTCATATGATTATGTCAAAATCAATGCTCTTTATCGTACGTAAAGGGATAAGATAATGAAAGATACAATTGTGATTAAAATCGGAGGCGTTGCTAGTCAAAACCTCACACAACAGTTTATTAATCAAGTCAAAATTTGGAAAGAATCTGGAAAAAAACTTGTGATTGTGCACGGCGGAGGCTTTGCTATTAATAAACTAATGGAAGACAATCATGTTCCTGTTAAAAAAATCAATGGTCTTCGTGTGACAAATAAATCTGACATGCGATTAGTCAGCTACGCTCTTTTAAACATGGTCGGTCACAATCTGACTAAAAAGTTGAATCAGTCGTCAGTCGATAGTATCCAGCTTTTGTCAGGTTTAAAAAGGGTGGTCAAAGCAGATTTCCTTGATAAAGGAACTTACGGTTACGTTGGTGATGTGGCGCAAATTCAAACACCAGTTTTGGAGCAAATGCTTGATAATAACATGTTGCCAGTTCTTGCATCGCTCGGCTATTCTAAAGATGGTGAGCTTTTAAACATCAACGCAGATTATTTGGCAACAGCGGTCGCTGTCGCTTTAGAGGCTGAAAAGTTAGTCCTAATGACTGATGTTAAAGGCGTTTTGGAAAATGGAGCTGTGCTTGATAGCTTAACATCGACAGAATTTCAAGAGAAAATTGATCAAGGAATTATCACTGGCGGCATGATTCCAAAAATCGAATCAGCAGTGAACACTGTTTTAGCAGGTGTGGGTGAAGTATTGATTGGCGACAATCTTGTAACAGGAACTTCAATCATCTGCTAACGTAAAGGAGCGACGAATGACAAAACTATTTCAAAATTATAAACGTGCAGCTATCGAATTTGTTAAAGCGGAAGGTAATTATCTTTTTGACCAGGACGGCAAAAAATACCTTGATTTTTCATCTGGTATTGGTGTAACTAATCTTGGTTTTCACCCACAAGTCAAAGCAGCTTTGCTTAAGCAGGCTGAGGAGATTTGGCACATGCCAAATTTGTACCACAATTCCTTGCAAGAAGAAGTAGCAGGTAAATTAATCGGGGATAAAGATTATCTTGCTTTCTTTGCAAATAGCGGTGCGGAAGCTAATGAAGCTGCGATTAAGATTGCTCGTAAGGCGACTGGCAAGCAAGAAATTATCACTTTTGTGAATTCTTTTCACGGTCGTACCTTTGGGTCAATGTCTGCGACTGGTCAGGACAAAATTAAAGCTGGTTTTGGTGATGTTGTCCCACATTTTAGCTATGCGACATATAATGATTTGGATAGTGTTAAAGCCTTGGTGACTGCGGATACTGCAGCGGTCATGTTAGAATTGGTTCAAGGGGAGTCAGGAGTTCGCCCAGCAGATAAAACTTTTGTAACAGCCTTGAGCGAATTTTGTCAAAATACAGGGATTTTGCTTATTGTCGATGAAGTCCAAACAGGTATGGGACGTACTGGGAAACTCTTTTCATTTGAACATTATGGCATTGAGCCAGACATTTTTACTTTAGCAAAAGGTCTTGGAAATGGCGTACCAGTTGGTGCAATGATTGCAAAAGAAAAACTTGGTTCAGCTTTTTCTTACGGCAGTCATGGGTCAACCTTTGGTGGCAATAAACTTGTCATGTCAGCAGCCTCAAGCGTACTAGATATTATGCTTACTGACGGTTTCTTGCCCCAAGCTCTTGACAATGGTAATTATTTGCAAACAGAGTTGAAAAAAGCTTTAGCTGGTAATCCAAAAGTAACTGAAGTTCGTGGGCTTGGTTACATGATTGGTATTGAAACAACTGAAAATCTTGTTGACTTGGTTGAGAAGGCGCGTGCCAAAGGTCTTGTTGTTTTAACTGCAGGAACAAATGTTATTCGTCTCTTGCCACCATTGACTTTGACAAAAGAGCAAATCGATCAAGGCGTTGCTATTTTGAAAGACGTTTTTGCCTAAGATAAAAGGACTTCTCTAGCGAGAGGTTCTTTTTCAAGTTGACAAATTGCCTTTAATTGTATAGAATTTTCTAAAAATAGGAGGAGTGACAAAATTGGCTAAAAAAGTTCTTGTTGTTTCAGGGCATCCTGATTTGAAAAATGATTCACTTGCAAATAAAACGATTTTAAAGGAAATTAAAAAGCTTTATCCAGAAGTTGAATTGGATATTTTGAGTAATTTATATCCTGATTATCAGATTAATGTGGCAGCTGAGCAGGAAAAATTACGTCGAGCTGATGTTATTGTTTTTCAGTATCCACTTTACTGGTACATGACACCATCTTTGATGAATAAATGGATTGAAAAAGTTTTTGTGCATGGTTTTTCACACGGTTCAAATGGTAATGCCTTGAAAAATAAAGTTTTGATTGCTTCTTTGACGACTGGCGCAGGAGAAGCAGCTTATAGCGCAGAAACAGGCACAACGATTGACGAGCTTTTGGCACCGATTCGTTTGACAGCAAAATTGACTCAGCTGAATTTTGCAGGCCATGTTGTGACACACGGCGTTTCTTATTCACTTCGAAACGACGCTGAAAAAGCCCAAGAAATGATTGCAAAATCACAAACCCATGCCAAGAAATTGGTTGAAATGATTGAAAGATTGTAGGAAATAAAGACTCGGTTTTATTAACCGGGTCTTTTTTTGACAAAAATTATGTTCTTTTTGACAAATATAATTGTCATTTTTAGAAGGTAGTGCTATAATCAATTCATCGAAGGGAGGAGATTAGATGTCTTCTAAAGATGATTGGATTTTTATTTTTCTTGCTATCTTTGGTGCTTATCTTACATCAGAAACTCCCAATCCTAGGAGAGATGAATTATTAAGAAGACGTTTTTTGAAAAAGAAACATCTTTTATCAATTACTAGAATGGAGGAAAATTTGGTATTAAAAAATCGTCTGAAAGAATTACGTGCGCGTGATGGTTTGAATCAGACACAGTTAGCCAAATTGGCGAAAGTTTCTAGACAAACGATTAGTCTTTTGGAACGTAATGAGTATACGCCATCGGTGATTATTGCGCTGCGCATCGCACACATATTTAATGAACCTGTCGAAAATGTTTTTAGTCTTGATGAAGAGGGAGAAGAATAATGAATAAGACAAAACAATTAACAACAAAACAACGTGTTTTATTTTATCTAGGAATTGTTATTGTTAGTGCTCTTGTCGGAGGAGTAACTGGTGTCTTAGGTTTAGGATTTGATGGCAAGATTTTAAAATTTAATTTTGATAGTCTAGTCTTTTTAGTTCGTGGACTTGCAATAATTTCTGTTCTGCTTAACTTGTGGTTCATATACCAAGCAAATCATTATTATAATCGCAAGGAACAGTTGGATGATAATCTTGATGAAGAGGTAAGTTATGATACTTATCGTAAAACGTTTAAGAACTTAGAATTTGCGAATATTTTTTATAATATTTCTTCTGCTTTGGTTCTTTTTCTATTGCTTGGATGTTTGCTTAAATTTCACGATGCTATTGTAAGTGAAGGGCATATGTTTTGGAAAATTCAAATTGTTGATATTGCCTTATTTATTTTGATGGTAGTTCTTCAAATTATTATTTTTAAACTGAATCAAAAAATTCGTCGCTATAAGATTTCGACATTCCCAACCATTGCTGAAGTAAAAGAATTTTTATATTCTTACGATGAAGGTGAGTTGCAAGCTAATTATGAACAATCTTTCTTGATTGTTTTCAATCTCAATTATCGCATCATTCCAGCTATTTACGTTATTTTGTATTTATTAGCTTTCTTCACATCATTGAATGTTGTGTCAGGAATTATAGTCGTAGTGGCACTTCATATCTATATCAACCTTGCTAACATTCATTTTGTGAATAAATATTTCAGAAAATAATAAAAAAATTGACAGCTTTTTCAATTCGTGATAATCTTAAGAAGAATTGAATAGTTTTCTTCGGGGCAGGGTGAAATTCCCGACCGACGGTGTTGTTGTCTCGTTGATTGTTACTTGCTTTTATTTCTCGCTGATATTTCGCTATGTCTGTGAGGAGAAGCAATTACTAATCAACTTTATTTGAAAAATGAGAGAGCTAAGTCCGTGAGCGTAAGCTGATCTGGTGTGATTCCAGAGCCGACAGTAGAGTCTGGATGGGAGAAGAATTGATAGAGTGTCAAAAAGCATACTCTTGCTTTTTGAATTACTTTTTTAGTTGTCTTTAATCGCCTCGTAGTGTAATGCTACGGGGATTTTTGTTTTTGGTATATTTTATGTGTCAGAAAATTCAGATAACTACAGTGGTACCCGATGAAAATGACTGATTAGTGCAAGCTAGTCGGATAATTTTTGTCGGGATTTTTTTATTTGAAAGGAGGAAGATATGGATAAAAACTATATGTTGCAAGCGATAGAAGAAGCTAAGCGTGGCTTTAGGCAAACTTACACCAATCCTTTAGTTGGTGCGGTGATTGTCAAAGGTAATCATGTAATTGCTCGTGGTGCACACCTGCAGTATGGTCATGAGCATGCTGAAAAGAACGCGATTTTACATTGTCAAACTCCGGAAGAACTATTTAATTCAACTCTTTATGTGACCTTGGAACCTTGTCATCATAGGGGAAAACAGCCACCCTGTACCCAAGCGATTGTTGAGGCAGGTATCAAAAAGGTAGTTGTTGGCCAGCTTGACCCCAATCCTTTAGTAGCAGGAAAAGGTGTGGCTTTCTTAAAAGAGCAAGGAATAGAAGTAGTCACTCATGTTTTGGAAGAAGAGGCACGCGCACTCAACAAGCACTACAATGTTTACTATGAGCGCAAGCGTCCTTATGTTGTTTTGAAACAAGCAGTTAGTCTGGATGGAAAGATTGCTGTGCTTGGCAAACGAACGGCTTTGACTGATGACGAGACAAATCGTTTTGTTCACGATGAACGTGATGATTTTCATGCGATATTGGTTGGTGCTGATACGGTCTTGATTGACAATCCACGTTTGCTGGGTAGTGGGACAAGCTTTTGTCCGCCAGTGCGTGTGATTTTGGATGAAAAGGGGCGTGTTTTTGACCAGTTAGATTTACAGATTTTTAAAGATAATTCGGCTCCAGTTTATATTTTTAGTGGTCGGAAGGTTTCGGATTTACCAAAGCATGTCACAGTAATTGATTTGCCAGAGTTTTCGATTGCTAATATTTTGCAGGTGCTTTATGAGAAGAAGTTGCAGTCTGTTTATGTTGAGGGCGGAGCTGGTGTTCATGATGCTTTTCTGGAGAGTGGGCTTTGGGATGAAATCATTTCTTATGTGACTCCTAAGCTTATTGGTGGTAATAGCAAAGCAGCCATGTCGAGTTTTCGTCTGGTTAGTCAAGCCTTAGAATTAGACGATTTTGCTTGCCAGAAAATCGGAAATAATATTAGGCTTTCGGCTAGAAGGAGGGTGTGATGTTTACCGGATTAATTCAAGAACAAGGTCGTATTAGCCGGATTGTCAAACACCAGCACAATATCAAATTAACTTGCAAGGCTTCACGAAAGTTGTTAGCTGATTATAAAATTGGCGATAGTATGGCAATCAATGGTATCTGCTTGACTTGCGTGGCTAAAGCAGGGGATGCATTTACAGTGGATGTCATGCCAGAAACCTTTAGGCGAACGATTTTTTCAGAGAGTCGTGTCGGTGATTTGGTGAATCTTGAGTTAGCTATGTTAGCCCATGCTCGCTTTGAAGGGCATCTTGTGACTGGGCACGTGGATAGTGTGGCAAGGCTTGTCAAAAAAGAAAGTGATGAAAATGCACTTGTACTTAGCTTTGCTTTTCCAAAAGAACTTGAAGGGCAGATTGTTGGGCAAGGCTCAATCGCGGTCAACGGTGTTAGTCTGACGGTGGTATCCGCTGAGAAGGGGCAATTTAGCGTGTCGTTGATTCCACATACGGCAAAAGAGACTAACCTGGCAAGGCTCAAAACAGGTGACAAAGTCAATATTGAGACGGATATTTTAGCAAAATACATGCAAAAACAGCTAAGAATGATGAAAGGAGACTAGATGTTTAAGGATGTTGAAAAGGCAATTTCTGATTTGAAAGCAGGAAAATTAATCGTAGTTGTCGACGATGATGACCGTGAGGCAGAAGGAGATTTGGTTGGTCTTGCGGAGTTAGCGAGTCCTGAAAATGTGAATTTCATGACTAAATACGCGCGTGGTTTGATTTGTGCGCCAGTGTCTGAGAAAATCGCAGAACGTTTGGAACTTGTTCCTATGTCAGAAGAAAATACAGATGCACATGGCACAGCATTTACTATTAGTGTAGACCACAAGACGACTTCAACAGGTATTTCAGCATTTGACCGTGCTAAAACCATTCAAGAATTAGCCTCACAAAGTAGTAAAGCAAGTGATTTTCATTGTCCAGGTCATATGTTTCCTTTGGTTGGACGAAGTGGTGGCGTTCTTAAACGTCGTGGACATACAGAAGCAAGTCTTGAATTGGCACGCTTGGCGGGGAGTCGAGAAGCAACTTATATTTGTGAGATTTTAAAAAATGACGGCACAATGGCACGAAAAAGTGATCTCAGGGAATTTGCTCAAAAATGGGATTTGACCATGATTGAAGTTGGTGATATCGCACGTTACGTCAGTTTTCAAGATAGTCCCAAGGTGAAATTGCCATCGAGTTATGGTGATTTTGACCTTCGTTTATTTGAAGATGAGTTTCATCGTGAGCACATCTTGTTGTCAAAAGGTGAGTTGACATCTGCTGAACCGCTTTTGCTTCGTCTGCATTCAGAATGTTTGACAGGGGATATTTTTGGGTCATATCGTTGTGATTGTGGGGAACAGCTGCACGCTGCCATGAAGAAAATCAATGAAATTGGTCGTGGAGCAATTTTGTATCTTCGCCAAGAAGGACGTGGCATCGGACTAAAGAACAAGCTCAAAGCTTATCAGCTGCAAGAAAATGGTTTTGATACTTATGATGCCAATGTTGAGTTGGGTTTTGCACCTGATGAGCGTGATTATCAGATTGCTGCAGATATTTTATCATTTTTGAAAATCCAACAAATCAGGCTTTTGACAAATAATCCTGATAAGCTGGAACAACTTACGGCTGCTGGCATTGAGATTGTTGAACGCTTGCCTTTACAGGTGCCGGCTCACCAAGAAAATCGAGCTTACCTACAAACCAAACAAGAAAAATTTCATCATTTATTACACATTATTTAAGGAGTGACTATCATGACAACATTTGAAGGAAAATTTATTGGAAAAAATGTCAAAATTGCTATCGTCGTCGCACGTTTTAACGAATTTATCACCTCAAAATTATTGGGTGGAGCAATGGACGGCTTGATTCGTAATGAAGTGTCTGAAGAAGACATTGATGTTTACTGGGTTCCAGGTGCTTTTGAAATTCCATTTATGACGAAAAAAATTGTGGCGAGTGGAAAATATGACGGTGTCATCACACTTGGTAGTGTCATCCGTGGGTCAACCAGCCACTACGACCTTGTCTGTAACGAAGTGGCTAAGGGTGTTGGTCAGATTAATCTTACTAGTGACATTCCAGTTATGTTTGGCGTGATTACGACTGAAGATATTGAGCAAGCTATCGAACGTTCAGGCTCAAAAGCTGGAAATAAAGGCAGCGAATGTGCGCAAGGTGTGCTTGAAATGATTGACTTAGCAAGACAACTTTAAGTTGAAAACGAGAAAAAGCTAGGAAGTTGTCCTAGCTTTTTAGTATTAAACAAAAAGAAGAGATTATCTCTTAACTAAAAACATTTTTCCTTGTGTCGGAATGATAATGGCTAGTGCTAAAATGACGAAAACCAAAGTTAGAAGACCAGCTGTGCCATTGACCGTAAACGAATATAAGTAAGGTGACATACCTTTTGGAGCGTAGCTTCCCCAGAAGATAAAACCAGCTACAAAGTGCCAAAAATAGCGGACAAAGACAGCTAATAGAGCACCACCTGTTGCGTAAAATAAAGCGCGTCCTTTATTGTCTTTTGAAAGAGCATTTTGAAACGGAACTGACAAAAATCCTGCTAACCCCATTGAGACAAAAGCGATGATGTATTCGATGATAACTTGCGATAAAGCCAAATACCAAACTTTACCTAAAATGAAATGAAGTAATCCCCAGATAAGTCCGGCTAAAGTACCATATTTTGGACCACGGCGAAGTGCAAAGAGTACTAGGGGGATAGCTCCAAACGAAGGTGTGAACCAGCTAGCAAAATCTGGAATATAAGATAAAGCCATGGCTAGTGCAGCAACAAGGGCAGTCTCAATCAAAGCAGACAGTTGAGAATTTTTCGACGACATAAAAAGCTCCTTCTAATACAAAGGAGCTTTCTTTTTATCTGATAATTGTACAAGGCGATTTCAAATCATCGTTTTAAAAAAGTCATGTCACAATCCCTACGCTCGTACTAACGAGATCAGGTTATCAGGATTTCGCGTCATGCGATCTCAGCCAGAAGCACTCCTTTGTGAAATTTTAATTACCTATAGTCTAGCACTTTTAAAAATGACTTGTCAAGAACTTTTTAATCGCTTTCAAGAAAATTAAAGCCCGTAATTGTAGTCACCGTCTTTCATGGCTTCAACCGAACCAAGAAGATAACCATTCCCGACCTGACTAAAGAAGTCGTGGTTGGAAGTTCCAGTTGAAATACCATTCATGACAATTGGATTAACATCATTAGCGGTGTCTGGGAAAAGAGGGTCTTGTCCCAAATTCATAAGAGCTTTGTTGGCATTGTAGCGTAAGAAGGTCATGACTTCTTCAGTCCAGCCAACTTCATCGTAAAGTGATTTGGTATAATTTTCTTCATTTTCATAAAGCTGGTAAAGTAAATCGTACATCCAATCACGCAGCTCATCTTGCTTGTCTTCTGGTAATTCATTAAAGCCTAGCTGGAATTTATAACCAATGTAAGTTCCGTGGACAGACTCATCGCGGATAATCAGTTTAATGATTTCAGCGACGTTAGCTAGTTTGTTATTGCCAAGGTAATAAAGCGGGGTAAAAAAGCCTGAATAGAAGAGAAAGGTTTCTAGAAAAGTTGAGGCAACTTTCTTTTGCAGGGCATCGCCGTTTTCATAAATATCGTTGATGATTTTTGCTTTTTTCTGTAAAAATTCATTCTTGTTTGTCCATTCGAAAATGGCTTCAATTTCTGATTTGGTGTTAAGCGTTGAAAAAATTGAAGAATAAGATTTGGCGTGGACAGATTCCATGAATTGAATATTGTTAAGAACAGCTTCCTCATGCGGTGTACGGACGTCAGCGCGAATAGCTTCAACGCCGGATTCTGATTGCATGGTATCAAGCAGCGTCAAACCGCCGAAGACTTTGCCAACCAGGTCTTTTTCCTGGTCAGAGAGTTTGCGCCAGTCATCGAGGTCGTTCGACAGTGGAATACGAGTATCAAGCCAAAATTGTTCAGTCAACTTTTCCCAAGTTGACTTATCGATGACATCCTCAATCTCGTTCCAATTGATGGCTTTATAATATATTTGTGACATCTATTTTCTCCTAATGGATTTGAGTAAAGTTAATAAATGAATAACATAGTGTTTAACGTCTTGTTATTAGGTCCTTTAGGACCAAAGTAAGTTTGCAAGAGTTACGACACGTAATCAATCGGCTCGATACTAGTCGATTGATGAAGTTAGTAAGTGAACTAGGCAAGCCGCCCTAGCGGTTGCCGTCTCGTTATTAGGTCCTTTAGGACCAATAACAAGTGTTCAGTTAGATTACACAGCTTTCGCATTGGTTTGAGCCGACTTCGTCCCCGTCATCTGTAAAGGTACGAATGTAGTAGATTGATTTAATACCTTTGTTAAAAGCATAGTGACGAAGGATTGATAAATCTCGTGTGGTTTGCTTGCTTTGCGTTTTCCATTCGTAGAGCCCTTCTGGAATATCGCTGCGTAAAAACAATGTGAGTGACAAACCTTGGTCAACGTGTTCAGTTGCTGCTGCGTAGACGTCGATGACTTTTCGCATATCCATGTCATAGGCAGAAGTGTAATACGGGATAGTCTCAGTTGAAAGCCCTGCCGCTGGGTAGTAAATTTTTCCGATTTTCTTTTCTTGACGCTCTTCGATACGTTGCGTAATTGGGTGCAGCGAAGCAGACACATCATTGATGTAAGAAATTGACCCGTTTGGAGCAACAGCTAATCGGTTTTGATGATAAAGCCCATCTCTCATGACAGCATCACGAAGCACAAGCCAGTCTTTTCCGCTTGGAATGAAATGCTTAGCAAATAATTCTTTGATTCGGTCTGATTTTGGAACATAATCACCCGTAATATATTTATCAAAATATGAGCCATCAGCGTAGCTTGATTTTTCAAATCCAACAAAAGTTTGTTTGCGTTCACGAGCGATATTATTTGACTCCACCAAAGTCCAGTAATTCAATAACATGAAATAAATATTGGTAAATTCAATGGATTCAGGACCGCCGTACTGAATATGATTTTGGGCTAAGAAGGTGTGAAGTCCCATAGCACCAAGTCCAAAAGTGTGAGCTTGCTCATTACCGTGCTTGATTGTTGGAACGGATTCGATAGAAGATGTATCAGACACGAATGTCAAGGCACGTGTCATAGCCTTGATAGAGCGACCAAAATCAGGTGAAGTCATCATGTTAACAACGTTTGTTGAACCAAGATTACATGAGATATCTGTTCCCATTTTGGTGAATTCCTGAGCATCGTTAATTACGCTAGGTGTCTGTACTTGTAATACTTCTGAACAAAGGTTTGACATGATGATTTTGCCATCGATAGGATTTGTACGATTTGCAGTGTCGATATTTACCACATAAGGATAACCAGATTCTTGTTGTAATTTTGAAATCTCAGTTTCCAAATCACGCGCTTTAATCTTCGTTTTAACGATATTTGGATTGGCTACCATGTTGTCGTATTCAGCTGTGATGTCGACATAGCTGTAAGGAACACCGTACTCACGTTCAACACTAAACGGGCTAAAGAGATACATGTCTTCGTTGTTACGAGTCAATTCGTAAAATTTATCGGGAACGGTAATACCAAGTGAGAGTGTTTTGACGCGGACTTTCTCATCGGCGTTTTCTTTTTTTGTTGATAAGAAAGCTAGGATATCTGGGTGAAAGACATCAAGATAAACGGCACCGGCTCCCTGACGTTGTCCAAGTTGATTTGAATATGAAAAGCTGTCTTCAAATAACTTCATAACTGGAACAACACCTGATGCTGCGCCTTCGTATCCTTTGATTGGAGCGCCAGCTTCGCGAAGATTTGACAAATTAATGCCGACCCCTCCACCAATACGAGACAATTGTAGTGCTGAGTTGATTGAACGACCGATTGAATTCATATCATCTGTCATGGAAATCAAGAAACATGACACAAATTCGCCACGTCGACTGCGACCAGCATTTAAAAACGAAGGAGTAGCAGGCTGATATCGCTGATTAATCATTTCAGTAGCTAAATCTTTTGCCAAGTCTTCATTGCCGTCAGCAAAATAAAGGGCATTAAATAATATTCGGTCCTCGATGCTTTCAAGATACTGGCTCCCGTCGTTAGTCTTTAAGGCGTATTGCTGGTAAAACTTGTAGGCTGCCATGAAAGATTTGAAACGAAAACGGTGAGCGTGTAGGTCTCTTGATAAGCTTTCGATAAATTTAGGGGAGTAGCTACGAATGAAAGCTTCTTCGAGGTAATCATGTTCAATCAGATAGTTGATTTTATCGGTGATGGAATCAAAGGTCATCGTATTTGGAATAACATTTTCTAAAAAGAAAGCCTGAAGCGCTTCTTTGTCTTTATTTAGAGGGATTTGACCATTGATTGGACGGTTAATTTCGTTATTTAGGCGAAAGTATGAAACGTCGCCGAGATTATTGAGGCTCATAAAGTTAGTTACCACTTTATTATCGATGTGGTAATTCCTTTCTAATTTTGAATTTTTTATCTAGATAATCTCTTTTAGTTTGCTTGGTTGAAAACCTGAAAAAGAAATGTCGCCAGCCTTAATAACTGGAGCAGAAGTAAAGCCGAGGCTTTTAACGTAGTCGACCATATCAGGCTGCTCATCGATATTAATTTCTTGGTAATTGGCACCTTCTTTGTCTAAAAGTTTTTTGGTCATTTTACATTGCATGCAATTATTTTTTGAAAAAAGTGTAATTTTATTAGTCATGAGGATTTCCTCCATAATTCGTTATATTTTTTTAAATCAATGTTTAATTAGAATATCCAAAAAATACTAAAAAGGCAAATGATATAGCTTACAAAACCACAACATCTTGTACCAAAGTACTTAAAACTGCACAAAATATAGTGTTTGCGTACTTTTCGCTAGCTCAATTAGCGACGTCACATGACATGTTATATAATCTGACACAGAACTGTAAATTAATGTTGACATAATTTTCTGAATTTTGTATAATTAAAACACTAAAATTATATTCGGGGGTCCGTACATGACAGAATTTTTATCAAAATTTTCTTTCAAAGAGAATGACTATTCTTATTTCAATCTTGAAGAAGTCGTTTCTCATTATGGAGGAAATATCAAAAGAATCCCTTATACAATTCGTATATTACTTGAAAGTTTACTCAGAAAGTATGATGGCGTAGATGTTACAAAAAGTAACATTGAAAATTTAGCAACTTATAATCCTAAAAAAATCCATGGCGAAGTACCATTCAAACCAAGTCGTGTTATTTTGCAAGACTTTACTGGTGTGCCAGTTGTCGTTGATTTGGCATCAATGCGTGATGCGATTGTTGCAAACGGTGGAGATGCTGAATTGATTAACCCTGAAATTCCGGTTGATTTGGTAATCGACCATAGTGTTCAAGTTGATTTCTTTGGCTGTGACACAGCTCTAGAAGACAACATTAACATGGAGTTTAAACGTAATAATGAGCGCTACGAATTCTTGAAATGGGCTGAAAAATCATTTGATAATTATCGTGCGGTCCCACCAGCAACAGGAATTATTCACCAAGTTAATATCGAGTATCTCAGTGATGTGGTCATTGAAAAAGACGGTGTTCTTTATCCTGATTCAATGTTTGGTACAGATAGTCACACAACAATGATTAATGGTATTGGTGTTCTTGGTTGGGGCGTTGGAGGAATCGAAGCAGAAGCTGCTATGCTTGGTGAGGCTTCGTTCTTCCCAATTCCAGAAGTTATTGGTGTTCGTTTGACTGGTAAATTACCTAAGATTGCGACGGCAACTGACTTGGCACTTAAAGTGACACAGGTGCTTCGTCAAGAAAAAGTTGTCGGCAAATTCGTTGAGTACTTTGGTGATGGTCTTTCAAACCTTAGTCTTGCTGAACGTGCAACTATTGCTAATATGGCACCTGAGTACGGGGCAACATGCGGATATTTCCCAATCGATGACGAAACGCTTAATTACATGCGCTTGACTAATCGTGATGAAGACCATATTGCGCTAACAAAAGAATATGCTAAACACAATAATCTTTTCTACGATCCAGAGCACCAAGCAGAATACACTAAAGTGGTTGAAATTGATTTATCTACCATTTCGCCAAGCATTTCTGGGCCAAAACGTCCGCAAGATTTGATTGATTTGACACAAGCTAAGCAAACCTTCCAAGAAAGTTTAACACGTGAAGCCGGTGTTCAAGGATTTGGCTTGGGGGCTGATGAGATTAACAAAACAGCAACCGTTCATTTTGAAGACAAAGATGTCGAAATCAAGACTGGACATGTTGCTATTGCAGCTATCACATCATGTACGAATACTTCAAATCCTTACGTGCTCATGTCAGCTGGACTACTTGCTAAAAAAGCTGTTGAAAAAGGGCTGCGCGTAGCTCCAACGGTCAAAACGTCGCTTGCTCCAGGTTCAAAAGTAGTAACAGGCTATCTTCGTAATTCTGGTTTGCAAGATTATCTTGATACGCTTGGCTTTAACATTGTTGGATATGGTTGTACGACATGTATCGGTAACTCAGGTAGCCTTCGTCCAGAAGTTGCAAAAGCTATTACTGACACTGACTTGCTAGCATCAGCTGTTTTGTCAGGTAACCGTAACTTTGAAGGTCGTGTTAATCCACTCGTCAAAGCAAACTTCCTTGCTAGTCCACCGCTAGTTGTGGCTTATGCGCTTGCTGGAAATACGAATATTGATTTGACAACTGAGCCGCTTGGTTTCGACCAAAATAATGAGCCTGTGTACCTTAAAGACATCATGCCAACAAATGACGAAGTTGCCAAATACGTTGATAAATTTGTCACTCGTGAATTGTTTGAACATGAGTATGAACATGTCTTTACTGATAGTGAAAAATGGAATCAAATTCCAACTGAAGAAAGCCAGATTTATCACTGGAATGAAGCGTCAACTTACATTCAAAATCCGCCATATTTTGACCATTTAGGTGATGATTTGGTTATCAAACCGCTTAAAAATTTGAAACCTTTAGCAAAATTTGGTGATAGTGTGACAACAGACCACATTTCTCCAGCAGGTAACATTGCTAGAAATAGCCCTGCTGCTAACTATTTGACAGAACACGGTGTTGATTATCTTGATTTCAACTCATATGGTAGCCGTCGCGGTAATCACGAAGTCATGATGCGAGGCACATTTGCGAATATTCGTATCCAAAACCAATTGGCTGATGGAAAAATTGGTGGATACACAAAATATAAAGGCGAGCTTATGCCAATTTACGATGCAGCTATGCATTATAAGGAAGATAATGTTGGCACATTAGTGATTGCTGGTAAAGATTATGGTATGGGGTCAAGTCGTGACTGGGCAGCAAAAGGTTCAAACCTTCTTGGTGTCAAAGCTGTGCTTGCTGAAAGTTTTGAACGTATTCATCGCTCAAACCTTGTAATGATGGGCGTTTTGCCGCTTCAATTATTAGAAGGAGATACCGCTGTAAGTCTTGGCTTAACAGGCTACGAAACTTATGATATTAACCTTTCAGAAAATCCTGGCATTCACGATATTGTTGATATCGTTGCACGTGATGAGTCAGGTGAAAAACACTTTAAAGCCATGGTACGTTTTGATGCTGATGCTGACATCCGCTATTACAAAAACGGTGGTATTCTACCAATGGTTGTTAGAAAGAAATTAGGGGGTGCTTAATATATGACAGGAGCAAGTGGATTAAAAGATTTAATTGCCTGCAATACCCGTATTAGTTCAATTATTGATGATAATTTATCTTATGCAGGTTACAATATTTCAGAATTAATGGATAACGATGCTAGCTTTGAAGAAGTCATTTACCTTCTTTGGAATTTGCATTTGCCAAATAAAACAGAACTTGATGATTTTGTAAAATTGCTACGCGATAACTATGAAATCAGCGATGCCGTTGTGCAATGTATTATGATTCAATCACGTAATCATTTGCATCCAATGAGTGTACTTCGCTCAACTGTCAGTCTCCTTGGTGTTTATAATATCAATGCCGAAGATAACTCTGAAGAAGCAACATACGAACAATCTATTCAATTGATGGCAAAGATGCCAACAATTATCGCTACTTTTGCACGCTTACGTGAAGGCAAAACACCAGTGGCACCGCGTAAAGATTTGTGCTTTGCAGCTAATTTCCTTTACATGTTAAATGGAGAAGAACCAACCGATTTACAAGTTAAAGCCCTTAATCGTGCTTTGGTTTTACATGCTGACCATGAATTAAATGCTTCAACATTTGCAGCGCGCGTGTGTGCCTCAACTTTAGCTGATATTTATTCTTGTGTGACGACAGCGATTGGTACACTAAAAGGACCACTTCATGGTGGAGCTAATGAACGTGTCTTTGACATGCTCAAAGAAATTCGTGAAATGGGTGATACCAAAGCTTATCTTAAGGAAAAACTTGATTCACAAGAAAAAATCATGGGATTTGGTCACCGTGTTTATAAAACACAAGACCCTCGTGAAAAATACCTTCGTGAAATGGCAAAGGCTTTGACAGAAGGCACAGAAAACGAAGTTTGGTATAACTTGTCACGCGAAATTGAAGACTACATGAAGCATACCAAGGGTCTTATTCCAAATGTCGATTTTTATTCAGCAACGGTTTATCATGTGCTTGGCATTGATAGTTCAATCTTCACACTTATCTTTGCGATGAGTCGTGTGTCAGGTTGGATTGCTCACATCCAAGAACAACAAAAACACAACAAACTTATTCGACCTCGTTCACGTTACAAAGGTGAACTTGGTTTGAAGTATGTACCGCTTGACGAACGTTAAAAGATAGGAAAGGAAAATGAATTATGGCAGATAAAATCACTTTAGAAAATGGTCAGTTGGCTGTTTCTAATCATCCGATTATCCCTTTCATCGAAGGTGATGGTGTAGGTCGTGATATTTGGAAAAATGCGCGTGCAGTCTTTGATGCAGCGGTTGAAAAAGCTTATCAAGGTGAGAAAAAAGTTGCGTGGCATGAGCTTTTAGCTGGTAAAAAAGCACATGAAGTAACTGGTGAATGGTTGCCTAAAGAAACACTTGATACTATTAAAGAAGATTTGATTGCTATCAAAGGACCTCTTGAAACGCCTGTTGGTGGTGGGATTCGCTCACTTAATGTGACCCTTCGTCAAGAATTAGATTTATATGCATGTGTTCGTCCAGTTCGCTATTTTAAAGGAATTGAAAGTCCGCTTAAAGAACCTGAAAAGACAAGTATTACTATTTTCCGTGAAAATACTGAAGATATTTACGCTGGTATTGAATGGGAAGCCGGCACAGCAGAAGTGAAAAAAGTCATTGAGTTCTTGCAAAATGAAATGTCTGTCAAGAAGATTCGTTTCCCTGAAACAAGTAGTATCGGTATTAAACCCATTTCAAAAGAAGGTAGCGAACGTCTTATCCGTTCCGCTATCGAGTATGCTTTAACAAACGGTTTGACTCATGTGACAATCGTTCATAAAGGAAATATTCAAAAATTCACTGAAGGTGGTTTCCGTAAATGGGGTTATGAACTTGCTGAACGTGAATACGCTGATGAGTTGGCAAATGGAAAATTAATTATCAACGATATTATTGCTGATAATTTCCTTCAACAAATTCTGCTTAATCCTGAAAAATTTGACGTTGTTGCTTTGACAAACTTAAATGGAGATTATGCCAGTGATGCGCTTGCTGCTCAAGTTGGAGGTATCGGTATCTCGCCAGGTGCTAATATCAACTATGTTACTGGTCATGCGATTTTCGAAGCGACACACGGAACGGCTCCTGACATTGCTGGTAAAGACATTGCAAATCCATGTTCTGTTCTTTTGTCAGGTTGTATGTTGTTTGATTATATCGGATGGACAGAAGTAGCTTCGCTGATTACAAAAGCTATTGAAACAACTTTTGCTAAGGGGCAATTTACTGCTGATTTAGCACAAGGAAAACAAGCGTATTCAACAAGTGATTTTGCAGCAAAACTAATCGAAAATATGTAAAAGCTAACCTAGAACAAGTCTTGTTCTAGGTTTTTTGTTATAATAAAAATAGTTTTTATTTTTAGAGGTTGGAATGTTATGGGGTATTCAGTAACGGATATTGTATTCCTTTTTTTTATTTACTCATTTGTCGGATGGCTTTGGGAGACAGTTTACTGTTCGATTAGGGATAAAAAATTTGCTTATCGTGGTTTTTTGGTCGGACCTTATTGTCCTGTTTATGGGTTTGCGGTCACGACCGTTTTACTAGCAACGGAGCCGTTTCAAAGTAATCTTTTATGGCTGTTCTTAAGCGGCATGCTCATTGCGACCCTTTTTGAGTTTATTGCTGGCTGGTTTTTAGAGTACTTTTTCCATATGAAACTTTGGGATTATAGTCACTTATGGGGAAATATCAGAGGATGGATTGCTCCGAAGATTTCGTTATTCTGGGGCTTTAGTATTCTTATCTTGGTAAAATGGGTTCAGCCAGTTGTCATGTCAATCATTGAGCGGTTAAATATCTGGTATGCTCTTGGAATTGTCAGCATGATGACGGCTGACTTGATTTGGACTGTCATGGATACCGTAAAATTCCAACAAGCAGCAGCAACGTTTGAAAACTATGTTCGAACAGAGCAAGCAAAAATGTTAAAATCTGTCAGAGAAGAATTCAATGATTGGACAAAACAAAAAGAAGTATTCGCTAAGCGTTTGGAAAATCTTCGTTTGCGTTTAAATGAAAATTTAAAAATCAAGGGTGTTCAACCTTTTCGTTTCAACCAACGTCGTATGCTTAGAAACTATAGTCAATTTAGTTTGACAACAGCGCCATTCTTCAATGAAATTCGAAAACAAACACAAGCTTTGAAGAAGAAAAAGGCAGAAAAGAAAAACCATTAATTAATTCATCAAAAGTCTGAAATCAAATTGTTTCAGGCTTGTTTTATTTACAAAATAATGTTATGTTGAATTATTTAAACCTATTTGCAAATTTATTTTCCAGAAAAACAAAAAATTTGCATGTTAAAAGTGCTGATTTTCCTTATTTTTTCAAAAATGAAAGCACATACAGAGCGTGAAACTATTGAAATAAAAAAGTGTTTATGCTATAATTATGGCTTGTAAGGGTTATCATAAGATAATCCGAAAAAACACAAATAAAAGGAGAACCATAATATGGCTTCAAAAGATTTTCACATTGTTGCAGAAACAGGTATTCACGCACGTCCAGCTACTTTGCTTGTTCAAACAGCTAGCAAATTTGCTTCAGACATCACTCTTGACTACAAAGGTAAAGCAGTAAACCTTAAATCAATCATGGGTGTTATGAGCCTTGGTGTTGGTCAAGGTGCTGACGTTACTATCTCAGCTGAAGGTGCAGACGCTGATGACGCACTTGCAGCAATCGAAGAAACAATGACAAAAGAAGGATTGGCTTAAGAAAATGACAGAAATGCTTAAAGGAATTGCCGCATCTGATGGTGTTGCTGTTGCTAAAGCGTATCTACTCGTTCAACCTGATTTGTCATTTGAAACTGTTACAGTTGAAGATACAAGTGCAGAGGAAGCTCGCCTAGATGCAGCATTGAAAGCATCTCAAGACGAGCTTTCTATTATACGTGAAAAAGCAGTAGAAACACTTGGCGAAGAAGCAGCTGCCGTATTTGACGCACATTTAATGGTTCTTGCTGACCCAGAAATGATCAGCCAAATTAAAGAAACTATTCGTGCAAAACAAGTTAACGCAGAAGCAGGACTTAAAGAAGTGACTGACATGTTCATCACTATCTTTGAAGGAATGGAAGACAACCCATACATGCAAGAACGTGCCGCAGATATCCGCGACGTTGCTAAACGTGTATTGGCTCACCTTATCGGTGCTAAACTTCCAAACCCTGCAACAATTGATGAAGAATCAATCGTTATTGCACACGATTTGACACCTTCTGATACTGCCCAATTGAACAAACAATTTGTTAAAGCCTTTGTTACTAACATTGGTGGACGTACAAGTCACTCAGCTATCATGGCTCGTACTCTTGAAATTGCCGCTGTTCTTGGTACAAATGATATCACTAGCCGTGTTAAAGATGGCGATATCGTTGCTGTAAACGGTATCACAGGTGATGTTATCATTAACCCAACAGATGAAGAAATTGCTGAATTTAAAGCTGCTGGTGAAGCATATGCTAAACAAAAAGCTGAATGGGCTCTTCTTAAAGACGCTGAAACAGTGACAGCAGATGGTAAACACTTCGAATTGGCAGCTAACATTGGTACACCTAAAGACGTTGAAGGTGTAAACGCTAATGGTGCTGAAGCAGTTGGTCTTTACCGTACAGAATTCTTGTACATGGATTCACAAGATTTCCCAACTGAAGATGAACAATATGAAGCATACAAAGCAGTTCTTGAAGGCATGAACGGTAAACCAGTTGTCGTTCGTACAATGGATATCGGTGGAGACAAAGAACTTCCATACTTTGATCTTCCAAACGAAATGAACCCATTCCTTGGATTCCGTGCACTTCGTATTTCTATCTCAGAAACAGGAAATGCAATGTTCCGTACACAAATCCGTGCACTTCTTCGTGCATCTGTACACGGACAACTTCGTATCATGTTCCCAATGGTTGCACTTCTTAAAGAATTCCGTGCTGCTAAAGCAATCTTTGATGAAGAAAAAGCTAACCTTAAAGCTGAAGGTGTTGCCGTTTCAGATGATATCCAAGTTGGTATCATGATTGAAATCCCAGCTGCAGCTATGCTTGCTGACCAATTTGCGAAAGAAGTTGACTTCTTCTCAATCGGAACAAACGACCTTATCCAATACACAATGGCTGCTGACCGTATGAACGAACAAGTTTCATACCTTTACCAACCATATAACCCATCAATCCTTCGTTTGATTAACAACGTTATCAAAGCAGCTCACGCTGAAGGTAAATGGGCTGGTATGTGTGGTGAAATGGCTGGTGACCAAAAAGCTGTTCCACTTCTTGTCGGAATGGGACTTGACGAGTTCTCTATGTCAGCTACATCAATTCTTCGTACTCGTAGCTTGATGAAGAAACTTGACACAGCTAAAATGCAAGAATACGCTAACCGTGCTCTTACAGAATGTTCAACAATGGAAGAAGTTCTTGAACTTAGCAAAGAATACGTTAACGTTGACTAATAACATATAAAGAATCTGAGAATTATCTCAGGTTCTTTTTTATAATTGTTATAAAAGTGTTAAAAAATACTTGACTTGGAGTCGACTTTAAGGTGTATTATTTTTTTGGAAGAAGGTTTTATCGCTAGTAAACTTTATTCAGTAATTTTATAAATATGAAAATTTGAAGGTACAAAGTATTTGTCAAAATTTTCAGAATTTTTTTGTGTTAAAATATTGAAAAAAGTTAAAAAAGTGATAAAATGGAATTATCACATTTAAAGGAGATATCACTTGACTAAACAGTATAAAAATTACGTCAACGGTGAGTGGAAACTTTCTAAAGAAGAAATTAAAATTTACGCTCCCGCAACTGGTGAAGAGCTTGGTTCTGTTCCTTCAATGAGCCACGAAGAAGTTGATTACGTTTATGCTTCTGCAAAAGCAGCTCAAAAAGCATGGCGTGCACTTTCATATGTAGAACGTGCAGAATACCTTCACAAAGCAGCAGATATTTTGATGCGTGATGCTGAAAAAATCGGTGCAGTACTTTCAAAAGAAATTGCGAAAGGTTACAAATCAGCTGTAGGTGAAGTTATCCGTACTGCTGAAATCATCAACTACGCAGCTGAAGAAGGAGTTCGTCTTGAAGGTGAAGTCCTTGAAGGTGGCAGCTTTGACCCAGCAAGCAAGAAAAAAATCGCTATTGTTCGTCGCGAACCAGTAGGTTTGGTACTTGCTATCTCACCATTTAACTATCCAATTAACCTTGCAGGTTCTAAGATTGCTCCTGCCCTTATTTCAGGGAACGTAGTTGCCCTTAAACCACCTACGCAAGGTTCAATCTCAGGTCTTCTTTTGGCTGAAGCATTTGCTGAAGCTGGACTTCCTGCAGGTGTATTTAACACAATCACTGGACGTGGTTCAGTAATTGGTGACTACATTGTAGAACACGAAGCTGTTAACTACATCAACTTTACAGGTTCAACTCCAGTTGGTGAACACATTGGTCGCTTGGCTGGTATGCGTCCAATCATGCTTGAACTTGGTGGTAAAGACTCAGCTATCATTCTTGAAGATGCTGACCTTGACTTGGCTGCTAAAAATATCGTAGCTGGTGCTTACGGTTATTCAGGTCAACGTTGTACTGCCGTAAAACGTGTTCTTGTTATGGATAGCATTGCTGATAAATTGGTTGAAAAAGTTTCTGCTCTTGTTAAAAACTTGACTGTTGGTATGCCAGAAGACAATGCCGACATTACACCACTTATCGATACAAAAGCTGCTGATTATGTTGAAGGCCTTATCAAAGACGCTCAAGATAAAGGAGCAACAGAAGTTATCTCATTCAAACGCGAAGGTAACCTTATCAGCCCAGTATTGTTTGACAATGTAACAACTGATATGCGTTTGGCTTGGGAAGAACCATTTGGTCCAGTCCTTCCATTTATCCGTGTAAACTCAGTTGAAGAAGCAATTGAAATCTCAAACAAATCTGAATACGGTCTTCAAGCTTCTGTATTTACAAATAACTTCCCATTGGCATTCAAGATTGCTGAACAACTTGAAGTGGGTACTGTTCACATCAACAACAAAACTCAACGTGGTACAGATAACTTCCCATTCCTTGGTGCTAAGAAATCTGGTGCTGGAACACAAGGTGTGAAATACTCTATTGAAGCTATGACAACTGTTAAATCTACTGTATTTGACATTGCCAAATAATAGATATTAATAGAAAGGTTGGAACATTTGTTCTGACCTTTTTTTTGTTTTTTAAAATGCGATTTATTGAATTTTTAGAAAATATATTTATTTTCTAATGTTTTTACGTTTTTGATTATGAAAACGCATACTTTTTTGGTAGAATGAAAGTAACCATAAAATAGGAGGTAGAAAATGGTAACACGTAATCAATTTTCAACGTCAGAAATGCGAAAAAGTAGTCCGTATTTCTCTCCATTAAAAACGATTGTCGAAACTGCATTTTATGAAAATCAGGTTCATCCAATAAAAACTTTAGAAGAGGCCTATCAATTAGCTTCAGTGGCAGCTGGAACTGTGATTTTGGACATGCCAGTTATCCATACTAAGGAGCTTGGTTTGCCTTCTTATGCTCGAGTTTTATTGACAAATTCGGGTGCTATAGTTGGACGTACAGCAAAAGCCCGTCGTATTTACGGACAGGATGACGAGGAAGATGAGCGTTTGTTATCCATTGTCAGAAGTGCTATTTATCAGGCACACCGTCGCCAATTTTACAAAGCAGATGCTATTGTAGGTTTGGACGAAAAATTTATGGTTCGAGCACATCTGATGGTGCCAGAAGAAGAAATCAATAATCTCTATTCATGGTTGCTAAATTTCCAAATTTTGGACGAAGAGTTTAAGAATCGTTTGAAAGAGTCTAAAGCTTACGACGAAGATGATATCTTTGTTTTCTTTAATCCTAGATGGTCTCACCCTGACTATCCAGATGGACTTGTTTATTTTGATACAAATCACAATTGTGTGGCTATTTTAGGGCTTAATTATTTTGGTGAATTGAAGAAGGCAACTTTGACGCTTGCTTGGGGTACAGCAGCTCGTAATGGTTATGTATCTTGTCATGGTGGATTGAAAATCTTCCAAGGTAAAGGTGACCGAAATGATTTTGTTGCCTCATTCTTCGGTCTTTCAGGTTCTGGAAAATCAACGCTTACTCACGCTAAGCATAATGGAAAATATGATATCAAAGTTTTGCACGATGATGCCTTTGTCATTTCTGAAAAGGACGGTTCATCAATTGCACTTGAACCATCATATTTTGATAAAACAAATGATTACCCAACAGGTCATCCTGAACAAGATTTCTTTGTGACAGTTCAAAACTGTGGTGTGACTTTGGACGAAAATGGTCGTAAGAAATTGATGACTGAAGATATCCGAAATGGAAATGGTCGTACAGTTAAATCACGTTTTGCCACACCAAATCGTGTTGATCACATTGAAGAGCCTATCAATGCCATTTTCTGGATTATGAAAGATGATTCCCTACCTCCATTGATTAAGGTAAATGACCCATTAATGGCAGCGACAATGGGTTGTACTTTGATGACAAAACGTTCAAGCGCTGAAAATATCGAAGGTAATAAACAAACACTTGTTATCGAACCGTTTGCAAATCCATTTAGGGTCTACCCATTAGTTGAAGATTATCAAAAATTCCGTTCTTTATTTGAAGGCGATGTTGATTGTTACATCATCAATACTGGTACTTACATGGGACAAAGAATTCCGAAAGAAGTTTCTTTAGGTATTATTGAAAAGTTAGTTGATGGTGATGCTGAGTTTAAAGATTTTGGACCAATCGAAGGTTTCCAATATTTGGATTTGGCAGAATACCCTGTTCATTATTTTGACAGCAAGTATAAACAACTGATTCGTTCTCGCATGCAGTTCCGTTTGAATTATCTATTGTCATTTAACCAAAATAATCCAAAACTTGCTTTGCCAGTTGAAGCTATTTCACGTTTGGAAAAAGTCATTAATAATTTGAAATAATTTTTAAATCCTTGAGAGAAATCTCAAGGATTTTTTATGTTTTTGAGTGAGGTATAGAACTTACTTATATATACTTATAACAATAAAAAATATCATAAGATATAGAATTTTCAGAAAATATCTTGAATTTATTTTTTGTTTGTGCTTTAATGTGTTTTATATTGGTTGAACCAGTATGCAAAACTTTTTTTGGAGGTTTATTTATGGGTAAAAAAGAACGTTTCTCGTTGAGAAAGTACAAGGTCGGATTGGTTTCTGTGTTGATTGGAGCAGTCTTCTTAGCGGGGCATGTAGCAGCTGATGAGGTTAATTCTACGGTACAACTTAATCAGGTGGGAACAGAGCAAGTTGTTCAAGTAGTTGATAGCAGTCAGGCGGTAGATGAAACTCAAGTTGGGCTTGCTACAGAACAAACATCAGAAGTTTCGTCTCAGACTGTTAATCAAGGTGATGTCACTTTGTCTGACAATCAAGAAGCAAGTCTTCCTGCAGAAAATGAAGTGACTGACAACACTCAAGATAAAATCAGTACTGTCAGCAATCAAACACTTGACACGACACCACAGCAAGAAGAAAGTCAAGCTAAACAACCAGAAACTCCACAAAGTATTGATACAGATGAGCAAATCAAAGTTCCAGAGGTTTGGGAGAGCGGCTATAAAGGTCAAGGAACTGTTGTAGCAATCATTGATTCAGGTTTGGATGTTGATCATGATGTTTTGCACATCACAGATCCATCAAAAGCAAAATACAAGAGTCAAGAGGAAATGGATGCGGCTAAGGCTGCTGCAGGCATTACTTACGGAAAATGGTTTAATGACAAGGTTATTTTCGGTTATAACTACGTTGATGGAAATACCAATTTGAAAGAGGGAATTGAAGATTCTCATGGTATGCACGTTACAGGGATTGCAACTGGTAACCCAACTCAAAAAGCTGGAGATGAGTATATCTATGGTGTGGCACCAGAAGCTCAAGTCATTTTCTTGCGAGTCTTTTCAGATTTGAAAAATACAACTGGTCCGGCATTGTATGTTAGAGCAATCGAAGACGCTGTTAAGCTTGGAGCTGATTCTATTAATCTAAGCCTCGGTAGTACCACGGGTTCAACAGCAAATATTGAAGAGAGCCTGCTTGAGGCTATTGAAGCAGCCCAACGAGCAGGTGTAACGGTTGTTATTTCAGCAGGGAACGATGGGGCATTTGGTGATGGTCAAAAACCTTTTGCTGAAAATATTGATTATGGCTTAGTTGGCAATCCTTCAACAGCAAAAGGAGCCATTTCTGTTGCGTCTTATAATAGCGATTATACCAGAGGTCAAGCCATTACATTTGTTGGAATGGAGAATAATGCGGACTTAAACTACGGAAGATGCCCATTTTCTGACCCAAATAAAAGTGAAAAGAAATTTGAAATTGGCAGAGATTATGACTATGTCTACGTAGGCACAGGTACATCAGAAGAAGTGCAAGGGGTTGATTTAACAGGAAAAATCGCTCTTATTAAGCGTGGTGGTTTAACCTTTTCTGAAAAAATTGCTAACGCTATTGCTCAAGGAGCCGAAGGTGTTGTTATTTTTAATAACGACCCTCAAGGAGCAAACATCAGTATGTCTCTTGATGATACAGCTGTTGCTATTCCAGCCGTATTTATTCCATATAAATTTGGTAATGCTCTTGCAAACGGTAATTATAAAATTCGTTTCAATGGTAATCTTGAAAAATTTGATAATATTGAAGCTGGGCGTTTTTCAAGCTTTAGTAGCTGGGGATTGACGAGTGATGGTGAGTTAAAACCTGATGTTTCAGCACCCGGAGGAAGCATTTATTCATCGTTTAATGATGGTCAATACGGTTTGATGAGTGGTACAAGTATGGCTGCTCCTCACGTAACAGGTGTTGTAGCTTTGGTTAAGCAGTACCTCAAGGAAAAATACCCAGAAAAATCAGATGCTGAAATAGCTTACTTGGTAAAAGCTTTGATTATGAGCAATGCTAAGGCGCATTATGATGAACAAGCAGGTGAATTTAGTTCGCCACGCCAACAAGGAGCAGGGCTAGTTGATACAGCATCAGCTATTAGTTCTGGTTTATATCTGACAGGTGATGACGGTTACGGCAGTATCACTCTAGGAAATGTTGGAGATACTTTTAATTTTGATGTAACTATTCATAACATTAGCGATCAAGATAAGACATTAACCTATGAAACAAATCTTCAAACAGATGCTGTCGAGGATGGTAAGATTACTTTATCACCACGACACTTGGCAACTATCGCTGGTAGAACCGTTACTGTGAAGGCTAATAGTTCTGAGAAAGTAACGATTACTGTTGATGCACGTCAGTTTGCTGAGCTATTAACAAAAGAAATGCCAAATGGTTATTATCTTGAAGGTTTTGTTCGTTTCTTGGATTCGGTTGATTTTGCTGAAGTTGTCAGCCTTCCGTTTGTTGGATTTAGAGGTGATTTCCAAAATCTAGCTGTTGTGGAAGATCCTGTCTACAAATTGGTAGCAGATGGTAAAGAAGGATTTTATCTAGAAATTGATGGTGACCATATTGTTTCTGGTTCTGATAATACGACTGCTTTGCTAACAAATTCGACTGATAGTTCAAAACCAATCGTTCTCGGTACTTATGCCAACAATGCTGGAGACTTTGTCTTGCACGTGGATGAAAATGGCACAACGCGACTTGCTATCTCACCAAATAATGACGGCAAGCAAGATTTCGTAGCTTTCAAAGGTGTCTTTTTAAGAAATTATACTGATGCTAGCGCTGCGGTGTATGCAGCAGATGATGTCAATTTTGAGCATCCTTTATGGCAAAGTGAGACTTTTTCTGGAGTTAAAAATTATAAGAGCGAAAAAGGTTCAACAGCTCTTTCATCAACGATTTGGTATGGTGATAATCTGGACGGTAAGGACTTGTCAGATGGTTCATACAAGTATGTCTTGACTTACTATCCAACCGTTATTGGTGCACAAGCTCAACATTTAGCATTTGATATTATTGTCGATCGTAAAAATCCAGTTATCACAACTGCAACTTATGATGCAGCTAGCAAAAACTTTAATCCTAGAAAAGCTTTAGATGATGGTTCAGGCGTTTTACGTGGACGTGTTTATTATATTGATGACCATTACACCCCTGTTTATCTTAAACAAAATCCAGATGGCTCGTTTACTTTGCCGCTTGATGCTGCTTCGCTAGAAGATTTTTACTATGTGGTAGAAGATTTTGCTGGCAATACGGAAACGGCTAAAGTTAGTGATTTGGTCAATGTCGGAAATGAAAGTGGGCGCGTTACAATCAACCTTCTTGATGGTCAGACAAATGTTGCAAGTTATGTTGATTATACGTTTATTGTCAAAGATCATGATGGTAATGTTATCACTGATTTGAAGTATTATGGCAATGATTTATCTACAGTTAATTTGCCATTTGGTGATTATACTGTAGAACTTGCACTTTATGATACAGATGCTGCCGAATTAGCTGGTCCAACTAGCCAAATTATTAAGCTTTCAGATGCGGATAGTTACAAAACGGTGAATTTCTATGTTCATACGCGTAATCAGGCAGCATTGGTACTTGATTTTGATAAGGAACTTCCAAAAGGTACAACAGTTTCTATTTCAAATAAAAATGGCAAACTGACAGTTATTCCAGCAGCAAGATATGCTAAAAAAGATTATGGTAAAAACGTATATGTTGGAGACTACACATTAGAATTGCCACTTCCAGTTGGTTATGAGCTTTATGAGGATCCACATTTCACAGTTGTTTATGGAAAACAAAATCATATTGCTTTTAGTATTATTGATAAAACTGCTTTGATTGCGGCGACACAAGCAACAAATGGTATTGAAAATGAAGCGCGTTATTATAATGCCTCACTAGAAAAACTCTTAGCTTATCGAGATGCATTGACAAGCGCGCAAGCCATTTTGTTAGGAAAATACACACAAGTAGAAGTTGATGCAGCACTTCAAGTATTACAAGACGCTATTGAAGCTTTAGATGGCAAAACGACAGACTTTAAGGCATTGACTGAAGAAGATAGTCAGTTTCAAGCAGAACAAGAAGACCCAGCTTATTACAATGCTGGAGTCGCAGCCCGTACCACTTATGACACTCAGCATCGTAAAGCGAATTTAGTGCTTGTAAAAGGTTCAGCAACCCAAGAAGAAGTTGATGCGACATTGGGAAATTTGAAATCTGCGCGTGAAGCTCTTGACGGAAAGGCAACAGATTTCCGAGCACTTTCAAATCTTTCAAACAAATCAAAAGTCTTGAAAGTCACATCAGCTAAATATAAAAATGCAAGTGAACCAGCAAAAACAGCCTATAATCAAGCTTTAGTCGAAGCGCAAGCTGTTTTGAGCAACTCAGAAGCAACTCAAGGTGAGGTCGATGCTGCCTTAGCTAACCTAAAAGCGGCAGAAGCTGAGCTTGATGGAAAAGAAAATCAAACCACATCTACTCAAACTGAGCTTAATGATTTCATTCCAAAAGAGGTTATTAAGAGTGAAACACCACCACAATCGATGAGAACTCAAAGTGCCAGTGAGAAAGGAGGAGAGGTAGTAGCCCTAGGGGTGAATAAACGAGGTTTAGCAGGAAAGTCTGCTTTGCCACTTAAACAATCCAAAGAGACTGCTTATCTTCCTACGACATCTAGTCAATCAGAATCATTCTTAGTTTCATTAGGATTTATAATCTTAGCAGGTGTTTCTCTTATCTGGAAAAAACGAAAACACGTACAAGAATAAAAAATAATGCATAGCCTAGATGGCTATGCATTTTTAGATATTATTTTTTCAAATGAAGTTCTTGTTTTTTAAGATAAACTTCTGAGACATCAGCGAATTTTTTTAGTTTTTTCAAGTCTTCTTTGTGGCTGACAAATGTGATAACAACACCAGATTTGCCCATGCGTCCAGTTCGTCCAGCACGGTGTGTGTAGGTTTCCTTATCACGAGCAACTTCAAAATTGATGACATATTCAAGGTTATCAATATCAATACCACGTGCCACCAAATCTGTTCCTAAAAGAAGTGAGATATCATGATTCTTGAATTTTTCAAGGATGACTTTACGGAATTTTACGTTGATATCTGAGGCTAAAGAAATAGCAGATGCACGGTTGAACTGTAAGCGTTCCTCAGCTGCACCGAGGTCTGAAAGACTATTGAAGAAGACGAGACCACGAAAATCAGGAATGTTTGCGAATTTACGAAGCAATTCAACACGGTCACGCTTGTCAACTGAAATGTAGTAGTGAGCAATCTGGTCAAGTTTTTGGTCAGAAAGATCGATAGTAATCGTATTTTCAGCTAAAACTTCAGGATCAACTTTATCTGTTGCGCTCATGTAAATCATTTGATGGTCGCGCGGAACACGGTGAATGATATTTTCAACAAAATGATATTGAGAGTCACTTAATAATTCATCAAATTCATCTAGGATGATAGTGTCAACATTCATCATTTTGATTTTCTTGAGTTTGACAAGTTCAAAGACACGACCTGGTGTTCCAATTAAAATTTCAGGACCTTTTTTCAAACGTTCGATTTGGCGTTTTTGGCTAGAACCTGAAATGAAAAGTTGTGTTGATAGATTTAAAGGCTCAGCCCATGTTTTGGTAACGTCAAAGATTTGTCCAGCTAGCTCAGTATTTGGCGCTAAAATAAGTAATTGTTGTGATTTTTTAGGTTTTAATTTTAGCAATGCTGGAAATAGGTAAGCTAATGTTTTACCTGTACCTGTTGGGCTAATACCAAGAAGGTTATCTCCTTGTGAAATTGGTTCAAAGACTTGTTTTTGAATGTCTGTTAGTTCAGAAAAGCCTGCTTCTTTTAGTTGGTCTTGCCATACTTGTGGAAATTGTGAAATCATAGTTTTCCTTTTCTTTGTATAAGTTCTTTACCCCATTATAACATATAAAAAGTCAACTTTTTTCAAATAAAAGACAAGTAAGGGATTACAATATTTGAAAAATTTAAAAAAAGTAGTAGAATAGATAGGAAATATTTTTTATTTGGAGTAATAAATGCGTAAAAAACCTATTATTATTGGTGTTACTGGTGGATCTGGTGGCGGAAAAACCAGCGTTTCTAAAGCAATTTTGGCTAACTTCCAAGATCAAAAAATTGCAATGATTCAACACGATTCTTACTACAAAGATCAAAGTCATTTGACTTTTGAAGAACGTGCTACAACTAACTATGACCACCCACTTGCTTTTGATACTGATTTGATGATTGAACACATCAACGAATTGATTGCAGGTCGTCCAGTTGATATTCCAATTTATGACTACACATTGCACACACGTAGTGATAAAACATACCGTCAAGAACCTCAAGACGTTATTATCGTTGAAGGTATCATGGTTCTTGAAGACAAACGTCTTCGTGACTTGATGGATATCAAACTTTTCGTTGACACTGATGATGATATTCGTATTATCCGTCGTATTAAACGCGATATGGAAGAACGTGGACGTAGCCTTGATAGTGTTATTGAACAATACACTTCAGTGGTTAAACCAATGTTCCACCAATTTATCGAACCAACAAAACGTTATGCTGACATCATCATTCCTGAGGGTGCTTCAAACGTTGTTGCGATTGACCTTATCAACACTAAGATTGCAGCGATTTTGAAAGAAAACGAAGAATAAGAGGGGGCTGGTTGCACCAGCTCTTTTACTTTTTGCAACTATTTTCAGAAAATTTATTTTATTTTGATTATTCTGTTGACTTTTAATTAATAAAAGAGTATTATGTAAAAAAACGAAAAACATCGAAGGGAAAAAAAGTCAATGACATTCACAACAATGACAGTCTTGCTATTGCGTGATGAGGGCTAGTGCATAAGAGCATTAGTCCTGTTTGGCTTACCAAGCGGGATGAAAACATCTCGCTTAACCGTGAGATGTTTTTATTTTTATCTTAATGTTTTTGCTAGAATTAGAAAGAGGTTACTATGCGTAAAGTTGAATTTCTTGATACCACTCTTCGTGACGGTGAACAGACCCCAGGCGTGAATTTTTCTGTGAAAGAAAAAGTTGCTATTGCTAAGCAGCTTGAAAAATGGGGAATCGCATCTATTGAAGCTGGTTTTCCAGCAGCAAGTCCAGATTCATTTGAAGCAGTTCGTCAAATTTCAGAAGCAATGACAACAACTGCAGTGTCTGGTTTAGCACGTTCTGTTAAGTCAGATATTGATGCGTGTTATGAAGCATTGAAAGATGCCAAATACCCACAATGTCATGTCTTCATTGCTACAAGTCCTATTCACCGCGAATATAAATTGAAAAAGACAAAAGAAGAAATTCTTGATATCATCAAAGAGCATGTAACTTATGCGCGTAGTAAATTTGATGTGGTTGAATTTTCACCAGAAGATGCTACACGTACTGAACTTGATTATCTGCTTGAGGTAGTTCAAACAGCAGTTGATGCAGGTGCTACTTACATCAATATTCCTGATACTGTTGGCTTTACGACACCAGAAGAGTTCGGAAATATCTTTAAATACCTTATTGAAAATGTAACATCTGACCATGAGATTATTTTTAGTCCGCACTGCCACGATGACCTTGGTATGGCAACAGCTAATACGCTAGCAGCTATTAAAAATGGAGCTGGTCGTGTTGAAGGTACGGTAAATGGAATCGGAGAACGAGCTGGTAACGTAGCACTCGAAGAAATTGCTGTTGCTCTTAACATTCGCGAAGACTACTACCAAGCAACCTCTGATATTGTTCTTAACGAAACGGTTAACACTTCAGAATTGATTTCTCGCTTTTCAGGAATTCCAATTCCTAAAAATAAAGCAGTGGTCGGAGGCAATGCCTTCTCACACGAATCAGGTATTCACCAAGATGGTGTGCTTAAAAATCCTCTTACCTATGAAATCATTACACCAGAACTTGTCGGTGTTAAGCATAACTCACTTCCTCTTGGAAAACTTTCAGGACGACATGCCTTTGTTGAAAAATTAAAAGAACTAGAGCTTGCTTTTGAAGAAACAGAAATCAAACCACTCTTTAGCAAATTCAAAAAATTGGCTGATAAGAAAACAGAAATCACAGATGCTGATATCAGAGCTTTGGTTGCTGGTACAGAGATTGAAAATCCAGAAGGCTTCCATTTTGGAGATTTGAAACTCACATCTAACGCTGATGAAACCGTCACTGCAGAAGTTAGCATGGTGAATGCTGAGGGAGAAGAGGTTGAAGTTCTAGCTGATGGTAAAGGTTCTGTTGAAGCAGTCTACAATGCGGTTGATAAATTCTTTAATCAAAAAGTTCGTCTTCTCAGCTATACAATGGATGCTGTGACTGATGGCATTGATTCTCAAGCTCGCGTGTCTGTTTCAGTTGAAAACAGTGATTCAGGTACGATTTTTAATGCTTCAGGTATTGATTTTGATGTGTTAAAAGCTGGTGCGATTGCTTACGTGAATGCAAATGCGCTTGTTCAAAAAGAAAATGCGGGAGAAATTGGCAAATCTGTTTCATTTCGTGATGTGCCAACAAATGACTAAGAAAGGAAGTCGCGTGAGAATTTGACTATTTCACGCAAGGGATAAAGATGACTAAAAAAATTGTAACGTTAGCAGGAGACGGAATTGGTCCAGAGATTATGGCAGCAGGTCTTGAAGTTCTCGAAGCTGTCGCTAATAAAATTGGTTTTGATTATGATATTGATGCTAAACCTTTTGGTGGTGCGGGAATTGATGCTAGTGGGCATCCTCTGCCAAAAGACACTTTAGATGCTGCTAAAGCAGCGGATGCTATTTTGTTGGCAGCAATCGGTGGACCAAAATATGACAATGCGACAGTTCGACCAGAACAAGGTCTTCTTGCCATCCGTAAAGAATTGAATCTTTTTGCCAATATTCGTCCTGTTCGAATTTTTGATGCGCTAAAACACTTGTCACCATTAAAACCTGAACGCATTGAAGGTGTCGATTTTGTGGTAGTGCGTGAATTGACAGGAGGCATTTATTTTGGTGAACACAAATTAGAAGATGAAGCTGCGCGTGACATCAACGATTATTCGGCCCAAGAAATCCGTCGTATCATCCGTAAAGCTTTTGAACTAGCCCAAGTCCGTGACAAGAAAGTCACTAGCATCGATAAACAAAATGTTTTGGCAACGTCAAAATTATGGCGTAAAGTTGCTGAAGAAGTTGCTCTAGAATTTCCTGATGTGACTTTGGAGCATCAATTGGTTGATAGCGCGGCTATGATTATGATCACTAACCCAGCTCGTTTTGATGTTATCGTCACTGAGAACTTATTCGGTGATATTTTGTCAGATGAGTCAAGTGTCCTTCCTGGTACGCTTGGTGTGATGCCATCGGCTAGCCATTCAGAAAATGGTCCAAGCCTTTATGAGCCTATCCATGGTTCTGCCCCAGATATTGCTGGAAAAGGCATTGCAAACCCAGTCAGCATGATTTTGTCTGTAGCGATGATGCTTCGTGAAAGTTTTGGAGAATTAGCTGGTGCTGAAATGATTGAAGAAGCAGTTGATAAGACTTTTAACCAAGGCATTTTGACACGAGATTTAGGAGGTCAGGCAACTACAGCTGAAATGACAGCAGCCATTATTGCAAATCTATGAGTATAAAACAGTATGTCGTCTTTGTTTTCATTTTATGGAATGTTTTTGTCTTTATCACATATGGTGTTGATAAGATTAAGGCTATCAAGGGAAAATGGCGAATTCCAGAGAAAACCTTATTATGGGAGAGCATCTTATTTGGCGGTTTAGGTGCTTTTCTGGGCGGTAATTTTTTCCATCATAAAACCTTAAAATGGTATTTTAGAGCTTGTTGGTATCTTGGAATTATCATCAATGTTGTTTTTGCCTATTGGTGTTTCATGATGTGGAAATGATGACAAGGACAGTGGAGGAAAATATGAGCGGAAAATCGATTTTTGATAAGCTTTGGGAGCGTCATGTGATTACAGGTGAAGAAGGCGAACCTCAGCTTATGTATGTTGACCAGCATTATATTCATGAAGTGACAAGTCCACAAGCCTTTCAAGGCCTTCGTGATGCTGGACGAAAGGTACGTCGACCTGAGTTAACATTTGGTACAACAGACCACAATGTGCCGACGGTAGATATTTTTAATATCCGTGATTTGATTTCTAAAAATCAAATTGATACGCTTGCTAGAAATGTCGAAGAATTTGGCATTGATGCTGCAACGCATGGGACTGAGCGTCAAGGAATTGTTCATATGGTTGGTCCAGAAACAGGACGCAGTCAACCTGGAAAATTTATTGTCTGCGGGGACAGCCATACAGCAACACACGGTGCTTTTGGGGCGATTGCCTTTGGTATCGGTACTTCAGAAGTTGAGCATGTGTTTGCGACACAATGTATCTGGCAAGTGAAACCTAAAAAAATGAAAGTTGAATTTGTTGGGAAACCACAAAAAGGTGTGTATTCAAAAGACTTTATCCTTGCTTTGATTGCCAAATACGGTGTTGATGCTGGTGTCGGATATGCGGTCGAATATTGTGGTGAAGCTATTGATGCTCTTTCAATGGATGAGCGTATGACCATTGCTAATATGTCTATCGAATTTGGGGCAAAAATGGGCTTGATGAACCCAGACCAAAAAACATTTGATTATGTTAAAGGTCGTGAAGCAGCACCTAAAGGTGAGAAATTTGACCAAGCAGTAGAAGACTGGAAGACGTTAGTTTCTGACCCTGATGCCAAATACGACAAAGTCATCACTATCGACGTATCGGAACTGGCGCCAATGGTGACTTGGGGAACCAACCCTGAAATGGGCGTTGAATTTGGTCAACCATTCCCAGAAATTAAAGACATGAATGATGAACGTGCTTATCACTACATGGACATTAAACCTGGTGATAAAGCTGAAGATATCGACCTTGGTTATGTCTTCATCGGTTCTTGTACCAATGCTCGATTGTCAGATCTTCAATTGGCGGCGAAGATTGTTAAAGGAAAACATATCTCGCCAAAATTGACAGCAATTGTCGTGCCAGGGTCTCGTCCAGTTAAGAAAGAAGCAGAGCGTCTTGGACTTGATAAAATTTTCACGGATGCTGGTTTTGAGTGGCGTGAGCCTGGTTGCTCAATGTGTCTTGGTATGAATCCAGACCATGTACCAGAAGGTGTTCATTGTGCTTCAACAAGTAATCGTAATTTTGAAGGTCGCCAAGGATTTGGAGCTCGTACTCACCTTTGTAGTCCAGCCATGGCGGCGGCGGCAGCGATTGCCGGAAAATTTGTCGATGTGCGTCAACTATCAGAAATTCAGTAAAGGAGAGAAATGATGGAAAAATTTACAGTTTATACCGGGAAATCTGTTCCTTTGATGAATGATAACATTGATACTGATCAGCTTATTCCCAAGCAATTTTTAAAGGCAGTTGACAAAAAAGGGTTTGGGAAAAATCTTTTGTTCGAGTGGCGTTATTTGAATGATAATTACGATGAAAATCCAGATTTTATCTTTAATAAACCTGAGTACAGAGATGCCACAATCTTGATTTCAGGTGATAATTTTGGTTCAGGGTCATCACGCGAACACGCTGCTTGGGCGCTGGAAGACTATGGCTTTCGTTGTGTGATTGCAGGTTCATTTTCAGATATTCATTATAACAATGAGTTGAAAAATGGGATGCTTCCGATTGTTCAGCCGCTGGAAGTTCGTCAGAAACTAGCGGCACTTCCTGCAGGTGAAGAAATTACTATTGATTTACCAAATCAAGTTATCAAATCTTCAGCAGGTGAATTTCCATTTGATATTGATGGTGAGTGGAAACGTAAGTTAGTTCTAGGTCTGGATGATATTGGCATCACTCTTCAGTATGAAGACTTGATTTCAACGTACGAGAAAAATCGTCCAAGTTATTGGCAATAATAGATTGTCGCAGTCATTTAATCATATAAAAAATCTGGGATAAAATTGTCTCAGATTTTTTAGTGAATTAGCTTTCAAGACAAATGACGTTGCCTCATTTTTTTGATATAATTAACCTTATGGAAAATACTAAGAAAATTGAGAATTATGAAATCATGTTAGCGCAAGCAAATGCTTTATTTGCTAACGAAAAAAACTTGTTGTCAAACCTTTCGAATGCTAGCGCACTTTTGAAGATGACCTTGCCAAATTCTGTTTTTACTGGCTTTTACCTTTTCAATGGTGAAGAATTGCTTCTTGGACCATTTCAAGGTGGGGTATCTTGTGTTCACATCAAACTTGGTAAGGGTGTATGCGGTGAATCAGCTCAAAATCGTGAAACAATGATTGTCGCTGACGTTACAAAACACGCAAACTATATCGCTTGTGATTCAGCTGCCATGAGTGAAATTGTAGTGCCAATGGTTAAAGATGGAAAATTAGTTGGTGTCTTAGACCTAGATTCACGCTTGACAGATGACTATGATGCGATTGACCAAGAATATCTTGAAAAATTTGTGGCTGTACTTATCGAAAAATCATATTGGAATCTAGATATGTTTGGAGTTGAAAAATAATGTATCAAGCCCTTTATCGAAAGTACCGTAGTCAGACCTTTGATGAAATGGTCGGGCAAACGGTTATTTCAACGACTCTGAAACAAGCAGTGTCTTCTGGAAAAATTAGTCACGCCTATTTGTTTTCAGGTCCACGAGGTACGGGTAAAACCAGTGCCGCTAAAATTTTTGCAAAGGCAATGAACTGTCCTCACCAAGTCAATGGTGAACCTTGTAACCAGTGTGATATCTGTCGTGATATTACAAATGGTAGTCTTGAAGATGTCATTGAAATCGATGCTGCTTCAAACAATGGTGTTGATGAAATTCGTGACATCCGTGATAAATCAACTTACGCACCAAGTCGTGCGACTTACAAAGTTTATATCATCGATGAAGTGCACATGTTGTCGACTGGAGCTTTTAATGCGCTTTTGAAAACTCTAGAAGAACCGACTGCAAATGTTGTCTTTATTTTAGCAACGACAGAGTTGCACAAAATTCCAGCAACAATTCTTTCTCGTGTTCAACGTTTTGAGTTTAAGGCAATTAAGCTAGCAGCAATTCGTGAGCATTTGGGTCACATTCTTGATAAAGAAGGTATCTCTTATGACGAAGACGCTCTAACACTTATTGCGCGTCGTGCAGAAGGTGGTATGCGTGATGCGCTATCAATCCTCGATCAAGCTCTCAGCTTAACAACTGACAATCATGTCTCGCTTGCGATTGCTGAAGAAATTACAGGCAGTATTTCAATGGCTGCTTTGGATGATTTTGTGGCAAATGTTTTGGCGCAAGAAACAAGCAAGGCTTTGGAAAATCTGGAAACGATTTTTGACAGTGGTAAGAGTATGAGTCGCTTTGCGACGGATTTATTGAATTATCTTCGTGATTTGTTGGTTGTTCAAAGCGGTGGTGAAAATACTCACACCAGCCAAGCCTTCCAAGAAAATTTATCAGGCGTTCAGCAGGATCGAATTTTTGAAATGATTAATCTGGTGACTAAGATTTTACCTGAAATCAAAAATGGTGTTCAACCTAAAATCTACGCTGAAATGCTTGCAATTCAACTATCTGAGTCTGGTAAGCCAGTTGTAAGTGCTCAAGTGCCAGAAGGTTTATCAGATGAGTTGGCAAGACTTAAAGTAGAAATCAAAGATTTGAAAGAACAGTTAGCTAATCTTGATAGCTCAGCTATTTCTCAAAAATCAACCAAACGACAAAAATCAAACTCAAGTTATCAGTACAAGGTTGATCGCACGAAGATTTTGACCATCATGCAAGAAACAATCGTTGATAGTCAAAAATCGCGCGAGTATCTTGAAGCGCTTAAAGGTGCTTGGAACGAAATCTTGGATAGCATCTCTGCTCAAGACCGTGCCTTGTTGCTTGGATCGGAGCCTGTTCTTGCAAACAGTGAGAATGCTATTTTAGCTTTTGATGCTGCTTTTAATGCAGAGCAAGCCATGAAACGAACTGATCTTAATGACATGTTTGGAAATATCATGAGTAAGGCTGCAGGTTTTTCACCGAATATTTTGGCAGTTCCTCGTAAAGATTTCAACAGCATTCGTACAGAATTTGCTCAAAGTCTGAAAAAGAAAAAACAAACCCCAGCCCAAGAAGAAGTAAAAGATGATTCTTTCATTCCAGAGGGATTTGATTTTCTAGCAGACAAGATTAACAAAATCGAAGACTAAAAAGAGGTATTCATTTGAATACCTCTTGTGTTTTAAAATAATGATATTATCTGATAAAAATAACTAACTATGTTATAATAAACCTATGACTATAAGACGTTTTTTATTAATGGCATTGGTATGTGCCTTTGAGACTTATTTTTTTAATGAATGTATATTAGATGGTGATTATTTCTTTGCTATCTTTTGGGGTTTGTTGTTGTTGCGCGATATTCAACGTGTCTACACACTTGATAAATTGCTTCAAACCTTGACATCTACTCCCAAGAAGAAAGACTAATTTCACCACTGCGTAATAATTTTTCTTGACCATTGTCAAGTTTAACTAGCAGGTGCCCTTGATTGGTAATGTCGATGGCAAGTCCTGAAAATTCGATATCATTTTCGCTGAAAGTCACTTGTTTGTTCAAAACGAGTGATTTTTCTTTGTAGACTTTTACCAAATCTTTTTCTGGAATCGTCAAGAAAAGTTTCCAAATTTCTGTAATCAGTTCATTGCGCGTGATAGTTGGTTGGGATGAAAAGAGTGAACCAGCTTTTTGCGAAATAGCTTTTGGAAAATCAGTGATATAAAAATTGATACCGACACCGATGATAACATCTGTAATAAGCCCGGTTTCAACTGATGAGATTGCCTCAGTTAGAATACCAGCAATTTTTTTACCATTGTAATAAATATCGTTAACCCATTTGATGTCTGTTTCAATACCTGTCAAGCGAGAAATAGCTTTTACAATACTTGAAGCAACCATAAGAGTGTATGGCTTGATTTCTTCAAAAGGTACATTTGGTTTAAGGTGGAGAGACATGTAAATGCCTCCTTGTTTTGAAGCAAAAAACTGTCTGCCAAAACGTCCTTTTGCCTTTTCTTGGCTAGGGGCAAGGTAAAGGTGAGATTGTTTGTCAAATTCCATGTTATTCTTAGCATCAAGCTGAGTTGATTCACTTTTTTCGTTGATAGTAACTGGAATTTTAAGCTCTTTAGCAATGACTTCGGGAAGCAGAAGGTCGCCTGAGATAATTTTATAGCCACGTTTTTTAACAGAGTCAATTTTGATTCCCTTTTCTTCTAAAGTTTTGATTGCTTTCCAAATCGCTGTGCGAGAAAGTTCGAATTCTTTGGCGAGAGTTTCTCCGCTGATATAATCGTCTTTGTTTTGAAGATAGTCGTAGATTTTTTCGTAGGTTTTCATAACTATTAGTATAATATATTTTTTCTAAATCTTCTTAGTTAAAAGTGAATTTGTTACAAAATGGTAAGAAATTTACTATAGGCATTTGTGATGAAACGTGGTACAATATTCTAGTTAATGAGTCCCGATAAGACAATCTGGCGGTTTATAACGTGTTACTCTTCGTTAGCCTATCTTGATAGACTTCAGTGTTATCTGCGATTTTGCTGCCTTGACTAACTCGCCATTAATCGCGCCATCTCCTATTGGGAAGATGCAGATTGGTACTTTGTAACTCTCTTTGTTTTTTGATGAGTAAAGTCATTCATAAAACAATGAAAATCCTATGGAATCTTCGTGATAGGCTAAGTAAGTTGATTTGGGAAGAAACTATGGAATTTTTAACAAAATGCTTTTTATGGTAACGTAATAAGCAATTTTTAAAATTTTTAAGGGGGGACATTTTTATGTCAGAACGTAAACTTTTCACGTCTGAATCTGTTTCTGAGGGGCATCCAGATAAGATTGCAGACCAAATTTCAGATGCTATTTTAGATGCTGTGTTGGAACAAGATCCTGATGCGCACGTTGCAGCAGAAACTGCTGTATACACTGGATCAGTCCATGTTTTTGGTGAAATTTCAACTACAGCATATGTTGATATTAACCGCATTGTTCGCGATACGATCGCAGAAATCGGTTATACAAATGCTGAGTATGGCTTTGCTGCTGAATCAGTTGGGGTTCATCCATCATTGGTTGAACAATCACCTGATATTGCACAAGGGGTTAACGAAGCTTTGGAAGTCCGTGGTAACGCAGACCAAGATCCACTTGATTTGATTGGTGCTGGTGACCAAGGTTTGATGTTCGGTTTTGCAGTCAATGAAACACCTGAGTTGATGCCACTACCAATTTCACTTTCTCACAAATTGGTTAAAAAATTGGCAGATTTGCGTAAATCAGGTGAAATTTCATATCTTCGCCCAGATGCTAAATCTCAGGTAACTGTTGAATATGACGAAAATGACAAACCAGTTCGTGTAGATACTGTCGTTATCTCAACTCAACATGACCCAGAAGCAACAAACGAACAAATTCACAACGATGTGATTGAAAAAGTCATCAAAGCTGTTATTCCAGAAAAATATCTTGATGATAAGACAAAATTCTTTATCAACCCAACTGGTCGTTTCGTAATCGGTGGTCCTCAAGGGGATTCTGGTTTGACTGGTCGTAAGATTATCGTTGATACTTACGGTGGTTATGCACGTCACGGTGGTGGTGCTTTCTCTGGTAAAGATGCTACAAAAGTTGACCGTTCTGCATCATATGCTGCACGTTACATCGCTAAAAATATTGTCGCTGCTGGTTTTGCAACTAAAGCAGAAGTACAATTGGCTTACGCTATCGGTGTAGCACACCCAGTTTCAGTTCGTGTTGATACATTTGGCACAAACACTGTAGCAGAAAGTAAATTGGAAGCAGCTGTTCGTGAAGTCTTTGACCTTCGTCCAGCTGGTATCATTAAAATGCTTGATTTGAAACGCCCAATTTACCGTCAAACAGCTGCATATGGACACATGGGACGTACAGATATTGACCTTCCATGGGAAAAACTTGATAAAGTAGATGCTTTGAAAGAAGCAGTAAAATAAAAATATAAATCGTTGTACCTTCGGTGCAGCGATTTTTTAAATCCCATAAAATTTGTTCAAAGATTCTAGGGAACCTTTGTCTTTCTTTTGATAAACTATATATAGATAGGGAGGTGCTTGAAATGATTTATCGTTTTAATCAGACAATGATTTACATTGAAAGTGTACTTGATTCTGGAATTGATAAGAAGAAAATTCAACAACTTTCAGGGTATTCATATTTAATGTTTTCTCGTTTGTTTTCTATCTTAGCTGAGATGACTTTGTCAGAGTATATACGCAAACGTAGATTATCTGAAGCAGTTAATGATTTGAAAACAACATCTCAAAAAATTGTTGATATAGCTATAAAATATGGTTATGATTCAGCGGATAGTTTTAGTGCAGCTTTTAAAAAATTTCATGGTGTAACACCTTCTGAAGTTCGTCGAGGGATGACTTATAAAGTCTTTCCAAGATTACAGCTATCTTTAAAAGTAATGGGAGGACGAGATATGAACATTACGATTGAGAAAAAACAAGCTTTTGCTGTTGCTGGTGTGTTGGCTTCTGGTATTGGAAGCAAAGATTGCCCGAAAGTTTGGGACAAGTTGTATGCTACTTATGACTGTGATAGTCTAAAAAAACTGGGCAATGCAACCATGATTGGAGTTTGCTCAGAGACCATTGAAAATACAAGAGTTAATTATTTAGCTGGCTATGATGTAGCTGATAAAAAAGTGGCGCAAGAATTAGGATTAGATGTTTTGGAGGTGGATGAGGCAGAATATGCTGTTGTGCCAGTGAAAGGAAATGTTCCTGATTCTATTCATGAAGCTTGGAAATACGTTCTCGAGGTGTTCTTTCCAGAAAACGGCTATAGACATTCAGGTGCCCCAGATTTTGAAGTTTATAAAGAAGGTAATATACACGCTGATGATTATGAAATGGCCTTATGGATACCAATTATAAAAGAGAAGTGATATAAAATATAAATCGTTGTACCGTCGGTGCAGCGATTTTTAACATAATTCCTTCGTCCTGTTACATTTGCAATGGAATGGTCATTATAAAGCGGTTAATATGACATTTTAAAAATGAAATTTGAGGATTCAAAATAGAAGTTTTATGATATACTATTAAAACGAGAGGAAATATTACAAAACCTTTACAAATTGTCAAAATATTCTTCGTAATCTGTTTGTAAAATTGAATAATCTATGATAAAATGAAAAGGTTGAATTCTAGCAGAAAGTTTTGAATGTATGCGTAAAATTGTTATTAATGGTGGCAAACCTTTAAAGGGAGAGGTTGCTATTTCAGGTGCTAAGAATAGTGTTGTGGCTTTGATTCCAGCAGCTATTCTATCTGATGATATTGTTATTTTGGATGGCGTTCCTGCCATTTCCGATGTTGATAGTTTAATCGAGATTATGGAAGTGATGGGAGCTAAGATTAAGAGAGAAGGCGAAACGCTTGAAATTGACCCACGTGGTGTTAAAAATCAACCAATGCCATATGGAAAAATCAATAGCTTGCGTGCTTCTTACTATTTTTATGGTAGTCTTCTTAGCCGTTTTGGCGAAGCAACTGTAGGGCTTCCTGGTGGATGTGACCTTGGACCTCGTCCGATTGACCTCCACTTGAAAGCTTTTGAAGCTATGGGTGCAAGTGTATCTTATGAAGGCGAAGCAATGCGCTTGGCAACAGATGGTCAACCAATTCATGGTGCTCACATCTACATGGATACTGTTAGTGTTGGTGCGACAATCAATACCATGCTTGCTGCGACAAAAGCAAATGGTCGTACAATCATTGAAAATGCAGCTCGTGAACCAGAAATCATCGATGTAGCTACTTTGTTGAATAACATGGGTGCTCACATTCGTGGTGCAGGTACTGATGTTATCACAATTGAAGGTGTTGAGAGTCTTCACGGAACACGTCATCAAGTTATTCCAGACCGTATTGAAGCAGGTACTTACATTGCTATGGCGGCAGCGATTGGTGAAGGTGTTCGCGTTACTAATGTTCTTTATGAACACTTAGAGAGCTATATTGCTAAACTTGAAGAGATGGGTGTTCGTATGACAGTCGAAGAAGATGCCATCTTTGTTGAAAAACAATCAGGTCTAAAAGCTGTGTCAGTTAAAACATCACCATATCCTGGTTTTGCAACTGACTTGCAACAGCCTATCACTCCATTGTTATTGACAGCTGAAGGTCGCGGAACTATCTTAGATACTATTTACGAAAAACGTACTAACCACGTTGCCGAATTGGTTCGTATGGGTGCTGACATTTCTATTGTTGGTGGTCGTATTGCTTACCAAGGCCCTAATAAATTAACCGGTGCTCCAGTTAAAGCCTCAGACTTGCGTGCAGGTGCTGCACTTGTAACAGCAGGTTTGATGGCTGAAGGAACAACAGAGATTACTAATGTTGAGTTTATCTTACGTGGTTACTCAAATATTATCGAAAAATTAACAGCTCTTGGTGCTGATATTAAATTAATCGAAGAATAAGAAGAAGCCTGTGAAGGCTTTTTCTTTTGCCTTTTTTACGCTAAAGTGCAACGATTCATTTTTTGACATCGTATGTTATAATAGAATTATGGATATTTGGACGCGTTTAGGACGTTATGCTTTTGTTGAGACAGAACGCATGTATTTACGTCCTTTTGCATATACGGATAGTCAGGATTTTTTTGAGATTTGTCATAATCCAGACAATCTTCGTTTTATTTTTCCTAGCCGTGCGACACGTGAGGAAAGTGATTTTCTCATGGTTCATTATTTTATGAAAGAACCACTTGGAGTGTGGGCGATTGAAGATAAAAAAACTCGTAAAATGATTGGCTGTATACGTTTTGAAAAAATTGATGTCAATCATTCGTCTGCGGAGATTGGTTATTTTATAAATCAAGCATTCTGGGGAAATGGTTTGATGACTGAGTGTTTAAAGACAATTGCTTTTTTGAGTTTCCAAGAAATTGGCTTAAAAGAGCTGCATGTTATTGCTCACGCAGAAAATCTTGCTAGTCAGCGAGTTGCGCAGAAATCAGGTTTTACCTTGAAACATCAATTTAAGGGAAGTGATCGATACACTCGAAAGATGCGTGATTATGTCGATTATCAGTTGAAAAAAGGTGACTATCGTTATGAGTAAACATCAGAAAATATTAGAGTATCTTGAAAATCTAGCTGTTGGAAAGCGCGTGAGTGTGCGTAGTATTTCTAACCATTTGAATGTTAGTGATGGTACAGCTTACCGTGCAATTAAAGAGGCTGAAAATAGAGGAATTGTTGAGACAAGACCGAGAAGTGGTACGGTCAGAATTGAAAAGAAAGCTACTGTTCGTATTGAACGATTGACTTATTCTGAAATTGCTAGAATCAGTGATTCTGAAGTGTTAGCTGGAAAATCAGGGCTAACACGAGAGTTTAGCAAGTTTTCTATCGGTGCCATGACTCAGGAAAATATTTCACGTTACCTAGTTAAAGGTGGCTTGTTAATTGTCGGAGACCGTGAAAATATTCAATTGCTGGCGCTTGAAAATCACAATGCCATTTTGGTTACGGGTGGTTTTTCTGTGTCAGAAGCCGTTATTCGCTTAGCAGATGAACTCGGAATCCCTGTCATGGTGACTAACTACGACACATTTACCGTTGCGACGATGATTAATCACGCTTTATCAAACGTCCGAATCAAAACGGATTTAACAACAGTTGATCAAGTTTATCAAGTGAAAGCAGAATACGGTTTCCTGCGTGAAGGTGATACGATTCGTGATTTCAATACCTTGATGAAGCAAACCAAAAATGTTCGTTTTCCTGTTGTTAATAACAAAAATATTGTTATTGGTGTTGTTAGTATGCTTGATGTGGTCGGTCAAGAAAATAGTGTTGACATAAAAAGCATCATGTCTCGTAATTTGATTGTCGCAAAACCTCAAGCCAGTCTTGCTAATATCAGTCAAAAGATGATTTTTGAAGACCTTAATATGTTACCTGTTGTGGCAGATGACTTGACTTTACTAGGTGTGATTACACGACGTCAAGCTGTTGAGAACTTGCAAAATTTGCAACACTCTAGTCTTTATACATACAGTGAGCAGATGTTGTCAAATTTGAAGCATGAAGATGGTGTCTATCAATTTGTCGTTGAGCCTGCGATGATTGACCACGCAGGAAATTTTGCTCAAGGTGTTTTAACTGAATTTATCAAAGAAATCAGTGTTCGTGTTTTAACTAAAAAACATCAAAAGAACATTATTATTGAGCAATTGATGCTTTACTTTTTACAAGCTGTTCAGATTGATGACCGCTTGGTTATTCAACCAAGGATTATTACTGAAAAACGTCGTAGTTCGGTGATTGATTTTGAAATTCTTTTAGACGACCAAATCGTTGCCAAAGCCTTGGTAACAACAAAAATTAACTATTAATTTCCATATCTTATAGAAATAAAGTGTCAAACACGTGACATTTTTGACAGTTTAGTAACTATCAGTGTATAATTAAGGTTACCAATACACTTTTTATAGATATTATTATAGGAGTATACATTTATATGATTACATTAAAATCAGCTCGTGAAATCGAAGCAATGGACCGTGCAGGGGATTTCCTTGCTTCTATTCACATCGGTCTTCGCGACCTTATCAAACCAGGCGTTGATATGTGGGAAGTTGAAGAATATGTTCGCCGTCGTTGTAAAGAAGAAAATGTTCTTCCACTTCAAATCGGTGTCGATGGCTCTATCATGGACTATCCATACGCTGTTTGTTGTAGTTTAAATGATGAAGTTGCACACGCATTTCCACGTCACTACATCTTAAAAGAAGGCGATTTGCTTAAAGTTGATACTGTTTTGTCTGAACCACTTGATAAATCAGTTGTTGACGTATCAAAATTGAACTTTGACAATGTTGAACAAGTTAAAAAATACACTGAATCATACACTGGCGGATTGGCTGACTCATGTTGGGCATACGCTGTTGGTGAAGTGTCACAAGAAGTAAAAGACCTTATGGATGTAACCAAAGAGTGTCTTTATATCGGTATTGAAAAGGCAGTTGTTGGAAACCGTATTGGTGATATCGGTGCAGCAATCCAAGAATATGCTGAAAGCCGTGGATACGGTGTTGTTCGTGACCTAGTAGGTCATGGTGTTGGTCCTACAATGCACGAAGAACCAATGGTTCCTCACTATGGTAGAGCAGGTCGTGGTCTTCGCTTACGTGAAGGTATGGTTATCACTGTTGAACCAATGATTACTACAGGAACTTGGGAAATTGATACTGACATGAAAACTGGCTGGGCTCACAAAACACTTGATGGTAGCTTATCATGTCAATACGAACACCAATTTGTGATTACAAAAGATGGTCCTGTAATTCTAACAAGCCAAGGAGAAGAAAGAACGTACTAAGAGATGAAGCGAAAGCAGTTCTTAGACAAATTATGGTCTAAACTAGAGTGGCAACCGCTGCAGGTTTATTTAAAACACTATCGTAGTGCTGAAATTGACTTATCGGCAATCGCAGTTGCTTACTACTTGTTGCTGACAGCTTTCCCGCTGATTGTTATCGCAGCAAATATTTTCCCTTACCTGAATATTGATGTTAATATTTTGTTAGCTTTCATGAAAAAGAATTTGCCAACAAATTTATATCCGTCTGTATCGGCTATTACGATTGATATTTTTTCAAAACCTTCAGGTAGTATTTTGGGAGTTGCCACTTTAACGGCATTTTGGACCATGTCTAAATCGTTGACCTCTCTTCAAAAAGCAATTAATAAAGCATATGGTGTAGCGCAACACAGAGATGTTGTCATTGGCCGATTAGTTGGTGTTATTGGGAGTCTTTTGATTCTTTTCTTACTAACTTTCGTTTTACTATTTTCGACTTTTTTAAAAGTCGTTTTGCAAATTATCAATTCGAATTATGATTTGAGTGATACGATGGCAACTGTTATATTGCATTTATCACAGCCAGTGACAGTTATAACGATTGTTATTGGGCTAATGTTACTGTATTTTATTCTGCCTAACGTAAAAATCAAACGTCTACGCTATATTTTACCAGGGACGATATTCACATCCGTTGTTATTGTGTTCTTGAATAACTTGTTTAGTAGTTATATTTTGAGAACTTTTGAACGAATGGTGGACATTAAAACGTTTGGATCTGTCGTGATTTTTGTTTTGATGTTGTGGTTTATCTTTCTTGCACATATCTTGATTTTAGGAGCTATCTTTAATGCGACTTATCAAGAAGTACGTCAAGGGAAAATGGAAAGCCGTCGAGGCGATTTGTTGTCTATCTTGACACAACGAGGAAAAAAATAACACCCAAGGGTGTTATTTTTTATCTTTAAAAACAAGTAATTTACTGAGAACGTAATTTAAAACGATGACTAAAACTTGAGCAAAGAGAGTCTCGATAGCATTTACCATCGACAGATTGTCACCGACAAATTGTCCGATAATATGTGGAAATTTTGTCACTAAAAGGTAAGCTAAGACTAAGTCAAGAATCAGTGTTGATAGACGAGCAACAGCAAACTTGATTAAACGTTTGAACCAACCTTTTCTAGCTTGGTTGAAAACAAAATAATCATTGGTAAAGAAAGCAAATACAATAGCTGTAACGTTTGCGATAACGGCAGAAAGAGTTGCTGATTCAGCGATTGAGAAGACGATTAAACGTGTCCCCATGTAGACAATAGTTGCCAGAACTCCGAAAAATAGATATTTAAAAACTTCGCTAGTAATTATTTTTTTCATAGGACTACTATATCAAATTTTTAGTATTTGTGCTATACTTTAAAGCGTTGTCTCTACAACCCTTGGCGCTTTTTCCCTTTCGCCAAGCATATTAGAAACGTAGAAGGGACTAACTTTCTAACGTTAAAGGAGAAGAATTTATAATGAAAAAATTCACTATTCGTGATTTTACTCAGGTTGCTCTTGTTGCAGCAATTTACGTCGTTTTAACGGTTACACCGCCTTTGAATGCTATTTCTTATGGTGCATACCAATTCCGAGTGTCAGAAATGCTTGTATTTTTGGCTTTTTATAATCGAAAATATATTGCTGGTATTACACTAGGATGTATGATTGCTAATCTTTATAGTTTTGGTTTGATTGATGTTATCGTTGGTGGCAGTCAAACATTTGTTTTCTTGACTTTAGGTGTTATCTTGTTTGACCGTTATAAAGACCAATATTTGTTTAACGGCTTGTTTAACAAAGCGTTCTTTTACTTTTCACTTTTATTTGCAGCATCAATGTTTACTATCGCTGCAGAATTGTATGTGGTTTCAAATGCGCCATTCTTGATGACTTGGTTCACATCAGCTGTAGGAGAATTTGCTTCCTTGCTAATTGGCTCACTTGTAATGGATAAATTAGGAAAACGCATTGAGTTGACAGCTTAATAGATAGAAAAGCTTCCAAAGTTGGGAGCTTTTTTCTTGTGAAATTTTAAAAAAACAAAGCTTTTGAGAAGTTTTTTTAATTAGATGTGTTAAAATAGTATGTATGAAAGAACGTATTCAAAAGTTGGTTGATGAACTCAACCAGTATAGAAAAGAGTATTATACCCAGGACCAACCAACGGTCTCTGATAGTGAATATGACAAGCTCTATCGTGAATTGGTAGAGCTTGAAAAGGCTAATCCAGATTTAGTTTTGCCAGATAGTCCGACTCAGGCAGTTGGTGGTCTTATTTTAGATGGTTTTGAAAAATATCAGCACGAAACACCGCTTTATAGTCTTCAAGATGCTTTTTCACGTGAAGAACTTGATGACTTTGACCGACGTGTAAAGGCTGAATTTCCAAATGCCTCTTACATGGCTGAGCTTAAGATTGATGGCTTATCGGTATCACTTGTCTACGTTGATGGTGAATTACAAGTTGGGGCTACACGTGGTGATGGTTCTATTGGTGAAAATATTACTGAGAATGTTAAGCGTATCAAAGATATCCCACATAAATTAGAGCAGCCGTTGACGATTACAGTTCGAGGCGAAGCTTATTTACCAAGAAAATCATTTGATAAAATCAATGAAGAACGTCGTGAAAGTGGTCAGTCAGAATTTGCCAATCCTCGTAATGCCGCAGCTGGGACTTTACGTCAGTTAAATACAGCTGTTGTTGCAAAACGAAATTTGGCAACTTTCCTTTATCAAGAAGTTGCGTCAACTGACAAAACAACACAAAATGATGTTTTAGAAGAATTAGCAGGCTACGGTTTTTCGGTTAATCCAAGACGTATCACGACATCATCTATGGATGATATTTGGAAATTTATCCAAGAAGTAGCAGCTGAACGTGATGAACTAGCCTACGATATTGATGGTATTGTTATCAAGGTCAATAGCTTGGCTATGCAAGAAGAACTAGGTTTTACGGTTAAAGCACCACGTTGGGCAATCGCTTATAAATTCCCAGCAGAAGAAAAAGAAGCTGAGATCTTATCAGTTGACTGGACAGTTGGACGTACAGGTGTTGTAACACCAACTGCGAATTTAACTCCTGTCCAACTTGCGGGAACTACAGTTAGCCGTGCTACCTTGCACAATGTTGATTACATTGCTGAAAAAGATATTCGTATTGGCGACACGGTTATTGTCTATAAAGCAGGAGATATTATTCCAGCGGTGCTTCACGTTGTTGAAAGCAAACGTGATAAGCAAGTGCCGATGCCGATTCCTGAGGCTTGTCCGTCTTGTGGTAGCGAGCTGATTCATTACGAGGATGAAGTAGCGCTTCGTTGTATTAATCCACTTTGCCCAAGTCAGATTCAAGAACGATTGACTCACTTTGCAAGTCGTGATGCAATGAACATTACAGGGCTTGGTCCATCAATTGTTAAGAAACTCTTTAAGGCTGATTTGGTTCATGATGTTGCAGATATTTATCGATTAAGTGTTGAAGATTTATTAACGCTTGATGGCTTCAAGGAAAAATCTGCTGAGAAGCTTTATGATGCTATCCAAACCTCTAAGTCTAATTCAGCTGAAAAATTGCTATTTGGTTTAGGCATTCGTCATGTTGGTGCTAAAGCCAGTCGTCAGCTTTTAGAAGTTTTTGAAAGCATTGAAAATCTAGTGGCAGCAGATGAAGAAGCTATTGCAAATATCGATGGTCTTGGAACTGTCATTGCCAAATCATTGCGCAGCTATTTTGCTAAAGATGAAGCAGAAAAACTTTTAAGTGAATTGAAAAATGCGGGTGTTAACTTTGCATATCTTGGAAAGAAAGTCTCTAAAGATGCTCAATTAGCCGGCTTAACAGTTGTTTTAACCGGAAAATTGCAACGCTTAACACGTAATGAAGCGAAGGAAAAATTGCAAGATTTAGGAGCAAAAGTCACTGGAAGTGTTTCTAAAAAGACAGATATTGTCGTTGCAGGAGCAGATGCAGGTTCAAAATTGACAAAAGCCCAAGCACTTGGAATTGAAGTCCGTGATGAAGCTTGGTTAGAAAGTTTATAATTTTTGAGGTAATAAAATGGTCAAAAAACAAAAACGAGCACGTTTAATCTATAATCCGACCTCTGGCCAGGAAATTATGAAGAAAAATGTTGCAGAAGTTCTAGATATTTTGGAAGGATTTGGATATGAAACTTCAGCATTCCAAACGACTCCTGAAGAAAATTCTGCACGTGATGAAGCAGCTAGAGCTGCTAAAGCTGGTTTTGATTTAGTCATTGCTGCTGGTGGTGATGGAACAATTAATGAAGTGGTTAACGGAATTGCTCCGCTTCCAAAACGTCCAAAGATGGCGATTATCCCGACAGGTACCACAAATGATTTTGCGCGTGCTCTGAAAATTCCGCGTGGAAATCCAGTTGAAGCAGCAAAAATCATTGGTAAGAATCAGTTGATTCACATGGATATTGGTCAAGCGCGTGAGGATACTTACTTCATTAATATTGCAGCAGCAGGTTCATTCACTGAATTGACTTACAGTGTGCCAAGCCAATTGAAAACAATGTTTGGATACTTAGCTTATTTAGCAAAAGGTGTAGAACTTTTACCAGGTATCCGCACAGTTCCAGTTCGCATCAAGCACGATAAAGGTGTCTTCGAAGGTGATGTGTCAATGATTTTTGCAGCCATCACAAACTCTGTTGGTGGTTTTGAGCAAATTGCTCCTGATGCAAAACTTGATGACGGTAAATTCACTCTTATCTTGGTTAAAACAGCTAACTTGATTGAAATTCTTCGCTTAATTCGCTTGGTACTTGATGGTGGCAAGCACATCGGTGACAAACGTATCGAATATATTAAGACAGGTTCTCTAGAAATTGAACCATTATCTGATAAGAGAATGATGATTAATTTGGACGGTGAATACGGCGGTGACGCCCCAATCAAACTTCGTAACCTTAAAAATCACATTACTTTCTTTGCAAATACTGATGAAATTTCTGATGATGCTCTAGTTTGGGACCAAGAGGAACTTGCTTTAGAGGCTATCGCTCAAAAATTTGCGCATGAAGTTGAAGATTTAGATGATTCAATGGATAATTAGTTCTGAAATGTTCAAATTGTAAACTATATTATAGTAGAAAGTTGTCACATTTTTAGTGTTCATGTAAGCCTTTAAAAGAAATCTTGTTCTTTGATGGCAAATTAAGTCATTTTCTACACATTTTTTAGAAAAAAACGCCATTAATTATTAGTGAATTATGGCTAAAAATACTAGAGAGAAGCGGATGATATCGTTTCTCTTTTTTTAAAATAAAAAAACTAAACAGAGGTTAAGTATAGTTTGGGAAAACGTTTCCTAAATCAGTGATTTCGTTGACAATTTTCTAAAATAGGACTAGAATAACAAGGTAAAAAATTTTAAAAGGAGATTCATATCATGTTGAATTTAAAAATCTTAGCACTTGGTCTTGCCGTACTAGGAGTTAGTCTTGGTGAAGGTATCCTTGTTGCCAATATTGCAAAATCTGCAGCACGTCAACCTGAAATGTTCAGCAAATTGCAAACAATTATGTTCCTTGGGGTAGCCTTTATCGAAGGTACATTCTTCGTCCTTCTTGCATCAACATTCTTCGTTGGATAATTCTAACTTAGAACATTAAAAAGAAGGAGGGATAGAGTTGGAAACATCTGTAAATCCAACAGCGCAGTTCTTTGGTATTGAGTTTGACTTAACCATTTTAGCGATGTCTCTCTTGACGGTGATTATTTCCTTCGGTATCATTTTTTGGGCTACTCGAAAAATGACTTTGAAACCTAAAGGAAAGCAGAATTTCATTGAGTACGTCTACGAGTTTGTACAAAATACGATTAAACCTAATCTAGGGAAATACACTCCCAACTACAGCTTGTTGATGTTCACGATTTTCTTTTTCATTCTGATTGCTAACAACCTTGGGTTGGTAGTGAAATTGGAGTCTGATAACTACAACTTTTGGACATCTCCAACATCAACTTTCATGGTTGATTTCACGCTATCTTTGATTATAGCGATTGTTGTCCATTTTGAAGGTGTACGAAAAAAAGGTGTAGGTGCATACTTGAAAGGGTACTTAAGCCCATTTCCAATGATGCTTCCAATGAACATTTTAGAGCAATTTACAAATCTTTTGTCACTTGCTTTGCGTTTATTTGGTAATATCTATGCCGGTGAAGTTGTTACAGCTTTGATTGTTGGCTTTGGTACAAAAAGCTTAATTTTTGCGCCATTTGCCTTTGCCCTTAACTTGGCTTGGGTTGCTTTCTCAGCCTTTATCGGATGCATTCAAGCGTACGTATTCACAATTTTGTCATCTAAATATATTTCAGAAAAACTCCCAGAAGATGAGGATGAATCTTAAGAAAGGAATAATCAATGGAAACACTAATCAATAGTACAAGTATTGGTAATATCATTATTACTGCTGGTTCAGTGATCCTTTTGTTGGTTCTCATCAAACTTTTTGCTTGGGAACAATTGACAGGGATCTTTGCCGCTCGTGAAGAAAAAATTGCTAATGATATTGATGGTGCAGAAGCAGCTCGTAAAGAAGCAGAAGCTCTTGCTGCTAAACGCCAAGAAGAGTTAGCTGGCGCTCGTACTGAGGCAACACAAATTATTGATGATGCCAAAGAAACTGGTAAAAATCAAGAGGCTAAAATCGTCGCTGAAGCACGCGAAGAAGCTAGTCGCTTGAAAGCTAAAGCTAATCAAGATATCGAACAAAGTAAAGCAGAAGCTCTTTCAAGTGTGAAAGGTGATGTCGCTGATTTAACTGTCCTTTTGGCAGAAAAAATCATGACAGCAAATCTTGACAAAGAAGCTCAAAGCAATCTCATTGATAGCTATCTTGACAAGCTAGGAGATGCCTAATGGATAAAAAGACACAAGCTCTTGTTGAGCAATATGCGAAAAGTCTCGTAGAAATTGCTATTGAAAAAGACAGTTTAGCTGAACTCCAATCAGAAACAGAAGCTTTGTTGTCTGTTTTTGAAGAGACAAACTTAGCTGACTCTTTGTCAAGTTTAGTTGTTTCACGTGATGAAAAAGTAAAACTTGTTAGGTTGCTTCAAGAGTCTAGTTCAGTTTACATGAACAATTTTCTTGAGGTAATTTTACAAAATGAACGAGAAGCGCTCTTGAAAGCCATCTTAGAAGGCGTTCAGAAAGATTTTGTTATTGCAACTAATCAACACGACATTGTTGTGACGACTGCGGTAGCATTGACTGATGAACAAAAAGAACGTATCCTTGCTTTGGCAGCTGAAAAATTTGGTGTCCAAGCAGGTAAACTCGTTGAAAACATCGATGAATCAATCCTTGGTGGATTTATCATCAATGTTAACAATCAAGTAATTGACACAAGCATTCGCCGTCAATTGCAAGAATTTAAAATGAATTTGAAATAGAAAGTGGTGTGACTTTTGGCAATTAATGCACAAGAAATTAGCGCTTTAATTAAAAAGCAAATTGAAAACTTCCAGCCAAATTTTGACGTCACAGAAACTGGTGTTGTCACTTATATCGGTGATGGTATCGCTCGTGCTCGTGGTCTTGATAATGCCATGAGTGGAGAACTTCTTGAATTTTCAAATGGTGCTTTCGGTATGGCTCAAAACCTTGAGTCAAATGACGTAGGTATCATCATTCTTGGAGATTTCTCTTCAATTCGTGAAGGTGATGAAGTTAAACGTACTGGTAAAATCATGGAAGTACCAGTAGGTGAAGCTCTTATCGGTCGTGTTGTTAACCCACTTGGTCAACCAGTAGATGGTCTTGGCGATATCGAGACAACTGCTACACGTCCAGTGGAAACACCTGCACCAGGCGTTATGCAACGTAAATCAGTTTCTGAACCACTCCAAACAGGTATTAAAGCGATTGACGCTTTGGTTCCAATTGGACGTGGTCAACGTGAATTAATCATTGGTGACCGTCAAACAGGTAAAACTTCTGTTGCGATTGACGCAATTTTGAACCAAAAAGGACAAGATATGATTTGTATCTATGTTGCTATTGGTCAAAAAGAATCAACTGTTCGTACACAAGTTGAAACACTTCGTAAATACGGTGCCCTTGATTACACAATTGTTGTGACAGCATCTGCTTCACAACCTTCTCCATTACTTTACATCGCTCCATATGCTGGTGTTGCAATGGCAGAAGAATTCATGTACAACGGAAAACACGTATTGATCGTTTATGATGATCTATCAAAACAAGCGGTAGCTTACCGTGAACTGTCACTTCTTCTTCGTCGTCCACCAGGACGTGAAGCTTACCCAGGTGATGTCTTCTATCTTCACAGCCGCTTGCTTGAACGCTCTGCGAAAGTTTCTGATGCACTTGGTGGTGGATCTATTACAGCTCTTCCATTCATCGAAACTCAAGCTGGTGATATCTCAGCTTACATCGCAACTAACGTAATCTCAATCACTGACGGACAAATCTTCTTGCAAGAAAATCTTTTCAACTCAGGTATTCGTCCTGCGATCGATGCTGGTTCTTCAGTATCACGTGTTGGTGGTTCAGCTCAAATCAAAGCAATGAAGAAAGTTGCTGGTACACTTCGTCTTGACTTGGCTTCTTACCGTGAACTTGAAGCCTTCACTCAATTTGGTTCAGACTTGGATGCTGCAACTCAAGCTAAACTTAACCGTGGACGTCGTACAGTAGAAGTGCTTAAACAACCTGTTCACAAACCACTTCCTGTTGAAAAACAAGTTGTGATTCTTTATGCACTTACTCATGGTTTCTTGGATGATGTGCCAGTAAATGACATCCTAGCATTCGAAGAAGCTTTGTATGATTACTTTGATGCACACTACGAATCAATCTTTGAAACTATCCGTACAACAAAAGATTTACCTGAAGAATCTGTCTTAGATGCAGCTATCAAAGCCTTTAAAGATCAGTCAGAATTCAAATAAGAGGGAGGTAGCATATGGCAGGCTCTCTTAGTGAAATCAAAGGGAAAATTATTTCAACTCAGAAAACTAGTCATATCACTGGTGCCATGCAAATGGTATCAGCTGCAAAATTGACTAAATCTGAGCAGGCAGCAAAAGATTTCCAAGTTTACGCATCAAAAATTCGTCAAATCACAACTGACTTATTGAAATCAGAACTTGTTAATGGTTCAAAAAATCCAATGCTTGCAGCACGTCCTGTTAAAAAGACTGGTTACATTGTAATCACATCTGATAAAGGACTTGTTGGTGGTTATAACTCAAAAATCCTTAAAGCAATGATGGATCTTATTGAGGAATATCACAAAGATGATAGCTATGCTATTATCGCCATTGGTGGTATTGGAGCTGATTTCTTTAAAGCCCGTGGTATGAACGTTGTCTTTGAATTGCGTGGTTTGGAAGATCAGCCATCATTTGAACAAGTTGGAAATATCATTTCAAAATCTGTTGAGATGTATAAAAACGAATTGTTCGATGAATTATATGTATGTTACAATCACCATGTGAATAGCTTGACTAGTCAAGTTCGTGTACAACAAATGCTTCCAATCGCTGAATTAGACGCTGACGAAGCAGCAGAAGAAGGTGTTACCGGTTTTGAATTGGAACCAAATCGTGAGATGATTTTGGAACAACTCTTGCCACAATACACTGAAAGTCTGATCTACGGAGCAATTGTTGATGCGAAAACTGCTGAGCATGCGGCAGGTATGACTGCTATGCAAACAGCAACTGATAACGCTAAAAACGTTATTAACGATTTGACTATTCAGTATAACCGTGCGCGTCAAGCTGCTATTACGCAAGAAATCACTGAAATTGTAGCAGGTGCTAACGCACTAGAATAATGTGAGTGCTTTTTAGCCTCATAAAAAAGGGAGCGACTCCCTAAAAAATCTAAAAGGAGAAAAACATGAGCTCAGGCAAAATTGCTCAGGTTGTTGGTCCAGTTGTCGACGTAGCGTTTGCAGCTGGTGACAAATTACCTGAGATTAATAATGCATTGATTGTTTATAAAAATGGCGATAAATCTCAAAAAATCGTGCTCGAAGTTGCTCTTGAACTTGGAGACGGTCTTGTTCGTACTATCGCTATGGAATCAACTGATGGGCTTACACGTGGATTAGAAGTTTTCGATACTGGTCGTCCAATTAGTGTACCAGTTGGTAAAGAAACTTTGGGTCGTGTGTTCAACGTTCTTGGTGATACAATTGACCTTGATGAACCATTCGCAGAAGATGCACCTCGCGAACCAATCCACAAAAAAGCACCAGCTTTTGATGAATTATCAACATCATCAGAAATCCTTGAAACAGGTATCAAAGTTATTGACCTTCTTGCCCCATACCTTAAAGGTGGTAAAGTCGGACTTTTCGGTGGTGCCGGTGTTGGTAAAACCGTTCTTATCCAAGAATTGATTCACAACATTGCCCAAGAACACGGTGGTATCTCAGTATTTACCGGTGTTGGGGAACGTACACGTGAAGGTAATGACCTTTACTGGGAAATGAAAGAATCTGGTGTTATCGAAAAAACAGCCATGGTCTTCGGTCAAATGAATGAACCACCTGGAGCACGTATGCGTGTTGCCCTTACTGGTTTGACAATTGCGGAATACTTCCGTGATGTTGAAGGACAAGACGTACTTCTCTTCATCGATAACATCTTCCGTTTCACTCAAGCAGGTTCTGAAGTATCAGCCCTTCTTGGTCGTATGCCATCTGCCGTTGGTTACCAACCAACATTGGCTACTGAAATGGGTCAATTGCAAGAACGTATCACATCAACTAAAAAAGGTTCTGTTACATCTATCCAAGCCATCTACGTACCAGCCGATGACTACACTGACCCAGCGCCAGCAACAGCATTCGCTCACTTGGATTCAACAACCAACCTTGAACGTAAGTTGACTCAAATGGGTATCTACCCAGCCGTTGACCCTCTTGCTTCAAGCTCACGTGCCCTTGCCCCAGAAATTGTTGGTCAAGAACACTATGAAGTAGCAACAGAAGTTCAACGTGTTCTTCAACGTTACCGTGAATTGCAAGATATCATTGCAATCCTTGGTATGGATGAATTGTCTGACGAAGAAAAAACATTGGTTGGACGTGCTCGTCGTATCCAATTCTTCTTGTCACAAAACTTCAACGTTGCTGAACAATTTACAGGTATGCCTGGTTCATACGTTCCAGTTGCTGAAACTGTTCGTGGATTCAAAGAAATCTTGGAAGGTAAATATGATGATCTTCCAGAAGATGCTTTCCGTAACGTAGGTCCAATCGAGGATGTAGTTGAAAAAGCTAAGAAAATGAATTACTAATGAGGTGATACCATGACATATATGACTGTTCAGGTAGTAACACCAGATGGTATTCGCTATGATCACCATGCTAATTTTATTTCAGTAAAAACACCGGATGGTGAGATGGGGATTTTGCCAGAACACATTAACCTCATTGCTCCGCTAACTGTCCACGAAATGAAGATTCATCGTACTGATGATCCTAATCATGTGGATTGGGTAGCTATCAACGGTGGTATTATTGAGATTAAAGATAATCTTGTGACAATTGTTGCAGACTCTGCAGAACGTGAACGCGATATCGATGTTAGCCGTGCTGAACGTGCTAAACTTCGTGCAGAACGTAAATTGGAACAAGCTCAAAGTACTCACGATATCGACGAAGTACGTCGTGCACAAGTTGCTCTTCGTCGTGCTTTGAACCGTATCAGTGTTGGTAATAAATAATATAAGAAAGTCTGAGATTTTTGTCTCAGACTTTTTTGTTCCATAAGCACTTTCTGTTACAATTTAATTGCCGCTGTGTAAAGAAGTTTGACATTTTATAAGTTTTTTGTTGTTGGCTTTGAATTCTGATATAATAGCCTTATGGAAATTTTAAATAGTTCAGTGACTCTGATTAGTCATCTAATCTTTATTGCGATGACTCACCAAGTGCTTCGCAATTTATTTGATTGGTCAAAAGTGATTAAAAATACTCCTGAGAATATCGGACGTCTCAAAGTTTTTATTCTTTTGTTGAGTATTGCCATTGGCTACATGGTAAGCCATTTTATTTTGGAAATTATCACTGTTAGCCAGACTTTCTTCTTCGGTTTTCAATAAAAGCAATAATTGGCAAACTATGATATAATTCTAGGTATTATAATATAAGAATGGAGTTCATTTTGGATAAAATTATAATTGAAGGTGGTAATACTCGCCTTGAAGGAGAAGTAATCATAGAAGGAGCTAAAAACGCTGTCCTTCCTCTTCTTGCTGCGACAATTTTACCAAAGGAAGGAAAAACAATTTTAACAAATGTTCCAATCCTTTCGGACGTATATACAATGAACAATGTTGTTCGTGGTTTAGATATTCAAGTTGATTTTGATGAGGCTAAAAATACTATTGAAGTAGATGCTTCAGGCGATATCTTGGATGTTGCACCGTATGAGTATGTCAGCAAAATGCGTGCTTCAATCGTTGTTTTAGGACCAATTCTAGCTCGTAAGGGTCATGCCAAAGTTTCAATGCCAGGTGGTTGTACAATTGGTAGCCGCCCAATTGACCTTCACCTCAAAGGGTTGGAGGCTATGGGTGCAAAAATCACACAATCCGGTGGTGATATTACAGCAACAGTTGATGGAAAACTTAAAGGAACAACAATCTATATGGATTTCCCATCAGTTGGTGCGACACAAAACTTGATGATGGCAGCAACTCTTGCTGAAGGTACTACAGTTATTGAGAATGTTGCTCGTGAGCCAGAAATTGTTGATTTGGCGATGCTTCTAAATAAAATGGGAGCGGTTGTTAAGGGTGCTGGTACTGAAACACTTACGATTGTTGGTGTCGACAGTCTTCACGGCGCTGAACACGATGTAGTTCAAGACCGTATCGAAGCAGGTACATTTATGGTTGCGGCAGCGATGACATCTGGTAATGTTCTCATCAAAGATGCTATCTGGGAACACAATCGTCCATTGATTTCAAAATTGATTGAAATGGGTGTGACTGTAATCGATGAACCAGAAGGTATTCGTGTGGTCGCTGATACAGCTAAATTAAAACCTGTAACAGTTAAGACACTTCCTCACCCAGGATTTCCTACAGACATGCAGGCTCAGTTCACAGCCTTGATGGCAGTGGTTAATGGTGAGTCAACAATGATTGAAACTGTTTTTGAAAATCGTTTCCAACATTTGGAAGAAATGCGCCGTATGGGATTGCAATCTGAAATCATGCGTGATACGGCAATGATTCACGGTGGTCAAGAACTTCAAGGAGCTCCTGTGATGTCAACAGACCTTCGTGCTAGCGCAGCTTTGATTTTAACAGGAATGGTCGCTAAAGGGACAACAACTGTAGGGCGTTTGAACCATCTTGACCGTGGTTATTACAAATTCCATGAAAAATTGGCAAAACTAGGTGCAAATATTAAACGTGTAAGCGAGGCTTAAAAATGACAAGTGGCTGGAAATATGTGGTAAGACAAATAGGATTAGTTTTATTGGTTGCTCTCTTAGCCTGCTTATTTTTAGCGATTGGATTGATGGTTGGATATGGTGTTATCGGAGATGGTAAAAATCCATTTTCAATTCTATCACTCGATAAATGGCAATCTATTATTGCTAAGTTTACAGGTCAATAATTAGAGCAGTTTCGAGAAACTTTGTTGTAGAATTTAGAGGTGGAATCATCGAATCTATTTTTAGGTTTGGTATTCCACTTTTTTGGTGAAAGGACGTTAATGGCAAAAAAATCAAATCTGTCTAAAAAGACAAAATCAATTATCTCTTTACTGGTTTTATTAGTTGGTATTGGAACAGGATGGGTAACGACATCTGATTCTAGTGACCCAGTCAGTCAAGTTTTATCCCTTGTTACGGGAGAATCATCATCGGTTACTTCAAATCATTCAAGTGCTAATGAATCAGCACCAAGTCAGGAATTGGCTGAGTCAGTTTTAACTGATAATGTTAAAGCACAGTTAGGCTCAACTATTGAATGGAATGGAGCAGGGGCTTATCTTGTAAATGGAAATAAAACCTCTTTGAATGCAAAGGTTGCAAGTAAACCTTATGCCAATAATAAGACGAAAGTTGTACAAGGACAGTCAGTTCCAACAGTTGCTAACGCACTTTTGAGTAAGTCAACCCGTCAATACCGAAGCCGTGAGGAAACAGGTAATGGCTCAACCTCTTGGACGCCAGCTGGTTGGCATCAAGTACAAAATCTATCTGGAACTTATAGCCATGCGGTTGATCGTGGGCATTTGCTTGGATACGCTTTAGTTGGTGGGCTAAAAGGTTTTGATGCCTCAACAAGTAACCCTGAAAATGTTGCTACTCAGACAGCTTGGGCAAATGAGGCTAGATCAGAAGATTCAACAGGACAGAATTACTATGAAGGGCTTGTCCGTCGAGCACTTGATCAGAATAAACGTGTTCGTTATCGTGTGACTTTGATTTATGATGGGGACAATATTTTAGCTAGTGGAACACATTTAGAAGCAAAATCATCTGACGGCAGCTTAGAGTTTAATGTCTTTGTTCCAAACGTTCAAAGTGGACTTACGATTGACTATTATTCTGGTCAGGTTAGTGTGAATTAATTTGGCTTGACCTTGTCAAATGGTGAAAAATTTGCTAGAATGAGGAGTAAATTGAATAGTGTCTTATGAGACTAGTAACCTTATGGCAGTTTAACAGGGAATGGAAGTCGTGACTGGAAGCTTCCTAGATGAAAGTTTGGCGAATTCACTCATGATAAAGACGATGAATTAAGGTCTGCTAGTCAGATAAAAAACGGATGGTACCGCGTGTCAACGCTCCGCTATTGGAGTATGGCACGCTTTTTTCGTTTTCAATTAAATCGGGCTTGACCCAAGGAAGGAAATTTAATGGATTTACAAGCGCAGTTAGAGGAATTAAAATCATCTACGCAAGCTAAATTGGCTGAAATGCGTGGGAACAATGCAAAAGAACTTCAAGAATTACGTGTTCAAGTTCTTGGTAAAAAAGGATCATTGACAGAATTGTTGAAAGGTTTGAAAGATCTTTCTAAAGAAATGCGTCCAGTTGTCGGAAAACAAGTCAATGAAGTGCGTGACGTTTTGACAAAAGCTTTTGAAGAACAAGCTAAAATTGTTGAAGCCGCTAAAATCAAAGCACAATTGGAATCAGAAAGCTTGGATGTGACTCTTCCAGGACGTCAAATCAATCTTGGTAACCGTCATGTCTTGTCACAAACAAGTGAAGAAATCGAAGATATCTTCCTTGGTATGGGATTCCAAGTTGTTGATGGTTTTGAAGTTGAATCAGATTACTACAACTTCGAACGTATGAACTTGCCTAAAGATCACCCAGCACGTGATATGCAAGATACTTTCTACATCACTGAAGAAATCTTGCTTCGTACACACACAAGTCCTGTTCAAGCTCGTACACTTGATAAACATGACTTCTCTAAAGGTCCATTGAAAATGATCTCACCAGGACGTGTGTTCCGTCGTGACACTGACGATGCAACTCACAGCCACCAATTCCACCAAATCGAAGGTCTTGTTGTTGGTGAAAATATTTCTATGGGTGACCTTAAAGGAACTCTTGAAATGATTATCAAGAAAATGTTTGGTGAAGATCGTAAAATCCGTCTTCGTCCATCATACTTCCCATTCACTGAACCATCAGTAGAAGTTGACGTTTCATGTTTCAAATGTGGCGGTAAAGGATGTAACGTATGTAAGAAAACAGGTTGGATTGAAATCCTTGGTGCTGGTATGGTACACCCTCGTGTTCTTGAAATGTCTGGCGTTGACTCAGAAAAATATTCTGGATTTGCTTTTGGTCTTGGTCAAGAACGTATTGCAATGCTTCGTTATGGTATCAACGATATTCGTGGCTTCTACCAAGGCGATGTCCGTTTCTCAGATCAATTTAAATAATCATTATTAAGAAAAAGAATTGGAGGTCATCATGGCAGAAATCAGAGTTGAAAAAGTGACCTTGGATAAGTTGGATGTGCTACAGAAACTTAGCATCGATACTTTTCGTGAAACTTTTGGTTTTGATAACACCGAGGAAGAACTTCAACAATTTTTCGATGACAATTACACTTTAGAGCAACTTGAAAAAGATGTGACAGATGCTGAATCTGATGTTCGCTTTGTTTTGGTTGATGGACGTGAAGTCGGTTTTATGAAAGTCAACTGGGGAGCTGCACAGACTGAGCATGAGTTAGAAAATGCTTTTGAAATTCAACGTATTTATATTCTTAGTGAATGTCAGGGTTTGGGCTTAGGTAAAAAATTATTTGAGCTAGCGCTTGATATGGCTAAAAAAGGTGGATTTGATTGGGCTTGGTTAGGTGTCTGGGAAGACAACGTTAAAGCGCAAGGATTCTATCGTAAATATGGTTTTGAGAAATTTTCAGAACACTCATTTGAAGTTGGCGATAAAGTCGATACAGATTGGCTTATGAGAAAAGCCTTAAAAGAATAACAGTAGAAAGGGATAAAGAAGCTTGCAGGTCAATTAAACTTTGACTGCGAAAGCTTTTAACACATTATTATGTTAGTAAGTTATAAATGGTTAAAAGAGCTTGTCGATGTTGATGTTACAACTCATGAGCTTTCTGAAAAAATGTCAACTACAGGGATTGAGGTTGAAGGAGTATCAACACCATCTGAAGGTTTGACAAAATTAGTTGTTGGTCATGTTGTATCTTGTGAAGATGTTCCTGAAACACACTTGCACCTTTGCCAAGTAGATACTGGTGATGACGAATTGCGCCAAATCGTTTGTGGTGCTCCAAATGTTACTGCAGGAATTAAAGTAATCGTTGCCGTTCCAGGTGCTCGTATTGCAGACAACTACAAAATCAAAAAAGGTAAAATCCGTGGTATGGAATCTCTTGGTATGATTTGCTCACTCCAAGAACTTGGTTTGCCAGAATCAATCATTCCAAAAGAATTTTCAGACGGAATTCAAATCTTGCCAGAAGATGCTAAACCAGGTGACAGCATTTTCCCATACCTTGATTTGGATGATGAAATCGTTGAATTGTCAATCACACCAAACCGTGCAGATGCTCTTTCAATGCGTGGTGTAGCTCACGAAGTAGCAGCTATCTACGGAAAAGAAGTTCACTTTCCAGAAAAAGAAGTTAAAGAAGTTTCTAAAGCTGCTAAAGATGTTATCGATGTTGCAATCGAGTCTGACAAAGTCTTGACTTACAAAGCACGTGTCGTTGAAAACGTGACTGTTAAACCAAGTCCACAATGGTTGCAAAACCTTTTGATGAACGCTGGAATCCGTCCAATCAACAACGTTGTTGACGTGACAAACTATGTTCTATTGTACTTTGGTCAACCAATGCACGCCTTTGATTTGAACAAATTTGAAGGAAATAAAATTGTTGCACGTAACGCGCGTGAAGGTGAAAAATTAGTCACTCTTGATGGCGAAGAACGTGAATTGATTGCTGAAGATCTTGTTATCACAGTTGCTGATAAACCAGTTGCACTTGCAGGTGTCATGGGTGGACAAGATACTGAAATCGACAGCGATTCTAAAAATGTTGTTCTTGAAGCTGCTGTCTTTGACGGTACATCAATTCGTCGCACAAGCGGTCGTTTGAACCTTCGTTCTGAAAGCTCAGCTCGTTTTGAAAAAGGTATCAACTATGCAACTGTCGATGAAGCTCTTGACTTTGCAGCAGCAATGCTTACAGAACTAGCTGAAGGTGATGTTCTTGCAGGTCGTGTTGAAGCTGGTTCAGTACCAACTGAAGATGTTGAAGTATCAACTACACTTGATTATGTTAACGTTCGTTTGGGAACAGAATTGACATATGCTGATATCGAAGATGTCTTTGCAAAACTTGGCTTTGGCTTGTCAGGAAATGCTGATAAATTTACAGTTTCAGTACCACGTCGTCGTTGGGATATTGCTATCCAAGCTGATTTGGTTGAAGAAATTGCTCGTATTTATGGTTACGAAAATCTTCCAACAACATTGCCACAAGCAGCTGGTACTGCAGGTGAATTGACAGCAACTCAAAAATTGCGTCGTAAAATGCGCTCAATCGCTGAAGCAGCAGGTTTGTCTGAAATTGTATCATATGCTTTGACAACACCTGAAAAAGCAACTGAATTCACATTGCAACCAAGCAACTTGACTGAATTAATGTGGCCAATGTCAGTAGAACGTTCAGTTCTTCGTCAAAACGTTGTTTCAGGTATGCTTGATACAATTGCTTACAACGTTGCTCGTAAGAACAGCAACTTGGCTATCTACGAAATTGGTAAAGTCTTCGAACAAAAAGGTAATCCAAAAGAAGACCTTCCAAATGAAATCAGCACATTTGCATTTGCCATTTCTGGTTTGGTAGCTGAAAAAGATTTCCAAACAAAAGCTACACCAGTTGATTTCTTCTATGCTAAAGGTATCGTTGAAGCAATCTTTAACAAACTTGACTTGACAGTTGATTACGTTGCTGAAAAAGGTCTTGATAGCATGCATCCAGGCCGTACAGCAAGCATTTACTTGGACGACAAATTAGTAGGTTTTGTTGGTCAAATTCACCCACAAACTGCTAAAAACTACAACGTTCCAGAAACTTATGTTGCTGAATTGAACTTGGATGTTATCGAAGCTGCTCTTGAAGCTGATAAAGCATTCGTAGAAATCACTAAATTCCCTGCAGTTTCTCGTGATATTGCTTTGCTATTGCCAGCAGCAACAACTCACAAAGATATTGTCACTGCAATTGAATCAGCTAAAGTGAAACGTTTGACTGATATCAAACTCTTCGACGTGTACGCTGGTGCAAACATTGCTGAAGGTATGAAATCAATGGCTTACAGCCTAACATTCCAAAATCCAAATGACAACTTGACTGATGAAGAAGTTACAAAATACATGGATAAAATCACTAAAGTCCTTGTTGAGCAACTCGGAGCAGAAGTTCGTTAATTGCTAACTTGTACAGTAGGCTATTTGGGTTAATATAAATAAACCACCGCTGCAAAGTGGTGGTTTTTGTTTTGTCAGAAATCCAAAGGCACTTAGAATTTGATATAATAAAACTATCTACTGCATGACGAAGGATTATTATGAAATTATTATATACAGATATTCAGTTTGATATGACTGAGATTTTAACGAAAGAGGCAATTGAACAAGCAAAAGCAAATAAGCGAGTTTTTTACATTGCCCCAAACTCTTTGTCTTTTGAAAAGGAAAGAGCGGTTTTAGGACTTTTGCCTGAGCAGGCTTCTTTTGCAATTACTATTACGCGTTTTGCTCAGATGGCACGTTATTTTGTCTTAAATGAGTCACAGACAACAGAAACAATTGATGACAATGGTTTAGCCATGATTTTTTACCGTGCGCTTTCACATTTTTCTGATACAGATTTGAAAGTCTTTGGACGTTTAAAACAGGATACTAATTTTATCAAGCAGTTGGTTGACTTGTATAAAGAGTTGAAGTCGGCTAATATGACTGTGCTTGATTTGAATGGGCTTCAATCTGAGGAAAAGCAAGAGGATTTGGTGAAAATTTTCTTGGCTGTCAATGATATTTTGTTAGCCAATCAGTATGATACTCAGTCAAAAATTGCTTTTTTTGCTAAGCAAGTTGAATCAGGGCACTTGGACAAGGCTCTTGAAAATGTAGCACTTGTCATTGATGGTTTTACGCGTTTTTCAGCAGAAGAAGAGCACTTGGTTAGCTTACTTGAGCAAAAATGTGCGCAAGTTATTATCGGAACATACAGCAGCCAAAAGGCTTATAAGGCAACCTTTACAGCGGGAAATGTTTATCAAGCTAGTTTGGATTTTTTGCGTTCTTTAGCGATGAAATTTCAAGCGCAGCCACATTATGTTGAGAGTTCTCAACAATCACACGAAGCTTTTGTTAAGTTATCAAAATTATTTGAAGCTAAGCATGATTTTACAACAGCAGAGTTAACCTTGACAGATGATGATAAGCAACACTACGCTATCTGGGATGTGATCAACCAAAAAGAAGAAGTTGAACATGTGGCTAAGGCGATTCGTCATAAGCTTTATGAGGGTTACCGTTATAAAGATATCTTGGTTCTTTTAGGTGATGTGGACAGCTATCGTCTTCAAATCGGAAAGATTTTTGACAAGTATGAAATTCCATATTATTTTGGGAAAGCAGAGTCGATGAGTGATCACCCGTTGGTGCATTTTATTGATTCTTTGGAGCGCGTGAAACGCTATCGCTTCCGAACAGAAGATGTTATCAATCTCTTGAAGACGGGGCTTTATGGACAATTCAAGCAAGATGATTTAGACCTTTTCGAGCAATATTTGATTTATGCTGATATTAAAGGACAAAGCAAGTTTGCAAAGGAATTTACGGTTAACTATAAAGGAAAAGAGCACTTAGCTTTTATGAATCGAATGCGCGAGCAAATCATGGCGCCTTTGCTTACGCTCTTTAAAGCACAAAAGCAGCTTGGTTCAAGTTTGCTTGAAAAATTAATGACTTTCTTGCGTGTTATTAGTCTTCCAGACAATCTTGAAAGCATGGTTGCCACTTTCCCAGAGATTGAGCAAGAAAAACACGAGCAAGTTTGGCGAACATTTACAGGAATTTTAAACCAATTCCAAACGATTTTCGGTAAAGAAAAATTGTCTTTGGATGAATTTTTATCGCTGGTCAGAAGTGGTATGCTTGCTGCTCAGTACCGTGTCGTACCTGCGACTGTCGACGTTGTTTCGGTAAAATCGTATGACCTTGTCGAACCACATACGAATAAATTTGTTTTTGCACTCGGTATGACGCAATCACATTTTCCTAAAATTGCCCAAAATCGCAGTTTAATCTCAGATGAAGAACGTGCCAAGGTCAACGAAAACACAGATGAAAACCAACGCTTTGATGTCATTAGTCGTGAGAACATCAAGAAAAATCACTTTGCAGCCCTTTCGCTTTTCAATGCTGCAACAGAAGAATTGGTTCTTAGTTTGCCACAAATTGTTAACGAATCAGAAGACAAAGAATCATCATATCTTGCTGAGCTAGCTAGCTTTGGTGTGCCTGTTTTGAAAAAAGGTCGCAATCGTTTATCAGCAAATCTTGAAGACATCGGAAACTACAAGGCGCTGTTGTCTCGAGTGATTGAGGTTAATCGTTTGGCGATTGAAGAAGAACGTGAGCTCAGCAAAGAAGAGCAAACATTTTGGTCTGTTGCTGTTCGATATCTTCGAAAAAAACTTGAGACACAAGGTATTGATTTGCCATTGATTAAAGATAATATGCAGACTAAGCCAGTAGCTTCTGAAGTTATTGAGACTCGTTTCCCGAGTGATAAGCCAATTAATTTGTCATCATCAGCTGTGACAACTTTCTATAATAACCAGTACAAGTATTTCTTGCAGTATGTTCTTGGCTTGCAAGAAGTTGAGACGATTCATCCGGATGCTAGAAACCATGGAACATATCTTCACCGTGTCTTTGAACTTGTCATGAAAGATGAGTCTGATCAGCCATTTGATACTAAGTTAAATCAAGCTATTCAAAAGACTAATTCTGAAGATGAGTTTAAATTTGTCTATGAAGAAGATGAAGAAAGTCGTTATTCTCTGACCGTTTTGGAAGATATTGCAAGAAGCACGGCAAGCATTTTGAAAAATGATGCTCAGATTCAAGTTGAAAACGAGGAAGAGCCGTTTGAATTGATGATTGCAAATGCAGTGCGCATTCGAGGTATTATTGACCGTGTTGACCGCTTGAGCGATGGCAGTCTTGGTGTGGTTGACTATAAATCAAGTCACAATACTTTTGATATTCAGAAATTCTACAATGGTTTGAACCCGCAATTGGTGACATATATGCAGGCTTTGCGTGATAAAAAAGGAAGAAGCGAGTCAGATAAAATTTTTGGTGCCATGTACCTTCACATGCAAGAACCCAAAGTTGATTTGTCAGCGGTAGCAACGACAGATAAAATTTTGGAGAATTTGTCAAAAGAGCTACGCTATCGTGGCCTATTCTTGGACGAAGAAAAAGGTTATCTATCAAATGGAAATTATCATTTGAATGATTCTGTTTACACTCAAGAAGAGCTCGATATTCTTCTTGCTTACAACCAAAAATTATTTATTCAAGCAGCAGAGCAAATCAAAAAAGGACATTTTCTGATTAATCCATACAGCGAAGATGGCAAGTCTGTCCAAGGTGACCAGCTAAAAGCTATCACACGCTTTGAAGCCAATCGCCACATGCCATACGCGAGAAAATGGTATAAACTACCAAGAAAAGAAAGACGTCAAGGCTTTTTGAGTCTAATGCTAAAAGAAGAGGAGGAAAAAGATGAACTTTAAGCCGTTTTTGACATCAGAAGAGATTTCCTTTTTGCAAGCTCAAGAAGCAAAGTCATCAAGCAAACAAAAACGCACGCCTGAACAGATTGAAGCGATTTATAGTTCTGGCAATAACATTTTAGTCTCAGCCTCAGCGGGTTCTGGTAAAACCTTTGTCATGGTTGAGCGCATTATTGATAAGATTTTACGTGGTGTCACTGTTGACCAGCTTTTCATCTCTACTTTTACTGTTAAAGCAGCAGGTGAGTTAAAAGAACGTCTTGAGAAAAAAATTAGTCAGGTTTTACAAGTAACCACAGATAACGACACAAAAACATATTTGAATGAGCAATTGCTAGGTCTTCAGACAGCTGACATTGGGACAATGGATGCCTTCACGCAAAAATTGGTTAACCAATATGGCTATACGCTTGGTATTTCGCCAACTTTCCGTATTATGACTGATAAGAGCGAACAAGACCTTGTCAAAAATGAAGTATTTGCAGATTTATTTTCTGATTATATGCTTGGTGAGAACCAAGACATTTTCCGTAAATTGGTGCGTAATTTTTCAGGAAATCGCAAGGATAGCTCAGAGTTTAGAGAAATCGTTTATAAGATTTATGACTTCAGTCAAGCTACGGATAATCCAAAAAAATGGATGTCTGAGGTATTTTTAAAAGGGGCTAAAACTTATACGGATTTTTCTGCTATTCCAGACCAAGAAGTCAATGACTTTCTAAGTTGCTTACATGATACGGCAAATCATTTGCAGGATGTGACGGACTTAGAGGATTATAAGCAGGTTACAGCTAAGGGGACACCTACTGCCAATTATAAAAAACACTTGAATATGATTGAGCATTTGCATGAATGGGCAATGCATTTTGAGACGCTTTACGGGCGTGAAGGTTTGGGACGTCTGGCTTCTGATGTGGCGGATTTAATTCCATCTAGCCCAGCTGTGACAGTTGCAGGAACGAAATATCCTGTCTTTAAAAATCTACAAGGGCGTTTGACCGGGCTTAAACACCTAGAGACGATTTTTAATTATCAATCAGAAAGTCTTCCTTTATTGGAATTATTGCAGAATTTTGTTCAAGATTTTTCTGAGCAATATTTACAAGCCAAAATCCAAGAAAACTCTTTTGAATTCTCAGATATCGCACATTTTGCGATTGAGATTTTGGAGGAAAATCCAGATATTCGTAAGCTTTATCAAGATAAGTACCACGAAGTGATGGTCGATGAGTACCAAGATAACAACCACACGCAGGAGCGCATGTTGGAATTGCTATCAAATGGTCATAATCGTTTTATGGTGGGAGATATCAAGCAATCGATTTATCGTTTTCGTCAGGCTGACCCACAGATTTTCAATCAAAAATTCAAAGATTTTCAAGAAAATCCTGAGCATGGAAAATTAATTTTGCTCAAAGAAAATTTCCGTAGCCAATCAGAAGTTCTAGATGCAACAAATAGCATTTTTACACACTTGATGGACGAGTCTGTTGGTGAGATTTTGTATGATGGCATGCATCAACTTGTTGCAGGAAGTGATGCTCAGAAAGAAGCTCACCCCGAAAATGAAACAAAAGTGCTCATTTACGACACTGATGAGGCAAATGGTGCTCCAGAAGGTGCTGAAGAAGAGTCAATCAATCCAAACGAAGTCAAGTTAGTCGCAAAAGAAATCATTCGTTTGCATAATGAGGAACACGTTCCGTTTGAAGATATTACTCTTCTAGTTTCGCTTCGTACGCGAAATAATGCGATTTTGCAGACCTTTGAACATTACGGGATTCCTTTGGTAACGGATGGTGGCGAACAAAATTATCTCAAATCGGTTGAGGTCATGGTGATGCTTGATACGCTTAGAGCACTTGATAATCCGCTTAATGATTATGCCCTAGTTGCTCTGATGCGCTCACCAATGTTTGCCTTTAATGAAGATGATCTAGCTAGACTAGCACTTCAGACTCTTGAAGATGAACACAAGGCTAATCTTTATCAAAAACTCGAACACGCTTTGAGTGGCACAGGTGAGCACGCTGATTTGATGACGGCAGCTCTTCAGAATAAATTGAAAGATTTCATGGACTGTCATGCAAGCTGGCGTGAATTTGCCAAATGGCACTCGCTTTATGACTTGATTTGGAAGATTTATAATGAGCGTTTCTATTATGATTACGTTGGAAATCTGCCTCGTGCAGAGCAACGTCAAGCCAATCTTTATGCGCTTGCCCTTCGTGCCAATAATTTTGAACGAGGCGGCTTTAAAGGCTTGTCACGCTTTATTCGTATGATTGACAAAGTTCTTGAGAGTGAAAATGATTTGGCAGATGTTGAAGTGGCACTGCCTAAAAATGCTGTAAACTTGATGACCATTCACAAGAGTAAGGGACTTGAGTTTAAGTATGTTTTCATTTTAAATCTTGATAAGAGATTTAGTATTCAAGACATGACTTCGCCTTTGATTCTGTCACGCCAAAATGGAGCAGGTATCAAGTATTTAGCTGATATGCGAGAAGAGTTGGAAACTGATTATTTCCCAGCAGTAAAAGTCAGCATGGATACTATGCCTTATCAACTGAACAAACGAGAACTGCGTTTAGCAATGCTATCTGAACAAATGCGTCTGCTTTACGTTGCAATGACTCGTGCAGAAAAGAGATTGTATTTAGTCGGAAAAGCAAGTGCAGAAAAATTAGTGGACAAATACAGTGGAAAATCAGAAAATAACCATATTCCAGTATCTGAGCGTGAAACTTTCATGACTTTCCAAGACTGGATTCTTGCTATTTATGATACTTACAAAAATTTGCCATTTAAAGTTGAATTTGTCACAGACGATGATTTGACAGAGGAAAAAATTGGTCAAATTGAAATGACGTCTGCTATTAAACCAGATGACTTGAAAGATAATCGTCAGACAGAAAATATTGCAGAAGCCTTGGATAGGTTAGAGGCTGTAGAAAAGCTAAATACTGAATATAAGGCTGCGATTAATCTGCCAAGTTTGAGAACACCAAGTCAAGTTAAAAAACTTTATGAGCCAGTTATGGACGTTGATGGTGTTGATGTCATGGCAAAACCATATCAAGCTAAGCCGACGTTTGAGCTTCCAGATTTTTCAAAGAAAGCAAAAGTAGAAGCGACAGCAATTGGTTCTGCGATGCATGAACTCATGCAGAGAATTACACTATCAGAGCAAGTGACACTTGACGATATCACATCAGCATTAGCACAAGTTTCAGCTGAAGATGATGTCAAATCACGTATTCGTCTTGAGCATGTGCTTGATTTCTTTGAAGGTTCAGAGCTCGGACAAATGATTCAGAAAAATGTTGATAAAATTTATCGTGAAGCTCCATTTGCCATGTTAAAAGAAGACCCAGAAAGTAACGAAAAATTTGTTGTACGTGGGATTGTCGATGGTTATCTTTTGTTCGACGACCGAATTGTTCTGTTTGATTATAAGACTGACAGATATACTAACAGCGAAGACATCAAAAAACGCTATCAGGGACAAATGGCTCTTTACGCCGAAGCCCTTAGCAAGTCTTACCATATCGAACAAGTTGACAAATACCTTGTTTTACTTGGCGGAGAAAACTTAGAAATAGTTAAACTGTAATTTAAAAGCGACCGATAATCGGTCGCTTTTTGTATAGTATTGTTATTGTATATAGAAAAATAAAGGTGAGTTTTTTGATTAATTCCAGAATTTAGCAGCGATTTCTTGACCTTGCTTGATTTTGGCCCATTGTTGTGGAATGGCTAGCTCATTTCCTGAGTCACATGATGCAAAGCCACATTGATGTGAAAGGAAAAGGCGTTCTTTTGGAATAATCTTGCTAGCTTCTTCGAGCATTTTAAGTGCACGTTCTTCGTCATCAAGTTCAGTTGTTTTACTTGAAAGAAGTCCAAGCACAACTTCAGCATCAGAGTCTTTCAAACTTTCAAGTGCTTTAAGGTCACCAGAAACTTCGCTATCCCACTCTAGGAAGAAACGGTCATAGTGTTGGTCTTTCAAGAATTTTGTAGCGATAGCTTCATAAGTTCCACCAGCAGCAGAACGGCTTTCATAGTTTCCACGGCAATTGTGTGTCCAAACTTTAAGTCCAAGCTCGTGACCATAATCAGCCACTTCATTGTTGACTGAGATGAATTCATCAGCTAGATTAGCAAGGGCACTATTTCCTTGAGCAAAGAAACCGGCTGGGTTTGTTTCATCAAAAAGTTCCCAAAGACAATCGTCGAATTGGATGATTTCACCACCAGCTTCTTTGTACTCTTTCAAGAATTCTTTATAGGCACTGATAAGACCAGCTTTTAATTCTTCGTTAGTTTTGTAAACTTGATTTTCACCAGCTAGTTTATTGAAAACAGTGAATTCTGTGTAAGCATGGGCAGGTCCCCAGATTGTTAGTTTTGTGTCAGTTTCACCAGCTTCTTCTTTAAGAAGTTTGTAAATATCTAGGAAGTGGTGATTTTTGCCAGAAAGTGGTTCTGTGATACGGATACCAATATCCTTACGTGTTTCAAAATGACCGCCATCATGGTCTTGGAAAGTGTATCCGTGGTCAGCGATGTAACGTTCAATACCTTTTAAGCCCCAAACGAAATCAAGGTGCCACATAGATTTTGAGTATTCGCCGTCAGTTAGGACATCGATACCTGCCGCTTTTTCTTCAGCGATAACTTTTTTGATATCAGCTGTTTCTGTTTCTTTGTAGCCTTCGAATGCATCGTAGAAAGGATATTTGATATCATCACGGTGTTCGATAGCGATTTTGTATTCGCGTAAATCTGCTGGTCGTAAAAGTGAACCAACTAGTTGAAATCTTGATTTAGCCATTTTCTATACCTCGTTTATTTTTTGTGACTCCTATTTTAGCTGAGCTTTTCAGTTTTGAAAAATAGTTATTTATATGGGGTAATGTATAGTTATAAACTATAACTGAAAAAATATGTTTTTCTATGAAAATGACAGAAAATTTGGTAAAATAAGAAAAGACTGACAATTTTTTACGGGAGATTTATAATGGATATTTGGGAGAAACTGTACGAAGCAGCAAAAAATGACTATAATCCACATTATGTGACGCCTTTTATTTATTCAAATCATGTTGTTGCAGCAATTGAAGCAGAAGATGGACAGATTTTCACAGGTTACTGTTTTGAAGCTACGTCTGGTGTATTTCATCTTTGTGCGGAACGAGCTGCAGCATTTAATATGTTCCAGCAATCTGGTCAAACGACCATAAAGCGTATCATTGCCTTTCGTGATAAAGCGCCAAATGGTGGTGGTTCAGGTATGCCTTGTGGTGCCTGCCGTGAATTTTTGATGCAATTGTCACCTAAAAATAAAGATTTGGAATTTATGATTGACTATGACAAGCGTGAAACCATTACACTTGGTGAGTTGATGCCAAATTGGTGGGGAGAAGAGCGCATGGCAGCTGGTATTGAGGATTTAGATTAGTCACAAGTAAAGATAAGCGAGGTAGAGGATGCGAGATAATCATTTACACACACATTTTTCATATGATTCAGAGGCTCAGTTTGAAGATTATTTAACTCATTATGATGGTGATATTGTGACAACAGAGCACTATGATTTGTCAAATCCTTATACTAAGCAAGATGATGTGCCGGATTATGACGCTTATTCGCGTGAAATAGCTGAGCTTAATCGAAAATATGGCAATCGTATCAAAAAAGGAATTGAAATTGGCTATTATGAGCCACGTGAAGATGATATTATTGCTTATTTAGCAGATAAGGACTATGACTTAAAATTGTTATCAGTTCACCATAATGGGACAAATGATTACCTTGATGATGAAGTGGCAGATATGGATAAAGCGGAGATTATTCAAGAATATCTGGATAAGTTGGAGTATGCTATTGGGCGCGTGGATGCGGATGTTTTAGCGCATTTTGATTATGGCTTTCGAATTTTTGATATGACAGTCGAGGATTTAAAAGTTTATGAACCTCAATTAAAGCGTATCTTCCAGAAAATGATTGACCATGATTTAGCTTTTGAGTTAAATAGTAAATCCATGTATTTGTATGGCAAAGAAGAGCTTTATCGATATGCACTAAGTCTAGTAAAAGAACTTGGTTGCCATAAATATTCCATTGGTTCAGATGGACACAAATTAGAGCATTTTCGTTTGGCGTTTGATAAGATTCAAGCATTATTGGATGAATTTGGCATTGAAGAGTGGGAGATTTTGTAAAGGGAAATTTAGGATGAAAATCATATTTTTACATGGTTTAGGACAAGACGAAACATCTTGGAATGAAGTGATAAAGGCATTGCCAAATCACGACTGTTTGAGTGTCAAGTTATTTGAAAGGGATGTTTTCCCAACAGATTTCAAAGTGTTGGAAGATAAAGTTCATAGTATTCTGGAAAGCATTGATGAAGATTTTATTCTTGTAGGGTTATCACTAGGTGGCATGCTAGTGCTTGATATGATTCAGTTTAATTTGGCAAATCTAAAAGGGATTGTGGTTTCGGGTGGTCAATATAAAATGAAGGGGAATTTAGCTTTTTATATGCAATATCTACTTTTTGCTTGCACCCCAGCTCGGGTATTTGAAAAACAAGGTGTTGACAAACATGCCATGAAATCATTTTACGGAGGGCTTTCACAGTTCAATTTAGCTAAAGTATTAACAGAGGTTGAGTTACCAGTTCAACTTATTTGTGGTCAAAATGATAAGGCAAACTTACCAGCAGCAAAAGCCATGCACAAACTAATGACTAATTCACAGTTGAACATTATCCCAGATAGTGGGCATGTGTTAAATACAGAGTGTCCAGATGATTTTGCTAATATTATTAAAAACTTTCTAAATAGAATCATGTAGTCAATCTAGGCAAATTTTTAATAAAAAAACGCTATGAGCAATCTAACTCATAGCATTTTTTATACTTTTTTCAGCAATTAGTGAGAAATACGTTTACGTGCTGCTTTTTTACGATTTTCTTGAATGAAAGCAGCTTTTTCTTCTTCAGGTTCAATAATTTTTTTCTTAACTGCAAAGATAGCGCCAGCAACTGTAGCTGCAGTGGCTACCACACCAGTAGCAAGACCTTTAGCAAATGCGAATTTTTTAGCCATAATAATTCTCCTCCTTACTGATAAGAACAGGGAGTATAAAGAGTTCTTTATACTCTTTTGTAGCAGTAGGATTGGTTTTCTTGTCCTACCACCTTATGTTATAATAATGGTAACTAAAAATGCCTAAAAGTTCAAGTGAAAACGTTATATTTACTAAAAAATCAGGCTTAGGACGGATAAAAATAAATGTCAAAAAAAATAAAACTGCTAGCTGTAGTTGGGCCGACTGCTGTTGGAAAAACAGCACTGGGAATTGAGCTAGCAAAACAATTCAACGGAGAAATTATCAGCGGTGATAGTCAGCAAGTCTATCGTCAATTAGATATTGGAACGGCAAAAGCAACTCCTGAAGAACAAGCTGAAGCAGTGCATCATTTGATTGATGTGCGCAATGTTGATGAGACTTACTCGGTTTATGATTTTGTTCAGGAAGCTAGCGCAGCCATTTCAGATATTGTCAGTCGAGGCAAACTTCCGATTATCGTCGGGGGAACAGGACTTTATCTTCAAAGCTTACTAGAAGGTTACCATCTGGGTGGTCAAGTAGATCAGGAAAAGGTTCTTACTTATCGAAAAGAGCTTGACCTTTTATCAGACGACGAGCTTTTTGAAAAAATAGCAGAGCAAAAAATTGAAATTCCTCAGATTAATCGACGTCGAGCTATCCGAGCACTTGAGTTAGCTAAATTTGGAAAAGATTTGGAAAACAAAGAAACAGATTATGATGCTTACTTGATTGGTCTAAATGACGATCGTCAAGTTCTGTATGACCGCATTAACCATCGCGTTGATCTCATGGTTGAAAATGGGGTTTTGGATGAGGCAAAATGGCTTTATGACAATTATCGTGAGGTTCAAGCAGCACGAGCTATTGGTTACAAAGAACTTTTCCCATACTTTTTAGGAGAAGATTCTCTTGAAAACTGTGTTGAAAAATTAAAACAAAACACACGACGTTTTGCCAAACGCCAGTTAACTTGGTTTAGAAATCGAATGGCAGTTCAGTTTTATAATGTTTCTGAAACAGATTTTAAAACAAAAGTTGCAGAAGATGTTGACCGTTTCTTAAATGATAAGAAAATGTAAGGTAGAGCAAAAACTCCTTTACCCTTTTCAAATAAAATTTATGTTATAATGATATTTACGGATTAATTAAGTAAAGGGGTGAGTACAAGATGATTGAAACAAGCAAGCACCAAGAACGAGTGATTTTGCTAGGAGTTGAGTTGCCTGACACAGAAAACTTTGAAATGTCAATGGAAGAATTGGCATCACTCGCAGAAACAGCAGGTGCTGAGGTAGTCTCATCTTATCGTCAAAAGCGTGAGAAATATGATAGTAAATCTTTGATTGGTTCAGGAAAATTAGCTGAAATCAAAGCGATTGTTGATGCTGATGAGATTGATACTGTGATTGTCAATGACCGCTTAACACCGCGTCAAAATGTTAATTTAGAAGCAGAACTTGGTGTTAAAGTTATTGACCGCATGCAGTTAATTTTAGATATTTTTGCCATGCGTGCTCGTAGTCACGAAGGTAAATTGCAAGTTCATCTGGCTCAACTCAAATACATGCTGCCACGTCTTGTTGGACAAGGTGTTATGCTTAGCCGACAAGCAGGTGGAATTGGTAGTCGTGGACCTGGTGAAAGTCAGTTAGAGCTTAACCGTCGTTCGATTCGCAATCAAATTTCAGATATTGAACGTCAACTGAAAATCGTTGAGAAGAATCGTGAAACTGGTCGAGAAAAACGCACTGAGTCACAAGTCTTTAAAATTGGTTTGATTGGCTACACAAATGCGGGTAAATCAACGATTATGAACGTTTTGACAAATGATAAGCAGTACGAAGCTGATGAATTGTTTGCGACTTTGGATGCGACGACAAAGCAAATTTATTTGCAAAATCAATTCCAAGTGACTCTCACGGACACGGTTGGATTTATTCAAAATTTACCGACAGAATTGGTAGCGGCGTTTAAGTCAACATTGGAAGAAAGCCGAAATGTTGATTTGCTTTTGCATGTCATCGATGCCAGCGATCCAAATCATGCCGAACATGAAAAAGTGGTTATGAATTTGTTAAAAGAGTTGGATATGCTTGATATTCCTCGCTTAGCGGTTTATAACAAAATGGATGTGGCAGAGCATTTTGCAGCGACAGCTTTTCCAAATGTTCGCATTTCAGCGCGTGATAAGGATGCTCGTTCACTCTTGCGTAGATTGATTATTAATGAAATTCGTGAGATTTTTGAACCTTTTAGCATTCGTGTGCATCAAAGTCAGGCTTATAAGCTTTATGATTTGAATAAAATTGCGCTTCTTGACCGTTATGACTTTGCACAAGAATATGAAACGATTACAGGTTACATTAATCCAAAAAATAAATGGAGACTAGAAGAATTTTATGACTGATTATATAAGCTTAGCTTTAAAATATGGTGGTTTTACATCACTTGATAAAGTGTATTTAAAAAATACTTTGGAAAATTTAACTGATGCGCAAAAATTGAGTTTTATCACACCACCACCAAGTGTTATTAACGCTTATTTTGCAGAAATGTATCAAAAACAATCTCCACAAGCAGCAACGGATTATTATTTTGAACTGTCAAAAGAACTTGATTTGTTAAATGACAGCCCATCTTTTGATGAGCATAAGCCGTTTATTCGCTTGAATTTATCTGGGAAATCATATGGTTTCACCTATGAAAACGACAAAGAAGTTGCGCGTGTTTTCTCTGAAAAGAATGAAGCATTGACAACGGATGTCTTGTTTGAATTGGCTCAAGTTTTCCCACAATACAAAGTCTATGTTGAAGCTGATAAGATTAAAATGTCAAAAATGGATTTTGATGATGAAGAACTAGAAGACTTAACGCCAGAAAGTAGTTTGCTCAGCCATGTTTCAAAATTAAAAGGCAATATGGTTAAGCTAAAAAGTTTTAATCGTGATGAATTATCAGATTTGTTGGCGCATTATCAAGGGCAAGTCTACTATACCTTTGATCAGCGCGAATTCATTGCGTATGTAAAAGTAACGAAATAGGAAGGATAACTAAAAACTTCGGTTTTTATTGGTATATATGGAATTACAATTTTTGGGAACAGGAGCGGGTCAGCCCTCAAAGTCACGTAATGTGTCAAGTTTAGTATTAAAGTTACTTGATGAGATCAACGAAGTCTGGATGTTTGATTGCGGCGAGGGCACACAACGCCAAATTTTGGAAACTGCAATTCGTCCACGTAAAATAAAACGTATTTTTATCACACACTTACACGGTGACCACATTTTTGGATTGCCAGGATTTCTAGCAAGCCGTGCCTTTCAAGCTAATGAAGAACAGACTGACCTTGATCTTTATGGTCCAGTAGGCATTCGTTCTTATGTTTTAAATAGCTTGCGCTTGTCAGGTGCACGTTTGCCATATCGTATTCATTTCCATGAATTTGACGAAAATAATCTTGGAAAAATCATGGAGACAGATAAATTTGTGGTTTATGCTGAAAAGCTCGATCACACTATTTTCTGTATTGGCTACCGTGTGATGCAAAAAGATCTTGAAGGAACGCTTGATGCGGAAGCTTTGAAAGCAGCTGGTGTACCATTTGGTCCATTGTTTGGAAAAATCAAGAGCGGACAAGATGTTGTGCTTGAAGATGGCACAAAAATCATTGCTAAAGATTATATTTCAGCACCGAAAAAAGGAAAAGTGGTTACTATTTTAGGTGACACACGTAAGACTGATGCTAGTGTTCGTCTTGGCCTTGGCGCTGATATTTTGGTCCACGAATCAACTTATGGTAAAGGTGATGAGAAAATTGCTCGTAAGCATGGTCACTCAACAGGAACACAAGCTGCTCAAATTGCAAAAGAAGCGTCAGCAAAATGTCTGCTGCTTAACCACGTCAGTGCTCGTTTCTTGGGTCGCGAATGTAAGCAAATCGAAAATGATGCCAAAGTCATTTTTGAAAATACACACTTAGTTAAAGATTTGGAAGAAGTTAGCTTATGAGAATAATCGCAATCACAGGGGCAACAGGTGGTCTTGCTCAAGAAATCGTAAAACAACTGCCGACAGATGATTTTGTTATTGCTTTAGGACGAAATCTTAAGCGTTTGGAAGCATGTTATGCCAACCGACCAAATACAGCCTGTTATGAATTAGACATGACAAGTGATGAGGCAATTGGTGACATGGTCGAAAAATTGTACGCTAATCATGGTTACATTGATGTCTTCATTAACAATGCTGGCTACGGTGATTTTAGTGAATTTGATGCTTATACAACAGCACAAATCCGTGATATGTTTGATATCAACACATTTGCAACCATGACTTTTTCACGTTTAGTTGGTCACAAGATGAAAGAAGCAGGACACGGGCATATTGTTAATATCGCAAGTATTGCTGGCTTGATTTCATCAGTCAAGTCATCTGTTTATTCTGCAACAAAATTTGCAGTGATTGGCTTTTCAAATGCTCTTCGTTTGGAACTTGCTGACAGTAATGTCTATGTGACCACTATTAACCCCGGACCGATTGCAACGACATTCTTTGACAAGGCAGACCCATCTGGCGACTACTTAAAGAGCGTTGACAAATTTGTTCTTCAACCTGATTATGTTGCCCGTCGTACGGTTGCCATTTTAGGTAAGAATAAACGTGAAGTGAACATGCCATTTTCAATGGCAGCAGCTCATAAATTCTATACACTTTTCCCAAAAGTTGCTGATTTTCTAGCACGAAAAGTGTTTAACTACAAATAACCTCCTTTCAATTCTACGTAAGAAGTGAGAAGTGAATGATAACAAGTAAATACCATTGGAAAAATATTGAAAAAGAGCCAGATGATGGCTTTTTTGACCTAACAAAAAAAGAAAAAATAACTGCCTTGGCTAGTAAGATTATTTACAGTCGAGGTATTGATACAGAAGAAAAATTAACTCAATTTTTGTCAAATGATTTATCAAAATTGCATGACCCTTATCTCTTACATGATATGGACAAAGCTGTTGCCCGTATTCGTCAAGCAATTGAAAATTATGAACAAATCTTAGTGTACGGTGACTATGATGCTGACGGTATGACAAGTGCAAGTATCATGAAAGAAGCACTTGAAATGCTAGGTGCGGAAGCTCAAGTCTACTTGCCAAATCGTTTTGTTGACGGCTATGGTCCAAATGAATCCGTTTATAAATATTTCATCGAGCAGCAACAAGTTTCTCTGATTATTACAGTTGACAACGGTGTGGCTGGACATGAAGCGATTAGCTACGCACAAAGTCAGGGTGTTGATGTTATCGTGACAGACCACCACGGTTTGCCAGCAGAGCTTCCGGAAGCTTTTGCGATTGTGCACCCAGAGCATCCAGAAGGAAATTATCCGTTTAAGTATTTAGCTGGTTGCGGCGTTGCTTTTAAAGTAGCTTGTGCTTTGCTTGAATCTATTCCGACAGAAATGCTTGATTTGGTTGCTATCGGTACGATTGCAGATATGGTCAGCTTGACTGATGAAAATCGAATCATGGTTAAAGTTGGGCTTGAAATGCTTAAGCAGACTGAACGCATTGGTTTAATGGAATTGATGAAAGTTTCTGATATTGACATGTTGGATGTTAATGAAGAGACTGTTGGTTTTAAAATCGCTCCGCAGTTAAATGCTCTAGGACGTCTTGATGATCCAAATCCTGCTGTTGAATTATTAACGGGATTTGATGATGAAGAAGCGCTAAGCATTGCTCAGATGATTAATGCGAAGAACGAAGAGCGTAAAGAAATCGTTCAAAAGATTTACGACGAAGCTATGAACATGGTTGATTTGGATAAGCCAGTTCAAGTTTTAGCCAAGGAAGGCTGGCATCCAGGTGTTTTGGGGATTGTAGCTGGACGTATTTTAGAACATATTGCTCAGCCAGTTATCGTTTTAAACATTGAAGATGGCATGGCGAAGGGTTCAGCAAGAAGTATTGAGGCTATCAATATCTTCCAAGCACTCGATGACCATCGTGATTTATTTGAGGCTTTTGGTGGACATGCTGGCGCCGCCGGAATGACTTTGCCGGTTGAAAATCTTGAACAACTATCTCAGGTGTTGTGCGACTATATTGCTGATAATGATATTGATTTGTCACAGAAAAAGACGCTGACAATTGACGAAATTTTGCCACTAGCTGAAATTGATTTAGACACGGTTAAGAGCCTTGAAAAAATTGCACCGTTTGGTATGGACAATCCAAAACCAGTTTTTGAGATTAAGGATTTCGAAGTTAAGCAAGCGCGTACCATGGGACAAAATGGTGCACACTTGAAATTGAAAATTACGCAAGGTTCAACAGCCGTTGATTTGGTTGCTTTTAACCAAGGACACCTAGTCCAAGAGTTCCAACAAGCACAAAATCTTTGCCTTGCTGTGACCTTGTCAATCAATAAATGGAATGGTCAGACTACTGTGCAATTGATGCTGGAAGATGCGCGTGTTGACGGTGTTCAGTTGATTGATATTCGTGCTAAGAATGCAAGCCTTCCTGAGCGTGTGCCTGTTCTAGATGAAGATACAACTGCAAGTGAAGTAGTTGTTCTAGACGTTCCAGAGAGCGCTGATGAATTAAAATCACTTTTTGTAGGTAGACAATTTGATGCTATTTATTTCAAAAACCACATCAAGCGTGCTTATTACCTAACAGGATACGGTACACGAGATCAATTTGCTAAGCTTTATAAAACGATTTATCAATTCCCTGAATTTGATGTTCGCTACAAGCTGAAAGAATTGAGTCATTATCTTAATATTCCTGATATTCTTTTGGTCAAAATGATTCAAATTTTTGATGAATTGGATTTTGTAACCATCACAGATGGAGTGATGGTCGTCAATAAAGATGCTGAGAAGCGCAGCATTTCTGACAGTAAAATTTATCAAAATCTTAAGCAAGAAGTGAAATTTCAAGAGCTTATGGCACTTGGAACGCCACAAGAAATTTATGACTGGTTGATGAACTAGCTTAAAAAGTTACGTTGCTTAGCTCAGCGTAGCTTTTTTAGTTTTTGCTATAGAAAACGTTTACTTAAAAATTGAAAACTTTTTAAATTGGAACTATAATGAGACTATAGGGTTATAGATGACTTTTAAGGTATTTTTTAAAGGAGGTTTCTTATGTGTACTGCAATTACTTATACAACTAAAGATAATTACTTTGGTCGAAATCTTGATTTGGACTTTTCTTACAATGAAACGGTAACGATTTGTCCTCGAAATTATCCTTTTTCGTTTAGACACCAAGGAGAAAATAACAGCCATTTTGCCATGATTGGTATGGCGACTGTAGTTGATGATTATCCACTTTTTTATGAAGCCGTTAATGAAAAAGGCTTGGGTATGGCAGGATTGAATTTTCCAGACAATGCTAACTATCAAGAAGTAGCAGAAGATAAGGTTAATGTTGCATCCTTTGAATTCATTCCTTGGTTATTGTCACAATGTGAATCTGTTGCAGAAGTTAAGGAACTATGTAAAAATCTCAATATAACAAACGAAGCTTTCAGTTCAGATTTTCAACCAAGTCCGCTACACTGGTTGGTAGCAGACCGTCATGAATCAATTGTGCTAGAACCACTTGCTAAAGGGTTAAAAGTTTACGATAACTCAACTGGTGTTTTGACTAATAATCCAACTTTTGATAAACAATTATTCAATTTGAATAACTATCGTCATCTATCTCCAAAGGTTTCAGAAAATCGTTTTGCTAAAGAGTTAGAACTTGAAACTTATAGCCGTGGCATGGGTGGACTTGGTTTGCCTGGTGATTTATCATCAATGTCACGTTATGTAAAAGTTGCTTTTACAAAATTAAATTCTGTGGCTGAAGAAACAGAAGAAAGCAGTGTTAATCAATTCTTCCACATTTTAAAATCTGTTGAACAACAAAAAGGACTTTGCTATGTCGATGAAAGTGGCAAATATGAGTACACTATTTATAGCTCATGCATCAACACTGATAAGGGAATTTACTACTACACAACTTACGACAACTCACAGATAACAGCGGTTGATATGTATAAAGAAAATTTGGATGATAGCAAGTTGGTTTCTTATCCATTAGTAAAAGAATGGCAAGTCAACTATCAGAACTAAGGCCTCAAAATTTAATTGCCAAAATCTCTTCCCTTTTAGAGAAAATATGGTATAATAAAATGTAAAAACATTTTTTGGCAAAAAGCCCATAGAAAGAAGAAAATGGATTTAAAAGATTATATCGCTACAATTGAAAACTATCCTAAAGAAGGAATCACTTTCCGTGATATTTCTCCTTTGATGGCAGATGGAAATGCTTATAGCTATGCTGTTCGCGAAATTGTACAGTATGCTACTGACAAAAAAATTGACATGATTGTTGGGCCAGAAGCTCGCGGATTTATCGTAGGTTGCCCAGTTGCATTTGAGCTTGGAATTGGTTTCGCACCAGTTCGTAAACCTGGTAAATTACCACGTGAAGTAATCACAGCAGATTACGAAAAAGAGTACGGTACAGATACTTTGTGTATGCATGCCGATGCTATTAAACCTGGACAACGTGTCCTTATCGTTGATGACCTTTTGGCAACAGGTGGTACTGTAAAAGCAACTATCGAAATGGTAGAACGCCTTGGTGGTGTTGTTGCTGGATGTGCTTTCCTTGTTGAATTGGACGGCCTAAACGGACGTAAAGCAATCGAAGGTTACGATACGAAAGTTTTGATGAATTTCCCAGGATAATTATAGCTAAAAACTATAACTACCTAAAGAAATTATATAATTGAAAACTATATCTCCATCTCTTATAATATTACTTAAAAATAATATTATAGAGTGGAGATATTTTCATGCCAATAAAACTTGATAAAGAATTACCGGCCTTAGACATTTTGCGCAAAGAGAATGTCTTCATCATGGATAATAAACGTGCAAAACACCAAGATATTCGTCCGATGGATTTTCTCATTGTCAATCTAATGCCGACAAAAGAAGTGACGGAAACGCAACTTTTACGTTTGCTTGCCAACACACCATTGCAAATTAATGTAGAATTTCTTTATATGACAAGCCATGAGTCGAAAAATACAACAGCTGAGCATTTGGAAACTTTTTATAAAACTTTTTCAGATGTTAAGCACAAGTATTATGATGGTCTGATTATTACTGGTGCGCCTGTTGAGACGATGCCTTTTGAAGAAGTGGATTATTGGGAAGAGCTCTGTGATATTTTTGACTGGGCAAAAACTCATGTTTATTCGACGCTTCATCTTTGTTGGGGAGCTCAAGCAGGGCTTTATTACAAATATGGCATTAAAAAGGTCATGTTAGAACAAAAATTATCGGGTATCTTTTCTCAAACGGTAAAAGAACCATCAAATCCAATTGTTCGAGGTTTTGATGATTCCTTTATGGCCCCGCATTCTAGGCATACAGAAGTTCGCCATGAAGATGTTGACAAAATCGATAATCTTGAGGTAATTGCTGAGGGACCGTCGGTTGGATTGTCTATTGTGGCAAGTAAAGATTTGCGTGAGGTTTATAGTTTTGGGCATTTGGAATATGACCGTGAAACTTTGGATCGTGAATACAAACGTGATTTGAAAGCTGGGAAAAATCCGAATCTTCCTGAGCATTATTATACCAACGATAATCCAGAGCAAGATATTCCAATGAAGTGGAATATGGCAGCAACGACATTTTTTAGTAACTGGATTAATTATGCCGTTTATCAAGAAACCCCATATTTGTTAGAGGAGTTAGAAAAAGAGCCTTCATTTTATGGTTTTCTATGATTAGCTGGAGTTGAAAAGTTATCCGTCTTTTGATATGTTAAGTTTTAGTGGATGTGAAAATCTTTTAGGAATGATATTATGAGTTATTTAGAAAATTATAAATCTGGTAATTTGGTGTTACCAAGTGCTCTTTTGTTTCATTACAAAGACATTTTCAAAAGTTCAGATGACTTTTTGATTTGGCAATTTATTTATTTGCAAAATACGACTAAAATGGATGATTTGGCACCAAGTCAAATTGCCAGTGCTCTTGATAAAACAGTTGCTGAAGTGAATCGTTCAATATCTGATTTGACAGCACAAGGTCTACTTGATATGAAGACTATTGAGCTTGAAAATGAAATCGAAGTGATTTTTGATGCTAGCCCAGTATTAGAATTGTTGGATCACTTGGTAGAAGCACCAAAACAAGTAGCTAAAAAGCAAGCTTCTAATCCGTTAAAAGAGTTAGTTGAAGATTTTGAACGTGAATTAGGTCGTATGTTGAGTCCGTTTGAGTTGGAAGATTTGCAAAAAACCATTCGTGAGGATAAAACTGAGCCTGACTTGGTACGTGCGGCTTTGCGCGAAGCTGTTTTCAACGGAAAAACAAACTGGAATTACATCAATGCCATTTTGCGCAATTGGCGTCGTGAAGGTATAACAACTCTACGTCAAGTTGAAGAGCGACGTAAAGAACACGAAGATTCTAAAGCTGGTAAGGTCAATGTTTCAGACGACTTTTTGGCTGCTATGGATTTGTGGAGTGACTGATGAGAATTGGACGAGAACGTTTAAAGAAAGTCTTAGAAATTATCGGTGATATGTATCCTGATGCCCGTTGTGAGTTGGATTGGCAAACGCCATTTCAACTTTTGGTTGCGGTGATATTGTCTGCGCAAACGACGGATAAAGCCGTTAATAAAGTTACACCAAATCTTTGGAAGAAATATCCTGAGATTGAGGATTTGGCGACGGCTAATCTGTCTGATGTGGAAGATTGTCTTCGTGCGATTGGGCTTTATAAAAATAAAGCTAAGAATATCATCAAGACTGCGCGTGCGATTTTGCAAGATTTTGATGGCAAAGTTCCTAAGACGCATAAAGAACTAGAAACCTTGCCTGGTGTTGGTCGAAAGACAGCTAATGTCGTACTAGCTGAAGTTTATGGCGTGCCGTCAATTGCTGTCGATACGCATGTTTCACGAATCGCAAAACGTCTTAACATTTCTGCACCAGATGCTGATGTTAAGGAGATTGAACAGGATTTGATGAAAAAAATTCCAAAGAAAGATTGGATTTTGACGCATCACCGCTTGATTTTCTTTGGACGCTATCATTGCTTGGCTAAAAAGCCTAATTGCGATATCTGTCCAGTCCAAACTTATTGCAAGTTTTATAAAGAAAATATCAAAAATAATTAGCAGTTCATATGGACTGCTTTTTATTGTGCTTTTGTAAGGAGAAGTCGTTTTTGATATAATAAAATGAATGATATTTTAGAAGGAAGAATTATGCAAACAGTATTATCACAGCGCTTAGCTGATGTGGCTGAATTTGTGCCACAAGGAGCGCGTTTATTGGACGTTGGAAGTGACCACGCTTACTTACCGATTGCTCTAATGGAAGAAGGAAAAATTGATTTTGCCATTGCTGGAGAAGTTGTGAAGGGACCTTATGAATCTGCAGTTCATAACGTTTCTGGAGCGGCTTTATCAGACAAGATTGATGTTCGATTGGCTGATGGACTAGCAGCATTTGAAGCATCTGATAACATTACAACAATTACGATTTGCGGCATGGGTGGCGGATTAATTGCTGATATTTTGGCTGCTGGTACTGAAAAATTAGCAAATGTAGAGCGTCTTATTTTACAACCTAACAACCGTGAAGATGAGCTTCGTACTTGGTTGATGAACAATGGCTTCAAGTTGGTTGCTGAAAAAATTATGACTGAAAATGATAAATTCTACGAAATCATGGTGATAGAACACGGTCAAATGGAGTTATCAGCGACAGAATTGCGTTTTGGTCCATTTTTGAATCAAGAAAAGTCTGATGTCTTTAAAGCACGCTGGCAACGAGAGTTGAAAAAACTTGAAATCGCTTTACCACATGTTCCAGAAAATCGTGTTGATGATCGCTCTGCTATTTTACAAAAAATGGCGGCTATCAAGGAGGCAATCAATGAAGGCTAGTGAAATTATTGCACGTTATGAGGCTTACTGTCCTCGCGAACTCTCAATGGAAGGCGATATTTCAGGACTTCAAATCGGAACACTTGATAAAGAAGTGAATCGAGTTATGATTGCGCTTGATGTGCGTGAAACAACAGTTGCTGAAGCAATCGAAAATAATGTTGATTTGATTATTGTTAAGCATGCACCGATTTTCCGTCCGCTTAAAGATTTAGTGGCAACTCCTCAAAATCAGATTTATCTGGATTTGGTTAAGCACGATATCGCAGTTTATGTCAGTCATACGAATATTGACATCGTTCCAGGTGGTCTGAATGACTGGTTCTGTGAGCTTTTGGAAATTACTGATACTGAGATTTTGAGTCCGACTTCTGATGGCTATGGTATCGGTCGTGTCGGCAACATCAAAGAACAAACTTTTTCAGAATTTGCTCTAAAAGTTAAAGAAAAATTCCAGCTTGACAGTGTTCGTTTGGTGGCATACGGCAATCAAGAACAACTTGTCAATCGAGTTGCTATTTGTGGTGGAAGTGGTCAAAGTTTTTATCGTGATGCAATGGCAAAAGGTGCCCAAGTTTATATTACAGGGGACATTTACTATCATACAGCCCAAGAAATGATTACAAATGGTATGCTAGCTATCGACCCAGGACATCATATCGAAGTGCTTATGGTTGACAAGCTACTTGAGAAATTTAATGCTTGGAAAGCAGAAAGCGACTGGAACGTCGAATTCTTAGCAAGTAAAGCTGAGACAAATCCGTTTTATCATTTGTAGGATTTTCAGCTGACATTTGTCAATAATAGTTTCTAATTGCCTGTAAAATTAGGAAAATTAGTGACAGCATTTGCAAAAAATGATAAAATAGTTCTGATAATTGATATTTATTTATAAAGAGGGAGACCTAACTATGAAAGGTATTATTCTTGCAGGAGGCTCAGGAACACGTTTGTATCCTTTGACTCGTGCAGCTTCAAAACAACTTATGCCAGTGTATGATAAACCAATGATTTATTATCCACTATCAACATTGATGTTGGCTGGTATCCGAGATATCCTAATCATCTCAACACCAACTGATATTCACCGTTTTGAAGAATTACTAGGTGATGGTTCTGAATTTGGTATTTCACTTTCTTATGCTGTACAACCAAGTCCAGACGGATTGGCACAAGCATTTATCATTGGTGAAGACTTCATCGGTGATGACAACGTAGCTCTTGTTTTGGGTGATAACATTTATCATGGTGCTGGACTTAGCAAAATGCTTCAAAAAGCAGCAAGCAAAGAAAAAGGTGCTACAGTATTTGGTTACCAAGTTAAAGACCCAGAACGTTTTGGTGTTGTTGAATTCGACGAAGATTTCAACGCTCTTTCAATCGAAGAAAAACCAGAACATCCAAAATCACACTATGCCGTAACAGGTCTTTACTTCTACGATAACGATGTTGTTGAGATTGCTAAAAGTATTAAACCAAGTGCGCGTGGTGAACTTGAAATCACAGATGTCAACAAAGTTTACCTAGAACGCGGAGATCTTTCAGTAGAAGTTATGGGTCGTGGATTTGCATGGCTTGATACTGGTACACATGAAAGTCTTCTTGAAGCAGCTCAATACATCGAAACAGTGCAACGTATGCAAAACCTTCAAGTGGCAAACTTGGAAGAAATTGCATACCGCATGGGTTACATCACAAAAGATGATGTGCGCGAACTTGCACAACCACTTAAGAAAAACGAATACGGAAAATACTTGCTCCGTTTGATTGGAGAAGAATAATGACAGAACAATTTTTTGGTAAAGAATTAGCAGCACGAAAAATCGAAGCTATTCCTGGAATGATTGAATTCGATATTCCAGTTCATGGAGATAACCGTGGTTGGTTCAAAGAAAACTTCCAAAAGGAAAAAATGTTACCACTTGGTTTCCCAGAATCATTCTTTGCAGAAGGAAAATTGCAAAATAACGTCAGCTTCTCACACAAAAATGTTTTACGTGGACTTCACGCAGAACCATGGGATAAATACATCTCAGTTGCAGACGAAGGTAAAGTTCTAGGTTCATGGGTTGATTTGCGTGAAGGTGAAAGCTTTGGTCACGTTTATCAAACTGTTATCGATGCTTCAAAAGGTATCTTTGTTCCTCGTGGTGTCGCTAATGGTTTCCAAGTATTGTCTGATAAAGTATCATACAGCTACTTAGTCAATGACTACTGGGCACTTGAACTTAAACCAAAATACGCTTTTGTAAACTACGCAGATCCAACTCTTGGTATTAAATGGGAAAACTTGGAAGAAGCAGAAGTTTCTGAAGCAGATAAAAATCACCCATTGCTTAAAGATGTTAAACCTTTGAGCAAAGATGATTTGAACTAAGGTTTTAATTCTAATTATTATTTGAATTTAAAAGAGCGAGCAAAGCGAGCTTGAAACGATATTTGACGCAGTGGTGAAAGTGAAATCTAATATTTTTTTAGATTTCACCGGAAATTTTGAGACTTTTGGCTCAAAATTTAGGCATGGAATTCCACAGGAAGTCGCTGCCGTCCGCACCACATAAGTCGAATATCAAAAATAAATAAAATTTCGGAGAAATTTAAAAGATGTCTGAATACAAAAATATCATCGTAACCGGTGGTGCAGGTTTCATCGGTTCAAACTTTGTACACTATGTTTACAATAATCACCCAGATGTACACGTTACAGTACTTGATAAATTAACATATGCTGGTAACCGTGCAAACTTGGAAGAAATCCTTGGTGATCGCGTTGAGTTGGTTGTTGGTGATATCGCTGACGCAGAATTGGTTGACAAATTGGCTGCTAAAGCTGATGCAATCGTTCACTACGCTGCAGAAAGCCACAACGATAACTCATTGAAAGATCCAAGTCCATTTATCCAAACAAACTTTGTTGGTACATACACACTTTTGGAAGCAGCTCGTAAATATGACCTTCGTTTCCACCACGTATCAACTGACGAAGTTTACGGAGATCTTCCACTTCGTGAAGACCTTCCAGGACATGGTGAAGGACCAGGTGAAAAATTCACTGCAGAAACAAAATACAACCCAAGTTCACCATATTCATCAACAAAAGCTGCATCAGACTTGATCGTAAAAGCTTGGGTACGTTCATTCGGCGTTAAAGCAACTATCTCTAACTGCTCTAACAACTATGGACCATACCAACACATCGAAAAATTCATTCCTCGTCAAATCACAAACATCTTGTCAGGAATTAAACCAAAACTTTACGGTGATGGCAAAAACGTTCGTGACTGGATTCACACAAACGACCACTCAACTGGTGTTTGGGCAATCTTGACAAAAGGACGTATCGGTGAAACTTACCTTATCGGTGCAGATGGTGAAAAGAACAACAAAGAAGTTCTTGAACTTATCCTTGAAAAAATGGGGCAACCAAAAGATGCCTACGATCACGTAACAGACCGTGCAGGTCACGACCTTCGTTACGCTATCGATTCAACTAAACTTCGTGAAGAACTTGGTTGGGAACCAAAATACACTAACTTCGAAGAAGGACTTGAAGCAACAATCAAATGGTATACAGATAACCAAGATTGGTGGAAAGCTGAAAAAGAAGCTGTTGAAGCTAACTACGCTAAAACACAAAAAGTTCTTGACTAATAAATTAAAAAGCCTATCACATCAAGCTTTTTCAGCTTGTGTGAAGGGCTTTTTTATGTGCTTTGGGGCATTTAGGGGGCAAAATACAGGAAGAAAAATGTTATAATAAGTTTACTTTTTGGATAAAGGAGGAGCAGTGATGAGAGATGACGTCAAATTAGCTCACGAAATTGCTAAAAGAGCGCATAAAGGTCAAGTTGACAAAGCTGGTGCACCTTATATTTTACACCCTGAGACTGTAGCGTCATTCGTCACGAAAGATGATGAAAAAATTGTTGCCTATTTACATGATGTGATAGAAGACACTCCTTGTCAGCTGAGAGATTTAGAAAATGCAGGATTCTCATCTGAGATTATAAAAGCAGTTGATTTATTGACTAGAAAAGCTGGTCAATCGTATAAGCAATATCTTAAACTTGTTAAAACAAATGAATTAGCACGTGTTGTCAAGTTAGCAGATTTGAAGCACAATTCGGATTTATCACGGCTTACTCATGTTACTGAAAATGACATTAAACGTTTGAAAAAGTACCAAGATGCTATTGTCTTTTTAAGCACTTAGAAGTTCTATGTGCTTTTTCTTACTTTACATTAGGAAAATAACTCATAAGTTAACCTTTGATGTAAGAATTGTTCTTATTTTTCTTGACGTCAAATTCAGAATAATAGCTATTTTTCTGGTACAATAGAAGAAAACGAGAAAGAAGAGAATGATGACAAAGTTAGCAACGATTTGTTATATTGATAATGGTGAGGCACTTTTGCTTTTGCACCGTAATAAAAAGCCAAATGATGTTCATGAAGGAAAATGGATTTCAGTTGGTGGTAAGCTTGAAGCAGGTGAGACTCCTGATGAATGCGCAAAGCGTGAAATTTTTGAAGAAACTCATTTTATCGTTAAAGAAATGGACTTTAAGGGAGTGATTACTTTCCCTGAATTTACACCTGGTCATGATTGGTACACATATGTGTTTAAAGTGACTGATTTTGAGGGTGAGTTGATTTCTGATGAGGAATCACGTGAAGGAACATTGGAATGGGTTCCTTATGATAAAGTTCTTTCAAAACCGACTTGGGAAGGTGATTATGAAATCTTTAAGTGGATTTTGGATGATGTTCCATTCTTTTCAGCTAAATTTACTTATGATGACCAACAACGTTTAGTTGATAAAAGTGTCACTTTCTATGATAATAAGTAGCACTTAAAGAATAGATTTACGTGAGTGAGGTTTTTTATGGACAGTCATAAAGAAAAAAAGTTTACAGATTCCTGGTTTTTCAAATGGGTATTAAATAGTCAAGCGACAGTAGCTATTTTGGTTACGTTTATTGTCTTTTTGACACTTTATTTGTTTACTAAGATTTCATTCTTATTTGAACCGGTTCTGGCATTTCTTGCTATCATCATGCTTCCTTTGGTTATATCAGCTATTCTTTATTATCTGATTAAGCCTTTGGTTGCTTTTATTGAACGTCGTGGTTTTAGTCGAACGACTTCAATTTTTATTGTTTTTGCCATTATTATCGCTTTGATTATTTGGGCAGGTGCAAGCTTTATTCCGATGATTGAAGGTCAAGTTAAGTCATTTATTGAAAATTTACCTGCCTATGTTAAAAGTGTTAACGTTGAAGGTTCTAAGCTTTTGAGAAGTCCATGGCTTGCTAATTATCAGACTGAGCTGCAGGATATGCTGGTAAATATTAGCAACAAGGCTGTTGATTACGCTGAAAGTTTTTCTAAGAATGCTTTTGATTGGGCATCTAATTTTGCCAGTGCCATAGCTCGTGTAACTGTTGCTATTATTATGTCACCTTTCATTCTATTTTATTTCTTACGTGATAGTCATAAGATGAAGGATGGTTTAATCAAGGCTTTGCCAACAAAAATGCGTCGTCCGTCAGCACGCATTCTTGGTGACATTAATAAACAACTTGCAGGTTATGTTCAAGGTCAAGTTACGGTTGCTATCGTTGTTGGAATTATGTTTACGGTCTTCTTTAATATTATAGGCTTGCGTTATGCGGCAACTTTTGGTATTATTGCAGGGTTTCTTAATATGATTCCGTATCTTGGTAGCTTTTTAGCTATGGTTCCTGTTGTGATTATGGGGATTGTTCAAGGACCGATTATGCTTGTTAAGGTTTTAGTCACTTTTGTGATTGAACAAACTATTGAAGGACGTTTTGTGGCACCATTGGTTTTGGGAAGCAAGTTGAGCATTCACCCAATTACCATTATGTTTATTTTGCTAACGTCTGGTTCGATGTTTGGTATTTGGGGAGTTTTCCTAGGAATTCCAATCTATGCGTCTATCAAGGTTGTTGTAAAAGAAATTTTTGACTGGTACAAAGGTGTCAGTGGTTTATACGAAGAAGATTTTATTGTCGAAAAAGGAGAAGAAAAAACAGAGAATGTTAAATAGTGAAAAAATGGTAGCTTCGCTTCAAAGTCAAGATTTGGAGCATGCTAATAAATACTTTAAACGTGCTTTAAAAGAAGATGATGCGGAAACACTCTTGGAATTGGCTGAATATCTTGAAAGCATTGGATTTTTACCGCAGGCAAAAGAAATCTATTTGCAAGAGCGTGAAGAATACCCAGAAGTTAATGTCAACCTTGCACAAATTGCTACAGAAGACGGCGACATTGAGGGGGCATTCTTGTATCTTGATGCGATTTCACCTGATAGTGATGCCTACTTGTCAGCACTTCTTGTCATGGCTGACATTTATGAAATGGAAGGTCTTGCGGATGTGGCGCGTGAGAAACTTTTGTTGGCTAATGAAATCAGTGATGAACCATTGGTTATCTTTGGTCTTGCTGAAATTGAACTTGAGCTTGGCAATTATAATCAGGCGATTAAAGAATACGCTAAGTTAGATAATCGTGAGATTTTGGAATTAACTGGTATTTCAACTTACCAACGTATTGGTCGAGCTTACGCTAGCCTTGGTAAGTTTGAAGCTGCGATTGAGTTCCTTGAAAAAGCTGTAGAAATCGAATACGATGACAATACTGTCTTTGAATTGGCAACAATCTTGTATGACCAAGAAGAGTACCAAAAAGCAAATATTTACTTCAAACAATTGGAAGCAATGAATCCAGACTTTGAAGGATACGAGTACGTTTATGCTCAATCTCTTCACGAAGAAAATAAAACTGAAGAAGCTCTTCGTTTAATTCAAAAAGGGTTAGCAAAAAATGAATTTGATACCAACCTTTTGCTTGCTGCATCACAATTCTCATATGAATTACATGATCCAAAACAAGCTGAAAGCTATTTAGTGAAAGCAAAAGAAGTAGCTGTAGACGATGAAGATGTGCTTATGCGTTTGACGAACTTGTATTTGGAAGAAGAGCGCTACGAAGATGTGATTGCACTAAATCGTGATAATATCGATAATGTTCTTACAAAATGGAACATTGCTAAAGCTTATCAAGCACTTGAAGCTGATAAAAAAGCTCTTAAGATTTATGATGATTTAGCGACTGATTTAGCAGACAATCCTGAGTTCTTACAAGATTATGCTTATATTTTGCGTGAATTTGGCTATATCGATCGTGCAAAAGACGTTGCAAAACGCTATTTAACCTTTGTTCCAGATGATGTTAATATGGTGGAATTTATAGATGAAGATGAATTTTAAAAGTCTTTTAGCTGGTAATCTCATAACAGTTATCATCATTTTTGTTTTGTTATCATTCTTTGATCAAAGCGGTGACCCGATGCGCAATATTATTGTTGTGTTTGTCGGATTTGTCCTGATGACTAGCTATGATTTTATTAGAACAAGAAAAGATAAGAAAAAATAGAGCGTAGCAAGTGCTACGTTTTTTTATGCTGTTTTCATAGATATTTTCATTAACATAGGTTAAAGATAAATAAAAATTTCACAAGCGAAATTTCACAAACTTTTCGTAAAACTATGGTATAATTGATTCATATTTGTGAAAAAATAAAATTTTGTGATTTAGATTTGACTAATTTTATCACCAAGCATATTAATAAGTGATGTATTTTGAAAGGAATACCTTTCTTGATTAGTCATCTAAATATAGGAGATAAAATGACAGAACAAAAGCAATATGGGGCTGACTTAGTTGTAGACAGTCTCATTAACCATGACATCGAGTACGTATTTGGTATTCCAGGGGCAAAAATTGACCGAGTTTTTGATACCCTTGAAGACAAAGGACCAAAATTAATCGTTGCTCGTCATGAACAAAATGCTGCCTTTATGGCACAAGGTATTGGACGTATTACAGGAAATCCTGGTGTTGTGATTACAACAAGTGGACCTGGTGTGTCAAACTTGGCAACAGGTTTGGTTACAGCGACTGACGAAGGTGATCCAGTTCTTGCTATTTCAGGACAAGTAAAACGCTGTGATTTGTTGAAGCGTTCGCACCAATCAATGAAAAACGTTGCGATGATGGAACCTGTGACAAAATTAGCAGTTGAAGTTCATGATCCAAATACTCTTTCTGAAACAATTGCTAATGCTTATCGTGCTGCAAAATCAGGCAAACGTGGGGCAAGTTTTGTATCAATTCCACAAGATGTGACAGACAGTCCAGTGTCAGTTAAAGCTATCAAACCATTGACAGACCCTAAACTTGGTTCAGCATCTGTTGATGATATTAACTACCTTGCACAAGCTATTCGCAATGCTAAATTGCCAGTTCTACTTTTGGGTAATGGCGCTTCTACACGAGCTGTGACAAAATCAATTCGTAAACTGTTAGAAGCTGTTAAATTGCCAGTTGTTGAAACATTCCAAGGTGCTGGTATTGTATCACGTGAACTCGAAGAAGATACTTTCTTTGGTCGTGTTGGACTTTTCCGCAATCAACCAGGTGATATGCTTCTAAAAAAAGCTGACCTTGTTATCGCAATCGGTTATGACCCAATCGAGTATGAAGCTCGTAACTGGAATGCTGAAATTTCAGCACGTATCATTGTTATCGATGTAGCTCAAGCAGAAATCGATACTTATTTCCAACCAGAACGCGAATTGATTGGTGATATTTCTGATACCATTGACTTGTTGTTGCCAGCAGTTAATGGCTACACATTACCAGCATGCTCAGTAGATTATCTTCAAAATCTTAAGAAAAACGTTGTTGAGGATGTGAAATTTGACCGAAACTCTAAAGAAGGTCTTGTTCACCCACTTGATGTTATTGACGTTTTACAAGAAAACACTACAGATGACATGACTGTTACTGTTGACGTCGGTAGTCACTACATTTGGATGGCACGTTACTTCAAATCATACGAAGCACGTCATTTGCTATTTTCAAATGGTATGCAAACTCTTGGCGTGGCTCTTCCATGGGCAATTTCAGCTGCGCTTGTCCGCCCAAATACAAAAGTCATTTCTGTCTCTGGTGACGGTGGATTCTTATTCTCAGCACAAGAATTGGAAACAGCTGTTCGCCTTAATTTACCAATCGTACACATCATCTGGAACGACGGAAAATACAACATGGTTGAATTCCAAGAAGAGATGAAATATGGTCGTTCTGCCGGTGTTGACTTCGGACCAGTTGACTTTGTAAAATATGCTGAAAGTTTTGGGGCTAAAGGTTACCGAGTTGATAGCAAAGATTCATTTGAAGCAACACTTAAAAAAGCTATCGCTGAGGCTGAAAATGGTCCAGTCTTGATTGATATTCCAATTGACTACAAAGATAACATCAAACTTGGTGAAACAATTTTACCTGATGAATTTTATTAAGCCTTGCATTTTAGAGAATTTGGCAATAAAATAGATTAGTATTATTTAATTTTAAATGACGAAAGTGAAGGAGAATATGTCAGAAACAATTAAACTTTTCCAATACAATACCTTGAGTGCCCTTATGGCTGGCCTTTATGGTGGTACATTAACAATCGGTGAACTTTTAGAGCACGGTGATTTGGGAATTGGAACACTTGATTCTATTGATGGAGAGTTGATTATTCTAGACGGTAAAGCCTATCAAGCTATCGGTTCAAACGGAAAACCTGAAATTGTTGAGGTTTCTGATGATGTCAAAGTTCCTTATGCTGCAGTTGTCCCTCATCAAGCAGAAGTGATTTTCAAACAACGTTATGAAATGGATGATGTTGAATTGAAAAAACGCATTGAATCATATTATGATGGGGTAAACTTGTTCCGTTCGATTAAAATTAAAGGGACTTTTTCTAAAATGCATGTTCGCATGATTCCAAAATCTGCACCAAATACAAAATTTGCAGAAGTAGCGACACGTCAACCAGAATATACTCGTGAAAACGTGACTGGTACCATTGTCGGTATTTGGACGCCACAGATGTTCCATGGTGTTAGTGTTGCAGGATATCATTTGCACTTTATTTCAGATGATTTAACTTTTGGTGGTCATGTGATGGATTTTGTGATTTCAGAAGGTGTTGTTGAAGTGGGACCTGTTGACCAACTAGATCAACGTTTCCCAGTTCAAGATCGTAAATACCTTTTTGCAAAATTTAATATGGATGAGCTAAAAGAAGACATCAATAAAAGCGAGTAAATCGTCTAGTTACGCATAAGAAAAAGCACATTACTAAATAAGGGTTATCCTTATTTTAGCAATGTGTTTTTTTATAAGATAAAATTCAATATAAAGTTGATTTTTATACGATTTTATCATAAACTATAATTTGTTGTGTATGAATTTTTTATCAATTTTGAAAATATTTGAAAATGAATTAATTCAACAATTTTATTAAATTTACAGGAGAATGTATGGATATTTTTCGAAAGACCCCAATGGCGCAAAAGACAAGTCATTTGCAACGACGCTTGGGGCTTGCTGAACTTATCTTTTTAGGGGTAGGTTCGATGGTCGGGACTGGTATTTTTACCATAACAGGAGTGGGTGCTTCGCAATATGCAGGACCTTCCATTACCATCTCGATTATTATTGCTGCTATTTGTGTGACGATGTCAGCATTGTTCTTTGCTGAATTTGCTTCAAGATTGCCTCATTCAGGTGGTGTTTATCGCTATTTGTATACTGTTTTTGGTGAGTATCCGGCTTGGATTGCTGGTTGGTTTATGATGATTGAGTTCGCAGGAGCTATTTCATCGGCTGCTTCAGGTTGGGGTGAGTACTTAAAAGCTTTCTTAAGAACTTTTGGAATCAATCTGCCAACGGCATTGAGTGGTCCATTTAATCCAGCAAAGGGAACTTACATTGATATTGTTCCAGTTATCTTGTTATTTTTTGTAACGGTGCTGGTTGTCATGGGAGTGCAGACAGTATTACGCTTCAATTCAATCTTGGTTATTTTTAAACTGGCTGTGTTAGTCATTTTCATCGCTCTTGGTTTAACAGCTATTAACACGAATAATTGGAGTGATTTTGCACCGTACGGTTTTGGTCAAATTTATGGCGGAAAAGTTGGTATTGTGGCAGGAGCTTCATTGATGTTCTTTGCTTTTCTAGGATTTGAATCGATTTCAATGGCGGCTGATGAAACAAAAGAGCCACAAAGAAAAATTCCTCAAGGTATTTTCGCATCAATTGGTTTGACAACTTTATTGTACATTTTAGTGACATTGGTTCTAACAGGAACGGTTCACTATTCTAAGTTGAATACTGCAGACGTTGTTCCTTTTGTACTTCGCAGCATTGGATTCCCTTTGGTTGGTAATATTGTTTCTGTTGTGGTTATTTTCACATTGGTGACTGTATGTATCTCAATGATGTTTGCCTTGTCTCGTGTGATTTACAACATTAGCTGTGATGGGTTATTGCCAAAACTATTCCAAGAATTGACACCTAAAAGTAAGGTGCCTAAAAAAGCAACAATCTTTGTTGGGATTGTGACAATGCTCTTTTCAGGGATTTTCCCTTTGGAAATCCTTGCTTTGTTAGTTAATATTGTGACACTTGCATACCTTATCTTGCTTGCTTTTGGGGTTATCAAACTTCGTAAAGACTTTGGCGAACCAAAAGAAGGAGAGTTCAAAACACCTTGGGTGCCTGTTCTTCCAATTCTATCAATTATAGTTTGCTTGTCATTGATGACACAATGTAAGATTGAGACATGGATTAGCTTTATTGTTGCTTTCATTATCGGAAGTTTAATCTATTTTGGTTTTGGTTACAGACATTCTCAATTTGGAAAAGAAACTGAAGAAGAAAAATAATAAAAAGTGATTCGTTTAAACGAATCACTTTTTGTTTTCGATGCGCATGCTATTAATTTTTTCTTCAGTCGGTGTGACACGAAGTGTTTTTTGACCAGTGTAAGTGACAAAACCAGGTTTGGCACCGGTTGGCTTGTTAAGCTTTTTAGCTTCAATCATATCAACTTGGATAAGATTTGATAGGCGAGCTTTAGAGTAATAGGCGGCAAGTTCAGCAGCATCAGTCTTGATTTCGTCGCTTGGGTTGAGGTTGTCTTTGATAAGAACGTGACTACCAGGAATATCTTTGGCGTGGAACCAAAGTTCACCTTTTTTAGCCATTTTGAAAGTCAATTCATCGTTTTGCAGGTTGTTGCGCCCAACCATGATGATTGTCTTGCCGTCTGAAGCCAGATATTGTTCTGGTCTTTTACGTTTGTGACGTTTATCTTTTGTGCGACGTTTGACAAATCCTGTCTCAACTAATTCTTCACGGATATCAGCAATATCTGAGATAGAAGCATGACTTAAAGATGTTTCGACACTTTCAAGGTAAGTAATCGTATGTTTAGTCTCTTCGATTAGACCAGTTAAATGTTTAACGGCTTCTTTAAGTTTTTGGTATTTTTTGAAATAACGCTGCGCATTTTGGTTAGGTGTCAAACTTTTATCAAGAGCAATCGTGATTTTTTCGTTAGTGTAGTAGTTGTCAAGTTCCACTTGGTCTTGGTTGTTTGGCACCATTGAGAGATAAGTGGTTAAAAGTTCACCTTTTTGGCGGAACTCTTCGGCGTTTTCAGTCGCTTGGAGTTCTTTTTCTTGTTTTTTGAGTTTTTTGACATTCTTGTCTAGCTCTGTTTGAACGCGGTGAATTAAATCGCTTGATTGTTGGTTAACACGATCGCGCTCGGCTTTGTCTTGATAGAAAACATCTAGCAATTCTGAAAGACTATCAAATGTTTTTTCTTTATTACTATTGTCAAATAGCACAGCGGCAAATGATTTATCAGTCATATTTGGCTGAACATCTCTAGCAAAGAAGGCGCGGAATTGTTTGATTTTGTCATCGCTCAGCTGAGCTGACAGATTTTCAGCAGTGTCACGTCCTAATCCTTGGAAAAGTTTTTGAAGGTGACGAGGTGCTAAATCCTCAGTTTGTAAGATTTCAAATAATTTTTCATCTGAAACCGTAAATGGATTTTTGGCATCTGTTTTTGGTGGAGCGATGTAAGTAGAGCCAGGCAAAATTGTTCGGTAGCTATTTTGTGAAAAGCCGATATGTTTGATAGACTCGATAATCTTGCTTTTGGCTTTATCAATCAAAATAATGTTACTGTGTTTGCCCATGATTTCAACGACCAAAGTGACTTTGACATTATCACCAATTTCGTTTTTATTTGAAAAGGCAATTTCTAAAATACGGTCGTTATCGATTTGTTCAAGACTTTCAATGACAGCACCTTGCAGGTATTTACGCATAATCATGGTAAATGTGTTTGGTGTTTGTGGATTTTGAAAATCTGTTTTGGTAATTTGCACACGCCCAAAAACAGGGTGAGCAGAAAGTAGTAGTTTATAATTTTTACGGTTATTACGAATAGTTAAAACAAGCTCATGCTCAAAGGGTTGATTGACCTTTTGAATGCGTCCGTAGAGAAGCTCGTCTTGTAATTCTTTGGTTAAATGATGTAGGAAAAAACCATCAAATGACATGATTAAAGTTGCCGTAATGCTAGCTAACCGAGAGCGATAAGAAGCTTACGACGTCTCCTTTCTAATCTCATGTTTTCAATTCTTCTATTATACCATAACCCTTGCAAAATCTGGACTCTGCGATATGGGAAAGTTTGCTCCTTACGATTTTTTTAATTTTTGAATGATTGTTAGAAGGTCTTGGTAATGTTTATTTTCCATTTTGACGATGGCATAGGTCTTGATGAAAATGTCTTTTAGTTTTTTAGAGCTTGAAATGATATTTGGATTTTCAAGCAGACGTTCAGCGATGTCTTGACTGACAATGGTAATGCCAGTACCTTTAAGCACTTCGTGTTCGATAAGTGAGAGATTATCGATAGAAATATGGTGTTGGGTTGGCAGCTGATTAATCTTGATAAATTCTTTTAAGAAATTATGGTAGCTGCTGGTCATGTGATAAAGTAAGAAAAGCGATTCTTCCCCCTTGTCGAATTTTTCGATGAGCTCTCTTTGCCCGACAATCATCAATTTATCAGAGCAAAGTGGAAGTTTGAGCACACCTTTTTGGGTGTAGCTACCTGACATAATTCCAAGATCGATTTGGTCATCCAAAAGCGCTTGAAAAATCTGATGGGAATTACTGTAAGTTTGGACATTGAGTTTACGGTTTTCTGGCAAATATTTTTGAATGGTTGACAAATAAGTCTTGAGATAAGAAGTGTCAGAACCAAGAATGATACTTTGCTCAAAGGTAGAGTCCAAATTATCAAGTAAGCTGTTAAAAGCAAGTAAAGTCTGATTGGCAAATTGATAAATGTCTTTTCCCTTAGGTGTCAGGGAGATTTTTTTATTTTTACGTAAGAAAACCTCACATAAATTGCTGCTAATTTCTTTTACACGCTTAGAAACAGCTGGTTGACTGATATTATTAAGCTTAGCAGCTTCAGAGAAACTCTGTGTTTCATAAATGTCTTTGATTAATTTGAAGTCGAAAATAGATAATTTATAACTAGATTTCATATTTTTGATTTTATCATAAATAAAAGTTATAGACAAGGATTCGAAAACAAGGAAAATAATCGCTGAAATGATAAAAAAATAGGAAAAATCTACACATATGTTATAAAATGTAACATAGACTATTGAAATAAAATTCTGAAAATTATAAAATATTGACATCAATTAAGAAAGAGGTCTGCGGTATGGTGGCTTTGGAAGAGGAGTTGGCGACTTTCGATTTGACAGCGAAGTATATGATCGAAATGAAGGGCATTCGAAAAAGTTATGGTAAGCAAGAAGTCCTAAAAAATATCAACCTGTCTGTTAAAAAAGGTGAGGTTGTGGTTTTGATTGGACCATCTGGAAGTGGAAAATCAACCTTGATTCGAACGATTAATAAATTGGAAAAGGTTGACGGTGGTGAAATTGCGGTTATGGGAAAGAACATTTACGACCTGAACATGAATGACAATTTGCTACGAGAACATGTCAATATGGTCTTTCAACACTTTAACCTTTTTAATAACATGACCATTGCTAAAAATATTGGTATCGGTCCAGAAAAATTACACCGAAAAAGCAGTGAAGAAGTGGATGAAATTGTTTTTCGATTGTTAATGGCAGTTGGTTTGTTTGATAAGAAAGATGCTTATCCTGAAAATCTGTCTGGCGGTCAGAAACAACGTGTTGCTATAGCAAGAGCTTTGGCAATGCAACCTGACATTATTTTATTTGATGAGCCGACTTCAGCGCTTGATCCTGAGATGGTTGGTGAGGTTTTGCAGGTGATGAAAGCTATTGCTAAAAGTGGTACGACAATGATTATTGTGACACACGAGATTGGTTTTGCAAAAGAAGTGGCAGATCGTATTGTATTTCTTGAACATGGTGAGTTAATCGCAGACATGCTACCTGAAGAGGTGAATCGTTCTTATCCCAATCAACGTGTGGCAAGTTTTTTGAAGCAAATTCTATAAGTTAGGTTTAGGAGAGAGTTATGTTTGGTGGGTTTCTGGAAAGTTATGGTGGTTTTATTTTAGATGGTGCCCTGATGACAGTCTTTTTGTCGGTGGTTTCCATGGTTTTAGCCCTGATTTTAGGGGGTGTTGTCACCGCAGCTAGGATGAGTGACAATCTTTTGATTAGTGGATTGACAAAACTTTACATTGAAGTGATTCGTGGTTTGCCGATGCTAGTCATTTTGTCACTCTTCTTTTATGGTTTGCCGATGCTGGGGCTAAATATTCCTAAAAGTACGCTTTTTGGTGTTGATTTAGACCGTTTGATTGCAGCCTTAACGGGTTTAACGGTTGGGGAATCGGTCTTTGTTGCTGAGATTTATCGGTCTGGGATTCAAGCGGTAGATTCAGGACAATTTGAAGGGGCTAGAAGTATTGGCTTTAATAAATTTCAAGCTTATCGGTACGTGATTATCCCGCAGGCGTTTAAAAATATTTTGCCAACTTTGGGAAATGAATTTGCGAATAACATTAAGTCAAGTTCGCAAGCATCGGTAATTGGGGTTGCTGATTTGATGTTTACAGCAAGCACTATTCAGGGAATTTCTTATAAACCTTTTCAAGCGGTAATTGCCGTTGGGATTGTTTATTTGGTTTTTACTTTTTCAACCACACGTATCGTTGCACATTACGAAAACAAGATGAATCGCAATGCAGAAGAATTAACTTTGCGTGATAAATGGGATGAGCTGGTGCAAACTATTAAAGCTAGCTGGAAGAGTTTGCTAGTGACAGCAGCTTTTCTAGTAATGATAATTGGTGCTTTTGCTCTTAATCATAGGGAAATAAACACGGCTGCTGGAAGCATCGATAAGATTCAGAATTCTGGACAGCTGGTTGTTGCAACTAACATTGGCTACGCTCCTTATGAGTTTTACGATTTGTCATCAGGTCACAAGAAAGCTGTTGGAGTTGACTTAGCTTTTGCCAAGCAATTAGCAAATAAATTGCAGGTGAAATTAGTGGTTAAAAATATGAATTTTGATTCGATTCTAGGAACGATCACGTCAGGAAATGCTGATATCGCCATTGCCGGGATGACAAAAACAAAAGAACGTGAAAAGTCGGTCGATTTCACACAAAACTACGTTAAGCAAATCAATAAAGTTGTTGTTCGGAAAGATTCAGCTCCTCAGTACACTGCGATTGCTGATTTAGCACAAAGTTCGATTGCAGTACAAAAATCAACAACGCAAGAAGATGTGGTCAAAGAGGACATCAAACCTAAGCAGATTGTTGCCTTATCAAGTTTGCCAGATGCGTTTTTGAATTTAGCACAAGGTAAAGTGGATGCTGTGGTTGCAGATGATACGGTAGCTGACCAATATATCGCAAGTAACAGTGAATTGACTTATGCTGACATTGATTTACCAGGGACAACTGAGACAGCTATGGCAATAACTGAGGGCAATCAATCGCTCAAGGCTTACGTGGATAAATTGATTGAGCAAGATAAAAAAGATGGTAGCTTTGATAAATGGATGAAAACCTATAGTGCTTTAGCACAAAAAAATACGGGAGAAAATGAGTAGGAGGAGATTCTTATGGCAGTAATTGATGGAACCAGCCGTTTACGAAAAGTGTTAATGTGCCGACCAGATTTTCTGGTAAGTGCGGCACCGATTAATGTGATTTCAGAGCAATACACTGAACCTTTGGACCACGACAAAATGATGCAAGAGTACAGCGCTGTGGTCAAAGCTTACCAGGATAATGGCGTGGAAGTGGTCCAGGTCACTTCTGGTAAAAAAATGCCAAATGCAGTTTTTGCTAGAGATTTTGGAGGTGATGTTAAGGAAGGATATATCTTAGGGCGTTTTAAAAAGCCTATTCGTTTTGAGGAACGTCGTCATTACGAAGACATTATGGCGGGGCTTGGCATTCCAAAAATTGCTGAAGTTACTGAAGGTTACTTTGAAGGGGGTGATTTTGCATTTATTGATGAGAAGACATTAGCGATTGGGGTGATTGATCGCACCAATCTCACAGGTGTTGATGAAATTCGTAAGCAATTAGAACCATATGGTTACAAGGTCTACGCTGTTAAGGCAAATCCAGACTATCTTCATCTGGATATGTGCTTTAACTTAGTAGCACCGAAACTTGCTATTGCTTATGAAGCTGGATTGCCAGAAGATTTTGTTACCTTGGTCAAGGAAAAAGGCATTAAGATTATTTCTGGAACGCAAGACATGATTTTTAAACATGGTTATAACGTTGAAGCTTTAGGAGATAATCGTGTGATGAGTTTAAAACAAAATATTTTTATTAACGAAGCACTTCGCAGTGAAGGCATGGAAGTCATAGAGGTCGATATGACGGAGTTATTGAAAGCAGGTGGTGGCGTGCATTGCATGACTTTCCCGCTTGAACGTTATTAATCACTTTTAATTATCATTTGTAGATGTGGATTGCCACGTAAAAAACAATTTAGAAAGTTTGTTATGTCAACATTTTTAGCTAAATCATTTGAAACTATTGTCGCTTACAAACCTGGTGAACAACTTGGAGATGATTACCTTAAATTAAATGCCAATGAAAGTTCACAAGAGCCTAGCCCTCGTGTTTTAGAGGTTTTGAAAAATGCTCAGAATTTAAATTATTACAACGATCCTTGTCAGCACAAATTACGTCAAAAATTGGCTGATTTGCATTCTTTGGATAAAACAAACGTCATTGTTGGAACAGGAGCAGATGATGTTTTAGATTTAATCTTTAGAACATTTTTTGAACGAGGCGATAAACTTGCTTTTCCTAAAGTGACTTATCCTTTTTATAAAGGCTATGCTGACACCTTTGGGTATGATGTGTTAGAAGTGCCTTTGACAAAAGATTTACGCGTTGATTTATCAGATTATGAAAAACTTCCCCACGCCGTTATAGTGGTGAATCCAGATGCCCCAACAGGATTTTTGAAACCTTTGTCAGCTATCAAAAAGTTACTTGTTTCAAACCCAGAACGACTGGTGATTGTTGATGAAGCTTATATTGATTTTGGTGGAGATTCACAATCAGCGATTCCCTTGGTTGAGGAGTTTTCAAATTTGATTGTGGTTCGTACTTTTTCCAAATCGCGTCAATTGGCCGGCGGTCGTATTGGTTACGCGGTTGCTTGTAAAGAACTTATCAAAGATATGGAAGATTTAAAAATGACGGTTAATCCATTCAATGTGAGTTTGCTACAAGAAGAAGTTGCTCTAGCAAGTCTTGAAGATGAATTTCATTTTGAAAGACATGTTAAGGAAATTATCGAAAATCGTGATTTTTTGACATCAGCTTTGCGAATTTTAGGTTTCAAGGTTTTAAACAGCAAAACAAACTTTATTTATGCCTCTTCACCTGTGATTTCAGGAGAGGAATTGTATGAGAAATTGCGTGAGCGTCATATTTTGGTTCGTCGTTATGACGTAGCAGAGGTTAAAGATTATGTTCGTATCACAATTGGAACCAAGCAAGAAATGCACCGCTTAGTCAGTGAGGTGGATGCAATTTTAAAGGAGAAAGATCATGTTAAAAGTGTTAATTTCTGATTATCCAAATGTTTTGGCGGAGCGTGATTTGAGTATCGAAGTTAACCTTTTAAAGGAACTTTTACCTGCCGATAGCGAAATTTCTGTTTACCCTTATATCAATGAGGATGAGTTCATCGAGCGAATGTCTGGTGTGGATGTTCTTTTGACAGCCTTTCTTCCCTTGAAGGAAAATATTCTGGCAAAATTTCCAGATTTGAAAGGTATTGCAGTTAATGCTACGGGAACAAATACCATTGACTGTGAGTATGCTGAGAAGTTAGGCATTGCTATTCGAAATTTAGGAGCTTATTCGACAGAAGACGTTGCCAACCACACGATTGCTCTATTACTAGCACTAAATCAAAAACTCTTTATTCATCGTAAATACATTGAAGCTGGTTTTTGGAGTTATCAAAAAGCTGGTGAAGTGAAGCGTTTGTCCTCGCAAACTTTGGCGATTTTTGGGCTTGGTCGAATTGGTCAAGCAGTGGCAAAACGTGCGAAAAGTTTTGGCATGTCAGTGATTGCCTACGATCCTTTTTTGCCAGAAGAAGTGGCAGAAGAAATTGGGGTCAAATTGGTCTCGGTCGAGACTATCCAAGCAGAAGCTGATGTGATTAGCTTGCATTTATTTGCTAATTCGGCAAATGAGCATTTCTTTAATCGTGATTTCTTTAAGAAATTGAAGAAACCGGTGATTTTTATCAATGTGGCGCGTGGTAGTCTGGTTGACGAAGCAGCCTTGGTAGAAGCACTTGATGAGGGCAAAGTGATTGGTGCTGGCTTGGACGTTTTAGAAAGTGAAAATCCAGATCTGCTTAACATTCCTTTGCTTGGGCGCGAGAATGTTATTCTAACGCCGCATTCAGCCTTTTACAGTCAAGAAAGTCTAAATACCTTGCAAGTTCAAACGGTTAAAAATGCAGTTGCCATTTTAAAGGAGTATCATCATGAAATTTGAAACTATTGAAGCCTACAGTTTGCCAGAGCGCATCGAAGCAATTGCTAAATATTTGGTGTCTATTCTTTCGGTAAATGGTACAGCAGGAGAGGTCAAGCTGGCAGATGCCATTTATGAGCTATTGCATTCAGCACCTTATTTTAAAGCTCACCCAGAAGATCTTTGGCAGCAGGTTTTGGAAAACGACTCCTTGAGACGAAAAAATAATTTTGCACTGCTCAGAAAAACGGGAACAACTAAGACTGTCATTCTACATTCGCACATGGACACCGTAGGCATAGAGGATTATGGTCCACTAAAGACAATCGCAAATGATCCAGATGCTCTGCTAGATTTTTTTAAAGATTATGACGATGACCCTGTCGTTCAAGAGCATGCTAAATCAGGTGATTGGCTCTTTGGACGAGGTATTCTTGACATGAAATCGGGCGATGCGGTCAATATTGCAACACTTTTGTATTACATGGAACACATGGATGAACTGCCCTGTAATTTACTTGTGATGACCAATTGTGTTGAGGAAAATGACCATACGGGTGCTATTCAAGCCTCAAGTGAACTTTTACGTTTGCGTAAAGCTGGCTATGATTTTAAAGTGGCTATCAATACAGATTTTATTTCGCCATCATATGACGGTGATGATAAGAAATATATCTACACGGGCGCAGCTGGAAAAATGCTGACATGTTTTTATATCAAAGGGAGAGAAACGCATGTTGGCAGTTGTTTGATGGGTATTGATGCCACGATGATTTCCAGTGCGATTAATCTTAAAATCAATACCAACCTTGATTTAGTTGAAAAAATTGACAATGAAGATATATTGCCAAGTTCTGTGATTTTACAACGAGATTGCAAGGATTTTTATAATGTCCAAACAAACAAGCGTGCCAATCTTTACTTCAATACTTTCTTATATGAAAAAAGTGCAGATACCATTTTGCACACCTTAATGGAAGCTAGTCGTGAGGCTGTCCATGAGGTTTCAAGACATTATAAAGAACGATTTAAGATTTATTCGGAAAGAAGTCATATTCATAGCCAGATTTCGCATGATATTACTGTGATGACTTTTTCGCAGTATCTAGATGTTTTGGAGAAAAAAGGTTTTGATAGCCAAGCCTTTATTCGGGAGTTCTTTAAAACTATCGGAGATTTTGACAAACGAGAAGTTGGCTTTGATTTGATTGATTACCTTGAGGAAAAAACACAGTCAGATGAAGCAAAAGTGATTGTCTTTTTAGCACCGCCGTTTTGTCCCCACAATTATACTGACCGTGACAGCGATGTTGACCAAGCGCTTGAAAAAATGATGGCAGAATTTCCTGAAGAACATTTTGTGAAACGTCGTTTTTTCCCATTTTTAAGTGATTCTAGCTATCTTGCGATGCGAGAAAGTCCAGAAGACATTGAAAAACTAAAGGCGAATTTTCCTCTGATGGATGCAATTTATCCATTGCCAGTTGATACCATCAGAAAGCTTGACATTCCAGCTCTTGACTTGGGTGTTTACGGTATTGGAGCTCATACTTGGAAAGAAAGACTCTACAAACCTTATTCTTATCACACTCTTCCAAAGGTTATTAGAAGTTTTATCAAGCATTTAAGCTAAAGTTTGAGCATGGCAAATAAGTGTTTTGAATAAAAATAAGAAAATTTCGAAAAGAACTTGAAATTTTCAGAATTTAGGTTATAATTATTAAAAAACACAGGAGGAAGCTAAGATATGAACATGACACAAACTCTTACAAGTTGGCAAAGTTGGCGTATGTAAAAGTTGTGTTTATGTTGTTGCATAGATACGACTTTTGGAGTACTTCTAAAAAGTATCTATGCGCTAATCTTAGTTAAAAGATAAAAAAGCGTGTAGTAAGCAATTACTAGACGCTTTTCTTTTTAGTTGACTCATCAAATTGAAAATAAGGTATTAAATAAATTAGATTGTTCAACGGAGAAAAATATGAAAAATAAAGCACTTATTGGAACACTTATTGGTCTTGTGATTTTGGTAGTTGGTTCAATGATTTATGACCAAACTAAAAGTGATTCAAGTAAAAATGATGTGGTTAAAATTGGTATTTTGCAGTATGTTACTCACGATGCACTTGATGAGATTGAAAAGGGAATCGAAGATGGTTTAGCTGATGCTGGTTACGATAAGAGTAATGCTAAAATTACGGTTCTCAATGCAGAAGCTGACCAAAGTAAAATTCAAACCATGAGTAAACAATTGGTTAGCGCCAAAAACGATGTTCTTATTGGAATTGCTACACCAGCGGCTCAAGGTTTGGCATCAGCTACGAGTGATATTCCAGTTGTGATGGGAGCAATTTCAGACCCAGTTGGTGCAAAATTGGTGAAAAATCTTAAACAACCAGAAGCAAATGTCACTGGTGTTTCAAACCAAGTTCCAATTGAACAAACAGTTGAAATGATTCAAGAAATCACGCCAAACGCCAAAACAATCGGTGTTCTGTATGCTAGCAGCGAGGATAATTCTGTTTCGCAAGTAGCGGAATTCAAAAAATACGCAGAAGCAGCAGGTATTAATGTCGTTAAATACGCTGTTCCATCAACAAATGAAATCAAAACGACAATGTCAGTAATGACTAGCAAGGTTGATGCGGTTTTCGTGCCACAAGATAACACGATTGCTTCAGCATTTACGACAGTTGTCAATTCAGCAAATGCTGCTAAAGTTCCTGTTTACTCATGTGTCGATACTATGGTTGAACAAGGAAGTCTTGCATCAGTTGCACAAAGTCAATATGATTTAGGTGTGGAAACAGCTAAAATTGCAGTTAAATTACTTGCAGGTAAAAAAGTGTCTGATGTTCCTGTAAAAATTGTTAATACTGGTACACCAACGCTTAATTTGAAAGAAGCAAAAGAGCTTGGCATTACGATTCCTGACAGCATGTTGTCAAAAGCAACAGTAGCAGTCAAAGAAGATGAAAATTAAGAGAGGAAGAGAAAAAATATGATTATTTCGTCAGTTTCACAAGGACTTTTGTGGGGAATTCTTGGATTAGGAATTTACCTCACATTCCGAATCCTTAATTTTCCAGATATGACAACAGAAGGGTCATTTCCGCTTGGCGGTGCAGTGGCCGTTACCTTGATGAATAATGGTTTACATCCGCTTTTAGCGACTTTAGCAGGAATGTTTGCAGGATGTGTGGCTGGGTTGGTTACTGGTCTTCTTTATACGAAAGGAAAAATTCCAACACTTCTAGCAGGGATTTTGGTGATGACGTCATGTAACTCTGTCATGCTTATGGTTATGAAGCGTGCTAATCTTGGTTTACTTGATATCAAACCACTGCAAGCAATGCTGCCATTTTCAGATAGCACGAATCTTTTGGTAATTGGCTTATTAGCAGTTGTCATTGTGATTTCTGCACTGATTTTCTTCCTGTATACTCGCCTAGGTCAAGCTTATATTGCAACGGGTGATAATCGAGATATGGCAAAAAGTTTTGGTATTAACACTGACCGCATGGAAGTTATGGGACTTGTGGTTTCAAATGGTTTGATTGCTTTGTCAGGTGCTCTTGTTAGTCAACAAGATGGCTACGCGGATGTCTCAAAAGGAATCGGTGTTATCGTTATCGGGCTTGCAAGTATTATTATCGGAGAAGTGCTCTACTCAACAGGTTTGACTCTACTTGAACGTTTGATTGCGATTGTGGTTGGTTCAATCTTGTACCAATTCTTAATTACAGGTGTTATCGCTCTTGGATTTAATACGAATTATCTTAAATTGTTTAGTGCGATTGTCCTAGCAATCTGCTTAATGGTTCCAGTTCTTAAAAATAAATTCTTTAAAGGAGTGACCTTATCACGATGAAAAAAATTGTAGAATTAAAAAATGCAACAGTACAAGTCAACAATGGTCTTGATGAGGTCAAAACAATCCTTGATGATGTGAATTTGACCATTTATGAACATGATTTTTTAACCATCTTAGGTGGAAATGGTGCTGGTAAATCAACACTCTTTAATGTGATTGCTGGAACATTGATGTTGACTAGCGGAAAAATTTACATTTTGGGTAAAGATGTGACGCATCTGCCAGCTGAAAAGCGTGCCAATTATCTTGCGCGTGTTTTCCAAGACCCAAAAATGGGAACAGCACCACGTATGACGGTGGCTGAAAATCTTCTCATTGCTAAATATCGTGGTGAAAAACGTGGACTTTTGCCTCGAAAAATTCATCATTTCACTGATGAGTTTAAAACATTAGTTGCACGAACTGGAAATGGTCTTGAAAAACATTTGGACACACCGACGGGGCTTTTATCAGGTGGGCAACGTCAAGCGCTCAGCCTTTTAATGGCAACGCTAAAACGTCCAGAATTGTTGCTTCTTGATGAACACACAGCTGCGCTTGATCCAAAAACAAGTGTATCTTTGATGAATCTGACAGACGAATTTGTAACTGGTGATGAGCTAACAGCACTCATGATTACACACCACATGGAAGATGCGCTCAAGTACGGCAATCGCTTGATTGTTATGAAAGATGGAAAAATCATTAAGGATCTCAATCAAGAAGAAAAAGCTCAGATGGCAATTGCTGATTACTATCAATTGTTTGAATAAGAAAAAACGCCTTAGGGCGTTTTTTTTGCGCTCTTAATAACATTTCCAAATTCAAAAGAAGAAAATCTTCTGAAAATATGTTACAATGAAATTGCTGTAATTCGACTTGCTAACCTTTTTTGGAGGCAAGGACCGTTAGTAAGATTTCATAAGCAAAGTAATTTGCACGTATAAAAAATTAAAATAAGGAGAAAACATCGACATGAGCGATATTAAAATTATTGCCCTAGGTGGGGTTCGTGAAAATGCTAAGAACCTCTATGTGGTAGAAGTTAATGACTCGATTTTCGTTTTGGATGCTGGGTTAAGATATCCTGAAAACGAGCAACTTGGTGTGGATGAAGTTATTCCAAACCTTGATTACTTAATTGAAAATAAAAAACGTGTTCAAGGGATTTTCCTAACACACGGGCACGCGGATGCTATCGGAGCTCTTCCATACATCTTATCTGAATTCAAAGCGCCAGTCTTTGGTTCACCACTTACAATTGAATTAGCAAAACTTTTTGTTAAAAAGAACACTAATGTTAAAAAATTCAATAATTTCCACGTTATTGATGCTGAAACAGAGATTGAATTTGCGGATGCAACTATTTCATTCTTTAAAACTACTCACTCAGTTCCAGAAAGTTTAGGGATTGTTGTAGGGACAGACGAAGGAAACATTGTTTACACAGGTGACTTCAAATTTGACCAAGCTGCACGTAAATATTACCGCACTGATTTGTCACGCTTGACAGAAATTGGTCGTGAAGGAGTGCTTGCTCTTCTTTCTGATTCAGCTAACGCAACTAGCCATGTGATGACAGCTAGTGAAGCAGAAGTTGCGGCTGAAATGGATAGCGCAATCGCTGACGCTGAAGGTCGTGTTATCATCGCTGCCGTTGCTTCAAACCTTGTTCGTATCCAACAAGTTTTTGATTCAGCTGCAGAATATGGTCGCCGTGTGGTTCTTACAGGTTTTGATGCTGAAAACATTGTTCGCACAGCGATTCGTATGAAACGCCTTCGTTTGGTAGATGAAAAACTTATCATCAAGCCAAAAGATATGCACAAATACGAAGACCACGAATTGATTATTCTTGAAGCTGGTCGTATGGGTGAACCAATCAATGGTTTGCATAAGATGGCTCTTGGTCGTCACCGTTACGTTCAAATTAAAGACGGTGATTTGGTATACATCGTTACAACACCAAGCCTTTCAAAAGAAGCTGCTGTTGCACGCGTTGAAAACTTGATTTACAAAGCAGGTGGGATTGTTCACCTTATTTCACAAAGCCTTAACGTGTCTGGTCATGCCAATGCGCGTGACTTGCAATTGATGCTTAACCTTCTTCAACCGAAATACCTCTTCCCAGTTCAAGGTGAGTACCGTAATTTAGCTGCTCACGCTGAATTGGCAGAAGAAGTTGGTATGTATCCTGAAAATATCTACATCGTTAAACGTGGTGATGTCATGGTTCTTGGTAAAAATGGCTTTAACCACGAAGGTAGCGTGCCAGCTGGAGATGTCATGATTGATGGTAATGCTATCGGTGATGTTGGTAACATCGTTCTTCGTGACCGTAAAGTCTTGTCAGAAGATGGTATTTTCATCGTTGCTTTGACTGTTAATAAACGTGAGAAGAAAATCGTTTCTAAAGCGAAGATTCACACACGTGGATTTGTCTATGTTAAGAAGAGTCGTGATATTCTTCGTGAGTCAGCTGAATTGGTTAACCAAACTGTTGAAAATTATCTTGAACAAGAAAACTTTGACTGGGGTGAATTAAAAGGAGCTGTTCGCGATGAAGTCGCTAAGTTCTTATTTGACCAAACAAAACGTCGCCCAGCGATTTTACCAGTCGTCATGGAAGTAAGATAAGAAAGATATTATTTCAATAATATAGCTGAAAAAGCTTTCCTCGACATAGTCGAGGGGGCTTTTTCTTATTCAAAAACTGTTTTTATTGTGATAAAATATCGAATATGGGAGGAAATAGGAGATAGTGAAAAAAATATTTTTATGTTTATTTGTTATCCTATCGTTTGTAGGAGTAACAAGTTATGCGGATGATGTGGAGTACAGCATAAACAATTATGATGGTGTATTAAAAATACACCAAGATAATACAGCTGATTTCTATCAGACGATTACATATAACTTTACTTCGGATTATAATGGACAGATTGTAACTTTAGGTGAAGCAGGGCATATGCCAACAGGATTTAAAGTTGATAGTCAACCCAAGGTTAGTGTTGAAACTGACTATGAATATTGTACGGTAACATCTGATATTAAAAAGATTAATAATGGATATCAACTCAAAATATATAACTCAGGTGTAGTAGGTGATACTGTGGTTGTCAAAGTTCACTGGAAGTTACGTAATTTATTTTTTGTTTATCAAGATGTTGCAGAATTAAACTGGGTTCCAATCAGTGATTGGAATGTAGTATTGAATAATGTTTCTTTTAAAGTTCTAACAGATAAAACAGTTTCAGATAGTCAGCTTTGGGCTCATAGGGGATATCTAAAGTCAGCTAATGTTAGAAAAATCTCAAATGGATATCAGATATCAGCTAAAAATATTAGCGGAAAACTAGAGATTCACGGATATTGGAATAAGTCTATTATCAGCGGATCTAAAGTAATACCTAAGAAACAAAAATCTGCTATTCTTAATCAAGAAAATAGAATTAATAAAGTTAATATTTTTTTAATAGCTTTATTACACCATTTTTCTATAGTATTTAGTGGTATTTTGGCAACGATTGCCATAATTATGTTTGTTACAGTAATGGTAGTTATTAATAAGAATAATTATTCTAATCATTTTTCTAAAACTTATGAAATACCAGATGATTTACCACCACTTGTGGTATTGAAGTATGTTTATGATTTAGATGTATTTCAATTATTTCCAAAATATCGTTTTATTCCCAAAAGATTTAGTTTTAGCAGGACAGTGCAAGCTACTTTGGTAGATTTAATTAATCGCCAAGCTATTGTTGTCAAAGGTGAACGCTTGATTCGTAATCGTGGAATAGTTTTACGTGCTTATGAGCGTGATGTCATAGATATGGCTTTCGGAAATAAGAATGAAGTTGACATACATTCACTTTTTTCTAGCTATCGATTTGATAAAAAAGTAGTTAAAAAATATAAAAAACGCTATAAGGGGGATGAACGGAAGAGAAAACTTAACAGCCTTGCAGAAAACTATAATAGACGTTTCAAGTCAAAACTTAACTCTATTTCTATAAAAGTTAATAGAGATATAAAAAATAGAAAACTTCCAAATATTCGTACAGAACTTCCTCAGAATTTAAAAATCTGCTTGAATATTGCTCTTTACATATTTTTCATTTCTTTAGCATTGTTAGTTATATGTACGTTCTATCTATTTATCAAAGAGGATGACTATGCTTCAATTTATTGTCTAGCGATGGTAATTGATGGTTTAATAACTTATTTTGTTTATAAAGTAATATCAAAAATCCAAAACGGTACTATTGTAACAGCTAAAGGAAAAGATTATATTCAAGAGTGGAATAGCTTTCGAAATATGATCAGAAGTGCTGGAAAATTTAATAAGGTTAAACTTGAAAATGTAACTTCATGGGATAATTTTTTGGTTTATGCTACATTATTTGGATATGCTCATCGTATTCGAAAATATCTTAAAAATAGTGATATAAAATTTGTAAACAAACCGTTAACAATGGTTAATGAAGATACATGGAATATGATTGGTATGCAAGCTAGGTATTGTGAGTCAATAAATTATACAACAAGTTCTGCAACGTCCTTCTCAGTTCCTTCTAGTGGATCAGAATCAGGTGGCTTCTCTGGCGGAGGCGGAGGTGGTGGTGGCGGAGCATTTTAAATGTTTCGACATTATAATTTTTTTGAAGCTAGTTTTTTTACTAGCTTCTTTTTTGTTGTGTACCGAAATGTTTATTTTTTCTTGTTTTTTTAAGCTTTGCTTGTTATACTAAAGCCCAGGGCAATTTGTTTATCTAAAACCCCGATAAAGAAAGGCTATGTATGAGAACATTATTTAAGATTATCTTCTTTATTCCAAGTCTTATTATTAATATTATTTGGAGTTTTTTCTGGGCAATTATCAAGACCATCGTCTTGTTTGCTATTGTTTGTTTTGGTCTGCTTTATTATGCTAATAACAGTAGCTCGCAGTTAGCAAATTCTATTTCAAATATCGCAAACAGTGTAACGACTTATTTTGCAGACAATAAAGATGATATTGCCACTAATTTAAAAGAATTGTCAACGGATGACTTTACGCATTATTCTGGTGCTCGCTGGTCTAGCAATTCAGCAAATGTTTATATTGAAACAACAGATGAAACCTTGGTTTCTGCTTACGAAGAAGCTATTAATGCTTGGAATGCGACTGGCGCTTTTACGTTTAATCTTGTTGAGAATGAAAGCTCTGCTGATATTGTTGCGACGGAATACTCTGATGCTAGCTCGAAAGCAGCAGGGCTTGCTGAAACTGAGACTAATGCTTTGACAAATCAAATCACTCATGTCGATGTGAAGTTGAACACGTATTATTTGCTTGAAAATGATTATGGCTACACGCACAATCGTATCGTTTACACTGCTGAGCATGAACTTGGGCATGCAATCGGATTAGATCACGACGATGACGAAGAATCAGTGATGCAGTCATCAGGCTCTTACTATGGTATTCAAAGCGTCGATATCGAAAAAGTGAATGAGATTTATAATTCTTAATGAAAAATCTGCTGAATTTGGCAGATTTTTTAACATTCTTCTAGTTTAACGGGTGAGGATTTGTTAAAATATAACTATGATTATTTTACAAGGAAACAAAATTGAACGCTCTTTTTCGGGCGATGTATTATTTGATAATATTAATATTCAAGTTGATGAAAAGGATCGTATTGCGCTTGTTGGGCGAAATGGTGCTGGTAAGTCAACGTTGTTAAAAATTTTAGTTGGGGAAGAAGCACCAACATCAGGTGAAATTAACACAAAACGTGATTTGAGTTTGTCATATTTGGCACAAGATAGCCGTTTCGAGTCTGAAAATACGATTTTTGATGAAATGCTCCATGTTTTTGATGATGTGCGAAGCATGGAATCACGTCTTCGTAAGATGGAAATGCAAATGGCTGAGCTAACAGGCGATGCCTTTGATAAATTGATGTCAGATTATGACCGCTTGTCAGAAGAATTTCGTGTTAAGGGTGGTTTCACTTACGAAGCAGAAATCAAAGCGATTTTGAACGGGTTCAAATTTGATGAATCGATGTGGCAAATGAAGATTTCTGAGTTGTCTGGTGGTCAAAATACACGTTTGGCACTTGCCAAAATGTTGCTTGAAAAGCCTGAACTTTTGGTACTTGACGAACCAACCAACCACTTGGATATCGAAACGATTGCTTGGCTTGAAAATTATTTGGTCAACTACCAAGGCGCATTGATTATCGTCAGTCACGACCGTTACTTCCTAGATAAAGTTGCAACGATTACTCTTGACTTGACAAAACATTCGCTTGACCGTTATGTTGGTAATTACTCAAAATTCATGGATTTGAAAGCTGAGAAATTGGCACTTGAAGCCAAAAATTACGAGAAACAAGCTAAAGAAATTGCTAAGCTGGAAGATTTTGTGCAACGTAACCTTGTACGTGCTTCAACGACAAAACGTGCGCAAGCTCGCCGCAAACAATTGGAAAAAATGGAACGCTTGGATAAACCGTCAGCTGGTCAAAAATCTGCTAACATGACCTTCCATGCAGACAAAGTATCAGGTAACGTTGTTTTGACAGTGGCGGATGCTGCCATTGGCTATGACGACCAAATCTTATCTGAACCAATCAACATTGATGTTAAGAAATTTGATGCGATTGCCATTGTTGGACCAAACGGTATCGGAAAATCAACGTTGATTAAATCAATCGTCGGTCAGATTCCATTTATCAAAGGTACATCAACTTACGGTGCCAACGTCGAAGTGGGTTACTATGACCAAACACAATCAAACTTGACTCGTACCAATACTGTACTTGATGAGCTTTGGAATGATTTTTCAACAACACCAGAAGTTGAAATTAGAAATCGTCTTGGTGCTTTCTTATTCTCAGGTGATGACGTTAAAAAATCTGTCAGCATGCTTTCAGGTGGCGAACGAGCTCGTCTGCTTTTAGCAAAATTATCAATGCAAAACAACAATTTCCTTATCCTTGACGAACCAACCAACCACTTGGATATTGACAGTAAGGAAGTTCTGGAAGATGCCTTGATTGATTTTGACGGTACGCTTTTATTTGTCAGCCACGACCGTTATTTCATTAACCGTGTAGCGACAAAAGTGCTTGAAATCTCTGAAGAAGGTTCAACACTTTACCTTGGTGATTACGATTATTACCTTGAGAAAAAAGCAGAGCTGGAAGAACTTGCTCGCTTGAAAGCTGAAGAAGCACAAGAAAAAACAACAGTTGTCGTAGAAAAAGCGCCAGCTAATGATTATCAAGCGCAAAAAGCAAATCAAAAAGAACTTCGTAAACTCACACGCCGAATCACTGAAATTGAAAATCAATTAGAAGAAATTGAAGCGCGAGAAGAAGAAATCAACCAAGCCATGCTTGCTACAAACGAAGCAAGTGAGTTGATTGATTTGCAAAAAGAGCTCGATGAACTAACTGAACAACAGGAAAATCTCATGCTTGAATGGGAAGAACTCAGCGAAAAGGTTGAGGGGTGAAATTGACCTAATGAGTGCAATGCTGAAGTGGGGAAAGGAGAATTTATGCAAGATTATGGACCAATCTTTAAAGAATCTCGAATCAATCGTGGTTTTTCTTTGAAGCAGGTAGCCTGCGATGATTTATCCATTTCACAGCTATCGCGTTTTGAACGAGGTGAGTCCGATATTTCTCTAAATAAATTTCTTCTAGCCTTGCAAGCCATTCAACTTTCACTTGATGAATTCATGAATCGAGCCAATAACTACAAAAAACTGGGACAGAAGAAATTGATGTCTCAAATGGCTGTTTACCATTATCAGAAAGATGTTCAAGGCTTGGAGAAAATGATTCAAGAGGAACAAAAGAAACTTGAAAAAGATTTTACCGATATCCAAGCAAAGCTTAATATCATTCTCTTTCGAGGCATGATTTGCCAATGCGACGACACTCGTACTATGTCAAAAGAGGATTTGGATTTTGTGATTGATTACCTCTTTCAAAAAGAAAACTGGGAAATTGGTGATTTAATCTTAATTGGTAATTTTTACACTTTTTATCCAACTCCTTTGATGAGTCGCATGGTTAGAGAAATTCTGAAACGAGTCGATTATTATTCTGAGATTTCAACGAATCGAAATTTGGTTGAATGCACCTTGATTAATATGATAGAGATTTGCACAGAGCGTGGGGAATTAGAGGAAGCGAGCTTTTTTGAGAAAGAAGCTGAAAAGTTATTGTCAAATGAGCGAAATGCTTATCACCGTACGGTTTTTCTCTACGAAAAGGGCTTCTTAAAATATGCTAAAGGTGATTTCAGTGGGATAGATGATATGAAAAATGCTATTTTTTGTTTTGAAGTGACTGGTGCTATCAATCACGCGAAACACTATCAATCTCATATGGAAAAAGTTTTAAAATGAAAAATTCTCGTATTCGGGAATTTTTTTATTCCCTTAAAAATCTCATTTATAATAATGGAAAAGATTTAAGGGGGATGAAAGTGGAGAAAAACAGTTTAAAACTTTTAGCAAGTAGGGCAGTTAACAAACTTGGAGATGTTTTATATGATTATGGGAATAGCAGTTGGATTGCGTCCATGGGCAGTTTCGGACAAAAGATGTTGGGAATTTACCAAATTGTCGAAGTTGTGATTGCTATTATCCTTAATCCATTTGGTGGAGCAATTGCAGATAGGTTTAGGCGTCGCAAGATTTTGCTCTGGACTGATGGGCTTTGTGCTTTGCTGTGTGTAATCTTGGCATTTATTCCTAGTAATCGCTTGATGTTATACGGTTTGATTCTGGCAAATATGCTGCTTGCTGTATCGAATGCTTTTTCTAACCCAGCTTATCGAGCTTATGTTCCTGAGGTTGTCAAAAAAGAGAAGCTTGTTAGTTATAATTCGTATTTAGAAACCTCTGTTCAAATCATTAAGGTGAGTTCACCTCTATTAGGATTTCTTATTTACCATTATTTTGGGATTCGTTGGACTTTAATTGTGGATAGTTTGACTTTTGGGATTTCTTTTCTTTGTCTGCTGATGATTAGGTATGTTGACTATGTTGGACACGAAATCAGACAGAATTTAACATTTAGAGAGATTCTTAAAGATATTTGGGAAGGATTTTTATATATTGTTGCTCAAAAAGAGATATTTTTTCTTTTGATAATGGCTACAACGGTAAATCTTTTCTTGGCAATGCTGACTTATTTATTGCCTTTTAGTTCTAGTATTTTTAAAATGTCGAGTGCTTATGCGACACTCCTTAGTTTATCGGCAGTTGGTTCTATTTTCGGTGCGATAGTGTCCAAAAGAGTTCCTAATACGATATCAGCATTATTATGGGCATTAGGGTTTAGCGGGCTAGGAATAACTGTTTTGGCTATTTCACCCTTAACAGGTTTGCCTATTTTTTTGAGCTTTTCTGGAGTGTTGTTTTACAGTCTTTTTGAAACTATCTTTAATATTCATTTCTTTAGTCAAGTTCAAAGTCGTGTCGCTAATGAGTATATGGGACGAGTGATTTCAAGTATTTATACTTTAGCGATTCTATTTATGCCATTAGGAACTTTAGTGATGACTTTGATAAGAAGTAGTATTTCGGCTTATAGTTTTATCATTATTGGCTTAGCTGTTTTTCTATTAGCCATGGTAGGATTATGTTATAGCAACAAACGATTGAAACTATCTCACGAAAAAGAAGGGTAACTCTTTAATGGTATGCAGCTGTCTGGGATTGGCAATATGCTAATTTTGGATAAGTTTGCATATCATTTTTTTGTTTTAAAAAATCAATAGCAGGCTATTGACTTTCGCCTTTAAAGTTTTATAATAGTGTTGGAAATAAAATGAAATGTTTAGCAAATCTTAAAGAGTGCCTGCTGGTTTGGAGTGGCATTTTTTGAAATTGCTTTTTTATTGTTGGAGGTTACTATGAATCCTAAAAATGCTCCATATGGTTGGTTGGTTAAGCGGATTGCGCATCGTTTGGAACAAAATATGAATAACTTTCTAAAACCTTATAACATCACTATTATGCAGTCTTGGGTTTTGCTTTATTTGAAGGATACCAAGGCATGCTGTACTTATAAGGAGCTTGAGAAGGCGTTTGAAGTTTCACAACCAACGATGGTTGGGATTATCTCACGTTTAGAGCAAAAGGATTTAGTCAATTCTGTTCAGGATGAAAAGGATAAGCGCATCAAGAAGGTTCATATTACTGACAAGGGGCTTGAAGTGATTATTCTGGTGTGTGACCACTTGAAAGAATCAGAAGATGATATCATTAGTGGCTTTTTTGATAATGAAAAAGAAACATTTCATTCTTTGCTTGAAAGAGCTTATTATAATGTTGTAGAAAGAGGTGACAAGAATGATTAAAACTCTTTTAGCTCAAGTTAAGGAGTACAAGACACCGTCTTTGCTTGCTCCTTTGTGTGCGGCTTTAGAAGTTTTCTTCGATATGTCAGTCCCTTTTGTCATTGCTAAATTGATTGACCAAGGGGTTCAAGCTGGAAATCTAGCTGTTGCCATGAAATATGGTATTTTAATGTTAATCCTTGCCACATGTGGCTTGACGACTGGTTTTTTAGCTGGTAAATTTGCTGCGCAAGCATCTGCAGGTTTCGCCGCTAATTTGCGTGAAGGTATGTATGATAATATTCAAACCTTTGCTTTTTCAAATATTGATAAATACAGCACAGCTGGTCTTGTCACTCGTATGACAACAGACGTTACAAACGTGCAAAATGCTTATCAGATGATTATTCGTGTGGTTGTGCGTGCACCTCTTACAATCATTGTCAGCATGATTATGTGTTTTGTAGTTGATCATCGTTTGAGTTCGATTTTCCTTGCTGCTGTCTTGATTCTTGGAGCTTCTCTTTTATTTATCATGCGTAAGGCGATGTCTACTTTTAATTATGTCTTTCGTAAATACGATGATTTGAATGCTAGTGTTCAAGAAAATATTTCAGCTATCCGAGTTGTCAAAGCTTTTGTACGTGAAAAATACGAAAACAAAAAATTCACGAAAGCAGCTGAAAACATTTATAATCTTTTTGTTAAAGCTGAAAAAATCATCATTTTTAACGTTCCAGTTATGATGACAATCATTTTCGGATGTATCATTTGCTTGTCATGGTTTGGGGCACAGTTTATCGTTGGCGGAACACTTACAACAGGTGAATTGACTTCTTTGATGTCTTATATCTTTGCCATGATGATGTCACTCATGATGCTATCAATGATTATGGTTATGGTTTCAATGAGTACTGCCAGTGCAGAACGTATCGCTGAAGTTTTGAATGAAAAAGCTGATATTGTTAATCCTGAAAATCCATTAATGGAAGTTCCAAATGGAGAAATCAATTTTGACCACGTGCATTTTTCATACAAACATGGCGGTGGCGAAGAAGTGCTTTCTGATATTGATTTGAGCATCAAGTCAGGTGAAATTATCGGTGTTATCGGTGGTACAGGTTCAGGGAAAACATCATTTGCTAACTTGATTTCTCGCCTTTATGATGTTGACGCTGGGTCAATTAAAGTTGGTGGACATGATGTTCGTGAATATGATTTGGAAGTTCTTCGTGACCAAGTTGCGGTTGTTCTTCAAAAAAATGTCCTTTTCTCAGGTACTATTTTAGACAACCTTCGTTGGGGTAATGAAAATGCGACTGACGAAGAATGTATCGAAGCTTGTCGTCAAGCTTGCGCTGATGAATTCATCGAGCGTTTCCCTGACAAATACAATACTTGGATTGAGCAAGGCGGAAGCAACGTTTCTGGTGGTCAAAAACAACGTCTATGTATCGCTCGCGCATTGCTTAAAAAACCAAAAGTTTTGATTCTTGATGATTCAACAAGTGCCGTTGATACAGCAACAGATGCCAATATTCGTAAGTCATTTGAAGAAACTATCCCAGGAACAACAAAAATTATCATTGCGCAACGTATCTCAAGTGTGCAACATGCTGATAAGATTTTGGTTCTTGATGATGGTAAAATCTCAGGCTTCGCTAGCCATGATGAATTACTTAAAACAAATGCTATCTATCGTGAAATCAATGATGTTCAACAACAAGGTAGCGGTGATTTTGATGAGGAAGGAGGTAATAACTAATGTCTCAATCTAAAACTCAAGTGAATAAACAGGCAACGCTAAAACGTGTTTTGGCTTATGTTTTCAAAAACTATAAGTGGCGATTTATGGCAGTATTTGTTTTGATTTTAATCTCTGCCCTTTGTATGGTTCGTTTTAGTTTGTTTATGCAAACCTTGATTGATAGTTATATTACCCCTCTTTTAGCAGCTAAGAATCCTGATTTTTCAGGATTGGCACACGCTATTTTCCAATTGATTATTATTGGGATTATCGGGGTAGCAAGTACTTATACTTTTAACCGTCTTATGGTTTATGTTGGACAAGGGACAATGCGTCGTATTCGTGTTGATTTGTTCACACACATGGAGAGTTTGCCAATTAAGTACTTTGATACACACGCCCACGGTGATATCATGTCAATCTACACTAACGACGTTGATACCCTTCGTCAGTTGATTAGTCAAAGTATTCCGCAAGTGGTGAATTCAACTTTTTCTATCGTGACAACATTTGTCAGCATGCTTGTTTTGAACGTGCCATTATCAGTTTTGTCACTATTTATGGTTGTTATTCTACTTTACGTGGCTCGTAAAATCGCTGCGCAATCATCAAAATATTTCCATGACCAACAAAATGATCTCGGTCGTGTCAATGGGTTCATTGAGGAAATGATGGATGGTCAGAAAGTCGTTAAAGTTTTCAACCACGAAGAGCGTGCTAAGGAAGATTTCCGAAAACTTAACCAAGAACTTCGTGAATCTGCTACAAATGCCAACATCTTTGCGAATATCTTGATGCCAGTCTCTGCTAATATCGGTCACTTTTCATATGTTCTTTGCGCCATGCTTGGAGCAGTTCTTGCTCTTAATGGTTATGCTGGCTTGACTTTGGGGACTTTGGTTTCTTTCCTAGCATTAAACCGTGGTTTTACTAATCCGATTACTCAAATCAGCCAACAAATCAACTCTGTTGTTATGGCGATGGCAGGTGCTGACCGTGTCTTCCAACTGCTAGATGCAGAATCTGAATTGGATGAAGGTTACGTTGAATTGGTTAATGCAAAAGAAGATGCTGCTGGAAATCTGCAAGAAGTGGAAGAATCAACTGGTACTTGGGCTTGGAAACATCCCCACGAAGATGGTACAGTGACTTATCATAAACAAGAAGGTCGTGTAACTTTCACAGATGTAACTTTTGGTTATAACGATGATAAGATGGTTTTACATGACATTAATTTGTTTGCGGAACCTGGTCAAAAAATCGCTTTTGTCGGCTCAACTGGTGCGGGTAAAACAACCATTACAAACTTGATTAACCGTTTCTACGATATCCAAGAAGGTAAGATTCATTACGATGGTATTAACATTCGTAAAATCAAAAAAGCTGACCTTCGTCGCAGTTTAGGAATTGTATTGCAAGATACACACCTCTTTACAGGAACTGTTATGGATAACATCCGTTACGGACGTTTGAATGCGACTGATGACGAATGTATTGCTGCGGCTAAGTTAGCTAATGCACATGATTTCATTAAACGTTTACCTGAAGGTTATGATACTATTTTGACAGGTGACGGAAGTAATCTCTCTCAAGGACAACGTCAATTACTTGCGATTGCGCGTGCAGCTGTAGCAAATCCACCTGCTTTGATTTTGGATGAAGCAACGTCATCAATCGATACGCGTACTGAAGTTCATGTGCAAGAAGGTATGGATGCTCTTATGAAAGGTCGTACAACATTTGTTATCGCTCACCGCTTGTCGACTGTTCGTAATGCTGATTGTATCATGGTTCTTGAACAAGGACGCATCATCGAACGTGGTAACCACGACGAGTTGATTGCGCAAAAAGGACGTTATTACCAACTTTATACAGGTAATGCCATTAGTGAATAATAGATTTAAACAATCTTTGGAAAATAGCACGGCTGTTTTTCAAGGGTTGTTTTTTGTTTTAGGTATATATTTTATTTGAAATTGTTAAATTGTCGTGATACACTTTGTTCAAAATAAAGGAGGGTTATCATGGCGAAATCTATCGACATTCGGCAACTTTCAGAGGCTATTCGGTTGAAAAAGATAATGGAACTAAGGTGAATTATTTCTTATATCCCGAATTTGAAATTCATCAAAATGTTTTACCTGCAAATACCATTCAAGATTGGCATAAGCATCAAGCTATCGAGGAAATTATTGTACCAACAAAAGGAAATGTAACTATTCAAGTTTTGGAAGACAATGCTGTAAGGACCTACACTGCGAATTGTGGTGAAGTTCTGCGTGTCAAACAATCTATACACAGAATCATTGGTGATGACAAAGAAGAAACAGAGTTTATTGTTTTCCGATTTGTACCGACTGGTAGCGACCAATCTGACAAAATAAAACATGACAAAGTCGATTGCGAAAAATTGGTAAGGGAAATATTGGGGGAGAAGTAAAATTATGCTAATGTAGGAATTAATATACTTTTATTGATTTTCATATTTAAGAATATCTGAAAGTCTGCTTATTTTATGCTATAATACTTAGAAAAAACGATTACATTGGGAGAGATTTATGAAGATTAAGATGAGCGAGGTCTTGTCGCAAAAGGAGAGCCTTGCCAGTTCCATTAGTAGCGCTAAAAGTCAGTTGGAAAGTGCTAGTTGCAAGCTAAAAAGCGCAGCTAATTCAGAGGCTCTAAAAGGTGACGTTAAAGATGCGATTGATAATAAAATCACTAATTACCAAGTGCCTTTGTTAACTAACTATGTGAACAGTTTGGGTGTCATCTCACAAGGTTATGATAACCTTATCAGTACTTTTAAGAGTATTGTGAGTGAAAATAGCGACTCTGCCATTATTGACACAGATGTCTTGCAACAAATGGTGGACAAGTTCGACTCACCGCTAGAGCAATTAAAGGCAAGCTCCGACGCGATTAATAAGGCAATTGACGATGTCGCAGACATTGTCACACTAACTAAAGTGACAACGGATGATGCCATTTCAGAATTTAGAGGCGCCAAGAAAGTCCTAACTAACACCATCAAGGACATGGGAACTTTCAATAATACCGTCTTCACCAGTGAAGCAGGCGACATCCTAGACGAACAAAATACACAAATTGGAAGCTTATCTAACCTAGGAAGTAGTTCATATACTAGCAAGAAAGCTAAGGATTTCTACAAGAAAACAGCTTTCAAAACAGAAGTTAAAGAAACTAAGCTTGTTGTTAGCGGTAAGGCTAGAAAGTTAAAACTTCAAAGTGACCTAGCTAAGGAACTTCAAACGTCAAAATATAGTGGGTACATGAATTTATCAGGTGCGATGGCACTTGCGGCAGCTATGCCAATTGCCCTAACTTGGAAAAAAGGTGCTAAGATTAATAAAACCTTATCTAAACCAGGTGGTCTGAGTGAAAAAGACTTAGAAAGTATTGGTGTAGGGATTAAGGAAAATAAAGAAATTCTCTTATATGATAATCTATTTGGTTACGCAAAATATACTTTTGAAACGTCAGTTTCCAACAAAGGAAAAGTTGCCTTTACTTTTAGTCAATCAGGATTGGATAGTGTGACATCTGGAAATACCACTTTGACTAAAAAAGTTGAACTAAATTTACCAGTTTCTGGTTCTGCTTTAGAAGGTCATCCATCATATGATGTTAGTGCTAATGCTAAGGGGATTAGCGGCATATCAGGAAGCATCGGAAATGATAAATCAAAAACAACGTATGGTGTTAAGTATATTAATGGCGCATTAGCAGCTTATACAAGTAACCAGTCGAATTTCGCATTGCCACAACAAGCCACAAACGATGTAGCGACCCTAAAAGAAAAAGTCACTTTCGAACAAGGCCAATACCTGAGAGATGGTGGGGGACCACATCTGACTGGGTATGATTATTGGGTAAAATCAGGAGATTTTGAGACTGCAGGAAAAATAATGAAACGTGAAGCAATCAAAAGTTTAGAATTTGGTACGACGCTAGTTGCAACAGTAGCTGTTGGAGCATTTGCTGTATCAACGTTTGGACTGGGTGGACTTGTGGTTGGAAGTTTAGCTGGAGGTGCACTAGGAATTGGGATAATTATCAACCATGAGGAGGAGAAGCATGAAGAATAATTTTCAAAATTGGGTATCTAAACAAAGGATAGAATTAATTTTTTATTTACCAAAACTCAACTTTTTCTTGCTGATGATACCAATTTTATGGTGTATTTATAAACTTTTTCAAGAACAGAAAGACAGCATGATAATAATATTATTGTTAGTAATTATTGTTTTATCATTTTTCGGGATTTTCATCAATAATCTGATAAGAAAGTCTGCATATTTGATGTTATATGAAAAAATTGATTTACAAAAAATTACAGACTATTTTAATTATGCTTATTCACATATTCCTGTAAGTCAAAGAAAAAAATTTAATTACTATTGTATTTTAAATAAGGCGCAAGTTGCTTTTCTTCGAGGAAAATTTGAAGAATCATTGCAACTTTTAAATCAAATAAAAAGTAGTGAGATGTTTTCATCAACTAGTGATAGAATTAAAGAAAATCAATTGTATTATGAGTTTTTAAACTATTGTAGTTTATCACAATTTGAAAATGCAGAATTATTATTAGATAAGCTTTCCAAAGAATATAAAGAGAGTTCAGAATTTATCTTGGATATTCTAAAAGGCAATGTAAGTGATTATGCTTTTGAGTATGAACCTCATACTAGATTAATGCTGATTAGTAGAAGTTATTATCAAGCTCTTAATTTGTTAAATGCTAATGATAAATCTGCTGCAAAAGAAAAATTTAAAAAAATTGCAGACGAAAATCCTGAACTTTTTTATGTCCGAGAGTCTAAGAAATATTTAGAGGAGTTAGAAAATGAATGAGAGAGAACATTTACCTATTGGGACTGTTGTTCGTGTGAATGGTGGCTCACAAAATTTAATGATTAGTACGCTTTTTCCAGTCACAGAAAAAGATGGTCAAAAAGGTTATTTTGATTTTGGTGCTGTGCCATTACCTTTGGGAGTAGTTAGTCAGGACTTGGTCTTTTTTAATAAAGAAGATATTGAAGAAATTCTTTTTTTAGGTTATATTGACGTATCGTTTCAGCAATTAATCGCTAATTATGATGAGCTAGTTACAAAAATTCAGTATCCTAAATTTACTGTTGACAATTTCAATAAGTAGTAAAAGGCGCATTTGGCGCCTTTTTTAGTTTGATTTGTTAAAACGTTTGCAAATAACGGTTAAATAATTTGTGATTTGAGACATAATATCATATGATGAATGGACTAAGAAAAAGATATTTGGAGGGCAATGTGATGAATTTGTCTCTAGAACAATATATAGATATGTATCTCAAAATGCAGCGTATTCGTGAGTTTGATATGCGCATTAATAAGTTAGTTCGACGTGGCTTTGTCCAAGGCATGACGCACTTTTCAGTTGGAGAAGAAGCGGCAAGTGTTGGGGCAATGGCACACTTGACTTATGATGATATTATTTTTTCAAATCATCGTGGGCATGGGCAGTGCATTGCTAAGGATATGGATTTGAATAAGATGATGGCTGAGCTTGCTGGCAAGGTGACTGGAGTGTCAAAAGGTCGTGGTGGTTCCATGCATTTGGCAGATTTTGAAAAAGGCAATTATGGTACGAATGGTATTGTTGGTGGTGGCTATGCACTTGCTGTTGGTGCTGCCTTGACACAACAGTATAAAAAGACGAATAATATTGTTGTTGCTTTTTCTGGTGACGGTGCAACCAACGAAGGCTCTTTTCATGAATCAGTAAACCTAGCAGCCACTTGGAGATTACCTGTTATTTTCTTTATTATCAATAACCGTTATGGTATTTCTATGGATATTAGGAGAGCGACCAACACGCCGCATCTTTACACACGAGCTGAAGCTTATGGTATTCCTGGGTTTTACTGTGAAGATGGTAATGATGTCCTAGCAGTTTATGAGACAATGGGTAAAGCGGTTGAACATGTGCGTTCTGGAAATGGTCCAGCCATTGTTGAGGTGGAATCCTACCGTTGGTTTGGGCATTCGACAGCTGACGCAGGCAAATATCGAAGCAAAGAGGAAGTTAATGACTGGAAGAAAAAAGACCCGCTTGTTAAATTTCGCACGTACTTGACTGAAAATCATTTAGCAAGCCATGACGAATTGGATGCAATCGATACGCAAGTAGTTAAAGAAATCGATGATGCTTATGCATTTGCACAAAATAGTCCTGAACCAGATTTGTCAGTAGCGTTTGAAGATATCTGGGTAGATTAAGTGCCTTTCAATCACAAAGAGGAGAAAGACAATGACTGAAACAAAACAAATGGCATTTCGTGAAGCAATCAATCTTGCAATGACAGAGGAAATGCGAAAAGATGAGACGATTTTTTTGATGGGTGAAGATGTTGGCATCTACGGTGGTGACTTCGGCACGTCTGTCGGCATGTTTGAGGAGTTTGGTCCTGAACGAGTCAAGGATACCCCAATTTCAGAAGCGGCAATTGCAGGAAGTGCTATAGGTGCTGCGATAACTGGTCTTCGTCCGATTGTTGATGTGACCTTTATGGATTTCATCACTATTGCGCTTGATGCCATTGTTAATAACGGCGCTAAAAATAATTACATGTTTGGTGGTGGTTTGAAAACGCCAGTGACCTTCAGGGTGGCATCGGGTTCTGGGATTGGTTCTGCAGCGCAACACTCACAGTCTCTGGAAGCTTGGTTGACTCATATTCCTGGCATCAAGGTTGTTGCACCAGGAAATGCTAATGATGCTAAAGGACTTCTAAAATCAGCTATTCGAGATAATAATATCGTAATTTTCATGGAGCCAAAGGCGCTTTATGGCAAGAAAGAAGAAGTCAGTTTGGATTCTGATTTTTATTTGCCACTTGGAAAGGGTGAGATTAAGCGTGAAGGAAATGATTTGACCATTGTTTCTTATGGTCGCATGCTGGAACGTGTCCTTCAAGCAGCAGATGAAGTGGCAGCTGACGGTATTAACGTTGAAGTCGTTGATCCGCGGACGCTTATTCCACTTGATAAGGAGTTGATTATCAATTCTGTTAAAAAAACTGGAAAGCTCATGCTGGTTAATGACGCTTATAAGACAGGTGGTTTTATTGGAGAAATAGCTGCGCTGGTTACAGAAAGTGAAGCTTTTGATTACCTTGATTATCCGATTGTACGTTTGGCAAGCGAAGATGTGCCAGTACCATACGCACGTGTTTTGGAAGAAGGTATTTTGCCAGATGTTGCTAAGATTAAAGCAGCCATTTATCAGATGGCACGTAACGGTCGTAAATCTTGAAAGGAGTCTCTGTGGTAAATGAAATGATTATGCCAAAGGCATCTGAAATTGGAAAAGTTCGTGCCACACCAGCTGCTAGAAAGATGGCACGTGAGCGCGATATTAATTTAGAAAAAATCAGTGGTAGTGGCGAAAATGGACGAATTCACAAGGAAGATGTCGAACAATTTAGCAAGATTTGTGTGACGCCTCTAGCTCGTAGAATTGCTAAGGACAGAGGTGTTGAACTTGAAAAGATAGTTGGAACAGGTGTTTCTGGCAAGATTACTAAGGAAGATGTTTTAGCAAGTCTAGGTGAAACTGTTGCTCAAAAAGAGGGCAAGGGCAGCCAAGTGTCACATCAACCTGTAGCTGTGTCAGATACATCACTTGCCAGTGACGGAGTTGAGATTGTTAAAATGTCTGCCATGCGTAAAGCCATTTCAAAAGGAATGAGTCAATCATATTTTACGGCGCCAACTTTTACGCTTAATTATGATATTGATATGACGAATTTGATTGCTCTTCGAAAGCAACTTGTTGAACCAATTAAGGAAAAGACAGGCTACAAGGTCACTTTCACTGACTTGATAGGGCTTGCTGTGATTAAGACCTTGATGAAGGAGGAACACCGTTTTCTTAATGCTTCTTTGGTTAATGATGCTCAGGAAATTGAAGTGCATCATTTTGTCAATCTTGGAATTGCTGTTGGACTTTCTGAAGGATTAGTGGTTCCTGTGATTCATGGCGCTGAACAGATGAGCTTGTCAGACTTTGTGGTAGCTTCAAAAAATGTTATTGAAAAAGCACAAGCTGGCAAATTGAAATCAGCAGACATGTCTGGCTCAACTTTCACCATAACAAATCTTGGAATGTTTGGAACCAAGTCATTTAATCCAATTATAAATCAACCAAATTCGGCGATTCTCGGCATTTCAGCGACCATTGATACACCTGTTGCTCATGAGGGTGAAGTGGTTATTCGACCAATTATGGGAATGAGTTTGACCATTGACCACCGCTTGGTTGACGGAATGAATGGTGCAAAATTCATGCTGGATTTAAAAGCACTTCTTGAAAATCCGCTGGAATTATTAATTTAGCTAATGAACTGAAAAGAAAGGTAATTTATGGCAATAGAAATTATCATGCCAAAGCTTGGCGTTGACATGCAAGAAGGCGAAATCATTGAATGGAAAAAAGTGGAGGGCGATTCTGTTCAAGAAGGCGATATTTTGCTTGAAATTATGTCTGACAAGACAAATATGGAAATCGAAGCCGAAGACTCTGGAGTACTTTTGAAAATTCTTCACGAGGCTGGTGAGGTTGTCCCAGTCACGGAAATCATTGGCTACCTCGGTGCTGAAGGTGAGGTGGTCGAGAAAATTGAACAAGCCACAGCAGACTTAACTGCAGCAGGATTGGAAGTACCTAAGGAAGTGGCGGCTGAGGCGACTTTTGAACAAAAAGTTCCGCTTGCAGCTGATGAGTATGACATGATTGTGGTTGGTGGAGGTCCTGCAGGCTATTATGCAGCTATCCGTGGTGCCCAACTTGGAGGAAAAATTGCAATCGTTGAAAAATCAGAGTTTGGCGGTACCTGCCTAAATGTTGGCTGTATTCCAACCAAAACTTATCTTAAAAATGCTGAAATCCTTGATGGGTTAAAAATCGCCGCTGGTCGTGGTATCAATCTAGCCTCAACTAGCTACAGTATTGATATGGATAAGACAGTTGCGTTTAAAAATTCTGTTGTCAAAACACTGACAAGTGGTGTTCGTAGCCTTTTGAAAGCCAATAAAGTAACTATCTTTGAAGGACTAGCCAAAGTCAATCCAGACAAGACAGTTGTGATTGGATCGCAAGTGATTAAAGGACATAGTATCATTTTGGCAACAGGTTCAAAAGTATCACGCATTAATATTCCAGGTATTGATTCTCCACTTGTTCTGACCTCTGATGATATCCTTGATTTGCGAGAAGTACCGAAATCATTAGCTGTCATTGGTGGTGGTGTTGTTGGAGTTGAACTTGGCTTGGTTTGGTCGTCTTACGGCGTTGATGTGACCGTTATTGAAATGTCAGACCGCATTATTCCAGCAATGGACAAGGAAATCTCACAGGAATTGCAAAAAATTCTGACCAAAAAGGGGATGACTATTAAAACAAATGTTGGAGTGTCAGAAATTATTGAGAAAAACAATAAGCTTGAGTTGACGCTGACAAATGGCGAGAAAATCCAATCAGACAAAGCTCTGCTATCGATTGGACGAGTTCCACAACTGCAAGGTCTTGAAAATCTCAACCTTGACATGGAAGGCAATCGCATCAAAGTTGATGCTTATCAAGAAACGTCAATCTCTGGTATTTATGCCCCTGGTGATGTCAATGGTCAAAAAATGCTAGCACACGCTGCTTATCGTATGGGAGAAGTGGCTGCTGAAAATGCTCTACGTGGTAATCATCGCAAAGCCAATCTCACATATACTCCAGCAGCGGTTTATACTCACCCAGAAGTTGCCATGGTTGGAATGACAGAAGAGGCTGCGCGTGAACAATATGGTGATATTTTGATTGGAAAGTCTAGCTTTGCTGGTAATGGACGAGCTCTTGCCTCTAATGAAGCACAAGGTTTTGTTAAAGTCATTGCTGACAGCAAGTACCATGAAATTCTTGGGGTGCATATTATTGGACCATCAGCAGCTGAGCTCATTAACGAAGCGGCAACGATTATGGAAAATGAATTGACCGTTGATGATGTTGTCCAAGCCATCCATGGACACCCGACCTTTTCTGAAAACATGTATGAAGCCTTCCTAGATACCATTGGTGAAGCCATCCATAACATGCCAAAGAGATAGATTGATTTGCGCTATGATTTAGCAAGTTAGCATAAATCAAAAAGAGTATGAGATAGAATTCTCATACTCTTTTATGACTCTAAACTATTTAGATTTCCTCTTCAACGAGTTTGTTTGAAGTTTGTGTTTTAGCGAGGTAAACGCCTGTCAACGTGATGATAATAGCGATAATAGATTGCAGGTTTAAATGTTCTTGGAAAATGACCCAAGCGTAAAGAGCTGCAACGACGGGTTGTGATAGAGTGATTAATGATGACAGACTAGCATTGACTTTTCCTAGGCAATAAGCGAGCAGTCCTTGTCCTAAAATTTGTGACACAAGAGCTAGTGCCAAAAGTGGCCAGAGTTCTTCAAAGTTTTTAGGCACGTAAAAACCTTCTGTAAAGAAGATAACAGCAGCCAATACGAGCAATGTTCCAAAAGCACTGAGGAACATGATAACATTTGATTTGACCGTATCACGTAGCTTGTAAACGGTAATCATGAACATCGCGTAAAAGACTGAAGCACCTAAGCTCATTGAATCGCCAAGAAGTCTTTCAGGTGACACAGTGACTTTATTTGCCATAAGGACAAAAACGCCTAGTAAAGTAACAAGTCCACCTAAAAGAAATTTTGGTGTCATTTTTTCTTTGAACAGAAAATAACTGACTGGAATCACCGTAAATGGTGTTAGATTAACGAGCAAATTTGAATTTGCCACAGTTGTGTAAGAAAAAGAACTGTTCCAAAAAGTCAAATCCCCTGCTAGAAAAGCGCCTGCTAAAACGATAGTGACAACTTGTTTATAGCTGAGTGATTGCAAATCTGATTTCTTGATAAAAGGCAGTAACATTGGGATAGAAAATAAAACTCGGTAAAAGCCAGTGTTGATTGGTGGCAATGGGCTGAGTTTTACAAAAATACCACCTGTTGCCAAAAAACAGATTGCTAAAAAGATTAGAAAGATGTATTTTGCTGAGTTACAGCGGTTGTTATTCATGTATTTTTTCACCTCGTGTAAAATTTTAAAGGATAAGTGGTATAATAAAAAGTACCAGTATTTAAAAATTTTTAGGTGCCACTTTGGAGGGGAAATGATTCATTTAGATAGAACCGCAGGTGCTAGCCCACTGTACCAGCAGATTTACCAGCAAATCAAGGCAGATATTTTGCAGGGCTATTTATCACCTGATGAGAAACTTTTAGGGACAAGAACGCTTGCTAAAATGCTTGAGGTCAGTCGAAATACTGTTGATAGAGCTTATGTGCAATTGACCTTGGAAGGATATATTGAAAGCCGTCAAAATGCAGGCTTTTATGTTTTGAAATTACCAAAATCGTTTAAATCAGAGAAAAAATTTAGCGAGCAAGTTCCGACGAATGAGGACTGTGTTTCTGATGAAGAGATTATTTATGATTTGACAAATAGTAGCCATACCAGCAATTTATTTCCCAAAAAAGTGTGGAAAAAACATTACTTAAATGCGCTTGATGAGTTGGATGATGCTGAGAAGTTGTCGACACTTCAGCCGTTTCAAGGCGAATATAAACTCAGAAAAGAGATTAGTCGTTATTTGGAACGTATTCGTGGGGTTAGGTGCCACCCGAGCCAGATTATTATCACGAGTGGTCTTCAGCAGTCGTTAGACTATCTTTGCCAGTTTTTAGGAAATACGCAAGAAAGTGTTTTGATGGAAGACCCAAGTTATCCTAAAGCGCGTGCAACTTTTAAGAAAAACCATTATAAAATTATGACAGCTGAGGTCGATGACAAAGGGCTTGATTTGACAAAGGTTGACAAAAATGCCGCAATCAAAATGATTTACACAACACCGTCGCATCAATTTCCACTGGGGATGATTATGCCCATATCAAGGCGTCAAGAGCTTTTAACGTTTGCAAAAGAAAGAAATTCTTTCATTATCGAGGATGATTATGATAGTGAGCTCCGCTATTATCAAAGACCAATTCCAGCTCTTAAATCGATTGACTACCTTGATCGTGTGATTTACTTGGGGACTTTTTCAAAGATATTATCGCCATCTTTTCGTATGGGCTACATGGTTTTGCCAGAACAGTTTACGGAAAAATTCTTAGAAAAAGGGAAACTTTATAATAGTACCGTTAATCTTTTGAACCAAATCGCGCTTGCTAATATCTTATCAAGTGGTGATTATGACCGCTTGGTTCGTAAGATGAATCATGTTTTTAAGAAACGTTATGAAGCATTTAAACAGGAATTCCAAAAATTTAAAACACCGATAGAGTTGTCTTCAAACGTTAGTGGTCAGTATTTTTTGTTGCACTTATCAAATGGGATGCAGCAGGATGAGTTGATTAAAAAAGCTGAAAAAGAAGGTGTCCGAGTTTATGACACCATGCAATTTTGGCAAGAAAAAGCAGCCTGCCCTCAGGAAAGTCTTTTTCTAGGTTTTAGTAAAATTGATTTGGAAGATATTCCGGACTGCGTTAGTCGCCTTAGAAAGGCATGGGAGAAGTAGTGAGCATATTAAGAGACGGTGGGGTAGGATTCTGATATACTAAGCCTAATGAAAATGAAGGAGCTTTCATATGAAGTATATCGTCAATAAGTCTCATAATCCTGCCTACAATATTGCGTTAGAAGCTTACGCTTTTCGTGAATTGTTAGCTGAAGATGAGCTTTTCATTCTTTGGATTAATGAGCCTGCGATTATCATTGGCAAACACCAAAATGCTATCGAAGAGATTAACAAAGCTTATACAGATGAGCATGGCATTCATGTAGTCCGTCGCTTGTCAGGTGGCGGTGCGGTTTACCATGACCTCAATAATTTGAATTACACGATTATTTCTAATAAATCACAAGAAGGTACCTTTGATTTTAAGACCTTTTCAAGACCTGTCATTGAAACCTTAGCTGATTTAGGGGTGACAGCGACTTTTACTGGTCGTAATGACATTGAAATTGATGGCAAGAAGTTTTGTGGCAATGCGCAAGCTTATTTCAAAGGAAGGATGATGCATCACGGCTGTCTATTGTTTGATGTTGATATGACGGTGCTTGAAAATGCTCTGCAAGTTTCAAAGGATAAAATTGAATCAAAAGGTGTTAAATCAGTGCGTGCGCGTGTGACAAATATCTTAGATGAATTGTCAGAAAAAATGACTGTTGAAGCATTTTCAGACCAATTACTTAACAAAATAAAAGAACAATACCCTGACATGACGGAGTATGTTCTTTCTGAAGCTGATTTAGAAAACATTCAAAATCTAGCCGATAACCAATTTGCCACTTGGGATTGGACTTACGGACAATCACCAGAATATACTATTAAGCGTTCAGTTCGTTATCCAGCAGGAAAAATTACAACATACGCCAATATTGAAAAATCAGTTATCAAAGGAATTAAAATTTATGGAGATTTTTTTGGTATCAATGACGTGGCTGAGGTCGAACAATCCTTAATCGGACTTCGATACGACTATCTTGACGTTCTAAAAAAACTCCAAACAATTGACACCACTAAATATTTCACTAATATAGCCCCACAAGAAATCGCGGAAGCAATCGTGGAATGACAAAAGACCCAGCTAGCAATTACTAGCTGGGTTTTATAGTTCTGTAAAAATTATGTTTTTTGGTGTTGATAAATTCTAAGTTATACCGTCATATGTTAAATTTACTTTTATATGCTACAAAATGTTATTTTTCGGTTTCTTCTTGCATCAGCTTAAGAAAGAGTTTGGTACTTGGTGATTGGGTACTTTGCTTTTTCCAGAGAATCTGAAGTGAATCGTTTTTTTGAGTCGCAAATGGAATAAATTTTAGTTCAGAATCAGTGTAGGCAGTGTTGATAATATCACCGAGACAAATCGCAATACCAAGTCCAGCTTTGACTAGAAGTGACGCGTTGTAGAGAAGATTATAGGTTGCAACGATGTGATAGTCGCCAAGTCCAGCTAGCTCTCGGAGGTCATTATTGGTTTGAGCAGAAGTGATTAGTGGATAGGACAAGATATCTGCTAATTCAACTTTATCAAACTTAGTCAACGGATGATTTTTGGGGACCAAGACTCCCCATTGGTCACGATTTTTAAAAGTAAGCGCATTGTATTTTCGATTGTCAAAATCACCGATTGTGATGCCTAAATCGTAGACTCCTTTATTCAAATGTTCCAAAATGTCATCAGCGTTTCCGCTACGAATGTGAATACGAATCTCAGGGTACTGGTCTGTCATTTTTTTGATGACAGTTGCGACAATATCAAGTGAGTGAGTTTCAGCAGCGCCGATGTAAATTTCTCCAGAAATCTCTTCTGATTTTCGAATATTATTTTCTGTTTTTTCGACTAAAGCAAGAATTTCGATGGCACGATTGTAGAGGTATTGCCCATCATCTGTCAATTGAATTTCTCGGCTGCCACGGTGAAAAAGTACAGTATCAAGTTCTTCTTCCAAATCTTTGATTTGGCGTGATAGTGTCGGTTGTGTCACGTGTAAGGTGTTTGCCGCATTTGAAATACTTTTCGTTTGGACAATGGTTACAAAATAATTGAGGACGCGAATATCCATGTTTTTCTCCTATGCATTTTAACTATATTAAGTATGTAATATAAGTATTTGCTATGTTTATTGTAGCGTGTTAGAGTATTTTTGTAAATTAAAAAATAAAAATCCTTGACTTGGAGTCGACTACAAGGTGTAGACTAAGTGACGTTTCGGTCCTAGAAGGACTTTGAAAATGGAGGGATAAAAATGAAAATTATTAATCAAGAATTATTGACTGGTGAGCGTGCTTGTTTTAAAGCAGAAAATACAAAAATCACTCAATCAGTTTTTGCGGACGGCGAATCACCTTTAAAAGAAAGCCGCAATATCATTTTAGAAAATGATATTTTCCGTTGGAAATACCCGCTTTGGTACTCAAAACATGTTACAGCTGAAAATGTTCAGCTACTTGATACTGCACGTTCTGGAATCTGGTATACGCATGATATTAAAATCAAAAATAGTGTCATTCAAGCTCCCAAGACTTTCCGTCGCAGCTCAGCTATTGTTCTAGAAAATGTTCAAATGCCAAATGCCCTAGAAAGTTTGTGGTCATGTGAAGAGGTTAGATTAACAAATGTTAATGTGACTGGTGACTATTTTGGCATGAATAGTAAGAATGTTAAGCTTGAAAATGTGACTATTACTGGTAATTATTGCTTTGATGGTGCTGAAAATGTGGAAGTCTCAAATAGTACTTTGCTATCCAAAGATGCTTTTTGGAATTGTAAGCATGTGGTTGTACGTGATTCGACAATCGTTGGCGAATACCTTGCATGGAATACCGAAGACATTACTTTTATCAATTGTACGATTGAAAGTAATCAGGGGCTTTGTTATATGAAGCATGTTACGCTCGATAATTGTAAATTAATCCATTCAGATTTGGTCTTTGAGTACGTTGAGGATTTGCAAGCAGACATTAAGTCAGACATTATCAGCGTTAAAAATCCAATTTCGGGTTCAATTGTAGCTGACAATATCGGTGAGATTATTTTTGATGACCCTAACATTGATAGCAATAAAACTAAGATTAGCTTGAGAGAGGCTGTGTGATACGTGAAAAAATATCATTTTGATAAAATTGTCAATCGTCGTAAAGTGAATTCCTATAAATGGGATGTTGGTGAGGATGAACTCCCGATGTGGGTTGCAGACATGGATTTTGACACAGCTCCAGAAATTAAATGTGCTATTCAGACACGTTTAAATCAGGGTGCTCTTGGTTACAATACCGTGCCGGATTCATTTTTTGAGTCTTATATTTCATGGTGGGAGCGTCGACATGGTTTCACGCTTAAAAAAGAGTGGCTGATGTTTTGTACAGGTGCTGTTCCGGCGATTTCATCAATTGTCCGCAAGATGACGAAAGAAAATGACAAAGTCTTGCTCATCACGCCAGTCTATAACATTTTTTACAATTCTATCTTGAACAACGGTCGTGAAGTTTTAGAGAGTCGCATGCTGTATGAGGATGGAAAGTACAGTATCGATTATGAGGATTTGGAAAATAAGCTGGCGCAAGATGAGACGACTTTGATGATTTTTTGCAATCCACACAATCCAACAGGTTATGTTTGGACAAAAGCTGAGCTCGAAAAAATTGGTCAACTTTGTCTAAAACATGATGTTCTTATCTTATCAGACGAAGTGCATTGTGATTTGACACATCCAGGTAGCAAGTATACGCCTTTTGCATCAGTATCAGAGGCTATTTCAAATATCAGTATGACTTGTATGGCACCGTCAAAAGCTTTTAATATCGCAGGTCTGCAAACATCAGTGATTTCTGTGCCAAATGAAACCCTTCGCAAGCAAGTCAATCGTGGCATCAATACAGACGAAGTGGCAGAACCAAATTCATTTGCTATTCAAGCGACAGAAGCAGCTTTCAATGACTCTGAAGAATGGTTAGATGAATTGAATCGCTATTTGGCAACTAACCGCGCCTATCTAATTGAGCAAGTGAGTGAGACTTTCCATGAAATTAAAATCGTTGAGGCAAAGGCGACTTACCTTGCCTGGCTTGACTGCTCTGCTATTTCACAAGATACAACAGACTTATGTGACTTTATCCGCCACGAAACAGGCTTAATCTTATCAAGCGGTGAGATTTTTGGTGGCAACGGGAAGTCATTTATCAGATGGAACTATGCTTGCCCGCTTGAGCTATTAATTGATGGTGTGGAGCGTTTTAAAAAAGCAGTTAGAAAATATAGCGAGCAGTAAATGAAAAAATATCTAAGGATTTTGTTCATTGTGATGGCTGTGCTTTTATCAGCTTGCCAGCCAAGTCAGCAAAATCACATACATAAAAAGGTTTCAGGTGAAAAAATGATTAAAGTAAGTGTAAATAATAAAACGTTTAAACTTCTTTTAAATGATTCGACTGCCGCGCGTGAGTTTCGAGACAGTCTTCCTTTGACGTTAAAGATGAGCGATGTCAACGGCAATGAAAAATATGCTGTGCTAGATAGAGACTTCACTTCAAATAACCACCGAGCTGGAAAAATCCATTCAGGTGATTTGAAATTGTGGGCTGGTAACGGTTTGGTCTTGTTTTATGACGATTTTTCATCGAGCTATTTCTACACTGATTTAGGAAAATTAGTGGATAGTAGCGGGCTTACAGACAGTCTCGGACACGGTAATGTTACAGTGACATTCGAAGAGGAGAATTAGTATGGCATTTCTTGTAACGATTGCTGGCGAAAGCTTTGAGTTGATTTTGGAAAATAATGCTAGCGCGAAAGCATTTGCCAAACTTTTACCACTTGAGCTTGATATGGCTGATGTTAATGGCAATGAAAAATTTTATTTATTAGCTGACCACTTGCCACGCAAAGAACAATGCTCATGCTCGATTAAAACAGGTGACTTATTGCTCTGCCAGACGAATGAACTGACCTTTTTCTATGATGATTGCAAGACTTGTTTTAAATACACTTATCTAGGGCATATCAAAGACACGACCAACTTTAGCAAAGCCATGGCTGGAAAAAACGTTACTGTTGTTTTTGAGGAAAAGTAGGATAGTCTTGACCGCTTCGAGAAATTACTGCTTATTTTTGCTATAATGTTTGAAAAAAAGAAATGATGGGGTGGCAACCTATGACAAAAATGAGACGTCGTGACCGTGAAGTGACTGACTTGACAGAAATCAAAGCTATTGTTGAGAAAAATATGATTTTGCATTTAGGGCTTTTTGATGAGGAATTTCCTTACGTTGTCCCTTTGCATTATGGTTATGAGTACCGTGAAGAAACTGACCAGTTTATTTTTTACACACACGGTGCGAGACAAGGGCATAAAATTGATTTAATCCACCAAAATCCCAATGTTTGTGTTCAGATTGAGGGAGAAGTGGTGCCTGATTACGACTATGACGTGCCTTGTAAATACGGTGCTTTCTTTAGTTCGTTTATCGGACGTGGAAAAGCAGAGTTTCTCGAAGATTCAGAGCAAAAAGCCTACGCCCTTAATCTACTCATGCAGCACCAAGCTGGCAAAACATTTGAATTCACTGAAAAAATGACAAAACCAGTCGGCGTGATTAAGATTGTGATTGACCAATATTCCGCCAAAGCTAAGACAATGATGCCTAAAAAATAATAGAAAAACAAGGCTGAGACAAAAAGTGTCCAGCTTTTTTGGGTTAATAAAGGTAGAAAATTAAAAAATACTCTTGACCTAGAGTGAGCTCCAAGGTATAAAGTATAGGTGATATTAAAAAGAGGAGGAAATTATGGAAAGTGACGTAGTCGCAACACAGCAAAACACGTATTTTTTTAGCAATCGTGATTTAGCAAAATTGTTCATTCCTTTGATTATTGAACAAGGTTTGGAATATCTGGTGGGCTTAATTGCCTCGATTTTGGTTTCAAGAGTTGGTGAAGCAGCAGTGTCAGGAGTATCCTTGGTTGAATTTCTTATGGCGCTCTTTATCAGTATTTTTGCCGCATTTGCAACGGGTGGTGGCATTGTTGCAGGTCAATACTTAGGTGACCGTGATAGTAAAAATGCTAATAAAGCTGTCAATCAGTTGGTCAAATTCACATTGTATTTTAGCTTAATGATCACTATTTTGATTTTTGCGATTAAGCCATTTATCTTAAGTCATTTATTTGGAACGATTACACCTGAGGTTCATTCGCAAGCAGATCGCTACTTTAATATTGTTGCTTTATCAACACCGTTTATTGCTCTTTATAATTCGGGTGCAGCGATTTTTAGAACCTTAAATAAATCACGCTTGCCGATGAATATTATGCTAGTCATGAATGGATTGAATATTTTAATGGGGATTAGTCTGATTTATGGCCTTGGATGGGGTGTTGAAGGAGTAGCTGTACCGATTCTCTTTTCACGTGTTGGCGCAATGATTTTAGTGCTTTGGTTTGCCTATCATCTAACGTCTGAATTGACTTTAGGAAATTTTTTGAAAGAAAAAGTTGACTGGAAAATGATTAAGAAGGTTCTTAGTATTGGACTACCATTTGGTTTTGAAAATGGTATGTTTTTCCTTGGACGTTTGATTGTCTTATCTTTTGTGTCACTTTTTGGTACAGCTGCCATCGCTGCAAATTCGGTTGGTGGAACCATTATCATGTTTCAAGGATTGCCGGGTATTTCAATCGTATTGGGCTTAGCAGTCATTATTTCAAAATGTGTTGGTGCTGGAGATTATGTGCAAGCAGAATATTACAAACGTAAAGTTAGCCGAATCATCCATATTACAAATGCTTGTTTTTCAGCTGCTGTTATAGCTTTAATGCCTTTGTTAATGAAATTATATGATCTATCAGCACAAGCAACACACTATGTTTGGATTATTGTCCTTGCTCATGGGATTTTAGTCAGCCTTTTTTGGAATTCTGGCTATGTTTTACCTGTTGTCTTTCGTAGTGCGGGTGATGCGAATTTCCCAATGGTCATCAGTATTTCTTCTATGCTTTTAGTTCGTGTAGTATGTGCCTACTTTTTTTCTGTTAACCTTGGTATGGGGATGCTAGGAACTTGGGCGGCTATGTTTCTAGACTGGTTTGTTAAAGGAATTATTTATGAAATCCGTTACCATAAGGGGACATGGAAAAATTATAAGTTAGTGTAAGAAAAGATTTCCTCACTAGTTTGGTGGGGAATTTTTATTGGAAAACTATGCTTTTTAGGCATTGAATATATCAAATATAAGTATTTGTAATAGGCAGCATTCCTTGTTATGATAATGGTAGAAGTTAAGGAAAGGAAGTGTCGAATGCAGAAAACTTCAAACCGTTCATTGGTTTTACTGTTAACAATCGGTGTATTTGGGATTCTGAATACAGAAATGGGGATAACGGGTATCTTGCCACATATTTCTGAGCATTATGGTATTTCCCTAACTACAGCCAGTCTGTTGGTATGTGGATTTGCTTTAGTTGTGGCTATCGCAGGACCAACCATGCCCCTACTGTTTTCAAAGGTCAACCGAAGGTCTGTTATGCTTTTGGCTACCGGTGCTTTTGCTTTGAGCACTATCGTTTCGATTTTTGCGCCAAACTTTACTGTTTTACTGATTGCGCGTGTTTTACCAGCAATTTTTCATCCTGTATATGTTTCTATGGCAATGACGGTTGCAGCTACATCTGTTCCTGAAAATGAATCGCAAAAAGCAGTTGCTCAAGTTTTTATGGGAGTTTCAGCTGGAACGCTGCTTGGAGTGCCAGTTTCTAATTTTTTAGCTAGCCAATTCTCGCTCAGCTTAGCCATGCTTTTCTTTGCTGTTATTAATTTACTTGTTTTTATCGGAACCATAGTTTTAGTGCCATCGATGCCAGTGACACGTGGCTTGTCTTATGGACAACAATTAAGCATTTTAAAACGAAAAACAATATGGATTTCTATTATAAGCGTTATTTTATTGAATGGAGCTGTGCTTGGTTTTAATTCCTATATGTCAGATTTCTTAGCGACTTTCTCACAAATCAACGTTAATCTAATTGCCTTGGTTTTGTTAAGTATTGGCTTGGCTAATATTATCGGTAATGCTCTGGCTGGAAAATTCTTAGACAAAAATGCTCATCAATTATTGATTAGTTTACCGCTCGTCCTAATTATTAATCTAGCTTTACTGTTTTTCTTTGGAAATCGAGCACTAGCAATGATGATTTTAGTTGTCATTTTTGGAATGTTTGGTGGACTTGCAGGAAATGTGAATCAATATATGATTTATAGCGTTGGTGAAGATGCACCGGATTTTGCTAACGGCTTATTTTTAGCAGCTGCCAATCTTGGTGTGACTGTCGGGACATCGTTTACAGGTAAATTTATTGACATTGGAAATGGTAGTCAGTTTAGTATCTGGGGAAGCATCATAATGTTGCTATTTGCTTTCTTAACAATTCAAATTCGACAGAAGTGGCTTTCAAACAAATAACTTTATTGAAATTTTGATAAATCACCTTGACTTAGAGCGGACTTCAAGGTGTAGAGTAACTATTAGGGAAAGATTTAGAAGCTTTTGCCGATAAATTTTTTAAATTATTTTAGGTTAGTGTTACACTTTAAGTAACATCATAAACACACATGAAAAGGAGAATAAGATGACTGAACAATTACATTTGGTACAAGAATGGGATAAAGTTTTCCCAAAAAGTGACAAAGTTGACCACAAAAAAGTGACTTTTCATAATCACTTTGGTATTACTTTAGCTGCTGATATGTATATTCCTAAGAATGCTTCAGGAAAATTACCAGCACTTGCTGTGTCAGGACCTTTTGGTGCGGTGAAAGAACAATCTTCAGGACTTTATGCGCAAGAAATGGCAGAGCGTGGTTTCTTGACAATTGCTTTTGACCCGTCTTACACAGGAGAATCAGGCGGTACTCCACGTTATATGCAATCTCCAGACATTAATACCGAAGATTTCCAAGCAGCTGTTGATTATCTATCAACGCTTGAAAATGTTGATGCGGATAAAGTTGGTATCATCGGTATTTGTGGTTGGGGAGGCATTGCCCTTAATGCAGCAGCGATTGACCCACGTATCAAAGTAACAGTAGCCTCAACTATGTATGACATGTCTCGAATTGCTGGAAATGGTTATTTTGATTCAGCTGATAATGAAGAAGCACGTTACCAAGCTCGTCTAGCTCTTGCAAATCAACGTACCAAAGATTATCAAAATGGTGATTACGCTCTAGCTGGTGGTGTGGTTGACCCTCTTCCAGACGACGCACCGCAATTTGTCAAAGATTATTATGCTTATTACAAACAACCGCGTGGTTATCATGCACGTAGCCTTAATTCTAATAATGGCTGGGCAGTTCAAGCAAATACAAGTTTCCTAAATACGCGTTTCCTTCATTACACTGATGAAATCCGCAATGCAGTACTTGTCGTTCATGGTGACAAGGCTCACTCATATTACATGGGTAAGGATGCCTTTGAAAAATTAACAGGTAATAACAAGAAGATGATTTCTGTCGCAGGTGCAAGTCACTGTGACCTTTATGACCAAAAAGATATCATCCCATTTGATGACATTGAAAAATTCATCAACGAAAATCTATAATTGAGTTTATAGCATTCATAAATTAACTTTCTTTGCGAATAAAAAAACTTCCGTCTGTTAAGGCGGAAGTTTTTAGTTTAACGAAGTAATTCTTGATAAAGAGCAACTTCGTCATCTTCAGCAACGTTGAAAATAATTTTCTTAACGTATTTACTTTGTGCCAAGAAATTTTTGACTGTATTTACAGCGATTCTAGCAGCATCTTCGTTAACGAAATGTTTATCGTGATTTGTTGCTAGCGACGCTAGTGCTACAGACTCTAACTGATTTTTTTCAGCTAAGGTCAAGCAAGAAAGATAACTTTGTGCAAGTAAATCAGCATCAGATTCTGTCAAATGTTCATTGATAGCTGGTCCAACAGTGTGGAGAATGAATTTTGCTGGAAGATTATAACCAGGTGTGATTTTAGCACTGCCTTCTGGTTCGTCATGTCCTTGATCCTTCATCAGATTGTAGCATTCCAAACGTAGTTGAACACCAGCGTAAGTATGAATCGTATTGTCAGCACATTCGTGAAGAGGTTGGAAACAACCAAGCATTTGGCGGTTTGCCATATTGACAATAGCATCAACCTGAAGACGTGAAATATCTCCTTTCCACACATATAATCGATCATCTGTGGCGAGAGGTTGAATGTGATTTAAAAAGACAACAACGCGCTCAGCTTTTTTTAATTGAAGATAGTCATTTTGCATAATCAAAAAGCGTGTTGAAACAGCCATAGGCGGTCTAACATTGAGAAGAGCTCGCAAAAGTGCTTCTTGTCCAGGTAAATCTTCAGGCACATCGATAGCTTTGAATTGTGGATTTTCCATAATCAGGTAATCTAAAAGGAAGTTTACCATTTCTTTCTTAGTCATACGGACTCCTTACTAAATATATAAAATCGCTTACTCAGATTTTAGTATATCACCTTTTTAACGAATTCGCATTAAGAAAAAATAGACTTTCTTAGCCTATTTTTTGATAATCATCTCAATAACTTTAGTAAGTTTTTCTTCTTGAAGTTCAGGATCTTGTACAGGTTCCTCAATGACTTGATTGATTTTGTTTCCGATGACAATGCCGATTGTACGATTGATACTTGATCTGACTGCTGTAAGTTGAGTCACGATATCTATGCATTCTTGCTCTTCGTCAATCATTTTTTGAATGCCACGTAGCTGCCCTTCAGCACGTTTTAAACGATTGAGAATATCTTTTTTATCTGTTTTCATGAGGCCTCCTTTTTCATATATTATACCGGTGGTAGGTATAATTGTCAAACTTGAAACCTTTTCGTTGACAGAATAAAAACCTCTGTGATATTATTCTTTTATACCTATAGGGGTATTTTTTCAAAAGGAGGAGAAGCTCATTTTTCTTAAAAAACTTTTTACTCAACCAGTGAGAACAATTACAACAACTGAGCTTGAGAACAAGATACAAGACAAGTCTACTGTCTTATTAGATGTGCGAACAGCTCAAGAATACATTGGGGGGCATATTAAGGGAGCACGACTTTTTTCACTTGATAGGATTCATACCTATGAGGGTAAAAAAGATAAGTCTATTTACCTTATCTGTCACTCTGGAGCACGCAGTAAGCGTGCCGCAAAAATCTTAAAAGCTAAAGGTTATGATGCTATTTCTGTTAAAGGTGGCATGTTAGCTTGGCATGGAAAAATTGTTGGAGGAAATAGATGACTAAAATTCTTATTGTTGGTGGTGTCGCTGGGGGCATGTCAGCTGCGACACGTCTTCGCCGTTTGATGGAAGATGCTGAAATTATTGTTTTTGATAAAGGACCGTACGTTTCATTTGCTAACTGTGGCTTACCTTTCCACGTTTCTGGAGAAATTGCAGAGCGTAGCAATTTACTAGTTCAGACACCTGAGCGATTGAAAGCACGCTTTAACATTGATGTACGTCCAGAATCAGAAGTATTATCAGTTGATGCAGACAAGAAAGAAATCACAGTTCGTCATGGTGACGAAGACTATACAGAATCATATGATAAATTAATTTTATCACCAGGTGCTAAACCATTTGTTCCAGAGATGGAAGGATTAGACAGTGCAGATAATGTTTTTGTGCTCCGTAATATTCCAGATTTGGATAAAATCATGGCTGCTTTGTCTGATGTTGAATCAGGAAATGCAACAGTCATTGGTGCAGGGTTTATCGGTCTTGAAATGGCAGAAAGCTTAGCCAAAAAAGGTTTGAAAGTGACCATCGTTGAAAGAGCACCGCATGTCTTACCGCCACTCGATGAAGAAATGGCAGCTTTTGTTAAGCAGGAGTTGGAAGAAAATGGTATCAAAGTTTATACCAATCAATCTGCTAAAGCTTTCAAAGATAATGGCAAAACGATCATTTTAGAAGATGATAGTGAGTTGACATCAGATATTACGATTATGTCTGTCGGGGTTCAACCAGAATCTAGTCTAGCAAAAGAAGCTGGTCTTGAACTTGGTCTTCGTGGTGGTATTTTGGTTAATCAAAATTACCAAACAAGTAATCCAGACATTTATGCGGTTGGAGATGCCATTATCGTTAAACAAGAAATAACTGGTCAGGATGCACTGATTTCTCTGGCGAGTCCAGCCAATCGCCAGGGTCGTCAAGTCGCTGACAATATTGCTGGCATAGCGCGTCAAAATAAAGGTAGCATTGGAACAGCTATCGTTCGAGTCTTTGATTTAGCAGCGGCTTCAACAGGTTTAAGTGAGCGTATTGCTCGTCAGCATTTTGAAGATGTTGTTGTCGTTCATACGAATAACAAAGATCACGCTGGCTATTATCCAGGGGCAACTGATGTTGTTTTGAAATTAATTTTCAATAAGAAAACTGGAGTTATCTATGGAGCTCAAGCTGTGGGACAAAAAGGTGTCGACAAACGTATCGATGTTTTAGCTACTGCCATCAAAGCGGGCTTAACTGTAGCAGATCTTCCAGAACTAGAGTTCACTTATGCGCCACCATTTGGAGCTGCTAAAGACCCAGTTAATATGGCTGGATATGCTGCACTTAATATCATTGAAGGTATTAGTGAGTCTGTCCAGTGGTATGATTTGGCTGACGAATTAGCAAAAGGTAAAATCTTACTTGATGTGCGTACAAAAGCAGAAGTTGCTAGAGGCTATATCGCAAATGGTATTAACATACCACTTGACGAATTACGTGAGCGTCTATCTGAATTAGATTCTAGCAAAGAATATATCATCAGTTGTCACAGCGGTCTTCGTTCTTACATTGGAGAACGCATTTTGAAACAAAACGGCTTTAAAGCGAAGAATCTTGATGGTGCTTACCACCTCTATAGTACTGTAAAACCAGAGGATATTAAACATGATTAAAGAAATCTCAGCAACTCACCTACATGAAAAAATGAAGAGCGAAAGCTGTAATATTATTGATGTGCGTGAAAGAGTAGAATTTGCTACGGGGCATGTTCCAGCTGCTGTTAATATGCCTTTAAGTGAGTTTGTATCAAGCTACCAAACGCTTGAAAAAGATAAAACTTATCATATCATCTGCCAGAGTGGTGCACGTTCTGGCCAGGCTTGCCTTTTTCTTGAGGCACAAGGCTATAATGTCGTCAATATTGCAGGTGGTACTTCAGCATGGCCAGGAGTATTAGAATACTAATTAAACATTTTCTAATTTTTTAGCAGGGCAAATTTACCCTGCTTTTATGTTATAATCATTTTATGATTGATAAGAATACCATTTTACAAGAAGCTGAAAAGCTTGTTTATGATAAATTGCATACGGATGCAAGCGGGCATGATTGGTGGCATGCGGTTCGTGTGAGAAATACTGCACGAGAATTGGCGGAAAAAGAAGGAGCAGATAGTTTCATTTGTCAATTGACTGCTTTGGTGCATGACATGGCTGATGAGAAATTAAATGATAATCCAGAGCAAGCTTTAGCAGAATTGAAGGGTTGGTTGACTAATCAAGGCTTAGCTGAGAGCGATGTAAATCATGTTATCCAAATCATCAATACCATGTCATTTAAGGGCGACGGCAGCAGTATACCAGAAACACTAGAAGGAAAAATTGTACAAGATGCTGACCGACTAGATGCTATTGGTGCAATTGGGATTGCTCGTTGCATGGCTTATTCAGGTAGCAAAAGTCGTCCAATTCATGACCCAAACATGAAAGCTCGCGAGCATTTAAGTCACGATGAATATCGTAACGGCAAGGATACAGCAATCATTCACTTCTATGAAAAATTGCTCAAACTTAAAGATTTGATGAATACTGATTATGCACGCAAAATGGCAGAGCACCGCCACAAAGTTTTAGAAGAATTTTTGCAAGAATTTTATGCAGAATGGGATGGCAAATTATAGCATTGCAAATAAAAAAGAAAATGCTATAATTGAAAGACCAAAATTGTGGAGGTTTGTTATATGACAATTAGAGGTGCAAAAGAAGCAGATATTCCAAAGCTTATAGACTTGTTAGAGCAAGTTCTTTTAGTGCACCACAAGGTGAGACCAGATTTATTTCAAGAAAAGGGAGTCAAGTACACCGAAAGTGAATTAGCAGAGCTTATCGCTGATGATAGCCGTCCTATTTTTGTTTATGAAGATGAAAGTGGGACAGTTCTTGGTCATATGTTTACTGTGATTGAGGAATCACATGCGCCAAAAGTTTCTCACAAAACGCTGTTTATTGATGATTTGTGTGTGGATGAGGCTGCGCGTGGGCAAAAGATTGGTGAACAACTTTACCGCTTTGCTCTTCAATATGCCAAAGAAATTGGCTGCTATAATCTCACATTAAACGTTTGGAGTGCTAATAAATCTGCTGTGCGTTTCTATGAACGTCAAGGATTGACACCACAAGAAACCCGTATGGAACAAATTATTGATTAATAAAATGAGAAGTAAATGTGTAAAACGTTTACTTCTATTTTTTTGTCAAAAATGCTTACGAAGAAAAATTTTTTATGGTAGACTGAATCCTGTTGACTGTAAACTGGAGTTGTTTGGAAAGAGTGCAGAACATCTATTTTAAGCACTATCCTAGCGGAGGACATCATGTTGTACGCCGACCTAGGTTGAGGGTTGATGAATAATTACATGAATGGAGATTGATAGAATGCCTCGTAATTTTAAAGAAGCAATGGTGTTTACATGTTTGATGTGTGGAATGATGGTTTTTGGAATGAGTATGTGGAACTTATTTGTTGCAGGAGCATTTTCATGGAAACACGTTTTTCTAGGATTCATTCCTGGTTTTATCGTTGCTTTCATTTTAGATACTCTAATTGTTGGACCAATTGCTAAAAAAATCGCATTTGGAATTTTGCCAAGCGGCTTAAAACATCAATTAGTTAAAATTCTTACTATCTCAGGATGCATGGTTCTTGGTATGGTAACTTGTATGTCATTTTACGGAATGGTCTTTAGTCATGGCTTGTCAGCTATTTCTCTTCCATTATATGGACGTACTTGGATTACAAACTTTGTTGTAGCATTGCCATATAATTTCTTAATCGTTGGACCAATTGCCCGTTTCTTCCTTGGAGAAATTCAAAAACAAGGTCTTTTGGCACCAGCGCCAGCACCTGCTGAAGTAACAGAATAATATGAAGAAAGTTGGAAGGTTTCTTCCAGCTTTTTTTGTACACATATGAAATTCTGTTGAAAATACTTTGGAAAGCAAGGCTTATTTACCTTGGTGGTTTGAAAAAGTAGTATAATGAGCTTAAGGACGTGTAACCGTTTTTAGAAATCGAGGAACAAGTTATGAGTAATCGAACAAATGAAAAAACTGTTCAACTTGACCTTGAAACTTACGCAGCTAACGACGTTTACAAAGCCGCTGCTACGCAAAGCTCAGGCCTAAGTCATAAACAAGTCAAAGAACGTCAAAAACAATATGGTCCAAATCGACTAAAAGAAGCTGAAAAAGAACCAGTCATTGTAACTTTTATTAGAAATTTTACAAGCCTTATGGCAATCCTTCTCTGGGTAGGAGGTGCTGTGGCGATTTTATCTCACAGTGTTGAACTTGGTCTTGCCATTTGGTTTGTCAATATCATCAATGGTGTTTTCAGTTTTGTTCAAGAATACCGTGCGAGCCAAGCAACCGAAGCTCTTAAAAAGATGCTTCCTTCTTATGCACGTGTTATTCGTGATGGACAAGAAGAAAAAGTGCTTGCTGAAGAGTTGGTGCCTGGCGACCTTGTTTTGATTGAAGAAGGTGACCGTATCTCTGCAGATGGTCGTGTCATTTTTGCAACAGATTTGCAGGTCAATCAATCCGCTCTAACAGGTGAATCAAATCCTGTCTATAAAAACAGTGAGGCTGACACAGATGCTCAAAAGACAGCTCTTGAATATGACAATATGGTCTTTGCAGGTACGACTGTTTCATCTGGTTCAGCCAAGATGATTGTCTCAGCGACTGGTATGGCAACCCAATTTGGACAAATCGCTCACCTGACAGAAAATATGGCTGATGATAAAAGCCCACTTCAAAAAGAATTAGACCATTTGACCAAACAAATTTCAGTTATTGCAATTACTGTTGGGGTTATTTTCTTTATTGCAGCGACACTTTTTGTCCACCAACCATTTGCAAAAGCCTTTATTTTCGCACTCGGTATGATTGTCGCCTTTATCCCAGAAGGATTGCTTCCGACAGTTACTCTTTCTTTGGCAATGGCTGTGCAACGCATGGCAAAATCAAACGCCTTGGTTAAAAAATTATCATCCGTTGAAACTTTGGGAGCAACTTCGGTTATTTGTTCGGATAAGACAGGTACATTGACCCAAAATGCCATGACGGTTAATCACCTCTGGCAAGTATCTGGTCAGTATGATGTGACAGGACTAGGCTATGCTGCTGAAGGAGATATCCGCAAAAGTGGAGGTAAGAAAGCTGCGCTTATCGAAAGTCAACCACTTGAACACCTTGTCCGCTTTGCTCACCTCTGTAGCAATGCACAAGTTTTGCCACCTAATGACGAAAATGCCTCGTACACTGTCCTTGGTGACCCGACTGAAGCTTGCTTGAATGTCTTAACTGAAAAAGCAGGTCTAACCCTTGAGAAAAATAAATCTTGGGGACCACGTTTGAAAGAATTGCCTTTTGATTCTGTGCGCAAGCGCATGACAACTATCAATCGAGTAGACAGTCTAGTTGACGGCAGCTCTTTGGTGTCAATCACTAAAGGTGCACCAAAAGAAATGGTAGAGCTCTGCCATTTCTACAAAGACCAAACTGGCATTCATGAAATGACAGCTGATGTCCAATCACGTATCTTAGCAGCAAATGATGCATTTGCCAAAGATGGTTTGCGAGTTTTGGCACTTGCTTACCGAACTTTGGAAAGCGATCGATTGATTCAAGAAGAGCAATGGACACAAGATATTCTTGAAAAGAATATGATTTTTCTTGGTTTGATTGCCATGAGTGACCCACCTCGTGAAGGTGTGCGTGAGGCAGTCGAAAAATGTCACCGTGCAAGTATTCGAATTATCATGGTGACAGGAGATTATGGCTTAACGGCACTTAGCATTGCAAAGAAAATTGGTATTGTGCGTGGCGATGATGCACGCGTGGTGACTGGATTAGAGTTGGAAAACATGTCAGATGACCAACTTAAAGACGCCCTCAAAGGTGAGATTGTTTTTGCGCGTGTAGCACCTGAACAAAAATACCGAGTTGTGTCAGCTTTGCAAGAATTGGGTGAAGTTGTCGCTGTGACAGGAGACGGAGTCAACGATGCTCCTGCTCTTAAAAAAGCAGATATTGGTGTCGCCATGGGGATTACAGGTACAGATGTCGCAAAAGAATCTGCGGATATGATTTTAGCCGATGACCATTTTGCATCGATTGTTAAAGCAGTTGAAGAAGGTCGTGCAGTTTACCATAACATCAAGAAATTCTTGACTTATATTTTCAACTCAAACACTCCAGAAGCAGTACCATCAGCCTTCTTCCTATTATCACGTGGTTTTGTGCCACTTCCTTTGACGGTCATGCAAATTTTAGCAGTCGATTTGGGTACTGACATGATTCCTGCTCTTGGTTTGGGGGTTGAACCGCCTGAACCAGGTGTGATGAATCGACCACCTCGCAAACTGACTGACCGTTTACTTGATAAAAAATTACTTATTAAAGCTTTTCTTTGGTATGGTTTGATTGAGTCAGCTCTTGCTATGGGTGCGTTCTTTATGACTTACCTTTTGCATAATGGAAATTTGGCTGTGCTTGCAAGTTCTGGTCAATTGTACCAAGAAGCAACAACCATGACTTTGGGTGCCATTATTTTCTGCCAAATTGGTATGGTCATGAACAGCAGAACCTCTGACCAATCCATTCGTAAGTTGCAATTATTTGGTAATCCTTTGATTAATATCGGTTTAGTTGTTGAATTGATTATTTTTGTGATTCTGGTATATGTGCCTGTTTTTCATGATTTGTTCAACACAGCAAGTCTTGGTGTTTGGCACTGGCTTTACCTTATGCTCTGCCCATTTGTCATCGTAGGACTTGAAGAATGGCGTAAGAGACTTATGCGAAAATAAGCTTACTTTGGGTGTCTGTCTTTTCCTTGACACTTTCTGAAAATCTCTGTAAAATTCAAAAGAGTTAGGGGAGAATTATGGCGACAATTAATGACTATTTAGATTACAACAAAAATCGTTCTTTTGAAGAATTTGCCTTTAATGAAGCGGATATTCTATGCTTGAATGAGCTTGGTTATTTCTGTTTTGAGGAGTTAGATGCATCGATTGATTTTTCAAAAGAAGTGAATCTTCACGAGGTCTTAATGCCTTATGTAACAGGTGAAAAAGTCTTTAATCATAGTTTTTTGGTGACAAAAGCCCGAGTAGATTTGCTAAAAAGTGTTGTCACTTCACAGCGTTTTAAAAATCTTGTGCTATCAGATTATATCAACGATGTTGACTCAGAGTATGAAAGACAATTTTCAGCAATGGTCTTTCGTTTGCCTGAACTTAATCATCATCAGATTGTTTTTCGTGGGACAGATGATACCTTGATTGGCTGGAAAGAGGACTTCAAACTGACCTACGTCCGAGAGATTCCTGCTCATCGAGCAGCGGTAGCCTATCTTGAATCTTATCTTGAAAAATATGCTGGCAAAGTGACCGTCAGTGGTCATTCTAAAGGTGGCAATTTAGCACTTTATGCGGTGGCACATGTTAATGACTTACTTCGACCTCAGGTAGAAAAAGTTTATATGCTTGATGCACCAGGTTTGCAAGAAGAAGGCCTTGATAGTGAGGGATATAAGGCTGTTCGCAAGCGCGTGACGGTTATTCGACCAGAAGAATCTATCGTCGGTATTATGCTCTATAATGACATCACCCCGATAGTTGTTAAGAGTAACGCTACAGGTATCATGCAACATGCCCTTACCTCATGGCAGCTTAATGAAGAAACTGGTGAGCTTATTTTAGCAGAATGTCAGACAGCTTTAAGTCAGAACCTTGAGAAGACTTTCAAACAATGGATGACAGAGTTGTCTAGTCAAGAATTAAAAGTACTTTTTGATACTCTTTTTGATACCCTGATGTCGAGTGGTATTAATAGCATTAATGACGTGACCATTGATAGAAAATTTGCTACAAAATTAGCCAAAAGCATCGCCTCATTCTACTCAGTCGGGACAGAAAAGAAAATGCTCCTTGCGAAATCCGCAAAGCTCTTCGGTGAAGCGTTTGTCGGACACAGTAAGTTTGGCAATTTTGGAAAAGATAGTATTCCTTTTAGCTTACCAGACTTTAACAGTTTGTTAGCTAATTTGAATAATAGAAAATCAAAATAAAACTTGAGATTTTTCTCAAGTTTTTTTCTTGACTTAGAGTTAACTTCAAGGTATATACTGAAGTAAAGTTAGAAAGGAGATGACCTATGAATATCAAAAAAGTCAGTGAACAGACTGGGGTTTCTGCAGATACGATTCGCTACTATGAACGGATTGGCTTGCTGCCGCGTGTACGTCGAAATAAATCAGGCATCCGCGATTTTTCTGAACAAGACATTGCAACACTTGAGTTTATTCGCTGTTTCAGACGAGCTGGAATGAGTGTTGAATCCTTGATTGAGTACATGAATTTAGTTGAACAAGGTGAAGGCACTGAAGAAGCTCGCATGCACCTCTTGCAAGAACAACGTGATAAACTAGATGCTCGTATTGATGAATTACTAGCAACTAGAAATCGCATGGATTATAAGATTAAAAATTATCAAAACATATTACTGGAAAAGGAAAATGTCCTTTTTGATGAGAAACCAGAGTAGTAAGGAGAGGAAAAATGGAATATAAAACACTTTCAAATGGAGTCAAAATGCCTATTTTAGGGTTTGGTGTCTACCAAGTGCCAGATTTAGCTGAGTGTGAACGTGTTGTGAGTGACGCCATTTCAGTTGGTTACCGCTCAATTGATACTGCGCAAGCTTATATGAACGAAGAAGCAGTTGGAAATGCTATTCGAAAATCTGGAATTGCGCGTGAGGAGTTTTTCATCACTACTAAGATCTGGATTAGCAATTATGGCTATGAAAAAGCTAAAGCCTCTCTTGATGCCTCTCTAGAGAAACTGCAAACAGATTATATTGATTTGGTGCTTCTTCATCAACCGTTTGGCGATTACTATGGTGCCTATCGTGCTATGGAAGAATATTATAAAGCAGGAAAAATTAAAGCGATTGGGATCAGTAATTTTGCTCCAGACCGTGTAGCAGATTTGGCTATTTTTTCTGATGTCACTCCAATGGTAAATCAAGTTGAAACGCATGTTTTTAATCAGCAAGTAAATGCTCGTAAAACAATGGATGAATACGGTGTTCAAATTGAATCTTGGGGACCATTTGCAGAAGGAGGTAATCATTTATTTACTAATGAAACTTTAGTTGCTATCGGTTCAAAATATCATAAAACAGCAGCGCAAGTTGCTCTTCGTTACCTTATTCAACGTGATGTAGTTGTCATTCCTAAAACAGTTCACAAAAATCGTATGGAACAAAATTTTGATGTTTTCGATTTTGTTTTAACAGATGATGATATGGCAGAGATTTTGAAACTTGATACAGGAAAGAGTCTATTCTTCTCGCATACTGACCCTGAAACAGTTAAAGCATTAAGTTCTTTTAAAATTTAAGTATACTCAAAAAGCATAATGCTGTATTTGAAATGAGTATTTGTTATTTTACTTAAGCAGGATTACAATAGCTTTAGAAAGAATTCTTGGTGTTGAAAGGAGTCAAAAATGACAATTAAACAAACTGCAGGTCGTGACCAATTAGGTGAATTTGCCCCTGATTTTGCGCACTTTAACGATGATATTCTTTTTGGTGAAAACTGGAACAATACTGATATTGATGTCAAAACTCGTTGCATTATCACCGTTGTTGCCCTCATGTCACAAGGCATCACAGACAGTTCACTTGTGTATCATTTGCAAAATGCCAAAGCTAACGGTGTTAGCAAAGAAGAAATTTCAGCTATCGTGACACACGTAGCATTTTACGCAGGATGGCCAAAAGCTTGGGCAGTATTTAACCTTGCAAAAGATGTTTGGAGTGAAGATTAAACATACGAAAGAAAGGATAGAAGATGGTAGATAAAGAACTTTTTGATAAAGAAAATGTATTCGGACAAGGTCAGCCAAATGACGCTTTTGCCCAATATTTTGATGGGCAATCCTTCCTAAATCCTCTTGTCGGATCAGATTCAACACTATTTTTGGCAAATGTGACTTTTGAACCAGGTTGTCGTAACCACTGGCATATTCATAATGCTAGCAAAGGTGGCGGTCAAATTTTGATTTGCACAGCAGGTCAAGGTTGGTATCAAGAAGAAGGCAAAGAAGCAGTTAGTCTTGAACCAGGAAAAGTTATCGTGATTCCAGCAAATGTCAAACATTGGCATGGCGCTAAGAAAGATTCATGGTTTAGCCACATCTCAGTAGAAGTGCCAGGTGAAAATACTTCAAATACTTGGCTAGAAGCAGTTAGCGAAGCTGACTACAACGCACTTTAAGACATTTTTATTGTCATATATTTAAACAAAATTAATCTCTCATTCATTAGATACCCAGTAAAATCTGGGTATTTTTTGTGTCGTGACAATTTTATTTTGCCGTGTTAAACTAGAAACTATGACGCAAGAAAAACATATTAGGCTAGTTAAGGCTGGGCCATTTCTTAATCTTTTTAAAAAAGATGCTCAGTATGTAACTCCGATTTTTAGAATAGACCAGAAACGAAAAAATTTACAATTTGTTATTGTTTTTAAATTGGATGAGTCGGCTGATTTTTACGTGCTTAATCGCTCGGAAAAAGGTTATAGCAAGGAATTAAAACGTATTAAGGTATTTACAAAATCACAGCTTTATAGTGCGATGGCAAAAGTCCCCATCAAAGCGCGTGAGACGATTCAGATTTTGCAAGTGCCAAGTGATAAAAAGCAGCTGAAAGATTACATTACTTATTATAACAAAGCAAGCATAGACTGGTTGAGTTACGGTAAGACAGTAGCTCTTGATGATGTCTACAATCCTTTTCGTGATGCGCACTCATCGCTTTTTCACACAGATAGCACTGACAGTGTGGTATCCTACGATGATTATCAAGGAATTCAAGACTTTCATCCTTTTTCTGTTTTGGACAATCATGCGCAAGCTCTGCCATGTCGTTATCAAGACCCGATAAGACAGAAGACTATTTCACTGCAACTGATGGGCTGGTATTTTCTTGGGCAACAGTTGAAAATCAGTTGGAAACCCGACAATCAGCACAATGCACGCTGGCGCTCGTCGGTTGTGGCGATTGACCGAAAGACTCGCCGTTATTTCTTTCAAGGAAATATTTATCAAGAAAAAGGAACTGACCCCGTCTTTTTAGAGAATCTTTCATTTGATTGTGATTTGAAAAATAGCAGAGTAACAAAAGCAGAATTTGACAGATTTATTCAAGAGATAAAAGAACAAGAGCGCGTGGCTTTGCTAAAGCTGCGCTGACAATCAAAGAGGATTTTGAGTCCTCTTTTTATTTGTGCTATAATATTTTCTGACTGAAAACAATATTAGAAAGTATGAAAATGACAGATATTGACATTGAACGTTATCATGAACTAGCTCAACAAAAACAAAAAGAACACCGCAAATTTTTAGCAACACTCAAGAAAAAAGCTCCTAAAAATCTTGATAAAATTACTCAAGAAATTCACACAGAAGTTTTTAACGAGATTGATTGCACAAAATGTGCTAACTGCTGCAAAAGCTTAGGTCCGCTGTTTACAGAAGCAGATATTACACGCATTTCAAAAGTCTTTCGCATGAAACTTGGCGCATTTGAAGACATGTACCTTCGCGTCGATGAAGACGGCGACAAAGTCTTTCAATCAATGCCTTGTCCATTTTTAGGCGATGACAACCTTTGCACCATTTATGACGTCCGACCAAAAGCATGCCGTGAATTTCCACACACAGACCGCAAAAAAATTTATCAAATTAATAACCTAACCATCAAAAACACCCTTTTCTGCCCCGCAGCCTACCTCTTTGTCGAAAAACTCAAAGAACGATTGGAAGGGAAATAGAGAAGTTGCCTCCTCTCATTTTGAGGGGAGGTTTTTCTATCCCTTGCTACGCTTACGTTTTCGTGAAAGCGGTAAAATTTGCAATCAAATAAATGTACTTTGCATGAAAATCATAGTAAGCTAACAGTAATCGAAATAGAGGAGGGCACTTATGTTTTTAGCCTGGAATGAAATAAAACACTCGAAGTTACGTTATGGATTGGTAGTAGGAGTGATATTTTTAATTGCTTACCTAGTATTTTTCCTGACAAGTTTAGCTAATGGCTTGGCACAGACCAATCGTTCGGCGGTTGATTCTTGGAAATCTGATTATGTCATTTTAAATGAGCAAGCTAATAAAAATCTGCGCATGTCACGCTTTTCAGTCGACTTAAAAAATGATGTTAAGGCTGATAAAATGGCAGAATTGACACAAGCTTCTGCAACAATTAAAGACAAGGAAAAAAATAAAATTAATGTCAATTTATTCGCGATTAAGCAGGATGAATTTCTACGTCCGAAGTTGAGTGAAGGAAGGCTTTTCTCAAAAACAGGAGAAGTTGTCGCTGATAGTAGCTTAAAAAAATCCTATCAATTAAAAATTGGTGACAAAATTACTCTTGGAGATAGTACTAAAAAGCTGACTATTACTGGTTTTACGGATAATGCGAGCTTTAATGTTCAGCCAGTTCTTTACACGACAAAAGAAACACTGGCAAGCGTCCTTGCGGATAATGCTCAAGTAAATACAATCAGTGCTCTTGTGATTCGTGGCAAGGTAAATCAGGTTCCTAAAGAGCTTGAAAGCATGACAGCGTCGACGTTTATTGAAAATCTTCCGGGTTATAAAGCTCAGAATCTGACTTTTTCCTTTATGATTGGCTTTTTGATTGTGATAGCAGCGATTGTCATTGGAATATTTATCTATATTTTGACACTGCAGAAAAAAGCAATTTTTGGTGTTTTAAAAGCGCAAGGAATTTCGAACTTTTATTTGTCAAAAATGGTTTTTGCACAGACCTTCATTTTAGCCATATTAGCGGTTAGTCTCGGCTTAGCGTTAACCCTGATCAGTGCCGTTTTTCTACCAACATCAGTTCCGTTTCAGGTAAATCCACTCTTTTTTGCAGGAATCAGTGTGATGATGGTTCTTATCGCAGTCTTTGGCGCACTATTCTCAGTGATCAGCATCGTTAAAGTTGACCCGCTGAAAGCAATCGGTTAGGAGAATTTATGACAGCAATTGAATTAATAAAAATCAAAAAATATTTTAAAGATGGACCCGAACAAATTGAAGCTCTGAAAGAAACCAATTTGACCATTAATAAGGGAGAATTTGTAGCAGTTATTGGGCCATCGGGCTCTGGGAAAAGTACCTTTTTGACCATTATCGGCGGGCTACAATCACCCTCACAAGGTGAGGTCAGACTCAATGGTCAATCATTTAGCCAGAAAAAAGAAAAAGAACGCGCTAAAATGCGTTTTGATCAGATTGGATTTATTCTGCAAGCTTCAAACTTAGTGCCATTTTTAAAAATCAAAGATCAGCTACGTTTGGTTGATAAGGTGGATAAGAAAAAGCAGCGTGAGTCGATTGATAGCCTTTTTGCTCAGCTTGGCATCACTGATATCGCAGATAAATATCCTGAAGAGATTTCTGGTGGACAAAGGCAGCGTGTCGCTATCGCTAGAGCTTTGTACAATGACCCAACTATTATCCTTGCAGATGAACCAACAGCGAGCTTGGATACTGAAAAAGCAATGGAAGTTGTCAAAATATTAGCCGATGAAGCTAAAGAAAAAAATAAAGCGGTCTTGATGGTAACGCATGACAGACGCTTGGTTGCTTATTGTGACCGATTGTTAGTCATGGAAGACGGTGTTTTGTGTGAAGAGGAGATTAGTACATTCCAGCAATAAGACTCTGTGTGTGATATAATGAAGTCAAAACTGACTGAGTTTAAAACGGGTCGTAAGTAAAGGAGACGTCATGATTACTTTTTTCTTGCAAATGCGTCGGACCATTCGTGTCTTGTGGTCACTTCTAAAAGATGAAGAGACTCGAGGAATAGCAGGTGTTACTGCTGTAGTGCTTTTAAGTGGTACACTTTTTTATGCCAATGTCGAGCATTTTTCATACCTTGATGCTTTGTACTTTTCCTTTACAACCTTAACAACGATTGGTTATGGTGATATTTACCCGGTGACGGCAGTCGGCAAAATCTTCACCATGGCATACTCTGTCATTGGTCTTGGAATCATGGCAAGTTTCTTGGCTGTTGTGGTTAAGAAATTTGAGAAAATCAGATTTAAAAAGTAAATTAGTTTTGGACAAACAAAAAGCCGAAAGCGTTCAAACTTTCGGTTTTTTAATAATCAATTTTACGTTCTTCTGTGATGAGTTTCGCCATTTGTGTTGGATTTGTGATGTGAATCTGGTGACCGCATTTATCAATCATATCTTCAGCGCGCAAAGCCTTAACCATTCGTGCAATGGTCACAGAGTGCATGCCAAGGTAGCAAGCAATTTCTTGATAAGTAAAGAAAGTGTCTAAAACAAGATCGCCTTTATCGCTTGCTTCGGCTTGATCAAGCAAGAAACGACAGAATTGAACCAAAGCAGGCTCATTTTTACTGCTGTGAAAATGCTCCATCAGATAAATGTGATTTTCAGTCAGTGTATTTAGCATAAGACTAACAACTGATGGAAATCCAAGCAACTCTTGAAATTGTCGACTTGAGATACGATAAGCAATGCACGGCGTTTTAGCCACGATTGAAAATGATTTTTTTCCATAGTAGTTCAGATGAACAGTGTTCATCAAGGGGACAAATCCAACGAATTGTTGTTTTTTAAAATAGAGGTAGGTTGTCTCTCTACCGTCAGAAGAAATAGAAGAAAGAGCACATATACCTGAGCATAGGATATAAATATCACCGCTTGTTTCTCCAGCGACGGACTGTGCTAAATATTCACCCTTTTGAAAAGCTACACGTTCGCCGTATTGATAAAGTTCTGTAATATCTAGTGTAGATTGCATAATTGCCCTTTCTAAAAATTAACATAGGCTATATAACTATATAGTTTACGAAAAAAAAACGTTTTTATCAAGCCAAAAAATCAGAAAAAGAGCTTAAAAATATCTTGATAATGATTTTTAAAATGACTATTTTTGCGCCAAATAAAGGTAAAATCATGACTCATGGCAGAAATATCCAAATTAATTTTTTGGAGTTTACCTGCAGAAATTTCTTTTTGAACCACGCTTTGATAAACAAAACTAATTCCCAGATTTTTTTGGACCAGCTCGCAAATGGTATTTAGATTACCAATTTCAGTAATTTTATGGAAATCAGAAATGGTTAGATTGGCCTCTTTGAGCATGATTTCAAGTATTTCACGGGTACCTGACCCTTGCTCGCGCACAATGATAGGATAGGTTAGTAGGTCTTCTAAAGAATAGCTTCCGCTTGCTAGGGGTGAGCCGGGAGAAGCGACCGCGATGAAAGGTTCTGTGCGATAAGGCAGAAAATCGTATTTTTCTTTTGAAAAGAAACCTTCGATCAAGGCAAAATCAATCTGTCCATTATCAATAGCTTTTAACAGTTTCTTGGTATTATCCACCAGCATTTTGACTTGGAAATTCGGGTGATTTGCCAAAATATCAACTAAAGAATCGGTCAAAACATACTCGCCAATGGTCAAAGTAGCCCCAAAATTTAGCGGCTGTAAATCTTGCTTAAGCTGTGTCTTGAAATGCTTAATATCTGTGTCCATAGTCGTCAGCAAATCAAGCAATTCTTTGCCACTTTGTGTCAGCCGACATTGCTTGCCAGAAAAGGTAAAAAGCTTAGTTTGATACTCTGTCTCTAAAGTTTTGATATGCTTAGTGACTGCAGGTTGAGTGATATGCAATTCTTTAGCAGCTTGGGTAAAATTAAGCGTTTCGCAGACTTTCATAAAGGTAAAAACACGGTAATCAAGCATAATAATCTCCTATTATTTTTTTTTATTATATCATAATAAATCATAATTTTACATTATAACTTGTCCGGGTTATAATGTTTTGTGAAAAGGAGTTTTTATTATGATGACAATTGAGAAAAAATTGCCGGGAATTATGTTTTGTGTGATTCTGGCTTTACCAGCCTGGTTTTTAGGGCATTTATTTCCACTTGTAGGAGCGCCAGTATTTGCAATTTTACTTGGGATGGTTGTGGGGAATTTTCATAATAATCGCACCCAAACCACTGATGGTATTGCTTTTACATCAAAATATATTTTACAAGCGGCGGTTGTTTTATTAGGTTTTGGTTTAAACTTAACACAAGTTTTTAAAATTGGGACACAGTCATTGCCAATTATTATTTCAACCATTACAGTCTCGTTGGTTGTAGCGTTTTTATTGCAAAAATGGCTAAAATTGGATAGTAATATAGCAATCTTGGTTGGTGTTGGGTCATCTATTTGTGGTGGTTCAGCTATTGCGGCAACAGCACCAGTTATCAAAGCAAAAGACGAAGAAGTAGCTAAGAGTATCTCAGTTATTTTTCTTTTTAACATTCTTGCAGCGCTGATTTTCCCAACTTTGGGAGACATGCTTGGCTTGACAAACCATGGTTTTGCCCTCTTTGCAGGAACTGCGGTTAACGATACTTCATCTGTAACGGCAACAGCAGCGGCTTGGGATGCGATTCATCATTCAAATACGCTTGATGGCGCAACAATCGTTAAATTGACTCGAACACTAGCAATTATCCCGATTACGCTTGTTTTATCATTTTACACAGCCTTCAAGGAAAGTAAAAATGGCGGAGCTTCTGAAAAGACATTCAGTCTCAAAAAAGCATTTCCGATGTTTGTTTTGTATTTCTTGTTAGCTTCAATCGTGACAACAGTAGTTAGTGGCTTAGGAATGTCTGTGGAACTCTTTGAGCAGCTCAAAGTTCTCTCAAAATTCTTCATCGTCATGGCAATGGGGGCTATCGGATTAAATACAAATCCTATCAAGTTAGTTAAAACAGGGGGTCAAGCAATCGGCGTTGGTGCAGCTTGTTGGCTTGCAATCACCTGTGTCAGTCTCTTGATGCAACATGTTTTAGGTATTTGGTAGGAGAAATTTAGACTAAAAATTCCTTAGAAAAATCTAGGGAATTTTTTGTGTTTGAAAACGTTATCAAAAAATGATATACTAAATAAGGCAAACTGAACGGTCATTTATTTTACAATTAGCTCGCTCTCCTTTTATTAAAATCTTATAGGAAAAAGTCGTCTACTGAGCTCTTAGGCGGCTTTTTGATGTCTAAATCTCACAGCGAGCAAAGGAAAATTCTTTTTGCTATAATAAAAACATGAATGAACTGATTAAACACAAATTGGAATTGCTTCCAGATAGCCCTGGTTGCTATATCCATAAAGATAAAAACGGCAAAATTATCTATGTCGGAAAGGCAAAAAATCTCAAGAATCGTGTGCGCAGCTATTTTCACGGCAGCCACAATACCAAGACAGAACTCTTGGTTTCTGAGATTGAAGATTTTGAATACATTGTTACTGGGTCAAATACAGAAGCCCTTCTTCTTGAAATCAATCTGATTCAAGAAAACATGCCAAAGTATAACATCAAGCTAAAAGATGACAAATCTTACCCATTTATCAAAATTACTGTGAATGAACAGTACCCACGCTTGATGATTACTCGCCAAATCAAAAAAGATGGTGCCATGTATTTTGGACCTTACCCAGATTCTGGTGCTGCGACAGAAATCAAACGTCTGCTAGACCGCATTTTCCCATTTAAAAAATGTACAAATCCTGCTAACAAGGTTTGTTTTTATTACCATTTGGGGCAATGTAAAGCTCACACAATTTGTCATGTTGACCATGATTATTTTGTTGAAATGGCGCAAGACGTCAAGAATTTTCTTGATGGCAAAGACAATAAAATCGTCGATGGCTTGAAAGACAAAATGCAAAAAGCATCAGACATGATGGAATTTGAACGTGCGGCAGAATACCGTGATTTATTGCAAGCTATCTCAACGCTTCGTACCAAACAACGTGTCATGAACCAAGATATGATGGACCGTGATATTTTTGGTTATTATGTCGATAAAGGTTGGATGTGTGTGCAGGTCTTCTTTGTTCGTCAAGGAAAACTTATCCAACGTGATGTCAATATGTTCCCGTATTACAATGACCCAGAGGAAGATTTTTTAACCTATGTCGGACAATTTTACCGAGACAGCAAGCATTTTGTGCCAAAAGAAGTCTTTATTCCTCAGGACATTGACGAAGAATTAGTTAAAGCAGTTGTTGATACTAAAGTCATCAAACCACAACGTGGTGAGAAGAAACAGCTGGTAAATCTTGCGACCAAAAACGCGCGTGTCAGCCTGCAACAAAAATTTGACCTGCTAGAAAAAGATATCCGCAAAACGCACGGCGCTATTGAAAATATCGGTGAATTGCTCAATATTCCAAAACCTGTGCGCATTGAAGCCTTTGATAACTCAAATATTCAAGGAACAAGCCCAGTTGCGGGGATGGTTGTCTTTGTAAATGGAAAACCAAGTAAGAAAGATTACCGTAAATTCAAGATTAAAACTGTAGTCGGCCCAGATGACTATGCCAGCATGCGTGAAGTCATTTACCGTAGATACAGTCGAGTCATGAAAGACGGTCTAACTCCGCCAGATTTGATTATCATCGATGGTGGTCAAGGTCAGGTTAATGTTGCGCGTGATGTCATTGAAAATAAACTTGGACTCGATATTCCAATCGCTGGTCTGCAAAAAAATGACAAGCACCAAACGCACGAATTGCTCTTTGGTGACCCATTAGAAGTGGTCGAATTGCCACGAAACTCTGAAGAATTCTTCCTCTTACAGCGTATTCAAGATGAAGTTCACCGATTTGCCATTACTTTCCACCGTCAACTACGGTCTAAAAATTCATTTTCATCAAAACTCGATGGCATTGCTGGGCTTGGCCCAAAGCGCAAGCAATTACTCATGAAACATTTCAAGAGCTTGCCAAATATTCAAAAAGCAGACGTGGACGACATCGTCAACTGCGGTGTCCCACGAAACGTTGCCATTGCTGTGAAAGAAAAACTAAGTGAGGAGAAGAAATAGTAAGGAGATAATCGTGGTAGAAAATATTTTAATACTAGGGAATGGCTTTGATTTAGCAATGGGACGCCAAACTAGTTATGAAGATTTTTTAAGGTTTTTGAATTCATTATCTTTTTTACTATATTGTCAAAAAGCTTATAATCAACAAATTGATGTTAAAAATTATGATTTTCTCTTAAAAGAGTTTGATGATATTTTGGGAGATAGTGAAAGTGATTCAGAGGAAGACTTTCAGAATGAACTTGAGTTTTATAACTCAAGTTCTGATACAGTAAAATCTGATAAAGTTAAATTAGGTATTCTATTAGACTGTCTTTCAAATTATTTTAATGACAAGAAAATCCGACTAATACCTTTTTTTGAAAAAAATAGAAATTTTAAAGCTTATAGTGAATCTGAGGGTGGAAATTTTAGAAGAGATTTATTGTCGAATCTGAAAAGTATCAGAGAAGAAAAAGGTGATATTGAATCAAAGTATTTTTTAGATGTTGACGTTATTGACGACTTAATTCAAATGGCTGGTACTAAAAATTACGAATGGTTGTTAAAAATCAGAAGCAATCTTTTTTTTGATTTTATAAATGAATTTAAAGATAAACTTGGTGAAAAATGGTCAAGTATTGAGCTTATTATTTCTGATATTGCAGAAGCTATTGCTTATGTTAAAAAGCATTTAGAAGAGAATAGTCAAATTATTGAATGGAAGTCTACTGATGAGTTAACTAAGTTGAAAAAGAAATTCATCACTAAGTCAAACTATATTGCATTTAAAGTTGTGATAGCACGTCTAAGTGGCTATAGATTTATATATACGGATAGTGGTTGGCAACAAATCGTTGATGTGTGCAATGAAGAATGTATTCAAGCACTTGATGATTTAACGGATTATCTGGAGTTTTATTTAACTTATCTTGATAAATTAGATTTTGATTCTGAACAAAGAATCGTTAAACAAGACAGTAGTTTAGATGCAATTGAAGAACTTGAAAGTGCAAGAGTGTTAACATTCAACTACACAGATACCGCAAATAGATTATTTGGTATTCCTGAAGAAAATACTCATTTTATTCACGGAAGAATTGATTTCGCTCGTAAGCAAAATTCAATTAATACTATGGTTTTTGGTATTGAGGACAAAGAAGACAAGACTGAAAACATTAATCCTGATTTAATTTCTTATCAAAAATTTTATCAAAGAATAATAAAAGAGACAGGAAGTGACTATAGAAAATTCTTTGAAAAACCTAAAGATTCAGGGAAATCTGTCGATGATATGAATATTGTTGTTTTTGGACACTCGGTCGACCCTTTGGATAAGGAAATTTTTATTAACTGTTTTGATTTAGCCGAAAAAAGAGGCGAAAAGTATAAGTTTATATTTAACTATTATGATGAAAAAGCTAAAAGAGAGATTGTTAAGAATTTAACTATAATTTTAGGAAAAGAAAAAATGATATCATTAACAGCTGAACAAAAAGTTGCATTTGTAAAATGTGATGATGTCCAAAGAATGGAAAAGGAACTTTTGTAGTTGAAGTTAATACCATCTGAAAACTTTCATGAAACTTTCTTTTTCTGATTGTAATCTATTTTAAACTGTGCTAACATGGATAGGGATTTTTAAGGAGATACGCATGTTTAAAAAAATGAAGCAAGGCCTCTCTCAGTTAAGTCAAAAGAGCACTTGGCTTCCAAGCATTGTGATTGTTTTGGTCGCCGTGTTACTCTTGCTTCCCCAATTAACGTCTCGTGGAGTAATTGCGGGTAGTGATTTCCTATTTCACTACAATCGTTTTTATGAGACAGCTATGCAAATTAAGACGGGTAACTTTAGTTATTTTATGTCACTGTATGGCTTTTACAGTTCAGGTCGAATTGTTAATGCTTTATATGGCCCGTACTTTGCTTATTTTCAAGGAATCTTGGTACTCATCAGCAAAAACTGGTATACCTATCAGCTTTTGTCACGTTTCTTGTTGAGTGTGATTGCTGGCTTTTCGATGTATCGTTTGAATCGCAGAGCTTCTGTCAAACCGAAAATAGCCCTTGGTGTAGCAGTCTTTTACATGATGACCTTCTCGGTTCAATACTGGACGTTTAGACAAGGATTTTCAAGCTGGGGTGCCGCTTTTATGCCGTGGTGCTTGATTCCAGCAGTTGATTTTGTCAGAACAAAAAGAGTTGGAGTGCTTCGTCTAGCAGTATCGGTTGCTGTTATGATGCAAGTCCACATGCTTAGCTGTTTCTTGTTAATCTTGGCTTACTTGCCATTTTACTTGTACGGCTTTTTCAAATCTGACAAGAAAAAAGAAGTCTTTTTCAAGGGTGTCCAAGCAGTCTTGCTAAGCCTTCTATTGACAGCAAATGTCTGGGCAGCTTTGGTTGATGTCGGTCGAAGTAATAACCTGGTTGAACCTTTTGTCAATTCAAAACTCTATATTATGACGGTTAACCAGCGTAGCATTGAATGGCTACTAACGCCAAAAGCATTGGTTTTTGTAGTCTTGTATCAATTGTACTTCTCATTTAGACACTGGCGCCATTACGACACACTTTTGCGAGTGGTGACAGGGGCATTCTTTATTTTCTTGGTTTTATCAAGTAGTATTTTCCCATGGTATACGGTCAATAAATTGAATCTTCCTTTGGTAAATCTAATTCAATTTCCATTTAGATTCTTTGTGCCAGCAACGGTATTATTGTTGTTAGCGGCAGCTATGATTTTAGACAAATACTTCGATAAAAAATGGTCAAAATTTGTAGCTATTGGGCTAATCTTGGTGAATATCTTGAGCTTTGTGCAGTTGTCGCAATTGCAAGAAGAAAAGATTGATGATTATTACAACACGAAACACCCTATTCAACGTAAAAAACATACTTTTATCTGGGGTGATCCTGCAGATGTCAGAGCAAGTTTTTATGATTCAGATAAATTCAAGCTACTAGATATCGTTTCAAAATCAACCCCAGATTATCTGCCAGCTGATAAATCAAATGATGATAACAAGTATGTCTTGTATGAGGAGTTTGTCCTTGGACACACGGATGCTTACAAAAAGACACAAGGCGACAACGAGCTGATATATACTTGGACAGCTGATGCGAGTGATTGGGCAATCATTCCAGTTGCAAAATACGCTGATACTGAGCTTATGCTTAATGGTAAAAAGCTTAGTCATAAGGACTACACTTTATCAGGAATTGGCACGCCTACAGTTCAGCAAAAAGTTGGAAAAAATACCTTGAAGATTACTTACCGTATTCGTACATGGTTTAAAGCTTTGATAGTGGTTAATATTTTATCTTGGCTTTCAGTTGTGATTTATCTCGGTATTAAAAAAATAAATTTGAGTAAGAAAGGCTAGGAAAAATTCTAGCTTTTTCTTTTTTGTATTTGTGTATGCGCTTCCGTAGCAAATAGCTGTAAAGTCTTTTTAAAAATGATAAAATAAAAGAGCATAAAAAATTAAAAAGGAGGGTCGCTTAATGAAGTTTCTAGAATTGAACAAAAAGCGCCATGCCGTCAAAACATTCAATAGTAAACCTGTAGAATATAAAGATTTACGCACTGCAATTGAAATTGCTACCTTAGCACCTAGTGCTAACAACATTCAACCATGGAAATTTGTCATCGTCGAAGATAAAAAAGCAGAACTTGCTAAAGATCTTCCAAGTTTGAACAAAAAACAAGTTGAAGAAGCTCAGTACGTCGTTGCACTTTTTACAGATACAGATTTGGTTCAACGTTCTCGTAAGATTGCTCGTATTGGTGTTAAATCATTGGATAATTCAAAACTTGGTTACTATATGGAAACATTGCCTGCTAGATATGCAGAATACGACGACAAGCGTAAAGGTGAATATCTTGCTTTAAACGCAGGACTTGTTGCAATGAATCTTGTGCTAGCTTTGACTGATCAAGATATTTCATCAAATATTATTCTTGGATTTGACAAGTCTTTGACAAATGATATTCTAGATATTGATAAACGTTTTCGTCCAGAGCTCTTGATTACTGTTGGCTACAGTGATGATAAACCTGAACCAAGTTATCGTTTACCAGTCGACGAAATCATTGAGCGCCGCTAAGAGATTTTTAACGTTTATGCACCAAATCTAGTTAAGAATTTTCGCAAAACTAGGTTTACAAATCTTAAAATATGAGTTACTATGGGTTAGTTGACTCAAATGATAAACAATATAGTAGTTTTTCTGGTAAGGAAGAGCTACATTTATGGAGGAGTTATAAGAAATGACAGTAGACTTTAAAGCAGAAGTTGAAAAACGTAAAGATGCCATGATGGAAGATCTCTTTGCACTTTTGCGTATCAACTCTGAACGTGATGACAGCAAAGCTGACAAAGAACATCCATTTGGACCTGGTCCAGCAAAAGCTTTGGAACACTTCCTTGCAATGGCTGAACGCGATGGCTACAAAACTCGTAACATCGACAACTATGCTGGTGACTTTGAATTTGGTGAAGGTGACGAAGTACTTGGTATCTTTGCTCACTTGGACGTTGTGCCAGCAGGTAGCGGTTGGGATACAGATCCTTACGAACCAGTTATCAAAGACGGACGTCTTTACGCGCGTGGATCATCAGATGATAAAGGTCCTACAATGGCATGTTACTATGCCCTAAAAATCATCAAAGATCTTGGTCTTCCAGTATCTAAACGTGTTCGTTTCATCGTTGGTACTGACGAAGAATCAGGTTGGGGCGATATGGAATACTATTTCGCACATAACGGTTTGAAAGATCCTGATTTTGGATTCTCTCCAGATGCTGAATTCCCAATCATCAACGGTGAAAAAGGTAACATTACTGAATACCTTCACTTCGCTGGTGAAAACAACGGAGCTTTCACTTTGAATACTTTTGAAGCTGGTCTTCGTGACAACATGGTTCCAGAATCAGCAACAGCAGTATTTACAGCAGACAGCACTTTGGCTGAACTTCAAGAAAAACTTGCTGCTTTTGCGGCTGCTGAAAATCTTAAAGCTGAGCTTGTTCAAGAAGGTGATGCTTTCCGCGCTACAGTAATCGGTAAATCAGCTCACGGTTCAACTCCAGAACTTGGTCTTAACGCTGCAACTTACCTTGCTAAATTCTTGGATCAATTTGCTTTTGATGGCGCAGCTAAAGTTTACCTTGATACAACAGCTAACGTTCTTCACAAAGATTTCGCTGGTGAAAACCTTGGTGTTGCTTACACTGATGCGAAAATGGGTGCACTTAGCATGAACGCTGGTGTCTTCAAATTTGACCGCAACTCAGATGACAACACAATCACACTTAACTTCCGTTACCCACAAGGTACTGACGCTCAAACAATCAAAGCTGAACTTGAAAAACTTAACGGTGTAACTAAAGTGACTCTTTCAGATCATGAACACACACCTCACTACGTTCCAGCTGATGATCCATTGGTATCAACACTTCTTTCAGTTTATGAAAAACAAACTGGTTTGAAAGGTTACGAACAAGTTATCGGTGGTGGTACATTCGGTCGTCTTCTTAAACGTGGTGTTGCCTTTGGTGCTATGTTCCCAGATTACGTGAACACAATGCACCAAGCAAATGAGTTCGCTGATGTTGAAGACCTTTACCGTGCAGCTGCTATCTACGCTGAAGCACTTTACGAATTGATTAAATAATAGGTGACTGAAGAGTTTTTTTGCAATAGCAAAAAGCTCTTCTTTATTTTTAGGAAGAAGTGATATGTATGGATAGTTATGAGCGACTAGTCGCTGATATTATGGCTGATGAGCAAAATGCAGCTTATACCGAGCAAGGAATTAGGCCACTTTTTACGGTTCCAAAAACTGCCAGAATCAATATCGTTGGTCAAGCACCAGGCATACGTGCTCAAGAATCAGGGCTGTATTGGAATGACCCGAGTGGTGATAATTTACGGAAATGGCTTGGCGTTGACCGTGAAATTTTCTATGAGTCCGGACTTTTTGCGGTGGTACCTATGGATTTCTATTTTCCTGGCAAGGGTAAGTCAGGTGACTTAGCTCCACGAAAAGGTTTTGCGGATAAATGGCATAAGCGTGCTCTTGATTTGGCACCAAATATTGAATTGCACATCTTGGTTGGGTCATATGCGCAGCGCTATTATCTCCAACAAAAATCATCTGCAAAGCTGACTGAAACTGTTAAGCATTACAAAGATTACTTGCCTGAATTTTTCCCATTGGTGCACCCATCTCCGCGAAATAATATATGGCAACGCAAAAATCCTTGGTTCGAACAAGAAGTCATTCCAGATTTGCAGAAACGTGTCAGAGAAATTCTTAAACAATAAAAAACTCGCCAGTGTTTGGCGAGTTTTTGTTGTTATTTTCCAAGACAGAATTGGGTGAAGAGTTGGTTGATGAGTTCGTCTGGCGCAGCATCACCAGTGATTTCACCAAGAATTTCCCAACAACGCGTCAAATCAATTTGAAGAAGGTCAACAGGCATTCCCATTTCAAGTCCTTCATTGACAGATTGTAAGCTTTGAACAGCTTTTTCAATCAATGAAATGTGACGAGCATTTGAAAGGTAAGTGGCATCTTTTTCAACGATTCCAGCATTGTCAAAGAAGAGTTGGTTGATACGTTCTTCAATCAAATCGATGTTTTCATTTTTAAGAACAGAAATGCGAATCACATCGTCTGGCAATTGATCAGCCTCGATTTTTTCTGGCAAATCTGTTTTGTTAAGTAAAATAATGCGGTTGCTATCTTTGCTGAGTTCAAGAAGTGCACGGTCTTGGTCAGTCAAAGGTTCAGAACTATTGAGTACAAGAAGTACTAAATCAGCTTCCTCAAGAGCTTTTTTAGATCGTTCAACACCGATTTTTTCAACCACGTCGTCTGTTTCACGAATACCAGCTGTATCGACTAGTTTCAAAGGAACACCCTTGATGTTGACGTATTCTTCGATAACGTCACGTGTTGTCCCTTCAATATCAGTAACGATGGCTTTGTCTTCGCGAAGCAAATTGTTCAAAAGACTTGATTTTCCAACGTTTGGACGACCAATGATAGCAGTAGAAAGCCCTTCACGAAGGATTTTACCACGACGTGCTGTGCGCAAAAGGTTTTCCAAAAGTGATTGGAATTCTTGTGTTTTTTCACGGATAAGCGCAGTTGTCATTTCTTCGACATCGTCATACTCTGGGTAATCAATGTTAACCTCAACTTGAGCAAGAGTGTTTAGAATTTCTTGGCGCGTGTCGTTGATGAGCTTTGATAGTGAACCATCAAGCTGTTTAACAGCGATGTTCATGGCTTTATCAGTTTTAGCACGGATAATATCCATGACAGCTTCAGCTTGAGTCAAGTCAACACGACCATTCAAGAAAGCACGTTTTGTAAATTCACCTGGCTCAGCAAGACGAGCACCATGTCGCAAGACAAGTTGCAAAATCTCGTTAGTGACAGCCACACCACCGTGTGTATTGATTTCGATGACATCTTCACGGGTAAATGTCTTTGGTGAGAGCATGACAGATACCATAACTTCATCAAGAATTTCATTGTTGTCAGGGTCAACAATATGACCATAGTTGATAGTGTGAGAGTCGACTTTGCTTAGGTCTTTACCGCGATAGACTTTTTTGGCAATAGCTAGCGCGTCAGTACCAGAGAGTCGGACAATTCCGATTGCCCCTTCACCAAGCGGTGTTGAAATCGCAGCAATCGTATCGAATTCTTTAGTAATCATTCGTATTCATTCCAATCTATTTCTTTAAGTATTATTTTCAAAAAATATCTTATTTAATTGTAACGCAAATAGAACATTCAAGCAATAGAAGAGGGTTGAAAGGCGCCTGAAACTCTATAAATTTTGAGTAATTCAATCTAGCTAAAACACCCCAAGTCATGGTATAATGGTTAGTTGGAAATAGGTATATTTGTTTTACATATAAATTTAGGTGAGGTTGTTATGGAAAAACTTAAAAAAATGGCTGGGGTGACTGCTGCCCAGTATGTTAAAGATGGCATGGTTGTTGGACTTGGAACTGGTTCAACTGCGTATTTCTTCGTTGAAGAAATCGGACGCCGTATGAAAGAAGAAGGACTTAAAGTTGTTGGTGTTACAACTTCAAGCCAAACAACTGCTCAAGCAGAAGGACTTGGTATTCCTTTGAAAGCCGTTGATGACATCGATGTTATTGATGTAACCGTTGATGGTGCTGACGAAGTTGATAAAAACTTCAACGGTATCAAAGGTGGTGGCGGAGCCCTTCTTATGGAAAAAATCGTTGCTACACCAAGTAAAGAATACATCTGGGTTGTTGACGAATCTAAGATGGTCGACAAACTTGGTGCCTTCAAATTGCCTGTAGAAGTCGTACAATATGGTGCTGACCGCATTTTCCGTGAATTTGAGAAAAAAGGTTACAAACCATCATACCGTATGGCAGATGGCGAACGCTTTGTGACTGATATGAAAAACTACATCATTGACCTTGACCTTGGCGTGATTGAAAATCCAGTTGAATTTGGTAAAGAATTGAAAGCTATGGTTGGTGTCGTTGAGCACGGTCTTTTCAATGGTATGGTTAACAAAGTCATCGTTGCTGGCAAAGACGGCGTTAAAATTTTAGAAGCTAAATAAGATAGTTTACAGGAGATGTTTTGACTGGTTCAGCCGATAGTCTCCTGTTTGCATGTTATCGTCATTATGATTTCTAATCGATTTGATTAGGAGGTTTTGGGTGCCAACCGTAACCACCCTAGAGTAGGAAAACTATGTCAACATTTAATCGTATTCATCTTGTCGTACTTGATTCTGTCGGAATCGGTGCTGCACCAGATGCTAACAACTTTGTCAACGCTGGTGTGCCAGACGGTGCATCAGATACACTTGGTCACATTTCAAAAACTGTAGGACTTAATGTTCCAAACATGGCTAAAGTTGGTCTTGGAAATATTCCTCGTGAAACTCCTCTAAAAACAGTTCCAGCTGAAGCTCAACCAACAGGTTATGCAACTAAACTTGAAGAAGTTTCTCTTGGTAAAGACACAATGACTGGTCACTGGGAAATCATGGGTCTTAACATTACAGAACCATTTGATACATTCCTTGGTGGATTCCCAGAAGAAATTTTAACTAAAATCGAAGAATTTTCAGGACGTAAAGTCATTCGTGAAGCTAACAAACCATACTCAGGTACAGCAGTTATCGATGATTTCGGTCCACGTCAAATGGAAACTGGCGAGTTAATCATCTACACATCAGCTGACCCAGTGCTTCAAATCGCTGCTCACGAAGATGTAATCCCAGTAGAAGAGCTTTACAAAATCTGTGAATACGCTCGTTCAATCACACTAGAACGTCCAGCTCTTCTTGGTCGTATCATTGCACGTCCATACGTTGGTGAACCTGGTAACTTCACACGTACAGCAAACCGTCGTGACTATGCCTTGTCACCATTTGGTCCAACAGTTTTGAATAAATTGGCTGACGCTGGTATTCCAACATACGGTGTTGGTAAAATCAATGATATCTTCAACGGTTCAGGTATCACAAACGACATGGGACACAACAAATCAAACATGCACGGTGTTGATACCCTTCTTAAAACAATGCAATTGCCTGAATTCACAAAAGGCTTGTCATTTACAAACTTAGTTGACTTTGATGCCATGTACGGTCACCGTCGTAACGCTCAAGGTTACCGTAATTGCCTTGAAGATTTCGACAAACGTATGCCTGAAATCTTGGAAAGCATGAAAGAAGATGACCTTCTTCTAATCACTGCTGACCACGGTAATGACCCAACTTACACTGGTACAGACCACACTCGTGAATACATTCCATTGTTGGCATACAGCCCAGCATTTAAAGGAAACGGTGTCTTGCCAGTTGGTCATTTTGCAGATATTTCAGCAACAATTGCTGAAAACTTTGGTGTTGAAAAAGCAATGATTGGTGAATCATTCTTAGATAAATTAGTATAAGAGGTAATTATGTCTACAATTATTGAAAAAATTGAAGAAGCACGTCAGTTTTTAGTGTCACAAGCGTGTGACGCTCCGGAATTTGGACTTATTCTTGGTTCAGGTCTTGGTGAATTGGCTGAAGAAATCGAAAACGCTGTTGTTATTCCTTACGAAAAAATCCCAAACTGGGGTAAATCAACAGTTGCTGGTCACGCTGGTCAATTGGTTTATGGTGACCTTGGTGGTCACAAAGTTCTTGCTCTTCAAGGACGTTTCCATTTTTACGAAGGAAATCCAATGGAATTGGTGACTTTCCCAGTGCGCGTGATGAAAGCTCTTGGTTGTAAAGGTCTTATCGTAACAAATGCTGCTGGTGGTATCGGCTTTGGTCCTGGTACATTGATGGCAATTTCTGACCACATCAACATGACTGGTCAAAATCCGTTGATTGGTGCTAACCTTGATGAGTTCGGACCTCGCTTCCCAGATATGTCAGATGCTTACACTGCTGAATACCGAGCAATCGCTCACAAAGTTGCTGAAAAAATCGGTATCAAACTTGACGAAGGTGTTTACCTTGGCGTGTCAGGTCCATGTTACGAAACTCCTGCTGAAATTCGTGCCTTCCAAACTCTTGGTGCGGATGCTGTAGGTATGTCAACTGTTCCAGAAGTTATCGTTGCAGCTCACTCAGGCTTGAAAGTTCTTGGAATCTCAGCTATTACAAACCACGCTGCAGGTTTCCAAAGTTCACTTAACCACGAAGAAGTTGTCGCAGTCACACAACAAATCAAAGAAGACTTCAAAACACTTGTCAAATCAGTTTTGGCAGAACTATAATTTAGGAAATTTACCTTAAAACGTATTTAAAAAGTATTTTTTAGATGCATTTACAAAATAATCGATTTAAACATTTTAGCTACTGTTTACGTTTTGGAGGAGTGCTGATTTTAACAGCTTTGATAGCTGGTTTAGGTGGCATCTTACTTCATGAATTTTTAGACTTAATTGAGTACCTAGTTTTTGGTCACGGCGAGGCATCGACCACTCAAGCAGTTTCGACTAAGCAGTTCATTTTGATTGTCCTTGCAGGGATTATCTCAGCAATTCTCTGGTATTTTTTACAGCAAAAAAATCGTCAGATTATTTCTGTCAAATCTCAGATGAAAGCTGAAAATCCAGCATCGAGAATGCCAAAACTTTGGATTCATTTGACCAATATTTTCTTGCAAGTGGCCTCTGTCGGTGCAGGCTCACCAATCGGAAAAGAAGGAGCGCCTCGCGAACTTGGTGCCTTGGGAGCTGGACGCGTATCTGACTACTTGAAACTAACCTTACAAGATAGAAAGCTCGCAATTGCCTGCGGAGCCTCAGCTGGTCTTGCAGCAGTTTATCAAGTACCAATTGCCAGTATCTTTTTCGCCTTTGAAACGCTTGGACTGGGAATTTCAGTTCTTAATCTGATTTCCGTCTCAGTAACGACGATTTTGGCAAGCCTCATAGCTGGAGTGGTCATCTCAGATGCGCCACTTTATGAGGCTGCTCAAGTAACGCTGGATGTAAAGAGTGCTCTTTTGGCGATTGTTCTTGCGGTTATCATCTCGCCAATAGCGCAGCTATTTCGCAGACTTACCCAAAAAGCACAAGCACAAAAAGCGACTGATTACACCATTTTATGGCGCTTACCACTGACTTTTCTACTATTAGCCAGTTTATCGCTTGTTTTGCCTGAGATTTTGGGAAATGGCGGAGCTATGGCGCAAGGTGTATTTGATGGTATGACCGTTCAGTATGCTGCTATGATTGTTGTCGTCAAGGCGTTTGTGGTCTTGCTGACGCTAAAAAACGGCGCATACGGTGGAACCTTGACTCCCTCATTTTCAATGGGAGCAGTTCTGGGATTTCTTGGTGCTGCGCTTTGTAGCCAAATCTTTCCAACTATTTCACTAGCCTCAGCTATGCTAATCGGCTCAAGTGTATTCTTAGCAATCACAATGAATGCACCGCTCACAGCGATTGGCTTAGTCGTCTCATTTACAGGTCAAAAACTTCAAGCTCTTCCAATCTTATTGATTGCAGTAGCGGTAGCTATTTTCATAAAACAACTTATTGAAAGGAATTCTTATGTCAATCCATATCGAAGCCAAACAAGGCGAAATCGCAGATAAAATCTTACTTCCAGGAGATCCACTCCGTGCAAAATTCATCGCAGAAAACTTCTTAGAAGATGCTGTATGCTTTAACAACGTTCGCGGAATGCTTGGTTTCACAGGAACTTACAAAGGTCACCGTGTCAGTGTTATGGGAACAGGTATGGGAATGCCTTCAATCTCAATCTACGCAACTGAACTTATCCAATCTTACGGCGTTAAAAAACTAATCCGTGTTGGTACTGCTGGTTCACTTAACAAAGACGTTCACGTGCGTGAACTTGTTCTTGCTCAAGCAGCAGCAACAACTTCAAGCATGATTAAAAACGAATGGCCACAATACGATTTCCCACAAATCGCTGACTTCACATTGCTTGATAAAGCTTACCATATTGCCCAAGATCTTGGTATGACAACTCACGTTGGTAGCGTTTTGTCAATCGATGCTTTCTACTCAGACTTTGCTGAAAACAACATCAAACTTGGTCAACTTGGTATTAAAGCTGTTGAAATGGAAGCAGCAGCGCTTTACTATCTTGCTGCAAAATACGGTGTACAAGCACTTGGTATCATGACAATTTCTGACAGCCTTGTTGCTGACGAAGACACAACAGCACAAGAACGTCAAACAACTTTCACAGACATGATGAAAGTCGGACTAGAAACACTTATTGCAGAATAATACAAAAAAGGAACTGAAATATTTCAGTTCCTTTTTTGCTAATCTATTAATCAAATTGTACTTCTTCAAGGAGATAGTCGATGAAACGTTCTCCCATTTTTGAAAGGTTTGCTTTTTCATGGCGAATATAGATGATATCAATCATATCTTCAACATCAAGTGGGATTGAAACAATACCGTCTCCATTTAGGTTGCTATTTAGGATACCTGTTGCGATTGTGTAACCATCAAGACCAATCAAAAGATTGAAAAGCGTTGCGCGGTCACTGACGACGATAGATTTTTTATGCGGAATTTGTGAAAAAATCTCTTCAGAGAAGTAAAAGGAGTTGTGAATCCCTTGGTCGTAGCTTAGATAAGGAAAGTCCTCCAAATCTTCCATAGTTACCATTTTCTTCTTGGCTAGTGGATTATTTTTGCTGACAAAGATGTGTGGACGAGTTTTGAAAAGACTTGTATAGGTCAAATGATTGTCGTCGAACATCTTAGTCAAGACATCTCGGTTATAGCTGTTTAAGAACAAAACGCCGATTTCAGAACGAAAATTTTTCACGTCATCAATGATTTCGTATGTTCGGGTTTCACGAAGGAAAAGCTCGTAACGTGTCATGTCAGTTCCTTTTAATAAAGACACGAAAGCATTCACCACGAAAGCATAGTGCTGCGCTGAGACACTAAAAAGTTCACGGTTGGTGTTTTTACTCTTGTAGCGCTCTTCAAGAAGGGCTGTTTGCTCCAAAATCTGGCGAGCATAAGATAGAAATTCTACGCCGTCTTTTGTTAGCGTGATGCCTTTTGGGTTACGGATAAAAATCTCGATTCCCATTTCTCGCTCCAAATCTCGAACGGCATTAGATAGACTAGGTTGTGTGATAAAAAGCTGCTTTGCAGCTTCGTTCATGCTCCCTGTTTCAACGATTTTAACGATATAATGTAACTGTTGTATTCTCATAGCCTTAGTTTAGCTCAAAAAAGGAAATCCCGCAAGTAGTGGCCTTGTTACTGATGTGAAAGCGATAAAAAAGTGAACATTGCTCATCTAGTATCATTAAAAAAACCTAATGAATTTAGTTACCTCACTTTAATACTTCAATACTTCAAAAAAATTCGTTTGGGAAATAATGTTAAAAATGTACAAAATATCGAAAAAAGTACAAACCTCGGAGTAAAAAAACGAACGATTTCGAAAATGAGACAATTTTACAGTTTTGTAACTGAAACGTAACTGTTATTTTAAAACGGCCAGTTCTAGCGGAATAAAACGTTATCAACGGTGTGTTTTATTAAAAGTAAACGAATTAATTTGTAAAGTTTCAGAAAAGTTTAGAATTGCATTACATTTTACAAAGTGATAAAATAAGAACGTTAACAAATTATTTAGGAAGCGGAGATTTATTAAAAAATGCCGACTCATTCACATCATCATGGTAGTGAAGCGCATCATCATCACCACCATCATCACAGTCATCATGGCGGACATCACAAGAGTTCACGGCGGCGGTCTCGGTTTGCAGGACTAACTTATGTAAACTATGCACTCTTGGTTCTGTATGCTTTGCTTGCTGGAATTACGATGTACACAATGTATGCGCATCAGATTTTGGCATTCAGACATCTGAACGTTGTGTATACGATTGTATTAGTAGCTGTTTTTGCAGTTTGCTTGGCATTGGCGCTTCGTAAGAAAAAGAAAGTTTTAACAACATCGCTTTTGGTCATTTTCTCTACCATTGCTGCGATATCTTTATTTGCTTTCAAATCTTTAGTCGATGTAGCGCACAACATGAACGAAACTGCCTCATATTCAGAAATTGAGATGAGTGTCGTTGTTCCAATAAACAGCAATGTAACAGACGTTACTGAGCTTTCAAGTGTTCAAGCGCCGACGGGAGCTGACGGTAGTAATATCGATACTCTTTTATCACACATTAAGTCTGATAAGGGCGTTGATTTAGCGACTGAAAAGGTAGCTTCTTACCAAGAAGCCTATGAAAACTTGATCAACGGTTCAAGTAAAGCTATGGTCTTTAATAGTGCTTATTCAAGTTTGCTTGAAATGTCTTATGATAACTATGAATCAAACTTTAAGACAATCTACTCTTATAAGATTAAGCAGAGCATCAAAGAAAACGGAAAAGCATCAAATAGCAATGTTTTCAATATCTATATCAGTGGTATTGATACTTATGGTTCGATTTCAACCGTATCGCGTTCAGATGTCAACCTGATTTTGACGGTCAATATGAACACACATAAGATTTTGATGACAGAGACACCTCGTGACTCTTACGTTAAGATTCCTGATGGCGGTGCTAGTCAGTATGATAAGTTGACCCACGCAGGTATTTATGGTGTTGAAACCTCAGAAAAGACACTTGAAAATCTTTATGGTATTAACATTGATTACTATGCACGACTTAACTTTGATTCATTTATGAAGTTAATCGATGCACTTGGAGGTGTAACAGTCTATAATGATCAGGCGTTTACAATCAATTTGGATACAGGGCGCACATACTCATTTGAAGTTGGAAATGTAAATATTACCTCTGGAGAGCAAGCTCTTGCTTTTGTTCGTGAGCGTTATGATCTTAAAGGTGGGGATTATGATCGTGGTAATAACCAGATGAAAGTCATTCAAGCTATTCTTAATAAATTGACTTCATTATCATCAGTCTCAAACTACTCATCAGTTATTTCTAATGTTCAAGATTCTATTCAGACAAATATGAAATTGGATACTATGATGAAGTTAGTCAATGCTCAATTGGACTCAGGTAAGAAGTTCACCATTACATCACAAGAAGTAACAGGTACAGGTTCTACTGGTGAGTTGACTTCGTATGCGATGCCATCATCAAGTCTTTATATGATTAAACTTGATGATGCTAGTGTGGCAAAAGCTTCTCAAACCATTAAAGATGTTATGGAAGGAAAGTAAGTTAGATGATTGATATTCACTCGCATATCGTTTTTGACGTGGATGATGGACCATCTACTATTGAAGAAAGTTTAGCACTTATTGGTGAAAGTTATCGCCAAGGAGTGCGAACGATTGTTTCAACATCACACAGAAGACGAGATTTATTTAAGACATCAGAAGAAAAAATCTACGAGAACTTTAAACAGGTCAAAGAAGCAGCAGAAGCAAAGTTTGACGACTTAACTATCCTGTATGGTGGAGAACTCTACTATAATAATAAGCTTCTTGATAAGTTAAAAAATCACAAGGTTCCTTGTATGAATGATACACAGTTTGCTTTGATTGAGTTTAGTATGGCAACACCATGGAAAGAAATTCATGACGGCTTATCACAAGTCATCATGCTTGGTGTGACTCCGATTATCGCTCACATCGAGCGTTACAATGCTCTTGAAAATCATGAAGAGCGTGTGTGTGAGTTGATTAACATGGGCTGTTACACACAGATTAATAGCGAACATGTCTTAAAACCTAGACTTTTCGGAGATAAGGTTCGAAGATTTAAAAAACGAGCTCATTATTTCTTAGAAAAGAATTTAGTTCATATTGTGTCGAGTGATATGCATAATCTAGATAAACGCCCACCGTATATGGATCAAGCGCGTGAGATTATTGAAGAGTTATATGGCAGTGGCCAAGCTTATAATCTCTTTGAAGGAAATGCTAAAACTTTATTAGAAAATAAATATTTATAGGAGAATGTATGAATACAAATGATAATGCAAGCATCGAAATTGACGTTTTGTACTTGTTGAGAAAGTTATGGAGTAAAAAATTCTTTATCGTCTTTGTCGGATTGCTTGTGGGAACAGTCGCTCTTTTAGGAAGTGTCTTCTTTATTAAGCCTAAGTACACATCTACTACACGTATTTATGTTGTTAGCAGATCTAGTGATACTACCCTTACTAACCAAGACCTTCAAGCAGGGTCATACTTGGTTAATGACTATAAAGAAGTCATTACATCAAGTGAAGTTTTAGCATCAGTTATTGATCAAGAAAAACTATCAATGTCAGCTGGTCAGCTTTCTGGTGAAATTTCAGTTAACATTCCAACCGATACTCGTGTGATTTCAATCTCAGTCACAGACACAGATGCTCAACGTGCTTGCGACATCGCAAACACAGTTCGTGAAGTGGCTGCTGAAAAGATTAAAGCCGTTACAAAAGTTGATGACGTTACAACACTTGAGTCTGCAACAAAAGCAAGTCACCCATCATCACCAAATGTTAAGAAAAATGCTGCGATTGGTGTCTTAGCAGGAGTATTTGTAGCTATCGTTGGTATTTTAGTTGCTGAAGTGCTTGATGACCGTGTTCGTCGTCCAGAAGATATCGAAGAAGTTCTTGGGATGACGCTTCTTGGTGTTGTACCAGACGCAGATAAATTATAAAGAGGAGAATTGTAATGCCAACATTAGAATTAGTAAAATCACAAGCTGACATGATTAAAAAACTGGAAGAATATTACAATTCTATCCGAACAAATATTCAATTCAGTGGTCGTAATCTAAAAGTTATCACAGTGACTTCAGCACAACCGAATGAAGGAAAATCAACAACAGTGACTAATCTTGCGATATCGCTAGCCCAAGCAGGTTTTCGAACACTTGTGATTGATGCTGACACGCGACATTCTGTTATGTCAGGGACATTTAGGGCAAAGGAATCTTATGATGGCTTGACTAGTTATTTATCAGGAAATGCTGAGTTGTCAGATGTTATCTGCAACACATCAATTGACAATCTTATGGTCATCCCATCTGGGAAGATTCCACCAAATCCAACATCTCTTATCCAAAATGATAATTATGAAAGAATGATTGAGACTGTACGTGATCTTTATGACTACGTCATTATTGATACACCACCACTTGGCCGTGTTGTTGATGCGGCGATTATTGCTCATAGTTCAGATGCAAGTCTTCTTGTCGTAAAACCAGGTATTGACAAACGTCGTACAATTACAAAACTAAAAAATCAATTGGAACAAAGTGGCTCAGTTTTCCTTGGTGTCATTTTAAATAAATTTGACTTCAAAGCAGATAAATACGGCTATGGATACGGCTATGGATACGGCTATGGATACGGCTATGGATACGGCTATGGATATGGCTATGGATATGGTAAAGATGAAAAATCATTAAAGGATAAAAAGGTAAAGTAGTTTTATGATTTGATGGAGATTATTAAGATGGGAAATTTGAGAGTTATTAGAAAAATTATTTTTTTAGGAATTAAAAGGTTATTTGACATTTGCGTTGGCATTGTAGGAACATGTATTTGTTTTCTCCCCGCTGCGCTTGTAATTTTTATTATTTACAAGATTAAGGGATATTCGGGAAGTATTTTCTTCAAACAAGAAAGGCTTGGCTTAAATGGTAAAAAGTTTAAGATTATTAAGTTTAGATCAATGGTAGAGAATGCTGAAGAAGTTTTGAAATCTAATAAAGAGCTCTATCAAAAATATATTAACAATGGTTATAAATTACTTCCTGGAGATGATCCTAGACTTACCTCAATTGGATCTTTTATTAGAAAAACATCAATTGATGAATTACCTCAATTTATTAATATTTTAAAGGGAGACATGAGTTTTATAGGTCCAAGACCGATTATTGAAGAAGAAATTCAGGAATATAACGATAAGGATAGGGAAAAATTCTTGTCTGTTAAGCCAGGAGCAACTGGTTATTGGCAGGTATCTGGAAGAAGTGATGTTTCTTATCCTGAACGATGCAACGTTGAATTGTATTACATTGATAACATGTCAGCAGTTTTGGATTTTAAAATCTTATTTATGTCCTTCGTAAAGGTTTTTATGAGATCTGGGGCTTGTTGATTTTGGCTATATTAGTTAACTTTGTTGTAAAATATTGTTAGTGTAGAATGTTTTGAGTATTAATTTGATTATCAAGATGGAAGATAACCCTCGAATCTTTTCATTTGGATATAAGTTTGTAATTGGTTCGTTGATGGATTATTGTTATTTATTAATGTTCTAGAAGAAGGAAGACAAGCTTTTTTAGTATGATATGTCTGAAAACGCATGATGACAGAATCGTTTTGAATTGTATCATGTCAAATTATTAGTTACAAGAACTAATATTACAAGGCTTTTGCAAATTAGTAGCATGACTTAATATGATATAGATACATAGTTAAGTTTAAAGATTTAGTGAAGAAGTTAAAATTCTCGCAAAATAGTTAGATTATTAAAAGAGGGGTGCAGTTCAATGAAATCTGCAACTCTTTTTTTAGAAAGGAGTTTTGATTGAAAAGAGAGACGCCAATTAAAATAGCTCATATTATTGGAAAATGGAATGGTGGTGGAGTTGAATCAGTTGTTATGAATTATTATCGCCATATTGATAGGACAAAATACAAGTTTGATTTTGTCTGTGATAGCGATTCAACAAGTATTCCGTATGATGAAATAAAAAAAATGGGTGGGAGAGTTATCCTCGTTCCTCCATATCAGAAAGTTTTTGAATATCATATAGGGTTAAAAAAAATATTGAAAGAGGGAGAATACCAAATAGTTCACTCTCATATAAATGCACTGTCTGTTTTTAGTTTGTATGCTGCTAAAAGAGCTGGAATACCGGTAAGAATAGCTCATTCTCATTCAACTAGTAACAAAAAAGAACCATTAAAGAATATTTTCAAATTTATTTTAAAACCATTTTCAAGGATGTTTGCTACCGATTACATGGCTTGTACAGAGCATGCAGGAAGATGGTTGTTTGGCGATAAAGAGTTTGATTCTGGAAATGTTTTTATTTTAAATAATGCCATTGATGTTGAAAAATTTAAATATAATGAAGAAATTAGAATTAAAAAACGAAGAGAGTTATGTATTGCTGAAGATACATTTGTTATTGGACATATAGGAAGGTTTGTTGAACAAAAAAATCATCGATTTTTAATTGATATTTTTTACAAATTTCATTGTGAATATCCAAATTCGATCTTACTTTTAATTGGTCAAGGACCGTTGATGAAAGAGATTAAAGAAAGAGTAATGTTATTAGGCTTACAGGAATCAGTCCATTTTTTGGGACAACGAGATAATATTTCAGATTTTTATCAAGTATTTGACTTATTTCTTTTTCCCTCATTGTATGAGGGACTTGGGATGGTAATGATTGAAGCACAATGTTCGGGACTTCCGTGTGTCGCTAGTACTGATGTTCCAGTTGATAGTAAAATTAATAATAATGTTTCATATCTTTCTCTGGATTCAAGGATTGAGGATTGGACTGAAGAAATTTCGCGAATGATTCAGAGTCAAAGAGAAATTAATTATCAATTGATGAATATTTCGGGTTATGATATACAAACCGAGGCTTTAAAATTGGAAGAAAAATATAAAAGTTTTTTATAATTTAATTAAGTATGGAGGAAAAACTACTCTATGAAGAAGTGTTTGATAGTCTGTTGGTATGGAGTATTTCCAGATTATTTTGATATTTGGAAAAAAAGTTGTGAAAGTAATCCTGATTATGATTTTTTGATTTTTACTGATCAAGAAGTGAATATAGATGCTGTAAATATTAAAGTTAAAAGAGTTTTGTTAAGTGAATTAAAGACTTTAATTGATAGTAAATTAAAATTAAGAGTTGCCTTGGAGAAGCCTTACAAATTATGTGATTTTAGGCCTGCTTATGGAGTAATTTTTGAAGATTATTTAGTTGATTATGATTATTGGGGCCACTGCGATATTGATCAGATTTTTGGAAAGATTTCATATTTCTTACCTGATAATACTATTAAGCAATATGAAAGAATTAATCATAATGGGCATTTTTCATTATATAAGAATAATGAAAAGATGAATAATCTATTTAGAATGGATGGTTCACCATTTAATTGGAAGGAAGTATTTGTTAATCCTGAAAATTATGCATTTGATGAATTTTCAGGAATTAATCTAATTTCAAAGAAAAATAATATTAAAGAGTTATATAATAATTATTATGCGGATATTGATAGACGCTTTCCGAGATATAGAATGGTTAATCACAAAAACTTCAAAAACCAGATTTTTATCTTAGAGAATTCGATGCTGACAAGATATGTATATGATAATGAAGTGATAAAAAAAGAAAACTTCTTCTATGTGCATTTTCAGAAGAAAAAACCAGTTATTGATGAAAAAATTAATTATTTAGATAAAATTGTAATTGGAAGTGGTGGAATTGGGAATTGTTCAAATATCTGTTTGAAAACGTTTAAAGATTATAATCCATATACTTCGAAAATCAAAGAGCTTATTCAAGGTGTTGATTACTATTTCTTAAAGGTGAAGGAGTATTTGAATTCTTCTAAAAAAGAAAAGATTATTAAGTTGAAACAAAAAGGGGTAGTGAAGTGACGGTTTTAGTTTATGGAATTAGTAATCAAAAGGGCGGAATATCTGAATTTATGATGGGATTAAGTGAAAGCTTAAGAACTAAGGATGTTGTATTTAATTATGTAATAAAGGGTTCAGATAGTGTATATGAGGATAAAATAAAATTTTTAGGAGGAAAAGTCTACTATTATAATTTTAAAAATAAATTTCAAAGAGTTTTTAATTTATATAAGATAATGAAGAGTGCTAGACATAGTAATGATTTTTTCTACTATAACACTAGTGGTACCTATTTTATTTTTCCAATTTTGTTTGCTTTTCTTTTTAAATACAAAATAATTTCTCATGCGCATAATAGTAGAGATTATAGCCTAAGTTTTCTGTATGTTATTTTGAATTTGATTAATCGTAGAATATTAAATAAAGTTTCAAAAGTAAAATTATCATGTTCTGATTTAGCAAAAGAATGGGTATTTGGAAAAACGTCAAACGTTATACAGATAAATAACGCAATTGATTCTAGAAAATTTTTTTATAATGAGAATTTAAGAATCAAGACAAGGTCAGAGCTCCAAATTTGTCAAGAAGATATTGTTATTATTCAAGTTGGAAGGATCGAATACCCTAAAAATCAAAAATTTGCAATTAATATTCTTGAAAAATTGAATACTTTAAACAAAAGTAATTTTGGATATAAGCTAATTTTTGTGGGGGATGGAAGTGATACTTCTTCATTAAAAGGGTACGTAAAAGATAAGGGGATTAATGACATATTATTTTTAGGTCAAAAAAATGATATCAACAAGTATTTAAATGCAGCCGATATCTTCATATTACCAAGCTTTTTTGAAGGCTTTCCTATTGTTGCAGTTGAGGCTCAGGCAACGGGACTTCATTGTATTTTATCAGATAAAATAACTAAGACGGCTAATATAACCGGATTAGTAAATTTTTCATCTTTGACAAATGAAGATGATTGGCTTGATAAAATTCAAAAAATTGATTTTAAAAATAGAGTGGATAATAATAATTTGCTCAAGGAAAAAGGGTTTGATAATAAAAAAAATGCTGAAATTATTTATAATTTAATAATTGATAACAGAGTAATTTAGTGGTTTATTAATTTTTAGGAAAGTGGCCAGAATTTTATGAATAGGAACTCAATAAAGAACTTAGTCAAATTAGATAGAAAATTATATTTAGGAAAGAAATTTTTGCTGTTCTTTTTGAATAGTCATCAAAATTATATTTATTACAAAGCAATAAAATATAATAGATGGTATAGGTATTATAAGCAAAAAAAAAATCAAGTAGTTGGTGGCTTATTATTTTGTTATTTTAACAGAAAAAAGAATATTTATTGTAATAAGTATGGAATTGAATTGAATGGTGCTTCTTTTGGAAAAAATCTAAGGTTGTATCATGGAAATATTGTTATAAACGAACAAGCACAAATAGGAAACTACTGTAAACTTCATGGAAGTAATTGTATCGGAAACAATGGGGATAGTAATTTATGTCCAACTATTGGTGACAATGTTGATATTGGATATGGAACAATTATAATTGGAAATGTTAAAATAGGTAATAATATTGTAATTGGAGCAAATTCACTGGTTAATAAAGATTTATTGGATGAAAATTTTATATATGCCGGAAGCCCAGCCAAGAAGATTAAAAGAATAGAAAAGTCTTTTTGATTTAACATGGGTTTAAAAAGAAAAAGGTAAAAAATGAAAAAAATATCTATAATCATTCCTGTTTATAATTCAGAGAAGTATATCGAAAGTTGTATTGAGAGTTTGATAAAACAAACTTATAAGGAAATTGAAATAATATTAGTTAACGATGGTTCAACAGATAATTCTCAAATAATTTGCGAAAAATATGTTCAACTAGATAAAAGAATTATTTTAATAAATCAACCAAATGGCGGGGTGAGTGAAGCAAGAAATGTTGGAATCCTTCATGCTAAGGGGGATTATATCATGTTTGTTGATAGCGATGATTATGTTGATAAAACAATTTGTGAAAAACTTATATCTGAAGAAGCAGATTTGGTATTTTGTAGGTACAATAATGCATTAAATAATAATCGACAGAGCATTCAGATACCTGAATTAAGAAAAATAAAGAAAATCTCAGATATAGACAGTGAATCATTTGAAATTTTATATAATAATTTGATTTTTAATCCTCCATTTTGTAAATTATACAAAAGAGAGCTGATAACTGAGTTATTTCGAAATGGTTTAAATTTAGGAGAGGATATTATTTTTAATTTTGATTATATAAAAAATTGTTCTTCACTTAGGTTTGTTGATGAGGCACTTTATTACTATCAAATTGAAAATGACAGTTCGCTATCTCGTAAATTTGATTTAAAAAGAATAGAAAAATTGTACAATGTTTATCAAATAACTAGTAAACAATGTGATGATATTTTTAAAGAGAATTTTGATATTGATTTATTAAAAACAAATTTTTTAAGAGAGTCTTGTATATCAATAAAAAAACTAATTGCACTAAGGGGTTATTTTAGCTTTTTAGAGAAAAGAGAGCTTATAAAAAGATATTGTAGTGAATATAATTTTTATGATTTTCAAACAAGACAGTGGGGGCGAGAAGATTTACCAATTAGATTTTTCTTTTTTTTATTAAAGAAAAATCAGATATCATTGTTAATTTTATTAACGAATATACTTGAAAAAATAAGAAGTTTACATTTCGATTTTTAAAATCTGCAATAATACTTATTAGATTTTTCAATGGTAGAATAAGGGGGAAAAAGAGTGGACATATGAGTAATATTGTACAAAAAAAGAATAAAGGACCATTGTCGTATACCTTATTATATTTAACAATTCTTGTTAATGTTTTAATTCCAAAATCAGGTATTAAATTAGGTAATATACCTATAACACTTGGAAATGTTTTTTTTGTATTGACTTTGATTTTTTGGTTTTTTGGAAAACTAGGTGGGAAAAAAATAGTTTTTGACAAAAAAATAGGGGGAGTTATATTTTTATCTATTATATATGCTTTATTAAAATATTTGATTATAGGTAGTTTTAAAGAGCATATTGGATACGTTATTCCTTTAGTTGCATATCCTCTTATTTATTTTATAATAGTTGATTTGATTGACAGTGAAGAAAAATTTTTAAAAATTTTCAACTTGGTTACTATATGTATTTTTTCAATCAGTTTATATGCCTTACTGCAGTTTGTTGTGGGAATTGATAAATGTACTATACCTGGTATAACAGTAAACTACAGTGACTATATTAAATATGGAAAATATTGGTTCATGACAAAGGCGAACGGATTGTCTGTATCAGATACTAAAATTGTTAGTACCTATCAAAATGGAAATTTATTTGGCGTTAATATGATTTTATTTTTTCCCTGGGTATACTATGGATTAAAAGTGAAGCATAAGACAAAATTACAATATATATCTTTAGTTTTGTTTTTGTCATCAGTATTTTTGTCATTGTCAAGGTCGTGTTGGTTGGGATTAATTATTTTTATTATTTTTTGTATACTTTTAGATGAAGATAGTAATAAAGCTGATTTCCTTAAGAAATTTTTTATAGTGCTTTTGACTATGGTTATTATTATGGTTATTTTTCAAGTAGCGCCTTCAGTTTTTAATAGATTTAGTGATACCAGTGCCTCAGATTGGGTAAATATGAGTGGGAGAAGTGATGGATTTATTAATACAATTACTAGCGTAGCTAATTCAGATAGCGTACTTGCTTGGTTTGTTGGACCAGAAGGAGTTATTGATTGGAATGGTTTGGCTTATGAAATGCTACCACTTGCGATTTTTGTACAGCTAGGTATTATTGGTGTTTGCATATTATATTATTGTTTTATAAAATCACTTTATTGTTGTCGGAATTATATAAAAAGTGATATGGTGAAGGGAATGTATTATGGCTTACTTATATGGTTAATTGTTGGTTTAATAGAAGCTGGCTACTGGCTTCCACCAGGTGCATTAAATGTTTTTATTATTATCGGTTTGATGTCTTCATATAGAAATATATTGCAAGGAGAGATTCAAAGAATTTAATGATTATTGTCTTTATTTACAAGTTAAATAAGTTATAGAAGTAGTAGGATTCATATGTTATATGAACTAAAAATAAAATTTTGACTTAAGTTGAAATTAGAAAAAATTTTTAGATGTTAGGAGAAAAAATGAAAAAATATGCGTTTTATCTTCCACAGTTTCACAGGATACCTGAAAATGATATGTGGTGGGGTGAGGGATTTACAGAATGGACAAATGTAAAAAAAGCTAATCCTTTATTTAGAAATCATAAACAACCTAAAGCACCATTAAATAATAATTACTATGTATTAGATAATCCAGAAGTTTTAAAATGGCAAGCTGATTTAGCTAATTCTTATGGAATAGATGGTATGATTTTTTATCACTATTATTTTTGTGGAAAAAAACTTTTGGAGCGACCTGCTGAAATTTTGTTAAAAAACAAAGATATTCCTATGAATTTTTTCTTTTGTTGGGCGAATCATAGTTGGTTTAGAAGCTGGGAAGGTTCTAAAGAACTATTACTTGAACAAAAGTATGGAAAAAGAGAAGATTGGGAGAAACATTTTTTGTATTTATTGCCTTTTTTTAAAGATAATAGGTATTTAAAAATAGATAATAAGCCTGTTTTTATGCTTTTTAAAACAGATTTCGAAGAAAAAGATGACTACATTGATTATTTAAATGAAAGATGTGTTGACTTTGGTTTTTCTGGAATTGAGATTATTGAGACAATTAATTCAATCGAAAAATTAAATAAGAATGATAATGATAACATAAAATTTATTCGTGAGCCGGATACCAGCGTAAATTTATTTAGAAAAGAGAAAATAATATTCCGATTTAAAAATAAAATTGGCAAAATCATGAGAAAATTATCGTATAATTATGTAGAAAAATATGATGGAAATAATATTTTTAGAGAAGCAATCAATTTTAATGGGAAAGAGAGAAATATTATAAGAGGATTATGTTTTGAATGGGATAATACACCTCGTCATGGACTTAGAGGTTATCTAATTACTCCCCCTAGTAAAGAAAACTTTATGGCTTATATGGATTCCATAAAAGATTCTGATTTTTTATTTATAAATGCTTGGAATGAGTGGTGTGAAGGAATGATTTTAGAACCAACCGAAGAAAACGGATATAAATATTTGGAATGGTTAAAAGAATGGAGTGAAAAAAATGAAAATAGGGTTGATGGGATTTGAATTTGAATCTGCTAATAAAGGATGTGAAGCTTTAGTTTATTCATTTTTATCCATTATTGAAGATAAGATTGAAAAAGATAGTATAATTTATAATTTTTCTGGTACAGAATTGGGACAAGTTCCAGAATATTTTTCAAATCTAAGTTTTGTAAATGTCTTACCAAAACTCAAAGATCCTCGATTTAACTACATTAAGCAACTAAAAAAATGTGATTTTATTTTTGATGTTACAATGGGAGATAGCTTTTCTGATATTTATTCAGAATCATACTATAATGGTTTAATTTTACATAAAAGAGTTTCGGAATTTCTCTGCAAAAAATACATTTTATTACCTCAAACTTACGGACCGTTTTATAGCAAGCAATCGGCAAGCAAGGCAAGAAAAGTTATTAATAGAGCTTATAGATTATACTGCCGCGATGAAATATCTCAGAAATTATTGAAGGAAAAGTTTAATATTGATAATTCGATACTAAGTTCTGATATGGCTTTTGTTTTGCCGTATAAAAAAGAATTGTATCAATTTTCTCCGAAAGATAAAATTGGGATTAATATTTCTGGACTACTATATAAAGGCGGATTCCATAGTAAGAATCAGTTTGGATTAACTTTGGATTATCCAAAATTAATTGATAAAATAATTGCAAGTTTGTCTAAAAAATATGAAGTACATTTAATACCTCATGTTATTGACCAGTCAAAAGATGCATATGACGATGATTATAAAATTTGTGATTCATTGAATAAAAAATACCCGAATACTATACTCGCTCCTGCTTTTGAAACACCAATTCAAGCAAAGAGTTACATTAGCAATATGAATATTTTTATTGGATCTCGGATGCATTCTACAATTGCTGCCTTTTCTTCAGGAGTTGTGACAATTCCAATATCTTATAGTAGAAAATTTGAAGGGCTTTTTGGAAGTTTAAACTATCCTTACGTTGTCAATGCTAAAGAAAGCAGTACTGAAACAGCATTTAAATTAGTCATGGACTATATTGATAAAAAGGGTGAACTAAAAGAAAAACAGTTCGAATCTTTGAGTATTATCGATGAAAAAAATAAAAAGTTTAAAGAAAGTATTCTAGAATTATTGAACGGAGGAAGACGATGAACTTGTCTAATAGTGATAACGTCTCAATTTTGGTAGAAGTCTTAAAAAATAATAACATAACTGATTTTGTTATAAGTCCTGGTGGAACAAATATTCCAGTTATTAGAGCTGTTCAAGATGATCCTTTTTTTAACTGTTATTCTGTTGTCGATGAACGAAGCGCTGCGTATGTTGCAATCGGTATTTATTTGCAAAAGAAGATGCCTGTTGCATTAGTTTGTACAAGTGCTCAAGCAACAAGAAATTATATTCCTGGATTAACTGAGGCTTTTTATAAGCGTGTTCCAATCTTAGCGATTACAATGGAAAAACATCCTAGGTTTAAATATCAAGAGTATATGCAAGCACCAGACCAGACCTCTTTACCTAAGGATAGTGTAAAAGAATCTTTTGAACTTCCATTTATTTCAGATATTAATGATTATTATCATAGTTCGAGACTTGTAAATGAAGCGGTACTTGAATTATCTAGAAATGGTTTGGGGCCAGTACAATTATGTGTTCCGTGGCTAGACTTTCCATTAGAAGATTTAAAACCAGCAATAAAAACTATAAGAAGTTTTAGAGCAAATTCAGTAAGTACTGAGAATTTATCGAATAAAAAAATCCTAGTTGTTATTGGAGAACACACTCCTTTTAGTAAAGAAGAAAAAAAAGCTATTGATTCATTTTGTGAGAAAACGAATAGTGTGGTATATATTAATCACTTATCGAATTTTAAAAATGAATATTCGGTTGAAGGAAATCTATTCCTTCTTACTTCAAATCTTTCTGACATTAAAGAAGTTTCACCAGATATTCTTATTTCAATTGGTGGACAGACTGGAGATTATCCGTTTTATTTAGCATTTTCAAGAAATAACTTAGAAGGAATTGAGCACTGGAGAATTTGTGATGATGGAAAAGTTGTTGATACTTACGATAAATTAACTAGAGTTTATCAAGGAAGTATTGTTGAATTTTTCAATTCAGTGAACTCAGAATGCTTGAATCATTCTTTCTTCGAATTGTGGGATAATAAAGTTTCAGAAATGAAAACTAACCTTGAAGTGCCATTCTCTCAAGTTTCTATAGCACAGTATCTCCACGATAAAATCCCTTCAAATTCAATTTTGCAGTTTTCAATTCTAAATAGTTTGAGAATTTGGAATATGTTTTCACTTGATCCATCAATTGAATGTTATTCAAATGTAGGTGCGTTTGGTATTGATGGTGGTATGTCTACGTTAATTGGTCAAAGTTTGGCATCTGATAAGTTATCATTTATGGTTATCGGTGATCTTGCATTTTTCTATGATATGAATTCTCTTAGCATCAGACAATTAAAAGAAAACGTCAGAATTTTATTAGTTAATAATAACGGTGGAATTGAATTCAAACTTCATGGAGAAAACAAAGAAGAAACTGATAGATTTATCGCTGCAGCTGATTATCATGGCTCAGCAAAAGGTTGGGCTGAGTCTTGTGGCTTTGATTATTATGCTATCCATAACATGGAAGAACTAAAAGAAGTTACACCTAATTTTGTTTCAAAATCAAAACGTCCAATAATTATAGAAGCGTTTGTTACGGATTCTGATGAAAGTGCATCGTATTCTAAAATTATTAACGAAAACACACCTAAGACTGCAAAAGATACTGTTAAACAAGTTATAAAAGGAGTACTGGGAGAAAAATCGTTACAAAAAATGAAGGCTGTATTTAGAGGTGAAAAATGATTACTTTTTTTGATAATACTAATTTAATTGGTGATTTTAATGGAAAGAAAGAATAAGTCTTTAGTAAAAAATATTGGATTATTCACTGTAGGAAGTTTTGGTTCAAAAATATTAACCTTTTTATTAGTTCCTCTCTACACCGCTGTATTATCGACATCGGAATACGGATCAGTTGATTTAGTTACTTCAACAGCTTCTTTATTAATGCCTATTTTTTTGTTAAGTATTTTTGATGCAACATTAAGGTTTGGTTTAGATCCGAGTTATGATAAAAAGGATGTTCTATCGACCTCTCTGAATATTGCTGTAAAGGGTTCGTTATTACTAATAATTATTTCAATATTTATTGCGTTGACTCATATAATAGATCTTCCAATAATATATTTAATTTTTTTATGTATATACTTTGTAGTTGGAGCATTCAATCAAATATTAAATCTTTATTTAAGAGCTAAAAACATGGCTGCTTTGATTGCTGTTAGTGGTATAATGTGTACTTTGATTACTTGTTTGAGTAATATAGTATTATTATTACTCTTTAGATGGGGAATAATAGGTTACATGATTAGCAATACTGCTGGTGTTTTGGTACAAAATATATATCAAATAATTAGGGGGAAAATTTACAAGGATGTTAGATTAAAAAATTATAATAATCTTTCAAATCCTATGCTTTCTTATAGTATTCCGTTAATTGCTAACTCAGTTTCCTTGTGGATTAATAATGCAAGTGATAGATATATTCTTTCATTTATGAGAGGAGTATCAGAAAATGGAATTTATTCTGTTTCATATAAAATACCAACGATTTTATTTATGTTTCAAAATATATATTTTAACGCTTGGTCAATTTCAGCTATAGCAGAGTTTGATGAAAATGATAGCGACGGTTTTATTGGGACAAACTATTCCATTTATAGTTTCTTATCTTTAGCAGTTTGTTCAGGTATTTTGATGATCAATATTCCACTATCTCATTTTTTATATAAAGGAAATTATTTTATTGCTTGGAAAAGTGTACCTTTTTTACTAATGGGAATGGTATTCAATGGAATTTCTCAATTTGAAGGATCATTGTATGGTGCTACTAAAAATACAAAACTAGTTGCTAAAACAACTGTTATAGGTGCACTAGTAAATACAATTTGCAATTTCATATTCATATATCTTTGGGGTCCTGTTGGTGCTGCTTTTGCAACATTGTTAGGCTATCTAACGATGTGGATTTTAAGAACAAAACATTTGCAATCATTCGTTATGATGAAGGTTAATTGGCCGATTCATTTTATCTCAATTTTTATTGTATTTATACAAACAATCATGGCTACTCTAGGTATTTCTCCCTTTATTCAGTTTTTAATGCCTGTAATTCTTCTTTTTATAAATCGTAATCATATTATGCCACTGGTAGAAAAAATTTTACCGAAATAATCTATTTTTGAATGCAGTAGATGGCAAGTTTCTAGTGAGAACAAATGGCTCTTTGTCAACTGTAGTGGGAGACAAAGTTAAGCTCTAGCGAGAACAATTGTTGTTCTCGCTTTTTTTGATGTTTAAAGCGAGGGAAATGCGTTTTTTAAAGTTGTCAAAGTTCCTATAACCAAAAGCATTACGTTTAATATCTTTGATGAGTTTATTAGTTGCTTCAAGTTTAGCGTTAGAATAGGGAAGTTCAATGGCATTGGTAATGTATTTCTTATACCGAATGTAAGTTGTTAGTGTTGTTTTAAATGAGTGATTGAGTTGAGGTAAAACTTCTTGAATTAATCCAAAAAATTGTTTGGTATGCTGTTCTTGTAAGTGAAAAAGAAGTAATTGATAAAGGATGTAGTATTTTTCAAGTTGGGGAACGTGTTTAAAAATCTTGTCTAAACACTCTTTAGGTGTTAACCTTCCCCTGGAAGTCCTCGAATAAAAGGCATTAGGCGATAGTTTTCGACTATCCTTTTGAATGAGTTTCCAATAAGATTTTAGGACACGGTATTCAAGAGACTTCTTCTCAAATTGTTTCATTATTTGAATATGTGTCTGTTTTAGCGCTCTGTTCATATGTTGGACAATGTGAAAACGGTCAAGAACAATTTTAGCATTTGGGAGTGAAACAATCTGGGAATAGACTGTTTCAGCCTGAGCCTAGAAACTGGAGAGCGAAGCAACATGATTAAAGGAATGTAATTACCAGACATATCCATAGTAATGATTTTTACCTTTTCCCAAGCTTCTTTTGAGTATTTGAAAGAGTAATTGCGAATGGTTGTTTGTCGTCTGTTGTCAAGGATAGTGATGATTTTCCTCGTGTTATAGTCTTGAGTAATAAAAGCTAGTTTTCTTTTTGATAGGAGAATTCATCCCAAGACAGTACTTCAGGTAAGGTTGAATAGTTGCCCTTGAATTGAAATTGTTTAAGCTTACGATACACAGTTGAGGTCGAGGTGGCAAGTTTTTCAGCGATGTGTGTCAAAGCTTCTCGATTAAGTAAGAGTTGGGCTGTTTTCTGTTTCACTAATTCAGAGATCTAACAGTTTTTCTGAACAAGAGATGTTTCAGAAACAGTCACTTTACGACAGTCTTTGCATTGAAATCTTCTCTTTTTCAAACGAATAAGACTGGGAAGTCCACCAATCTCAATGAAGGGAAGTTTAGAAGGCTTTTGAAAGTCATATTTGATTTGTTTTCCATGGCAATGAGAGCACTTAGGGGTGTATAATCAAGCGTAGCAGCTATTTCAATATGAGTTTCATGTTGAAAAACTTTAGTTAAAGTTATATTTCTGTCTTTAATTCCGATTAATTCTGTAGTATTATAGAGTTGTCTCATATGATTTTTTCTAAAGTTTATAGTTTGGTCTCTTTAATCTTTAGTCATATGGGATTTTTTTGTGTTCATCTTGCTAAAGATTGGGTAATCTTCCTTTCAATTACTGCTTTTTCTGAAAAAATAGTGTAAAATAGTAGGGAATGATTTAAAAGGTTTACAGGCCTTTAGATATTAAAAAAACGAGGAGTGCTAAAATGATTTTAGTTACAGGTGCCAATGGGCAATTAGGAACAGAATTACGTTATCTTTTGGATGAACGTGGTGAGGAGTATGTAGCGGTTGACGTTGCAGAAATGGACATCACTAATGCTGAAAAAGTTGATGAAGTATTTGCACAAGTAAAACCAACACTTGTTTACCACTGTGCGGCATACACTGCGGTTGATGCGGCTGAAGATGAAGGTAAAGAACTTGATTATGCTATCAACGTGACAGGTACTGAAATCGTAGCTAAAGCTGCAGCAAAATATGGTGCAACTCTTGTTTACATTTCAACTGACTACGTTTTTGATGGTAAAAAACCAGTTGGTCAAGAATGGGAAGTTGATGATACTCCAGATCCTCAAACTGAATACGGTCGTACAAAACGTTTGGGTGAAGAAGCGGTTGAAAAATACGCTGAAAAATTCTACATCATCCGTACTGCTTGGGTATTTGGTAATTACGGTAAAAACTTTGTCTTCACAATGCAAAATCTTGCCAAAACTCATGACACATTGACTGTTGTTAATGACCAACACGGTCGTCCAACTTGGACTCGTACTTTGGCAGAATTCATGACTTACTTGACAGAAAACCAAAAAGAATTTGGTTACTACCACTTGTCAAATGATGCTGATGAAGATACAACTTGGTATGACTTCGCGGTTGAAATCTTGAAAGATACTGATGTTGTCGTTAAACCAGTTGACTCAAGTCAATTCCCAGCAAAAGCAAAACGTCCACTTAACTCAACAATGAGTCTTAAAAAAGCAAAAGCTACTGGTTTTGTCATTCCAACTTGGCAAGAAGCTTTGCAAGAATTCTACAAACAAGACGTTAAAAAATAATGATTAGAAACGAGGGTGTAATCCCTCGTTTTTTTGTTATTGAGTATAGAGTATAAAAAACATTTTATATTGAATTCTTACTCGTTCGGTTTTTCTTTAATTTTTGAGTCTTCTTCCTTTTTTTCATTGTCCTTTTACCTATTATGTGATATATTAATAGTAACGTACTGTAATAGAAATGTAATATAAGTTATAAGGTGAGTGTGGTGGTAGTGATGAAAGATACAAATTCAAATGGGCATCGTTTATTAATTCAAAAGTTACTTGTCAGCATTCATTACCTAACACTTTTCAGAGATGAGATTGTTTTGGTCGAAAAGACACCATCATTGCTTGGTGATTCTTTTTCACTTAATACTGTCCAATCAGAGTTAGGTGAAATTTTGTCCGCTGTGGATGCGCTTTCTAAGCAAGAAAAGCTGATTAAATCAACTTTTTGGTATGATGAGCCTTCATTCAGATTGATGAATCATGCTTTGGATATTGTGGGTAGCTGGGTGCGTGGCATTGATCACGTTATAGAGATTTGTGAGTCTAAGTCAGTTTTCCAAGCGATTTTAGGTGATAATCGTCAGCGTGTTTTCGGAGTTTTGATTGATGTGTTTACGTCTTTGCGAGTGACTAATATGTCAATTAAGGAAGAGTCTGAATATCCAGTTTTGATTGACCCTCTACAAGTTGTTGAGTATAAAAAAAGAGAAGTCAAAAAAGCTGAATTATTTGCTAAGATTGATGCTTTAGTTCCGAGAAAATCAGAGCAAGTTTACACTGAAAGCGAAGAGACTAAAGAAGAGTCTATTCCAGAATTACTGGCGAAAGAATTAGCCAAAAGAGAAGAAGCTGTAAATCCAGAAAAAGTTCTTGGGCCAACTGAGTTAGAAGAAGTTGCCCCTGAAGTTAGTGAAGAAGTTGAAAATCAAGAAGTTGGTGAGGATACAGCTGAACCTGCTGTTTCTGAAATGTCAGAGGAACCTGAATCAGTTGAAGAAAACTCTTCTCAAGAAGAAGTGCCAGCCGAAGAAGAAAATGGCGCAACTGATGATGAGGTAGTTTCTCAGCTTGATCTAGAAGATTCTGTTGAGAATGAGGAAACTGCTCAAGAAGAATCAAGTCAGTTTTCTGAAGAAAAATCAGAACAAGAAGATTCAGAAGATGAAGTCTCTGAAGAAGTTGATGATGAGCTTACTGAATCAGAAGAGTTAGAGGTATCTGAAGTTGATGTTCAAGCAGAATCAACTAAATTAGATGTAGACGAAAAAGTATCAACTGATGATAGTGAAGTATCTGATTCTGAGGAAGAAGAGTCAAAAGAGTCTGATTATCCAGAAATTACTCGTGAAGATGCCATTAAACAATTCCGCAGTTTCTTATTTGACCATAAAGGTCTGGTGTGTGTCTTAGATGCTAGAGATGATTTGAAGCATGAAATCAAGTTCTACAATGCTTTTGACCGTTTCTACGGGGCTTTTGACAACGTATCGGACTGTTTGATTCTTTTGGAAAATATTTTAGATGATATTCGAAAACGTCCAAAAGAAGTTTTTGATAAAGAAGGAAACTTGATTAGTGAGCCGACTGAACCAATCAATCTTTTGGTTTATGGAGGAGATATTTTGATGAAGGACAGCCGTTTTGAAACGCTGATGTCTGAATTATCACCATTTTATCATCGCTCAGATTTACATGTTTATTCTTATAAAGCTTATGAATAGTAAAAACGTCCTTTGGGCGTTTTTTTGTAAATGAGTGTTGACAATCAAAAAAAATAGCGATATAATAATAAAAATTTGAAAACCTTTAATTAAGTCCAGAGAGACTTTCAAGGTTACTGTAAAAAAGAGTTTTATCTCTAATAAAAGGTGTGTGTATGCGTTTGTGTACACTGCTTATTTTGCTGTAACCTTGCCTTCTGGCGAGGTTTTTTTGTGTGAAAGGAAGACTATGACTTCTAAAGAAAAAGCATCTGTGCTAAAAGAAGATTTGTTGATTGTTAGTCAAAGAGAGATTGCGCCTCGTATTTTTGAGATGAAACTTTCTGGTGAGATGGTTTTGGATATGGCTCCAGGGCAGTTCTTGCATCTTCGTGTTCCAGATCCAAGCAAGTTACTTCGTCGTCCAATTTCAATCTGTCAGATTGATAAGCTAAATAAAATTGCAACGATTGTTTATCGTGTTGAGCGCGCTGGTACAGCAATTTTATCACAGCTAAAAGCAGGTGACCGTGTCGATGCTATGGGACCTCAAGGAAATGGTTTTGATCTGTCAGTGGTATCTGCTGGACAAACAGCTTTGCTTATCGGTGGAGGAATTGGTGTCCCACCATTGGTTGAAACAGCTAAACAGCTAGCTGCCAAAGGTGTGAAAGTGATTTCTGTGCTTGGGTTTGCTAATAAGGACGCAGTCATTTTAGAAGATGAACTCTCAGCCTATGGTGAGGTCTATGTGACAACTGATGACGGATCATATGGTATTAAGGGTTATGTCTCAACTGTTGTAGATGAATTGGTTGAAAAGCTGTCTTTTGATGCGATTTATTCTTGTGGAGCGCCAGGCATGCTCAAATATGTTGACAAGAAATTTGAAAATCACCCACACGCCTTTTTGTCAATGGAATCTCGCATGGCTTGTGGTATGGGAGCTTGCTACGCCTGTGTTGTTCATTTGCGAAATGCTAAAGAAGCAGCTAACAAGCGTGTCTGTGAAGATGGGCCAGTCTTTGAAACTGGTAAAATCATTTTATAGGGAGGTAAGATGATGTCAGAAAATCGTTTAGCAGTTAGTCTTCCAGGACTTGATTTGAAAAATCCGATTATTCCAGCGTCAGGCTGTTTTGGTTTTGGGCAAGAATACGCCAAATACTATGATTTGGACAAACTTGGTTCCATCATGATTAAGGCAACGACGCAGGAAGCACGTTTTGGAAATCCTACGCCTCGAGTGGCAGAAACACCTTCAGGAATGTTGAATGCTATTGGCCTTCAAAATCCTGGTGTTGATGTGGTCTTGTCTGAAAAGCTTCCGTGGTTAGCCGAGCATTTTCCAGAATTACCCATCATTGCAAATGTCGCTGGTTTTTCAAATGATGAATACGCTTATGTGTCTGAAAAAATCTCAAAAGCACCAAACGTTAAGGCTATTGAGCTTAACATCTCATGTCCAAACGTTGACCATGGAAATCATGGACTTTTGATTGGTCAGGTGCCAGAATTAGCATACGCTGCTGTTAAGGCTAGTGTTGAGAATTCAGAGGTTCCTGTCTATGTGAAATTAACACCGAGTGTTGCTGATATTACAACGGTTGCTAAAGCAGTTGAAGAAGCTGGTGCGACAGGATTTACCATGATTAATACTTTGGTTGGTATGCGTTTTGATTTGAAGACTCGTCAACCAATTATTGCTAATGGTACAGGTGGGATGAGTGGCCCAGCGGTCTTTCCAGTTGCACTTAAACTCATTCGTCAAGTAGCTCAAAGTTCGGATTTACCGATTATCGGTATGGGTGGTGTTGATTCGGCAGAAGCTGCACTTGAGATGATGATTGCTGGCGCGTCAGCAATCGGTGTTGGAACAGCTAACTTTGCTGATCCATATGCGTGTCCAAATATCATCGATCGTTTGCCTGAGGTCATGGATCAATATGGTATCACTAATCTCGAAACACTCCGCCGTGAAGTCAGACAAGAATTACGCGGCAAATAAGCTCTGCTATTTTATTAAAAAGTCAGTAAATTTTTGACTTTGAAATTCAAAAAAGCTATAATAATTACAACTGAATAACCTTTAATTGAGTCCAGAGAGGCGAGAAAGGTTCGTGAAAAAATAAAAAGATATTTTCTTTGACTAATGGGTGTTTGCTACCCTAGTTTTCGTGTAACCTCGCCCTCGGGCGGGGTTTTCTTTATAGAAAAAGGAGAAAAAATGCACGAAAGTCGTCCGATTATTGCTCTTGATTTTCCATCGTTTGATGATGTGAAATCATTTCTTGCTTTGTTTCCAGCAGATGAGAAACTTTATGTCAAGATTGGTATGGAACTTTATTATGCTGAGGGACCAGAGGTTGTACGCTATGTCAAATCTCTAGGGCATTCAGTCTTCCTAGATTTGAAGTTACATGACATTCCAAATACGGTCAAATCAGCTATGCGTGTTCTTTCAAATCTGGGTGTGGATATGACTAATGTCCATGCGGCTGGTGGTGTTGAGATGATGAAAGCTGCGCGTGAAGGACTTGGACAAGGTCCAAAACTTATCGCAGTTACACAGCTAACGTCAACATCTGATGAGCAAATGAAATCTGACCAAAATATCCAGACAAGTCTTGTTCAATCAGTTTTGCACTATGCTAAGAAAACTCAAGAGGCAGGACTTGATGGTGTTGTTTGCTCAGCAAATGAAGTGGCTGTAATCAAGGATGAAACATCAGATGATTTTATTTGCTTGACGCCTGGTATTCGACCAGCTGGGTCAGTTGTTGGAGACCAAAAACGTGTCATGACGCCGAGTCAAGCAAGTGCAATTGGATCAAGTTATATTGTCGTTGGACGTCCAATTACAAAAGCAGAAGATCCGGTTGCAGCTTACAAAGCTATTTACGACGAATGGAACGCTTAGTACTTGAATACTAACGCTAATATAATTTTTAAAAGTTTAGAAAAGAGGAATACTATGACTTTAGCATCACAAATTGCATCAGATTTGCTTGATATTCAAGCTGTTTACTTGAAACCAAATGATCCATTTACTTGGGCATCTGGTATTAAATCACCAATTTACACAGATAACCGTGTGACTTTATCATACCCTGAAACACGTACTTTGATTGAAAATGGTTTTGTTGAAAAAATCAAAGAAGAGTTTCCAGAAGTTGAAGTCATCGCTGGTACTGCAACAGCAGGTATCCCACACGGTGCTATTATTGCTGACAAGATGAACCTTCCGTTTGCCTACATTCGTAGTAAACCAAAAGATCACGGTGCAGGTAACCAAATCGAAGGTCGCGTAAGAAAAGGTCAAAAAATGGTTGTCGTTGAAGATCTTATCTCAACTGGTGGTTCAGTGCTTGAAGCTGTAGCTGCGGCAGAACGTGAAGGTGTTGATGTTATCGGTGTTGTAGCAATTTTCACTTATGAATTGCCAAAAGCAACTGAAAACTTTGAAAAAGCAGGAGTAAAACTTGTAACACTTTCTAATTACACAGAATTAATCAAAGTTGCTAAGGTTCAAGGTTACATCACTGCAGATGATTTGAATTTATTGCGTAAATTTAAAGAAAATCAAGAAACTTGGCGTGATTAAAAAGTTAGTATTTGGCTACTAAGGTTAAAAACTTTGGTGGCCTTCTTGGTTTAAAGGTTGAAAGGAGTTATAATGAAAGTATCATCAACATTTAAAAATAATGTTTTACCAGATGCTTATGCTAAAAAAGCTAGCGTTCAGGTGAGAGGAAATGCGGTGATTTCTTTTCCATTCACGATTGAGGATGTACCTGAAGGAACTAAGACGTTTGCTTGGACATTTGTAGACTATGATTCGATTCCAGTTTGTGGCTTTGCTTACATTCATTGGGTAGTTGCTAATGTGCCAGCAGATATGACAGCAGTTCCTGAAGATTTCTCTCGTTTGGATGCTAAGCATACACATGGTAAAAACAGCTTAGTTAGCAAATTTTTAAATGAGGACAATTCTGATATTTATGATGGCTATATGGGGCCATATCCACCGGATAAAGACCATATCTATACCCTTACAGTCTACGCTTTAGATTGTGAATTATCATTGGAAAATGGATTCTACATGAATGATTTGCTACATGCTATGGATGGTCATGTCTTGGCAAAAGAAAAGCTAGATTTAGTAGGGAAATACTAAAACTAACGAGGAGTGAACATGCAACATTCAACATGGCATGAATTAATCAAACAGGAATTACCAGAGCATTATTTTGGACGAATTAATCAATTTATGGATAGTGTTTATCAGCAGGAATTGGTTTATCCGCCACGTGAAAAAGTCTTTAATGCGATTCAGACAACAGCTTTAGAAGATGTTAAAGTCGTTATCATTGGTCAGGATCCTTACCATGGTCCTAATCAAGCACAAGGTCTATCATTTTCAGTGCCAGAAGATATCCCAGCTCCGCCATCTCTTCAAAATATTTTGAAAGAATTGGCCGAAGATTTAGGACAACGTGATCATCATGATTTGACACCGTGGGCTCAACAAGGAGTGCTTTTATTAAATGCTTGTCTGACTGTTCCTGCGGGTCGAGCAAATGGGCATGCTGGCCAAATTTGGGAACCATTCACAGATGCTATTATCAAGGTGGTTAATCAAAAAGAAACGCCAGTCGTTTTCATCTTGTGGGGCGGATTTGCTCGTAAGAAAAAAGCTTTGATTACTAATCTGATTCACCATGTCATTGAAAGTGCGCATCCAAGTCCACTCTCAGCTTATCGAGGATTTTTTGGTAGTCATCCTTTCTCAAAAGCTAATGCTTACTTAACAGAGGATGGTCTTGAACCAATTGATTGGTTGAAATAATAGGAGTTTAACATGTTACTTATTAAAAATGGTCGTGTCGTTGATCCAAAATCTGGTTTTGATCAGGTAGCGGACGTTCTTGTTGATGGTAAAAAAGTCGTGAAAATTGCTGATTCTATTGAAGAAGCTAGCGCTGAAGTGATTGATGCGACAGGTCTTGTTGTGGCACCTGGTTTGGTAGATATCCATGTCCATTTCCGTGAACCTGGCCAAACACACAAAGAGGATATCCACACTGGTGCACTCGCTGCGGCGGCAGGAGGCTTTACATCAGTTGTTATGATGGCAAATACGACGCCGACCATTTCTGATGTTAAAACATTGAAAGAAGTACTAGCTAGCGCTAGCAAAGAAAAAGTTCACGTTTATACAAATGCGACTGTCACTAAAAATTTTGATGGTCAAAATTTGACTGATTTCAAAGCATTACTTGAAAATGGAGCACTTAGCTTTTCTGATGATGGTATTCCGCTTCAAAGTTCAAAAGTTTTAAAAGAAGCGCTTGATTTGGCAAAAGAAAATAATACCTTTGTTGCTGTGCACGAAGAAGATCCTGAGTTAAATGGTATTCTTGGATTTAACGAGCATATTGCACACGATAAATTCCATTTCTGTGGTGCTACAGGTGTGGCAGAATATAGCATGATTGCGCGTGATGTTATGATTGCTTACGACCGCGGTGCTCACTTGCACATCCAACACTTATCAAAAGCTGAATCTGTGAAAGTGGTCGAGTTTGCTCAACAACTAGGTGCTAATGTGACTGCAGAAGCAGCTCCGCAACATTTCTCAAAAACAGAGGATTTGCTTTTGATTAAAGGGTCTGCAGCTAAGATGAATCCACCACTTCGTACTGAAAAAGACCGCTTGGCAGTTATCGAAGGATTGAAATCTGGAGTTATTTCAGTGATTGCGACAGACCATGCACCACATCATGCTGATGAAAAAAATGTTGAAGACATTACAAAAGCCCCATCAGGTATGACAGGACTTGAAACATCATTGTCACTAGGTTTAACAAATTTAGTGGCTACAGGTGATTTGACACTTTCAGAATTGTTGGCTAAGATGACTATTAATCCATCATCAATGTATGACTTTGATGCAGGTTATTTGGCTGAAAATGGCCCTGCAGATATCGTTATCTTCGCTGATAAGGAAGAACGCATTGTCTCTGATAAATTCGCCTCTAAAGCCTCAAATTCGCCATTTATCGGTGAAAAACTACAAGGTGTGGTCAAATACACTATCTGTGACGGTGAAGTTGTTTATCAAGCTTAATAAGTGCAGAAGAAAAGGATTAGCCTAAAGCTAGTCCTTTTTAGTTTTTTCTTGATGACTTAGATTTAATCCCCAAGGAACCAAGTTTTCCTCGTGGTTTTGGATACGTGTAATATTATCTTTGTGTCGTACAATAATAATACTTGCAATAAGGATAATCAGTAAAGTAAACAACAAATCATAGTGTGGTAGCAAAAAGCCAAAGGCTGGGAAAATCAGAACGCTAAGCACTGCAACACCAGCTGCAACAACACTTGATAATGAAATCATACTGAAAAGATAAAGAGTGATAACAAAGATTACAACAAGATATAGAAGAAATAGCGGTGCAAATCCAAGAAGGACACCAGCGCTTGTTGCAACAGCTTTACCACCTTTAAAGTTTGCAAAAATCGGGAAAGTATGTCCGATAATAGCAAATAAACCAATCAAAACTGCAGATACCTCTGGAGTGCTAAAAATAACTGGTAGGAGAGCTGCTAGAGTCCCTTTTAGCATGTCAATAATAAATGTAATGATACCTGCTTTAGCGCCTAGTACTCGGAAAGTATTGGTCGTTCCAGTGTTTCCGCTACCATGCTCTCTTAAGTTAGTGTGGTAGAAGTATTGACCAATCCAAAGTCCAGTTGGGATTGACCCCAACAAGTAAGCAATCACAATCATAACTAAAATTTTCATGTTTTCATTATAACATAATAGACCGCTATGAAAAGGAAAAATTTGAAAAATAAATAACTTGAAAAGTCAAAGTAAATTTGTGATAACGCTTTAAATTTGATATACTATTTCATGCAAAAATTGGTGATTTTCCTTGTAAAATCGTCATTGGTTTTGATTTTTTTTTGCAAAAATCTGAAAAAACTTGTAAGATAAAAAAGATGAATTATTTGGAGGTCGCTTTTGGCTAAAAAAGAAATTAATGTAAATAATTATAATGACGATGCCATTCAAGTATTAGAAGGACTGGATGCTGTACGCAAACGTCCCGGAATGTACATCGGTTCAACAGATGCGACAGGACTACATCACTTAGTTTGGGAGATTGTTGATAATGCCGTTGATGAGGCGCTTTCTGGTTTCGGTAATCAGATTGATGTCATCCTTAACCAAGATGGTAGTGTTACCGTAAAAGACCAAGGACGCGGTATGCCAACTGGTAAGCATGCTATGGGGATTCCTACGGTAGAAGTTATCTTCACAGTGCTTCACGCCGGTGGTAAATTTGGTCAAGGAGGCTACAAGACTTCTGGAGGTCTGCATGGTGTAGGTTCTTCAGTTGTTAATGCTCTTTCAAGCTGGCTTGAAGTTGAAATCACTCGTGATGGTGCAGTTTACAAGCAACGTTTTGAAAATGGTGGAAAACCTGTAACAACACTTAAGAAAATTGGTACAGCACCTAAATCAAAATCAGGGACAACTGTTACATTCATGCCCGATGATAAGATTTTTTCAACGACAGATTTCAAGTTCAATACCATTGCTGAACGTTTGAAAGAATCAGCCTTCTTGCTTAAGGATGTCACCTTGACATTAACAGACGAACGTCCAGAAGAAGCAGAACATTTGGAATTCCACTATGAAAATGGTGTTCAAGATTTTGTTGAGTATCTGAACGAAGACAAGGAAACATTGACACCAGTCATTTGGGTAACTGGTGAAGACCAAGGCTTCCAAGTTGAGGTTGCTCTTCAGTACAATGATGGTTTCTCTGATAATATTCTTTCTTTTGTTAATAATGTTCGTACAAAAGACGGTGGTACTCATGAGACTGGTCTAAAATCTGCTATTACCAAAGCAATGAATGACTATGCTCGTAAGTCAGGGCTTTTGAAGGAAAAAGATAAGAATCTTGAAGGGTCAGATTACCGCGAAGGCCTTTCAGCGGTGCTTTCTATCCTTGTCCCAGAAGAACACTTGCAATTTGAAGGGCAAACGAAAGACAAACTCGGAAGCCCACTAGCTCGTCCGATTGTTGATAGTATTGTTTCTGAAAAATTGACTTTCTTCCTTTTGGAAAATGGTGAAGTAGCATCAAATCTTGTTCGCAAAGCGATTAAAGCGCGTGATGCCAGAGAAGCAGCACGTAAAGCACGTGATGAATCTCGTAACGGCAAGAAGAATAAGAAAGACAAAGGTTTACTTTCTGGTAAATTGACACCAGCGCAATCTAAAAATCCTAAGAAAAATGAGCTTTATCTGGTCGAAGGGGATTCTGCCGGTGGTTCAGCTAAACAAGGACGTGACCGCAAATTCCAAGCCATTTTGCCATTGCGTGGTAAAGTCTTAAATACAGCAAAAGCTAAGATGTCTGACATTGTGAAAAACGAAGAAATCAATACTATGATTTACACAATTGGTGCAGGCGTCGGTGCTGATTTTAAAGTTGAAAATTCAAACTACGATAAGATTATTATCATGACCGATGCGGATACCGATGGTGCTCACATTCAGACACTTTTGCTAACATTCTTTTACCGTTACATGCGTCCGCTTGTTGAGACTGGACATGTTTATATTGCCCTTCCTCCTTTATACAAAATGTCAAAAGGAAAAGGCAAAAAAGAGCAAGTTGAGTACGCTTGGACAGATGGTGAGTTAGAAGAACTTCGTCAAAAATTTGGTAAGGGTGCTCAATTACAACGTTACAAAGGTCTTGGTGAAATGAACGCAGACCAGCTTTGGGAAACGACTATGAATCCTGAAACACGTACTCTAATTCGTGTAACGATTGAAGACTTGGCGCGTGCTGAACGCCGTGTCAACGTCCTTATGGGCGACAAAGTTGAGCCGCGTCGTAAATGGATTGAAGACAACGTTAAATTCACCTTGGAAGAAAATACAGTGTTTTAATCGCTATTTACAAAGTTGATTTTTAATGAGTGATATTATAGTCAATTAATATCTTTAGAGGACAAGCTAATGCTTTTAGATATCTGGACTGAAAAATATAGTATTCAATGGGCTGGAGTTTATCATTTGGTTTTATCAGAGTATCCTTTGATAAAAGATTGGGAATTGGAAAAAATTTCTGCTTTTATAGCATACGAGAAATTAAATGCTCGAACTACCCAAATTATTTGCGAGAATAAAGTACTTCGTGACAAGATAAAAGATATTGAGAGAAGGCCGCGTAAGGAATTTCCATATACTCCAAGTTCTAAAATAGTTGCTTCGACTTATGACGAAAAAGGTAAATATGTATATTCAGATTTTTTAAGCCATACCTGTACCGTTCAAGTAGCGAAAGAAATATTTAGAGAAAACAAGATTCTATCAGCGGTTAAGGCATTTAGATTGTCACCTGAGAAATTAGTTCAGAGTTCTCGTAATGCTGCGGGAGATCCAGCTGACTATTTTCAATATGTGATGCTTGGCTGGTCAAATACAACGTCTGGTTATCGTCTTGCTATGGAAAGGCTTTTGGAACGAGAACCTACAAAAGATGAATTAGGTCCGCTTTTTGTTCCGGGGGTAAGTTTCCATTTCAAATATAATGATATTATTGAAAGTGATGGTTATGTATTTGATGGCTATCACGCTGCGAAGGTTAAAGATGAAATTTCTTTGAACAAACTTTATCTTTGCATTATTCCTGAGGATAAACGAGAGGTTATTGAGCCTTTGGTTCCAAGTTGTTTAGTCCCTAAAGTATTTTATTTGAAGTACGATGGTGATGGTCTTTCTGCCTGGTCAGAAAAAGTTTTTAATGTTGTAAAAAACTTTGTTAGTTAGTATAGAAAAAGTTAATTTTTTGACGTGAAAAGTAAAGGATAATAATTATGTCAAATGTACAAAATATGTCTCTTGAAGACATTATGGGGGATCGTTTTGGACGATATTCCAAATATATTATTCAAGAGCGGGCTTTGCCAGATATTCGTGATGGTTTGAAGCCTGTTCAACGTCGTATCCTTTATTCGATGAACAAGGACGGCAATACTTTTGATAAAGGTTTCCGTAAATCGGCAAAATCTGTCGGTAACGTTATGGGTAATTTCCACCCACACGGTGATTCATCTATTTATGACGCTATGGTGCGCATGAGTCAGGATTGGAAAAATCGTGAAACCTTGATTGAAATGCATGGTAACAATGGTTCTATGGACGGTGATCCACCGGCAGCCATGCGTTATACCGAAGCACGTTTGTCAGAGATTGCTGGCTATTTGCTTCACGATATTGAAAAAAATACTGTTCCGTTTGCATGGAACTTTGATGATACTGAAAAAGAACCAACTGTTTTGCCAGCTGCTTTCCCTAACCTTTTGGTTAATGGTGCAACAGGTATTTCAGCGGGATATGCAACTGATATTCCGCCACACAACTTGGCTGAAGTCATTGATGCGGTTGTTTACCTTATTGACCATCCAAATGCAAAACTAGATAAATTGATGGAATTCTTGCCGGGACCTGATTTCCCTACTGGGGCGATTATCCAAGGTAAGGATGGTATTCGTAAGGCTTACGAAACTGGTAAAGGACGTGTTGTTGTTCGTTCACGCACTGATATTGAGACTCTTCGTGGTGGTAAAAAGCAAATTGTTGTCACAGAAATTCCATACGAAGTCAATAAAGCAGTACTTGTTAAGAAAATCGATGATGTTCGTGTGAATAATAAAGTTCCTGGCATTGCTGAAGTTCGTGACGAGTCAGACCGTGATGGACTTCGTATTGCTATTGAACTCAAAAAAGATGCTGACGAACAAACTATTCTCAACTATCTTTTGAAATACACTGACTTGCAAGTCAACTATAACTTCAATATGGTTGCTATTGATAACTACACACCGCGTCAAGTTGGTATTATTCCGATGTTGACAAGTTATGTTGCGCACCGTAAAGAAATTATCGTTGCACGTTCAAAATTTGATAAAGAAAAAGCTGAAAAACGTCTTCACATCGTCGAAGGTTTGATTCGAGTGATTTCAATCCTTGATGACGTTATTGCGCTTATTCGTGCGTCTGAAAATAAAGCTGACGCTAAGGAAAACCTAAAAGTCAGCTACGATTTTTCAGAAGAACAAGCAGAAGCAATCGTTACTTTGCAATTGTACCGCTTGTCAAATACTGACATTGTTGCACTTGAAAACGAAGAAGCAGAGCTTCGTGAACGTATCACTATGCTTAAAGCTATTATCGGTGACGAGCGTACTATGTACAATGTTATGAAACGTGAGTTACGTGAAGTTAAGAAAAAATTTGCAAATCCACGTTTAACAGAATTGCAAGCAGAAGCAGAAACAATCGAAATTGATGTTGCAAGCTTGATTGTGGAAGAAGATACGTTTGTCAGCGTAACAAAAGGTGGTTACATCAAACGTACCAGTCCACGTTCATTTAATGCTTCTACAGTTGAAGAAATTGGTAAACGTGATGATGATGAATTAATCTTCGTTTCTCAAGCCAAGACGACACAGCATTTGCTGATTTTTACAAATCTTGGAAATGTGATTTATCGTCCAGTTCATGAGTTGACAGATATTCGTTGGAAAGATATTGGTGAACACTTATCACAAACAATCACTAATTTTGCAACGGATGAGTGTGTCCTTTATGCGGAAATTGTTGATGAATTTGGACCACAAACGTATTTTGCTGCTACAAAACTAGGTCAGATCAAACGCTTTGAACGCAAGGAAATATCGCCTTGGCGTACTTATAAATCAAAAGCGGTTAAATATGCTAAATTGAAGAATGACGATGATATGATTGTGACAATTTCACCAATTGCACTTGATGATGTCATGGTGGTTACACACAATGGTTATGCCCTTCATTTCAATATTGATGAGGTGCCAGTTGTGGGTGCGAAAGCTGCAGGGGTCAAATCTATCAACCTCAAGGACGATGATTTTGTTGTGTCAACTTTCATCGCCAATACAGAAAGCTTCTTTATTTTGACACAACGTGGTAGCTTGAAACGTATGTCAACTGACTTGATTCCAGCTACAAGTCGTGCTAACCGTGGTTTGCAAGTACTTCGAGAACTCAAGTCTAAACCACACCGCGTCTTTATGGCAGGAGCAGTCCACGCTTCAAATGACGTGCAAAATATTGATTTATTCAGCGTTGAGCCACTTGACTCTGATAAGATTGAAACTCTAGAAGTTTATTCAAACAAAGGCAATATCTACAATGCTATCTTGGAAGATTTGACACTTTCAGAACGTACAAGTAATGGTTCGTTCATTTCAGATAAAATTTCTGATGAAGGCGTCTTTAGCGCAAGAATTAAATAATTACAAAAGGAGGCTGAGACAAATGTTCTCAGCTTCTTTTTTTGAAGCTGTAATGAAGTAAAATTAACTTAGAGTTTTCCATGCACAATCGAAATAAGAGCCTTACTGTCAATCACTGCTGAAAAATCAAGCTTCCACGAAAAAATGATTCGCTTTTCAGTTTTTAGAGTCATGGATAAAGTCTCCACGGGCGACTTTATTTGCCTCACCTTTGTTTTAAATAAATTTTCAGAATTTTGTGAAAAGTACTTGAAAAATGTTTTAAAAAGCGTACAATAGGATAAAAATAAAGAAAGAGGAATTGTTATGACAGTAGATTTAGACTGGGAAAATCTAGGCTTTGCCTATCGCAAATTACCATTTCGCTATATTTCATATTACAAAGACGGTAAATGGGATGAAGGAAAATTAACAGAAGATTCAATGCTCCATATTTCAGAAGCTTCACCAGCTTTGCACTATGGACAACAAGCTTTTGAAGGATTGAAAGCTTATCGCACAAAAGATGGTTCTGTTCAATTGTTCCGTCCAAATATGAATGCGGAACGCTTGCAACGCACAGCAGATCGTCTTCTCATGCCACAAGTGCCGACAGAAAAATTTATCGATGCTGCAAAGCAAGTTGTTCGCGCTAACGAAGAATTTGTCCCACCTTATGGAACAGGTGCGACACTTTATCTACGTCCTCTTTTGATCGGTGTTGGTGATATTATCGGGGTTCACCCAGCAGACGAATATATTTTTACAATCTTTGCAATGCCCGTTGGAAATTATTTCAAAGGTGGTTTAGTTCCAACAAACTTCTTGATTCAAGATGAATACGACCGTGCTGCACCACATGGAACAGGTGCTGCTAAAGTTGGTGGTAACTATGCATCAAGTCTTCTTCCAGGTAAAATGGCACATGAACGCAAGTTCTCTGATGTTATTTACCTAGACCCAGCTACACATACCAAGATTGAAGAAGTGGGTTCTGCAAACTTCTTTGGTATTACAGCAGATAATGAGTTTATCACACCACTTAGCCCTTCTATTTTGCCATCAATTACAAAATATTCACTTCTTTATTTGGCTGAACATCGTTTTGGCATGAAAGCTATTCAAGGTGACGTTAAACTTGATGAATTGGATAAATTTGTCGAAGCAGGTGCCTGCGGTACAGCAGCAGTCATTTCACCAATTGGTGGTGTCCAACATGGTGATGATTTCCATGTTTTCTATAGTGAAACAGAAGTAGGACCAGTGACACGTAAATTGTACGATGAACTTGTAGGTATTCAATTCGGTGATGTGGAAGCACCTGAAGGATGGATTTACAAAGTTGACTAATATTTTAAAGCTTGCTCTTGCAAGCTTTTTTGTTTTTCGGTAAAATATAGCGTGAGGTGGAAAAATGAGCAAAAAAGATAAAAAAATCGAAATTCAACTTGCTGATGCAAAAGTTGCTATTAACAACGCTAATGTTGATGGTTACAACTTGACTGCCGGTAAAAAAGTTATCGGTGAAATTGCTGAGCTTGATAACAAGTTTGCAGTTGTAAAAAACGGTGAAGTTGAGTCACTTTTCAAGACATTAGAGCAAGCAATTGAAAGTATTATTGAAAATTACAACTTAAATCGCTAAAAAATCGCGAAAAGTACTTGTCAGAGAACAAAAACTATGCTAGAATAGTTTTTGTCGTAACGGAAGGGTAGCGAAGAGGCTAAACGCGGCGGACTGTAAATCCGCTCCTTCGGGTTCGGGGGTTCGAATCCCTCCCCTTCCATTCTAAGATTTATTTCTTAGATTAATTGAACATTCTTTTTTGGGGTATAGCCAAGCGGTAAGGCAAGGGACTTTGACTCCCTCATGCGTTGGTTCGAATCCAGCTACCCCAGTCAAAGGTATCGAGTTTCGGCTTGACACCGTCAAAGATAAAAGTTGTTGTCGTTGCGGGTTACCTTGAGAAATATTATTGTTGTCAAAAGCTAGCTTAAGCTAGCTTTTGTTGGAGGATTTTTTAGAATGAATGAATTTGAAGATTTGCTAAACAGTGTTAGCGAAGTAAACCCTGGTGATGTTGTCACTGCGGAAGTTTTAACTGTTGATAATGATCAAGCAAACGTTGTTATCGAAGGAACAGGTGTTGAAGGTGTTCTTACACTTCGTGAATTGACTAACGATCGTGATGCTGATATTAACGATTTCGTTAAAACTGGCGACACAGTTGAAGTTCTTGTTCTTCGTCAAGTTGTAGGTAAAGATACTGATACAGTTACTTTCCTTGTCTCTAAAAAACGCTTGGAAGCTCGCAAAGCTTGGGATAAACTTGTTGGTCGCGAAGGCGAAGTTGTTACTGTTAAAGGTACACGTGCTGTTAAAGGTGGTCTTTCAGTTGAATTTGAAGGACTTCGTGGTTTCATCCCTGCTTCAATGATTGATACACGTTTCGTACGTAACACTGAAAAATTTGTTGGTCAAGAATTTGAAGCTAAAATCAAAGAAGTTGTTCCAGCTGAAAACCGCTTCATCCTTTCACGTCGTGAAGTAGTTGAAGAAAAAGCTGCTGCAGCTCGTAAAGAAGTCTTCTCTAAACTTGAAGAAGGTTCAATCGTTAAAGGTAAAGTTGCTCGCTTGACAAGCTTCGGTGCTTTCGTTGACCTTGGTGGTGTTGATGGACTTGTTCACGTGACTGAATTGTCTCACGAACGTAACGTTTCACCTAAATCAGTTGTTTCAGTTGGTGAAGAAATCGAAGTTAAAGTTCTTTCAATCGATGAAGAAGCAGGTCGTGTATCACTTTCACTTAAAGCTACAACACCTGGACCATGGGATGGTGTAGAACAAAAACTTGCTGCTGGCGATGTTGTTGAAGGTAAAGTTAAACGTTTGACTGACTTCGGTGCTTTCGTTGAAGTATTACCTGGTATCGATGGACTTGTTCACATCTCACAAATTTCACATAAACGTGTTGAAAATCCTAAAGATGTTCTTTCAGTTGGTCAAGAAGTTAAAGTTAAAGTTCTTGATGTTAACGCTGATGCAGAACGTGTATCACTTTCAATCAAAGCTCTTGAAGAACGTCCAGCACAAGCTGAAAACGAAGAAAAACGTCAATCTCGTCCACGTCGTCCAAAACGTGAAGCTAAACGTGATTACGAACTTCCAGAAACTCAAACTGGATTCTCAATGGCTGACCTATTCGGCGATATTGAATTGTAATTATAAATCATGAAAAGACTTACATTGTAAGTCTTTTCTTTTTGTTTTGATATGGTATAATAGAATAGTTGCCACCCTTAGTGTAATGGATATCACGCAAGATTCCGGTTCTTGAAATAGGGGTTCGATTCCCTTAGGGTGGAGTTATTGAGTGTAAAAAGCCAGAAATGGCTTTTTTCTTTGCGATAAAATCAATTCTAATTGCCTTGTAGCTGTTTTTATGAGGAAGTAGTGGTTTATCAGGATAAAATGTAAAAAGTGCTTTAAAAGGCTATTCTGTAGTGATTAGGGCGTTAAAAAAGCAGTCTAATAATTATAGACTGCTTAATACATTATTTTAAGATAATTTGTGCGATAATTGGGCTAACGATAACATACATAATTCCGGTAACACCGATAGCAAGACCTGCCATGGCACCTTCAACTAGGCCATATTTCAGAGCTGTTCCAGTACCGATAGCATGCCCTGTTCCACCAAGACTAAGTCCGATAGCAACAGGGTCTTCAATTTTTAAAAGTTTTAAGAATACAGGACCAAGAACACTGGTTAAAATTCCTGTAATAACAACAACAACTAGAGTTACAGTTGTAATTCCTCCCATTTTATCAGTAATACCGACTGCCATAGCAGTTGTAACTGATTTAGGGAATAATGAAATAGCTAGCAAGTATTTAATACCAAAACTTTTAGCAACGATTGCTGTAAAAGTAGTATTTACGACACAAGCAATGAGGATTCCAGATAAAATACTTCTAATATGGTGTTTCATTAAATGAAATGAACGATAGAGCGGAATACCAAGTGCAACTGTCGATGGAACGATAAGTGTATTTAGATAACTTCCTCCGACATAATAGTCTGAGTATGAAATTTTTGTGATTTTTAAAAATGCAATAATGAAAAATGTTGCAAGAAGTAAAGGGGTAGTAATAGGGTGAGGAAATCTCCGGTAAATCAACATTCCCATTAGATAGGCTAAAATTGAAAGCATAATACCAAAGATTGGATTGGTTAGAATATTAGTCATGGTGTCCTCCTTTATCGACATAATCTCCTTCAAAACGTGTTTTGATGAATTGTACAACAAAACCAATTGTAGCGACGTTTAAAAAGATTGCTACTAGGATGATAATAGTGATAGGAAGCAGATAATCTTTGATATCATTAAATCTGTCCATAATACCAACGGCCGCTGGTAAAAATAGAATTGTCATATTATTGAGCAGAAAATTTCCAACTACATCAATATGCCTCAGACGAATGATTTTGAATTCGAGGGCAAGAAAAAGTAGCACTAATCCAATAATGCTACCAGGAACAGGCAAATTGAGTAAATTAGAAATCGCCTCCCCTATAAATGAAAAGATGAGAATAATCATAAATTGAACGTATAATTTCATTAGTAAACTCCTTCATTATAAGTCTACTACTATAGACATATTTTTCAAGGTTATGAAACGTTTACATGTAATTTTTTTGAAAAATTACAAATGTCATCTTTCTTTAACATAAAAAAACTGAGTTTAACTCAGTTTTAGTGATTTAATATCAATTTTAAGACGTTTCCTCCAAAAATCCAGATATAGCTATAAGAGATAATTGAAATTGGTTTTGTAAGTAGGATAATTAGAATGAAACGCTTCAGAGAAATTCTTGAAAGGCCAGTAATCATTACGACAATATCTGCAGGTGAAACTGGTGATAACATACAAAGGATAAAGAAATTCTCGTAATTTTGTGTATCAAGTTTAGCTTCATACTTGTAAAATGTCTTTTCGTCAATAAACAGTAGGATAAATCTTCGTCCGTATTGTCTGACAAGTAGGAAAAGTATAATACTACCAATAACGATTCCAAGGTAGTTGTAAATGAATGCTAAAACAGGGTTAAAAATTAAAAATCCAGCTACAGTTGTAACTCCACCAGGAATTACTGGGAACACAACTTGGAAAATTTGTACCAAAATAAAAACCAAGGGGCCGCAGAATCGGTGTTGGTTGACAAAATCTTTGAGTGCATTGCTATCATTTAAAATACCTAAGTGGTAGAACCAGATAACTAAGACAAAGGTCCCTAATAAAGCTAGAATACCTAAGAATTGAATCAGTCGCTGGCAAAAAGCATAGCTGTCAAACTTCTTCATTTTCATATTTTTATGATAACATAAGACTTTGTTTTTTTGAAATACAAACTGTAAAATGAACATTTTTGAACAAAAATACTAGCTTATAGTGGCATAACATTCTATTTCAAAATTATTTTTTGCCATTTTCCGTATTATTTGCTATAATAATTTTCGTAGCTTTTGATTACTTTATAATTTCTGGGGTTGTTACGGATTCGACAGGCATTATGAGGTACATTCTGCGACTCATCGGCAGATGTAAAAATGCCAGTTAAATATAACTGCAAAAAATACAAATTCTTACGCTGTAGCTGCCTAAAAACCAGCTCGCGTGATCTCTACAGGATTGCTTGTGTTTTGCTAGAGGTTTCATTGATTAACAAGCTACGTTTGACTATTGCCTAGCTAGTCAAAAAGAGATTTATAGGCTCGCTTAATCTAGGTTTGAGTTATGTATCGAGCTTAAGTTAAAATAAAGACATAACCTATGGTTGTAGACGAATGTATTGGCAGGTGTTTGGACGTGGGTTCGACTCCCACCGGCTCCATAAAAGCTTTTCATAGTTTAGCAAAGTTACGCAAAACGTTGATATATCAACGTTTTTTATTTTTACGTTTTGCCTAGTTTTGCCTAGTTTATCTTTTAGAGAGACCCAAAAAGAAACACAATTTTGTGTTCCATAGAAATCGATATAATTTGAAAATTTCTCTCCAATGTCATCAACGATTGGTAGTTATTTTGAGTATCAAAATTCTTTAAAAATCCCTCACCAATTTGGTAGGGATTTTTTATTATTGTATTATTGAATATTAATTTTGTTTTTTAGTAAGTAGTGGGTAGCAAGGTAGAAGATAATGCCCTCAATGAGATTTTCAATAATTGACAATGGAAGTAAGTCCCAACTTAAATTGTTATCAATCAATTGCCCACTGGTTAGTTCAGAAACAATAATTAAAACAATGCTTAGAACACAATATGCAATAAATGCCATCAAGCCTCGTTTGTTAGCAAAAAGTTGTCCGATTGAAATAGCTAGATAAATCATCAATATTCCAGATAGTACTGATGTAATTTCAAGAAGAAGTAGCAAGAACCAATCTTTAAGTGTTAGCATCTTTCCAATTTGTGGGAGTATTGCTAAGAAATGTCCAAGTCCAGAAATTGGCAGGATTAGTATTGTAATACCAATCAGCACAATCAAGAGATTAAAAGCAGTCCAAATCGCTGATGCAACAAGTTTAGATAAAATGATTTGGTGTGTTGATACAGGTAGTGTCAGAGTTAGATAACCTTCTCGACCAAAGAGGTTTTTATAGAAGCGTCTGACGATGATAACTACAGTAGCAATACAAGCACTTGCAACTAGTACTCCAAAAATCAAAGCTAGAATGATTGGGATTAACTGTGCAAAGTTATTGGAACTAATATTTGAATGTTCTTCAGCGAAGTTTGTTAGAGATTTTATGCTGAAACCAAGGAAGAATGACATGGCAATGATTGAAGCATTGAGTGCGAAATACCATTTACCAACGGATTTTAATTCATATTTTAAAAGTTTTGAAAACATAATTCCCCCTAAGCTTTGTAAGTCTCACGGAAAAGTGAATCAATAGATTTTCCGTGTTCTTCACGAATATCATCGGTATTACCTTGTAAAATGATTTTACCGTCTTTTAGGAAAATAATCTCATCAAGAATTGGTTCAATTTCTGAGATGAGGTGTGTTGAAATAATGACAGAAGCGTCTTCACAATAGTTGTTGATAATCGTGCGTAAAATATAATCACGAGCAGCAGGATCCACCCCGCCAATTGGCTCATCAAGAATGTATAGTTTTGCTTGACGGCTCATGACCAAAATTAATTGGACTTTTTCCTTGTTCCCTTTTGATAAATTTTTAAGAATGTCCTCAGGGTCTAGATTTAAATCTTTTAAAAGGTGCTCTGCTTTTTCACGAGAAAAATCTTCGTAGAAATCCTCGAAAAAGGTTAAAGCATCATTGATCTTCATATCGTCTCTGAGGTATGAAGTATCAGGGAGATATGAAATAATTTTCTTTGTGTCAACAGAAGGGCGATAGCCGTCAACGACGATTTCTCCACTTGTTGGGTGAAGAAGACCGTTGATTAGTTTAATAAGTGTTGTCTTTCCGCTTCCGTTTGGTCCAAGCAACCCAATGATTTTTCCAGCTGGTAAACTGAGGGTCACATCATCAACAGCTACACGTTTTTTATATTTTTTAGTAACGTGATGTAGTTGGAGTAATTGACTCATCCTATTTTTTCTCCTTAATATACGATTCTAATACAGTCACAATGTCGTCGATATTATATCCTATTTTTTGCATGTTATTAACAAATGATTGAAGTTCTGCTTCAGCAACTTCACGACGTTTTTGCTTAATCAAATCTTTATCATCAGTGACAAAACGCCCAGAAGTTCGTTGGGAGTAAACCATTCCTTCGCGTTCTAGTTCTGAAAAGGCGCGTTGCATAGTGTTGGGATTGACGCCAGCTTCTTCAGCTAATTCGCGAACTGTTGGGAGTTGATCACCGCTTTTTATTTCTTGGCTGATAATCTGCATTTTAATGTGTTGTGCAATTTGGACATAAATAGGTGATTTTTCATCAAATTTCCAGGACATACGATAACCCCTTTCTATATTAAAATTAAAGAAGTCTTGTACTACATTCATGGTACAAAAATAAGTTTGAAATGTCAAGGAATCAGAAGCTTCCGTCTATGATTTGGATTAAAACATAAATATGCTTTCATTTTTAGTGTATAATAAGATAGAAGAAGTGAATCGAAGAAAGGAGGGCACTTTATGTTTGCCCAATTAGACACCAAGACAGTCTATTCTTTTATGGACAGTTTAATTGACTTAGAAGGCTATGTTAAAGAAGCAAAAGTATTAGGCTACCAAACTATTGGGATTATGGACAAAGATAATCTCTATGCCGCCTTCCATTTTATTGAAATAGCTAATCGACAAGGTATTCGTCCTGTTTTAGGTTTAGAATTGACACTTGACATTCAAGAAAATCTGTCGGTGACTTTCTACTTAGTTGCGCGCGATACACAAGGTTATAAAAATCTGATGAAGGTGTCTAGTCGCCAAATGACGAATGGTATTCAGTTAGAAGATTTAAATGATTACCTACAAGGGATAGCAGTCATCATTCCTTACTTTGAGGATTTAGAAAGTATTAGCATACCTTTTGATTACTATATTGGTGTCGACATTCATTCGGAGCAAAAAGAATATATCAAACCGATTCTTCCATTACACACAGTTCGGTATTTTAATACTAACGAAGTAGAAACGCTGCACATGCTGCACGCTATTCGAGACAACGTTAGTTTAAAAGACGCTCCGTTAGTACCACAAAACCAACATTTGGTAGCTTGTGATATTTTAACACAGGCTTTTGAACAGAAATTTCCAAATGCTTTAGAAAATCTTGAACAGCTGGTTTCTACCATTCAGTACGATTTTAATAGTGAGTTGAAATTGCCAAGGTTTAACCGTCAAAAGCCTGCTCAAGAAGAGTTAGTTGAGTTGACTCAATCAGGACTTAAGGAAAAAGGACTTTGGCTACCAGAGTATCAAGAACGATTATCAAAAGAGTTATCTGTCATTCACAAAATGGGATTTGACGACTATTTCTTGATTGTTTGGGATTTATTGCGTTTTGGTCGTAGTCGTGGCTATTATATGGGAATGGGACGTGGTTCTGCAGCAGGAAGTTTAGTTTCTTACGCTCTTGATATTACAGGGATTGATCCAGTTAAAAACAACCTGCTTTTTGAACGTTTTCTAAACGAAGAACGTTATAGTATGCCGGATATTGATATTGACCTACCAGACGTTTATCGTAGTGAATTTCTTCATTATGTACGCAATCGTTATGGAAGCCTTCATTCAGCGCAAATTGTGACATTCTCAACGTTCGGTGCTAAACAGGCTATCCGCGATGTTTTTAAACGCTTTGGAGCTCCTGAGCATGAATTGACTAATATCACTAAGAAAATTAGCTTTAGAGATAATTTGACGACGGTTTATGAAAAAAATCTTTCTTTCCGTCAGATTATTAATTCAAAAATTGAATACCAAAAAGCGTTTGCGATTGCTAAGCGAATTGAAGGCAACCCACGTCAAACTTCTATCCACGCAGCCGGTGTCGTTATGAGTGATGACAATCTGACAGAACATATTCCACTAAAAGCTGGTGAGGATATGATGATAACTCAGTATGATGCTTCTGCAGTTGAGGCTAACGGTCTTCTTAAGATGGACTTCTTAGGCCTACGAAATCTGACTTTTGTTCAACGAATGCAAGAAAAAGTAGCAAAAGATTATGGTGTTAATATCGATATTAAATCAATTAATTTAGAAGATGAGAAGACACTTGCTCTTTTTGCAGCTGGAAGAACAAAGGGGATTTTTCAGTTTGAACAGGCTGGGGCAATTAATCTATTGAAACGTATTAAGCCACGTAAATTTGAGGATATTGTAGCTACTACGAGTTTAAATCGTCCTGGGGCTAGTGATTATACCGAGAACTTTATTAAACGTCGTTTTGGAAAAGAAACTGTTGACTTGATTGATCCTTTAGTGGCTCATATCTTGGAACCTACGTATGGTATTATGCTTTATCAGGAGCAAGTTATGCAGATTGCTCAAGTATATGCTGGCTTTACTCTTGGGAAGGCGGATTTGTTGCGCCGTGCTATGTCGAAGAAAAAAGTAGAAGACATGCAAAAAATGGAAAGTGAATTTTTAAAAGGAGCACAAGCTCTTGGTCGTCCACTTGATGTTGCTAAGGATTTGTTTTCTCGTATGGCAAAATTCGCTGGTTACGGCTTCAACAGAAGTCACGCATTTGCCTATTCAGCTTTAGCTTTTCAACTAGCATACTTTAAAGCTCATTACCCTGCTGTCTTTTACGATGTCATGCTCAATTATTCAAGTGCGGACTACATTACTGATGCACTTGAATCAGAATTCAAGGTCAATAAAATTGATATAAACACTGTTCCCTATAATGATAAGATTTCAGATGGGCGTATTTATCTTGGATTGAAAAATCTAAAGGGCGTACCACGAGATATGTGTTATTGGATTATTGAGAATCGTCCGTTTTCAAGCATTGAAGACTTTTTGACTAAGTTACCTGAAAACTATCAGAAAAAAGAATTTGTCACTCCGCTGATTGAAATTGGTGCATTTGATAAATTTGAAAAAAATCGTCGTAAGATTATTGAAAATCTAGAACCTTTATTTATGTTTGTAAATGAACTAGGAAGTTTATTTGCTGAAACTTCTTACAGTTGGATTGAAGTTGAAGATTTTCCAAGTGCAGAGAAGTACCGTCAGGAACAAGGACTGCTTGGTGTTGGTATTAGCCCACATCCGCTTTTGGAAATCGCTAAAAAAACATCAGTTCCATTTACAGCTCTGGCTGACTTACATGAAAATACTGAAGCAACAATTCTTGTCGAATTGAACCAAATTCGTGTAATTCGAACAAAAACAAAGGGAGAACAAATGGCGTTTTTGAACGTAACTGACACGAATAAAAAATTTGATGTGACATTGTTTCCAGAAACCTTTGCTCAATATAAGGATATGCTTCAAGAAGGTAGATTTTATTACTTAACCGGGAAAATTCAAAAACGTAATGACAGATTGCAGATGGTACTGAATCGTGTTCAAGAGGCAAGCAGCGAGCGTTTGTGGTTGCTAGTTGAAAATCATCTGCATGATACAGAGATATCACAAATACTATCTCAGTTTCCTGGTAAGATTCCTGTTATTTTGCACTATCAAGATAGTAAGCAGACGTTACAGAGTCAAAAGCATTTAGTTAGTAAGGATGTAGAGTTAACACAAGCTCTAAAACCATATACGCTGAAAACGATTTATCAATAAAATTTTAGTAAAAATAAAATAAAGTAAAGCATTTTACAAAGTAATGTGCTATAATAAGAACGTTAGATTAATAAAAGGAGTATTAGCAAAATGAAACGTATTGCTGTTTTGACTAGTGGCGGCGACGCTCCTGGTATGAATGCTGCTGTTCGTGCAGTTGTTCGTAAAGCAATTAAAGAAGGAATGGAAGTCTTCGGAATCAACCGCGGTTATGCTGGTATGGTCGATGGCGACATTTTCCCATTGGACGCTCAAAGTGTTTCAAACATTTTGTCTCGTGGTGGTACTTTCCTTCAATCAGCTCGTTACCCTGAGTTTGCAACTCTTGAAGGACAACTTGCTGGTATCGAACAACTTAAAAAACACGGCATCGAAGGTGTCGTTGTTATCGGTGGTGACGGTTCTTATCACGGCGCTATGCGCTTGACAGAACACGGATTCCCAGCAGTTGGTATCCCAGGTACAATCGATAACGATATCGCTGGTACAGATTACACACTAGGGTTTGACACAGCTGTAAACACAGCTATGGAAGCTCTTGACAAAATCCGTGATACATCTTACAGTCACAAACGTACTTTCGTTGTTGAAGTAATGGGACGTAACGCTGGTGATATCGCTCTTTGGGCAGGTATTGCTTCTGGTGCAGACCAAATCATTATTCCTGAAGAAGAATATGACATCAACGAAGTAGTTGCAAAAGTTAAAGATGGTTACGAAAACAAAGGTAAAGAACGTCACCTTATCGTTCTTGCTGAAGGTGTAATGCATGCAGAAAAATTTGCAGAGTTGATGAAAGAAGCTGGTGATACTAGCGACCTTCGTGCAACAAACCTTGGTCACATCCTTCGTGGTGGTGCACCATCACCTCGTGATCGTGTTCTTGCTTCTTGGATGGGTGCTCATGCTGTTGAATTACTTCAACAAGGTCGTGGTGGACTTGCTGTTGGTATCCACAACGAAGAATTAGTAGAAAGCCCAATTCTTGGTACAAAAGAAGAAGGTGCTCTATTCTCATTGGCAGAAGATGGTAGCATTATCGTCAACATGCCACACAAAGCACGTCTTGACTTCGCTCAATTGAATCGAGATATTGCTCATTTATAGTATAGTATTTATAGATTAAAAATTATTGTTATTAATAGTCGTTCATTCGGCTTAAAAATAAAGGGAGTTTCATATTATCATGAATAAACGCGTAAAAATCGTTGCAACACTTGGTCCTGCGGTAGAACTCCGCGGTGGTAAAAAATTCGGTGAAGACGGATATTGGGGTGAAAGCCTTGATGTTGAAGCATCAGCACAAAAAATCGCTCAATTGATTAAAGAAGGTGCAAACGTCTTCCGTTTCAACTTCTCACACGGTGACCACGCAGAACAAGGTGCTCGTATGGCTACAGTTCGTCGTGCAGAAGAAATCGCTGGTCAAAAAGTTGGTTTCCTTCTTGATACAAAAGGTCCTGAAATCCGTACAGAACTTTTTGAAGGTGAAGCTAAAGAATATTCATACAAAACTGGTGAACAAATCCGCGTTGCTACTAAACAAGGTATCAAATCAACTCGTGACGTTATCGCTTTGAACGTTGCTGGTGGTCTTGACATCTTTGACGACGTTGAAGTTGGTAAACAAGTCCTTGTTGACGATGGTAAACTTGGTCTTCGCGTTGTAGCTAAAGATGATGCAACTCGTGAATTTGTTGTTGAAGTTGAAAACGATGGTATTATCGCTAAACAAAAAGGTGTAAACATTCCTTACACTAAAATCCCATTCCCAGCTCTTGCTGAACGTGATAACGCTGATATCCGTTTTGGTCTTGAACAAGGTCTTAACTTCATCGCTATCTCATTCGTACGTACTGCAAAAGACGTTGAAGAAGTTCGTGCAATCTGTGAAGAAACTGGTAACGGACACGTTCGTTTGTTCGCTAAAATTGAAAACCAACAAGGTATCGAAAATATTGACGAAATCATCGAAGCTGCTGATGGTATCATGATCGCTCGTGGTGACATGGGTATTGAAGTTCCATTTGAAATGGTTCCAGTTTACCAAAAAATGATCATCACTAAAGTTAACGCAGCTGGTAAAGCAGTTATTACAGCAACAAACATGCTTGAATCAATGACTGAAAAACCACGTGCAACTCGTTCAGAAGTATCTGACGTGTTCAACGCTGTTATCGATGGTACTGACGCAACAATGCTTTCTGGTGAATCTGCAAATGGTAAATACCCAGTTGAAGCTGTTCGTGCAATGGCTACAATCGATAAAAACGCTCAAACTCTTCTTAACGAATACGGACGTCTTGATTCATCATCATTCGCTCGTACTTCTAAAACAGAAGTAGTAGCTTCAGCAGTTAAAGATGCTACAAGCTCAATGGATATCAAACTTGTAGTTGCTCTTACTGAATCTGGTAACACTGCTCGTCTTATCTCTAAATACCGTCCAGATGCTGACATCTTGGCTGTAACATTTGACGAAAAAACTCAAAAATCATTGATGATTAACTGGGGTGTTATTCCAGTTGTAACTGAAAAACCTGCATCAACTGATGACATGTTTGAAGTTGCTGAAAAAGCTGCTCTTGAATCTGGATTGGTTCAATCAGGTGATAACATCGTTATCGTCGCTGGTGTTCCTGTTGGTTCAGGTGGTACAAACACAATGCGTATCCGCACTGTAAAATAATTGAATAATAAAAAAGCCTATCATATCAAGCTTTACAGCCTGTGTGATAGGGCTTTTTTTATGCCAAAATGGTTGTAAGGGGCACAAAAAGGGCGAAAGAGCTCTACATAATTTCGATTTAACTCTGTGTTAAAATTCACATGCATACTTTTTTTATATTTCAAAACATGATATAATAGAAAAAGAATAGGAGAAATTATGGTTAAACGCGATTTTATACGAAATATTATTATAGTTTTAATTGCCATTTTGGTACTGTTTTTGTTGAGAATTTTTGTATTTTCAACATTTAAGGTGCATAAAGATGCTGCTAATTCTTATTTGTCGAATGGTGATGTAGTAGTAGTTAATCGCAATCGTGAGCCCCGTTATAAAGATTTTATCGTTTATAAGAAAGATGATATCTTTTATATCAGTCGTGTTGTTGCTACAGCTGGACAAAGCGTGACCGTAATGGATGATATTCTTTATGTTAATAATGAAGTTAAAGAAGAGCCTTACATTGGTAAAATTAAATCTGAGTATTCTTCAACATCAGATACACAGCAACCGTTTACTTCTGATTTTTCTGTAAGTACTATTACCAATGGGAAATACGATAAAATTCCAAAAGGTTATTATTTGGTATTGAATGACGATCGTCAAAATACAAATGATAGTCGTGATTTTGGTTTGATTAAAGAAAGTCAGATTCGTGGTGTTGTAACATTTAAGATTTTGCCACTTAATAAATTTGGATTTATTACAACAGAGTAGTTTAACTGCTCTGTTTTTTTGTTATTTGTACCAATCCATAATTGGTATAGCTAAAATCATACCAATTATTTTATTGACAATGTCATATCAAAGTTATATACTGTTGCTGTAAGGTTTTGGAGAGTCTTTATTAGACTATACCAATTCAATTTTTAAGAAAGAGATAGCAAGATTTTTCTTGCTAAAGGTAATAAATATGTGTGGTATTGTTGGTGTTGTTGGAAATAAAAATGCAACAGACATCTTAATGCAAGGTCTTGAAAAACTTGAATATCGTGGTTATGATTCAGCAGGAATCTACGTAACTAACGGTTCTAATCAAGGTCGTTTGATTAAATCAGTCGGACGTATTGCTGATTTACGTGCTAAAATCGGGATCGACATGGCAGGTTATACTGGAATTGGTCATACTCGTTGGGCAACTCATGGTCAACCAACTGAATCAAATGCTCACCCACATACATCTGAAACTGGACGTTTTGTCTTGGTTCACAATGGTGTTATTGAAAATTATCTACAAATTAAAGAAACATACCTTTCAAATCACCATCTAAAAGGTGAAACTGATACTGAAATTGCGGTTCACTTGGTTGGTGAATTTGTTGAACAAGGCCTTTCAGTTCTTGAAGCTTTCAAAAAAGCTTTGAACATTATTGAAGGTTCATATGCTTTTGCACTTGTTGATGCTGAAGATTCTGATACTATTTATGTTGCTAAGAATAAATCACCACTTTTGATTGGTTTAGGTGATGGCTACAACATGGTATGTTCTGATGCTATGGCAATGATTCGCGAAACGAGTGAATTTATGGAAATCCATGATAAAGAGTTGGTCGTTTTAACAAAAGATTCTGTATCAGTTATGGATTATGATGGAAATGCAGTAGAACGTGATTCTTACACAGCTGAACTTGATTTGTCAGATATCGGTAAAGGAACTTATCCTTACTACATGTTAAAGGAAATCGACGAACAACCAACTGTTATGCGTAAATTGATTACTGCTTACACAGATGATAACAATAATATTACTGTTGATCCTGAAATCATCAAAGCAGTTCAAGAAGCTGACCGTATCTATATTTTAGCTGCTGGTACTTCTTATCATGCTGGTTTTGCATCAAAATCATTCCTTGAAACATTGACAGATACTCCAGTTGAGCTTGGTATTGCTTCAGAGTGGGGTTATAACATGCCATTGTTGAGTAAAAAACCACTGTTCGTGATGATTTCTCAATCAGGTGAAACTGCTGATAGCCGTCAAGTTTTGGTTAAAGCTAATCAAATGGGAATTCCAAGTTTGACAATTACAAACGTTCCTGGATCTACCTTGTCACGTGAAGCAACTTACACAATGCTTTTGCATGCTGGTCCTGAAATTGCCGTTGCATCAACCAAAGCTTATACAGCTCAAATTGCTACACTAGCTATTTTGGCTAAAGCAGTTGGTGATGCTAATGGGAATAAAGCTGCTGCCGAATTTGACTTGGTACACGAACTTTCAATCGTTGCGCAATCTATTGAAGCTACGCTTTCTGAAAAAGATACAATTGCTAAAAAAGCAGAAGCACTTCTTAAAGAAACACGCAATGCGTTCTACATTGGACGTGGTTCTGATTACTATGTTGCTATGGAAGCAAGCTTGAAACTAAAAGAAATTTCTTATATTCAATGTGAAGGTTTTGCTGCTGGCGAATTGAAACATGGTACAATTTCATTGATTGAAGATGGTGTGCCTGTAATTGCTCTTATTTCAAGCAATCCTATCCTTGCATCTCATACTCGTGGTAATATTCAAGAAGTTGCAGCACGCGGAGCAAGTGTTCTAACAATCGTTGACGAAAGTCAAGCACGTGAAGGTGACGATATCATTGTAACAACTGTTCACCCATTCTTGTCAGCTATCGCAATGGTCGTTCCTGCACAATTGATTGCTTACTATGCAACACTTCAACGCGGCTTAGATGTTGATAAACCACGTAATCTTGCAAAATCTGTAACTGTTGAATAAAGTTCTTGCCAAATTTTACTTTCTAGGTTAGAATGGATAATGTAACTTTTTGCTAAAGGACAGCTAAGAAAGTTATAGCTATTTTTGATAAGGAGAAATTATGTCTTTACCAAATTGTCCAAAATGTAACTCTGAGTATGTTTACGAAGATGGATTAATGTTAGTTTGCCCAGAGTGTGCTTATGAATGGAACCCAAGCGATTCAGTTGAAGAAGAAGATGGCTTGGTTGTTCTTGATAGCAACGGTACTCGTCTTGCTGATGGTGATAGTGTTACTATCGTTAAAAACTTGAAAGTAAAAGGTGCACCAAAAGATCTTAAGCAAGGTACACGTGTGAAAAACATTCGTCTTGTTGAAGGTGATCACAACATCGATTGTAAAATTGATGGTTTTGGCGCAATGAAATTAAAATCAGAGTTTGTTAAAAAACTATAATGACTTTTAAGCTGTGAGTAGATTTACTCACAGCTTTTTTGTAAAAAAAGACGCATACATATATAAATTTATGTAAAAATAATTTATTTTTATTACAAGAAGTGAGAAATTATTCTTGATTACTCCCAATTTATTCTAAAATCTGTTATAATAGAAGGTACTATCAATTCTTTTTAGGAGAAAATATGTCATATATTTCACAAATTCTGCCTAGCTTGTTAGATGGTGCAGCAGTGACATTGCAGGTTTTCTGTATTGTTATTGTGTTATCAATTCCATTTGGTGCTATCTTAGCTTTTTTGATGCAGATAAAATTTAAACCGTTACAATGGTTGTTGACTTTGTACGTGTGGATTATGCGTGGGACTCCATTGTTACTACAATTAATTTTCTTTTACTATGTCTTGCCAAGCGTGGGCGTAGTTATGGATAGACTTCCAGCAGCTATTTTAGCTTTCACGTTAAATTATGCAGCTTATTTTGCTGAGATTTTCCGTGGTGGTATTTCAGCTATCCCTAAAGGGCAATATGAAGCTGCTAAAGTTTTGAAATTAAATCAACTTCAAACGATTCATTATATTATTTTGCCACAAGTTTTCAAAATTGTTTTGCCGAGTGTTTTCAATGAAATCATTAACCTCGTTAAGGATTCTTCACTTGTTTACGTGCTTGGTGTTGGTGATTTGTTGCTTGCTAGTAAAACAGCAGCTAATCGTGATGCTTCTTTAGCACCTATGTTTGTAGCGGGAGCTATTTACTTACTGATGATTGGTATTGTAACACTAATTTCAAAACAAACTGAGAAAAAATTTGATTATTACAAATAAGAGGTGACCAGATGTTAGAATTAAAAAATATTTCAAAACAATTTGGTCAAAAAAAGATTTTTGATCAATTTAATTTGACCATTGAAGATGGAAAAATTTTGTCATTAGTAGGTCCTTCAGGTGGTGGTAAGACAACTTTGCTACGTATGCTTGCAGGTCTTGAAACAATTGATTCAGGTGAAATCATTTATAATGGTGAAGTGGTTCCAATTAATCACTTGGAGAACCTTAACTTATTAGGATTTGTTTTCCAAGACTTTCAATTATTCCCACACTTGTCTGTTTTAGATAACTTGATTTTGTCACCTGTTAAAACAATGGGAATGTCAAAAGAAGAAGCAAAAGAAAAAGCCCTAGGACTTCTTAAACGTCTTGGGTTGGGTGAGCATGCGGGAGCTTATCCTTATTCATTGTCTGGTGGTCAAAAGCAGCGAGTGGCACTAGCTCGTGCAATGATGATTGATCCTCAGATTATTGGGTATGACGAACCGACTTCAGCGCTTGATCCTGAGTTACGCCAAGAAGTTGAAAAATTGATTTTACAAAATCGTGAAGCAGGAATGACTCAAATCGTGGTTACCCATGATTTGCAATTTGCTGAAACAATTTCAGATCACATTTTAAAAATTAATCCAAAATAACAGAAAGTTTATTAGGTGTGTCTATGAAAATCAAAAAAATTCTTTTAAGCGCTTTGGTGCTTGTTTCGACTGTAGCACTAGCTGCCTGTGGTTCATCGTCTTCAAAAAAAGCTTCTAACACTGACCAGTGGGATTCTTATGTAAAAGATGGTAAGATTACGATTGGTTTCGATAATACCTTTGTTCCAATGGGATATGAAGATGAAGACGGAAAAAACGTTGGTTTTGATATTGATTTAGCGAATGCTGTTTTTGCTGAATATGGTATTAAAGTTAAATGGCAGTCAATCAACTGGGATATGAAAGAAACTGAATTAAACAATGGAACAATTGATTTGATTTGGAATGGTTATTCAATCACAGATGAACGTTCAGAAAAAGTTCGTTTCACAAACCCTTATATGATAAATGAACAAGTATTGGTGACTAAAAAATCGTCAGATATTACAAGTTTTGCTGGTATGAAAGGCAAAGTCCTTGGTGCCCAATCAGGTTCATCAGGTTATGATGCTTTTAATGCGAATCCTAAAGTATTAAAAAACATTGTCTCTGGCGGAGATGCGACACAATATGAAACATTTACACAAGCTTTGATTGACCTTAAAAACGATCGTATCGATGGTTTGTTGATTGATAAAGTTTATGCTAATTACTATCTTGAACAAGAAGGCGAGCTTGACAAGTATAATATTATTTCAAGTGAATTTGATGGTGAAGACTTTGCTGTCGGAGCTAGAAAAGCAGATAAAACACTTGTTAAGAAAATTAATCAAGCATTCCAAAAACTTTATAAAGACGGTAAATTCCAAGAGATTTCAAATAAATGGTTTGGTGAAGACGTTGCAACTGATGCCGTCAAAAACTAAAAAAGAAGTTCTAAGTTTAACAACTTAGAGCTTTTTTCATTATAAAAAGCTAGAGTAGAAGCTCTAGCTTTTGTTTATTTTTGTGATTTAGGTGTGATTTGATGGAAAACAAGGAACCAATTTTCCTTACGGCGCCAAATGCTTGTGTGTGTTTGGCCATTGAGCTCATAAGTGATTAGTTTTGTTTTTTGACTAATTGAAGTCATCTCAAAGCCTTCAAAATTACTCATGTAGTGTTTGGCACGTGAAACCATTTCGTATTTTGTATAAGTTTGTCCATCAGCATCAACGAGTTTGAAGTTATCTGAAATCAATTCTTCGTAATCAGGGATTTTTGCAAGAATGGTTTTCTCTGCTTTGAATAGTTTGCGATAAACGTTGTCCCAAATTTCATCCTCTGGGATAGATCCAGGTTCAACGTGAACATCGGTGTCATAGACTGAAAATTCTTTCCGAAGAATGTCCTCGATTTGTTCAGTGACTTCATGGCTTTCATAAACTGATAAATCTGGATTCATTTCAACAACGATGTCAAGGTAGATGTTACTTCCATAAGAGCGACCACGTTGAGATTTAACATTTGAAACTTTTGGAAGTTTTAAAATGGCTTCCTTGTATTTTTTTAATTCTTTTTGATCAAATCCATCTGATAAACTAAAGGCACTTTCCATAAAGATATCGTAGGCTGTTTTCAAAATGAAGTAAGTGATGACGATAGCAGCGAGTCTATCGATGATAACGAGATTGAAAGAAGCGGCTAGAATGGCGATAGAAGTACCGATTGATGTTACGGCATCGGATAAGTTATCCTTTGAAGCAGCTAAAAGAGCACTTGATTTGACACGTTGAGAGAGACGTTTGTTGTGGAGGTAGACACCGTACATGATTAAAGCTGAGATGACTCCGATGATAGCACCTTCTGGATCAAGTGGTGTTAGACTACCAGTGATGATTTTTTCAACGGTTTGAAAGAGGACTTTAAAACCAATGTAAAACATGATAAATGAAGTAATCAAACTTGATAGATCTTCGATTTTCCAATGTCCAAAACGATGATCTTCATCAGCTGGCTTACTTGCTAGATGTAATCCGATTAATAGGACAACATTTCCTAAAATATCAGATAAGTTGTTAAAACCATCAGCGATTAAAGAAGATGAATTGAGAAAATATCCAGTGATTAATTTGAGTAAAGTAATGACAAAGTATGCGACAATACTGACGATTGGTCCACGCTTGGCTAAACGAAGATTTTCTTCTGGTGTTGACATATAATGCCTCCTTTGTGAGAAATGGCGGTATGTATATTAAAATTAAGGCTACCTTCTATTATATCACTAAAACGACTTCCTGGGACAAAAGAATCCTGTCAAGAAGCGTTTTCTTAGCAGGATTTTTCTGAGTTTGACAAGAATAAAAGACTAGGATTAAACCTAGTCTTTATTTTGATAATTATTAAAATATTGTTTAGTTTCTTTGATAATAATTGGTGAAAGAGCAAGTAGTGCAATTAAGTTTGGAATAGCCATTAAACCATTAACAATATCTGCAATAACCCAGATTGTTTCAAGGCTAATGTATCCACCCAAGGCAACCATGATAATGAAAATAACACGGTAAACTGGAATTGCTTTAGTCCCAAAAAGAAATTCGAAACAACGTTCTCCGTAGTAACCCCATCCAAGAATTGTTGTAAAGGCAAAGAGAATTAAACTAATTGTCAATGCGTAAACACCAAAGTTACCAAAGACAGTAGAGAACGCTGATTGTGTTAGAGTTGCTCCATTGAGGTTGCTTGTCCAGCCACCAGTAACGATGATTGATAGACCTGTTAGTGTACAAATAATGATGGTATCAATGAAAGTACCAGTCATAGAAACAAGGCCTTGTTCAACGGGTTCTTCGGTTTTGGCAGCAGCAGCAGCAATTGGTGCAGAACCAAGACCAGATTCATTTGAGAAGATACCACGCGCAATACCAGCTTGGATTGCTGTAATTACAGTTGCACCTGCAAAACCACCTGTAGCAGCTTTACCAGTGAAAGCAGATTTAATGACTAAAGCAATACTTGGAATGATTTGGTCATAGTGGAAAGCAAGGATAGTAATTGTTGCGAGAATATAAATAATCGCCATGAAAGGCACAATTTTTTCAGCAACTTTTGAAATTGATTGAATACCACCAAAGATGATAATGCTAACTAAAACAGCTAAAACCAAGCTAATAATTTTTGGTGACCAACCGACAGTATTGCTGAGAGAGTCGGTGATTGAGTTAACCTGTGTAAATGTACCTGAACCAAATAGTGCAACCATAACACCAAAGATTGAAAAGGCGATTGCTAGAGGTTTCCAGTGTTTTCCCATTCCGTTAACGATATAATGCATCGGACCACCGGCAATTTCACCGTTTGCGTCTGTTGTACGGTATTTAATCGCCAAGACACCTTCTGAGTATTTAGTCGCCATACCAAAGAATGCGGCCAACCACATCCATAGAAGTGCACCAGGGCCACCAAGTTTAATAGCAGTCGCAACACCTACGATGTTACCAGTACCTACTGTAGCAGCAAGAGCTGTTGCAAGAGCCGCAAAACTTGAAATATCACCTTTTCCTTTCGCTTCAGATGCGAAAATAAGTTTTAAAGCTTTTGGAAGTCGAAAAACTTGCAGCAATCCTAAACGAATAGATAGATAAATTCCTGTTCCAACGAGCAGAACAAGAAGAGGTGGTCCCCAGACTAGACTGTCTAAAGACGATAGAAAATTATACATAATCAAACTCCTAAGTCAGTCATAGTACTATAATCATTGGTTAAAGGGTAAATCTTCTGGTGATTCTTTACCTTTTAGCCATTAAATAAGTACTACTTAATTAAAATTTTCTTCCCATTTTCAGAAAAAATAGAATAATTTCAACTAGTTAATTATATAGATAGAATGGGCTTTTGTCAAATTTTCTTCTATAAAGAAGCTTCAAAATGAGCGCATTTCATTGCAATTTCGGATAATTTCAAGAAAATGTTTCAGCTAAAGTAAGATTATTTTGTCAATAGTTTGTCATAGTATTAGTTTTTAAGATTATAGTGATAGAAAGCACTTACATTTCCAGCTATAATACAAGAGTAAACTTAAGTATGAGGTGAAATAATATGACAAAACAATTTCCAAAAGATTTTTTATGGGGTGGTGCAACAGCTGCCAATCAATTTGAAGGGGCATGGAATATTGATGGACGTGGTCCAGCAACTTCAGATACTTCACGCGCTGTAGCTCCAGAAGAACGAAAATCAATGGGAAGTGAATTTAATACGCCAATGAATCGTGCAAAATTAGATGCTGCCTTAAACGATAAAGAAGGACTTTATCCAAAACGTTGGGGATCTGATTTTTATCACCGCTATAAAGAAGACATCGCTCTTTATGCTGAAATGGGCTTCAAAACATTTCGTATGTCAATTGCTTGGTCACGTATTTTCCCAAATGGTGATGATGCAACACCAAATGAAGCTGGTTTAGCATTTTATGACAAAGTTTTCGATGAGTTAAATAAATATGGTATTGAACCACTTGTAACACTTTCTCACTATGAATTTCCAATTCATTTAATTACAGAATACGGCGGTTGGAAGAATCGTAAGGTGATTGATTTCTTTGTTCGCTATGCAGAAACTGTTTTTAATCGTTACAAAGATAAAGTTAAATATTGGTTAACGTTCAATGAAATTAACATCATTGGAATGACTGGTTACCTTTCTGGTGGACTTTTGTTTGAAGATGGAAAATTAAATCTTCAAGAAATGTATCAAGCAGCACACCACCAATTTGTGGCATCAAGTCTTGCTACAAAAGTTGGTCATGAGATTAATCCTGACTTTAAGATTGGTTGTATGTTAGCTCGCATGCAAGCTTATCCTGCAACATGTAATCCTGACGATGTCATGGAAGAAATTAAAAAAGACCATGAAAATCTATTCTTCTCTGATGTTCAAGTTCGTGGTAAATACCCTTCATATGCAAAACGTTTCTTTAAAGAAAACAATATTAAGCTAGATATTGCTGAAGGTGATCTTGAAATCCTTGAAAAATACCCTGTCGATTTTATGTCATTCTCTTATTACATGAGTTCAATTGCTCGTAAAGAAAAAACAGAAGATCAAACTGCAGGAAATCTTATGCTCAGTGAACCAAATCCATATCTAGAAGCATCTGATTGGGGTTGGCAAATCGATCCAGTTGGTCTTCGCATTACCCTTAATAAGCTTTACGATCGCTATCAAGTGCCACTTATGGTTGTTGAAAATGGTCTTGGTGCTCTTGATAAAGTCGAAGAAGATGGCTCAATTCACGATCAATACCGCATTGATTATCTTCAATCACACGTTAAACAAATGTATGAAGCCATTGAAGACGGTGTTGATTTGATGGGGTACACTTGGTGGGGCTGTACAGACCTTGTTTCAGCGTCAACATCAGAAATGTCAAAACGTTATGGATTTGTCTATGTTGATGCAGATGACCAAGGAAATGGTAGCTTTGATCGATCACGTAAAGATTCATTCTTCTTCTATAAAGATTTGATTGCATCACGTGGTGCTAATATCCTAAATGATTAATAAGCTAACTCAGTTGGAAATTCCAACTGGGTTACTTTTCTAGAAAGGAAATGTATGAGAAAAAAACTGTATCTAATGCGTCATGGCGAGACTCTTTTTAATACTCAAGGTCGTGTTCAAGGAGCTTGTGATTCTCCTTTGACACAACTTGGTATAGATCAAGCTATGCTCGCTAAGAAATATTTTGATGACAATGCGATTTCTTTTGATAAAGTCTATTCATCAACGCAGGAAAGGGCGACAGATACCGCAAAATTGGTTTCTGGGCAAGAGAACGTTGTTCAGCTAAAAGGCATCAAAGAAATGGATTTTGGACAGTTTGAAGCGCAGCCAGAGTTTTTATTGCCAAAGTTTCGACCAGGTGCAAATTCATTCGAAGATTTATTAGTTCCATTTGGTGGAGAAGATATTATGGCGGTTGGTGCGCGTGCTTTAAAGACTATTCTTAAGGCTTTGCAAGAAGAAGACGATGCTGAGAGCCTACTTATGGTTAGCCACGGTGCAACGATGTGGGGACTTTGTCTCCAACTAAAAATAGCATTTCCAAAAGGTGTTGGCTTTTCAAATTGTGCTATTTGTGAGTTTGATTATGACGGTAAACTGCATCTTGATAAATTAATTTTGCCAACTAAAGATTTTGAAACATATTTATTTGAGAGGGATGAGAATCAGTGAAGACATTTTATTTAATGCGACATGGACAAACACGTTTTAACTTACAAGGTAGAATTCAGGGAGCTTGTGATTCTCCTTTAACAGAACTTGGTATTGAGCAAGCAAAAGCAGCAAGACGTCATTTTGAAGAAGAAGGCATTACATTTACTCGAGTCTACTCATCAACGCAGGAGCGTGCTTGTGATACCGCAGAGCTTGCAACTGGAAGAGATGATTATATTCGATTAAAAGGCATTAAAGAGATGGATTTTGGCTCTTATGAAGCTCATCAAGAATACCTAAATCCACCTGTTCATCGTGAAGACGGATCAGGTTATCGTGATTTCTTTGTGCGCTATGGCGGTGAGTCAAATGTTCATGTATATGAGCGCGTGAGCCGTACGATTCGTGAGATGCTAAATCAGAGCGAAGATGACGAGACACTCTTATTTGTCAGTCATGGCGGAGCCATTACGCAGTTTTATCTTCATGCAACAAAAAATCCGCCTGTTTTAAAGAAACGCATGTCAAATTGTGCAATTCTGGAAATTACTTATGATGGCACAGACATGGAAGTAAAATCGATTTATAATCCAGTTGACCAAGAGTATATTTTTAAGCGTGATAATAAAGAATAAAGCAGCAGACTCTTCGCTATTTTAATATATTTTGCTATAATGGGAATAATTGAATTAAGGAGAACTTATTCCCCATGAAATTAGAGAAAAAACATGTTTATTATATAGTGATTGCTTTTGCAATTTGTTATGCGATTCAGGCTTACTGGAGTGCTGGTGCATCAATTATTTCTACCATTTTTAAGGCAAGTCAACCCTTTATGATTGGGGCAGGTATTGCTTATATTGTCAATATTGTGATGAGTCTTTATGAGATGATTTTTACACGCTTAATTAAAAATAAGTATCTACTAAAATTAAAACGTGCAGTTTCAATGATTTTAGCCTATCTCACTTTTATGCTACTTATTAGCTGGTTATTTTCAATTGTATTGCCTGACTTGATTGCAAGTATTAATTCTCTTTTGAAAATTGATACGAGTGGTTTCTCAAAATTTATCAAGGAAGTCAGTGATAATAAAGCTGTACAAGATTTTCTTGCCTATTTTGGGTCTTCATCAGACATTACAGCAACCTTGTCGGACTACAGCAAACAAATATTAAATCAGGTTTTAGCTGTTCTAACAAATATTTTAACTTCGGTGAGCACCATTGCATCGACTTTGTTAAATGTTTTTATTAGTTTTGTCTTTTCAATCTATGTTTTGGCAAGTAAGGAGCAGTTGGGACGTCAGTTTAATCTTTTGATTGATTCTTACCTTGGAAAATATGCTAAAACTGTGCACTATGTTTTGGATATTTTGCATAAGAGATTTCATGGTTTCTTTGTCGGTCAGACTCTAGAAGCGATGATTCTTGGTAGTTTGACAGCTATTGGTATGTTCTTATTCAAATTACCATATGCAGCAACAATTGGTATTTTAGTGGCGTTTACGGCATTAATTCCAGTTGTAGGAGCATATATCGGTGTAACAATCGGATTTATCCTCATTGCGACACAAGACGTGTCACAGGCGATATTCTTTGTTATTTACTTAGTTGTTCTACAGCAATTTGAAGGAAACGTAATTTATCCGCGCGTGGTGGGTGGCTCAATTGGATTACCTGGTATGTGGGTACTGATGGCAATTACCATTGGTGCGTCACTATGGGGAGTTCTAGGAATGCTTGTTGCAGTACCGTTAGCAGCAAGCTTATATCAAATGATTAAAGATAATGTCGCAAAACGTCAGAAAAATCGACTACAATAACTAAAAATAAAAGGAAATACCTTCAACTTACGAATAAATAAGTGGAGGTATTTTTATGTACACAATTGAGATGAAAGCAGATGCTATGCTACCGCGTGAGCGTTTGCGAGATTTAGGTGCAGAGCAACTAAGCAATCAGGAATTATTGTCGATTTTATTACGTACGGGAACAAAGACTAGACCTGTTTTGGAAGTGGCAAATGATATTTTAAAACACATTGACAGTTTAGCGGATTTTCAGCATCTATCTTTACAAGAATTGCAAAAAATTAAGGGAATTGGTCACGTGAAGTCCATTGAAATTAAAGCGATGCTTGAATTAGCTAAGCGCATTAGCAAGGCAGAGTACGTCCAAAAAGAGCGTATTATGAGCAGTGAACGTCTAGCTAGAAAGATGATGCTAGAACTTAGTGACCAAAAGCAAGAGCATCTAGTAGCCATTTACCTAGATACGCAAAATCGCATTATCGAACAACGTACCATTTTTATTGGTTCAGTTCGTCGCTCAATTGCTGAACCACGTGAAATTTTGTATTATGCTTGTAAAAACATGGCAACTTCAGTGATTATCGTTCATAATCACCCTTCTGGTTCGCCAGAACCTAGCGAAAATGATTTGCGCTTTACTGAAAAAATAAAGCGTTCATGTGAAGATATTGGACTTATTTGCTTAGATCATATCATAGTAGGCAAATACCAATATTACAGTTTTAGAGAAGAAACGGATGTTTTATAAGTAATAAAAAAGCCTGAGAAAAATTCTCAGACTTTGAAAAAAGTATTTAAATACTAAATTTCTTGAGCAAGGCATTATTGATTTGATTGGCTCATAAAATAGAGAAGTGTTTGAAGCTCACTAGTCAAATCAACATATTGAACAATCACATCTTTAGGGACATTGAGGTGTACAGGTGAGAAACTTAGAATTCCATGGATTCCAGCTTCAACTAAAATATCAGCAACTTCCTGAGCTTTAGTACTTGGTACAGTTAAAATAGCTGTTTCTATCCCAGCTTCCTGAGCATGTTCTTTAAGAGATGAGATACCATAGATTGGAATACCATCAGAGGTTTGATGTCCAACAATCTCGTTATCATCAGTATCAAATGCCATTGCAATTTGCATTTTATTACGGTCATGGAAACGGTAATGAAGTAGTGCACGTCCGATATTTCCGCATCCTACTAAAAGAACGTTTGTTGTAGAATGGTCATTTAAAATATCAGCAAAGAAATTCATTAATTTTTTGACGTCGTAGCCAAAGCCGCGTCGTCCGAGTTCACCAAAATATGAAAAATCTCGACGAACTGTTGCAGAATCAATTCCCATAGCATCCGCAATTTGTTTTGAACTTGCTTTTTCAACATTATCAGTATTAAAACGTTTGAAAATACGATAATAAAGCGAGAGTCGCTTTGCTGTTGCTTTAGGAATAGATTTCTCAGTAGTCACAATACCATCTCCCTTTTACTTACTACATCTATTGTAACAAAAACTTTGTGAAATTAAAAACAAATTTTTGAATTAATTAAAAAAACAACTCTTAATCTGCCTTGAAGCAGGTAAAGAGTTGCTTTTTTATTAAACTTCTTTTTTAGTGAAAATATCACGTTCAACGAGACTATCCATCAAGAAGTAGAATTTTTCTTGGAGGATTTTGTTATCTTCAGATTTGAAGATGTTAACAAAACGTAGTCCAGATTTATCAGTGATGCTTAATTTAAATCCTGTTAAATCTTTGTTGATTGTGATTTTCAATGGAAAACCGTCGCCTGAATTTGGAACTTTTTCCAACAAGCGAGTTAATTCGTAATTACCGATACGGTTTTGAGTAAAGGTTGTATCACGAAGTGTGTATTTTTTGATGTTATTGCTAATAGCATAGCTGTAAAGACAGTCTTGCAGTGTGATTTCTTTTTCAAATGCCATCCTAGTTTCCTACGATTTCTTTTAATTTTTGTGCGAGTTCTTGAACTTCTTCGATAGTATTAAGCTCTGAGAAGCTAACGCGGATTGATTCAGTTAAACGATGAGAGTCATCACCGTATAGGCTTGCCAAAACATGACTTGGATCAACGGTACCAGCAGTACAAGCAGAACCTGTTGAAACGGCAATTCCTTCTAAGTCAAGACGTGTTAGAAGCATACCATTGTTTTGATTTGGAAAACCAATATTAAGCACATGAGGCATTCTGTTCTCGCTACCGTTGATATAGTAATCTAGTCCAGAAATACCATCGAGAAAGGCTTGGTTAAGCTCTTCAACATGCTTAAAGTTTTTGTCTTTGTTAGCAACGGCATCTGATAGGGCTTGTGCCATACCAGCGATACCAATCATATTTTCAGTGCTGGCTCTTCGTTTGTCTTCTTGTTCACCACCGTGGAGCAAGTTATCAAAATGTTGTGGTGTTGAGTAAAGGATACCGACACCTTTTGGTCCATGGAATTTGTGAGCAGAAGCAGAAAGAAAATCAGCTTTAATGTCTTCAGGGAAAACATCGATTTTTCCGATAGCTTGAACAGCATCAACGTGGAAAGCAGCTTGGTGGTCTTGAAGGAGTTCACCAATTTCTTTAACTGGAAGTAAATCACCAGTTTCATTGTTTGCAAACATTGTGCTGACTAAGATGGTATCATCACGCAAAGCATCAGCAACTTGTTTAGCAGTAATTTGATTATTTTCAGGTTTCAAATAAGTGACTTCAAAACCAAAGCGTTTTTCCAAGTACTTCATTGTAAGAAGAACTGAATGGTGTTCAATAGAAGTTGTAATAATGTGCTTACCTTTAGCTTGGTTAGCAAGGGCATAACCCTTGATAGCTGTGTTGTTGCTTTCGGTAGCACCTGATGTAAAGATAATGCGGCGTGGGTCAGTTTTTAAAGCTGAGGCAATGGTTTGGCGAGCTGAACGAAGACGCTGATTAGCGCGACGCCCAATGCCATGAATGCTTGATGGGTTACCAAAGTCATTCTCCATAATTTCTGTCATTGCATCAATAACAGAAGGGGTGAGAGGGGTAGTTGCAGCATTATCAAGATATATCATATATTATTAGTCCTTTTTAGCGTTATATGAGAATAGTGGGCTGAGCGGAGCTTTTTCGTGGATACGAGTGATCGCATCAGCAATCAATTGGCTTGCAGAAAGATATTTGATATTTTTTGGCAAGCGTTCTTTAGTATCGACAGAGTCAGTTACTAAGATTTCTTTGATAGGAGCAGCATCAAGACTGTCAGCGGCAGCGCCAGCAAATAGACCATGGCTTGCTACTGCATAGATTTCTGTTGCGCCACCACGTTCAACGATTTTAGCTGCCTCAGCAAATGTTTTACCAGTGTTTAAGATGTCATCGATAAGGATTGCTTTTTTACCAGCAACATCACCGATGATGTAACCTTCTTCACGGTGTGAATCATCTTCAGCGTAGTCGATGATAGCGATTGGTGAATCAAGAGTTTGAGCCAAGCTACGAGCACGTTTGATTCCAGAGTTTTTAGGGCTGACAACAACAACGTCTTCACCTTTCAAACCTTGTTCACAGTAGTATTTAGCAAACAATGGAACAGTAAAGAGGTTGTCAACTGGGACATCAAAGAAACCTTGTACTTGAACAGCGTGAAGGTCAAGAGTCAAAAGACGGTCAACACCAGCTTTAACTAGCATGTTTGCAATAAGTTTAGCTGTGATTGGTTCACGTGAAGCAGCGATGCGGTCTTGACGTGAGTATCCAAAGTATGGGATAACGACATTGACAGTGTGTGCGCTGGCACGTTTACAAGCGTCTACCATAATTAATAGTTCCCAAAGGTTATCATTAACAGGGTAGCTAGTTGATTGGATGATGTAGATATCATCTCCACGAACTGTTTCTTCGATGTTAATCATGATTTCGCCGTCTGAAAACTTGCGTGTTGATACTTTTCCAAGAGGGACACCTAAAGCATCCGCAATTTTTTGTGCAATCTCTACGTTAGAAGATAGAGAAAAAAGCTTGAATTGTTTGTCGGCGTAAAGTTCTGCCATGATATAAATAAACTCCTTTAAAATTAATACTTATATTTTACCAAAAAAAATGAAATAATTCAGCATTTTCTAAGGAAAAGCGTGTTTAATTTCGCTTAAGTGTTGCACTAAAGCGAGCGACCTTGCTTTTAGCATACTTGAAATCAATATCATGCTGAGCTAGGAAGTCATCAAAGTCTTTTTTGCCTTTTTCGGCATTTTCAACTTCGAGTTCAAGTTCATAGTCTTTGATATCAGCGTATTGGTTGCTATCAAGTGCCATAAGACCAATGTTTGTCATCGTTTCTCGGCGTGTTGTTGTAAGACTACCGAAGTTTTTTAAGCTTGATAATTTTACACCGTTTTCTTCGATAAGCTTAAGGAAGTCAACGTCAGGGAATTTTCCAGACTTAATAATACTTTTTGCTTCTTCAACGCTTAAATCATAGTTGTATTCTAAATTTCCAACTTCTTTTGGAATTTTTAGGGTGATTTCAGCGCGATTTGGCAATGTCCGGATACGAAGTGACATGCGGTGAGCTTTCATGTCAAAATTATCTGAATCAAAGTAATAGTTAGTCTGAGTTACAGGTGTAACATGAGACAGTTGACTGTTGAGACGATTGAACTCGTCTTTAGTGAGTAACGTTTTGTACTCAATTTCAAGGTGTGTCATAAAAATTTTTTCCTTTTTTCACCATTAGGTTTTATGTTATAATAAGTTCGTTATATTAATTCTATACAAAAGTCAATTTTTTGACAAGGATTGGTTATGTCAACGTGACAAGCCCATCCCATTAGGAAGGAAATGTGATGGACTGGGAGAAATTTTTAGATCCTTATATACAAACAGTTGGGGAGTTGAAGATTAAACTTCGCGGAATTCGTAAGCAATTTCGTAAACAAAATCGACATTCACCAATTGAATTTGTAACTGGTCGCGTAAAATCTGTTGAGAGTATCAAGGAAAAGATGGTACTGCGCGGAATTAAGCCAGAAAATATTGAACAAGATTTGCAAGATATTGCAGGTCTGCGTATTATGGTTCAATTTGTTGATGACGTTGATGAAGTTTTAGCGCTTTTGCGTAGTCGACGAGATATGAAAATCGTTCAAGAACGTGATTATATCACCCACATGAAAGCAAGTGGATATCGTTCTTATCACGTGATTATCGAATATCCTGTTGACACAATTGATGGTCAAAAAGTGGTTCTAGCTGAGATTCAAATTAGAACACTCGCGATGAACTTCTGGGCAACAATCGAACATTCATTGAACTATAAATATAAAGGCGAGTTTCCAGATGAGATTAAGAAACGTCTGGAAACAACAGCAAAAATCGCTCTTGAGTTGGATGAAGAAATGCGAAAAATTCGCGAGGACATTAGGGAAGCACAGCTTTTATTTGATCCCGCAAGTCGGAAATTAAATGATGGTGTAGGAAATAGTGATGACACAGACGAATATTACAGATAAAGCGACGCGTGTCGCTATCATAGCAAACGGGAAATATCAGAGTAGACGAGTAGCTTCAAAGTTATTTGCAGCTTTCAAAGAGGATAAGGATTTTTATTTATCTAAGAAAGATCCAGATATTGTCATTTCCATTGGTGGTGATGGCATGCTTTTATCTGCTTTTCATACTTACGAAAAAATCCTTGATAGAGTTCGTTTTGTAGGAATTCATACAGGTCATCTTGGTTTTTACACTGATTATCGAGATTTTGAAGTTGAAAAGTTGATAGAGAATTTGCGTGCTGATAAGGGGAGAAAGGCTTCTTATCCGGTTTTACGTGCTAAGATAACACTCGATGATGGACGTGTTGTTAAGGCGCGCGCGCTTAATGAAGTAGCCATTAAACGTATTGAAAAGACAATGGTTGCTGATGTGATTATTGATAAAGTAAAATTAGAACGTTTCCGTGGTGATGGTATTTCGGTATCAACGCCAACAGGAAGCACAGCTTATAATAAATCTTTGGGCGGAGCTATTTTGCATCCAACGATGGAAGCAATGCAATTGACCGAGATTTCTAGCTTGAACAATCGCGTTTATCGTACCTTAGGATCTTCAGTGATTGTTCCTAAAAAGGATAAAATTGAAATTATTCCTAAGCGCCAAGGCGTTTATACTGTGTCAATCGATAACAAGACGATGCATTATAAAAATGTGTCGAAAATTGAATATTGCATTGACAATAAAAAAATTAGTTTTGTGGCAACTCCCTTCCATACAAGTTTTTGGGAGCGCGTGAGAGATGCCTTTATAGGAGAAGTAGATTCGTGAGATTTGATTTTGTTGCGGACCGACGAACAAAAGTAAAAACATTTTTAAAGGGACATGATGTCTCAAAAGGCTTACTTGCAAAAGTAAAGTTTAAAGGTGGAAATATTTGGGTAAATGGCGTTGAGCAAAATGCCATTTATTTATTGGATGAGGGAGATGTTGTAACGATTGAAATCCCTGATGAGCAAGAACATGAGACTTTGATTCCAGTCAAACATGATTTGAATATTGCTTACGAAGATGAGCATTTCTTGATTTTGAATAAGCCACATGGCTATGCCAGCATTCCAAGTATTTTACACTCAAATACCATTGCTAACTTTGTAAAAAATTACTATCTTGAGCAGAATTATCCTAACAAACAAGTTCACATTGTGACACGTTTGGACAAGGATACAAGTGGTTTGATGCTCTTTGCTAAACACGGCTATGCACATGCAAGGCTTGATAAACAACTGCAAAATAAAACAATTGAAAAGCGCTACTATGCCTTGGTTTCTGGACAAGGTGACCTGGCGGACGAGGGTGAAATTATTGCACCGATTGCTCGAGATGAAGATAGCATTATCACACGTCGTGTGCACCCTTCAGGGAAATATGCTCATACAAGTTATAAAGTTGTTGAGAGATTTGGCGATGTGGCTCTAGTAGATATTCGTTTGCATACTGGACGTACACACCAAATTCGAGTACATTTTTCTCATATTGGTTTCCCACTTTTGGGGGATGATTTGTATGGAGGTCGTATGGATCTTGGCATTACTCGTCAGGCATTACATTGCCATTATCTACGTTTTGTTAACCCTTACACAAATGAAGAGATAATTCAAAGCACAAACTTGACAGATGACTTTGATAGCGTTATCATGGAGCTACAAAACAATTAGATGGAAGGTTAATTTATATGGGAATTCGATCTTTATTTGGTAGCTTGAGGGAAAAAATTATTGGTAAAAACCTTAAAATTGTTTTTCCTGAAGGAAATGACGAACGTGTTCTTCGTGCCGCCGCTCGTTTGAAATTTGAAGGTTTGATTGAACCGATTATTCTTGGTGATGCTACAGAAGTTCGAGAGTTATTGACTAAGTTTGGTTTTGCTGATCAAAATTATATTGTCATCAATCCCCAAAATTACGATAAACTTGATGAAATGAAAGAAGCTTTTCTTGAAATTCGTAAAGGAAAAGCTACTCCAGAAGATGCAGATCGTTTATTGAAAGACGTTAACTATTTTGGTGTAATGCTTGTTAAGTTAGGCTTAGCTGATGGTATGGTTTCTGGAGCTATTCATTCGACAGCTGATACTGTCCGTCCAGCGCTTCAAATTATTAAAACAAAACCTGGCATTTCTAGAACATCTGGTGTTTTCTTGATGAACCGTGAAAGTACAGATCACCGTTTGATTTTTGCTGACTGTGCTATCAATATTAATCCGAATGCTCAGGAATTATCTGAAATTGCTTTAAACACGGCTGAAACAGCTAGAATTTTTGATATTGATCCTAAAATTGCCATGTTGAGTTTTTCAACTAAAGGAAGTGCAAATGCTCCTGAAGTTGAAAAAGTTCGCGAAGCAACTCAGTTGGCAAAAGGACGTCAACCTGAATTAGCTATCGATGGTGAATTGCAATTTGATGCGGCATTTGTACCAAGTACAGCAGCAGTTAAAGCACCAGATAGTAAAGTGGCTGGACAAGCAAACGTCTTTATCTTCCCAGACCTTCAGTCAGGAAATATTGGGTATAAGATTGCACAACGTCTTGGTATGTTTGAAGCAATCGGTCCAATTCTTCAAGGACTTAACAAACCTGTGAATGATTTGTCACGTGGTTCAAGTGCTGAAGATATTTATAAATTAGCTATTATCACAGCAGCTCAGGCTGTTGATGACATGAACGAATAATAAGAAAGAATCAGTTGGCTGATAACCAACTGACTTTCTTATATCTAGAAGAGTATAGAAAGAGAATGACATGACAAAAATCGCATTAGTAACAGGCGCTTCGGTTGGATTTGTGGGTTAGAAATCCTCAAAAGGTTTTATGTGATAAAGTGTGAAGATTTAGTAACCCCAAAATTAAATATAAAGCTAATTTATTATATAGGGTGCTTACAAAAAAGTATCCTATATTTTTTACAATGAGATTTACCAAAGAAAAATGATTAGCTGAGATTCAAATTCTAAAGACTCATAACATAAATGCTACTTTAGCAAGAATTTTAAAAAATATGCATGGAAAATGGTCTCATAAAGTAGTTAAGAATGACTTTAATATAAAGAATATCAAAGGTTAAAGAACTGAACGAAGAGATAAGAGGAAAACACAAATATTATTGTAAAAAATTAATTAAATATTAATTCGAAAGTGATTTTTGGAAAATCTAAAATTACATTTGAAAATATTCGACAGGGAAAGTATAATGTAGTTCGGGACTATTTATAGGAACCGCAAGGTTTGTCATCAATATGGGTAATCCCCATAAGAGAGGAATTATATGACTGTATCTTACAACAGATTATAGAACTATTAATCGACAAGAACATGAAAAATGGATCTTGTTGAGAATGAAAATATTGGAATTAGTAGTACACTAGCTAAGACGAGCAGGGGTAACACTGTATCTATGAGTATCTTGGAGAAGATATACATGGAGTTAGATTGCGATTTTGGAGATATGATAAGTATCAATAAGAATGTAAAAAAGTGATATTAAACCCACTTTTTAAGATGGACAAATATAATATGTAACTCATAAATTTTGGAGGAAACAATTAATGGCAGATAAGACAAATGCAAATATTGGATTTGAAAAACAGCTGTGGGATGCAGCGTGTACCCTTTGGGGCCACATTCCGGCAGCAGAATATAGAAAGGTTATCATTGGACTTATTTTCTTAAGATATATTTCTGCAGCTTTTGATAAGAGATATCAGGAACTTGTGGATGAAGGAGACGGATTTGAAGATGACATTGATGCATATACAATGGAAAATGTTTTCTTTGTTCCGGAAGAAGCTAGATGGAATACAATTTCATCGGCTGCTCATACCCCAGAGATTGGTACTGTAATTGATAATGCAATGCGTGCTATAGAAAAAAATAATAAAGTCCTTAAGAACGTATTGCCTAAGAATTATGCTAGTCCGGATCTTGACAAGAGAGTATTAGGCGAAGTAGTAGATATTTTTACTAACAATATTGATATGAGTGACACTGAGGCAAGTGAAGATTTGCTAGGCCGCACTTATGAATATTGTATTGCTCAGTTTGCTGAAAAGGAAGGTGCAGGTGGTGGAGAATTTTACACTCCGTCAAGCATTGTTAAGACATTGGTTTCTATCCTTAGACCTTTTGAAAACTGTCGTGTGTATGATTGTTGCTGCGGATCAGGTGGCATGTTTGTACAGAGTGCGAAGTTTATTGAAGCCCATTCTGGTAATAGAGATTCCATTTCTGTATATGGTCAAGAAGCAAATTCGGACACATGGAAAATGGCCAAAATCAATATGGCTATTCGTGGTATTGATGCAGACTTTGGTCCTTATCAGGCAGATACTTTTACAAATGATTTGCATCCAACATTGAAGGCTGATTTTATTCTTGCAAATCCCCCATTCAACTATCACCCATGGAACCAAGAAAAGTTGGTTGATGATGTTAGATGGAAATATGGTTTACCACCAGCAGGAAATGCCAACTTTGCTTGGATTCAGCATATGATTCATCATCTTGCACCTAATGGAAAGATTGGACTGGTTTTGGCTAATGGCGCACTTTCTTCACAGACAAGTGGTGAAGGTGCTATTAGAAAAAATATCATTGAGGATGACTTGGTTGAAGGTATTATTGCAATGCCTACACAGCTATTTTATAGTGTAACAATTCCTGTGACTCTTTGGTTTATTACAAAAAATAAGAAGCAGACTGGTAAGACGTTATTTATCGATGCAAGAAATATGGGGCACATGGTTGACCGTAAGCATCGAGACTTCGATGATGAAGATATTCAAAAATTAGCGGATACATTTGAAGCATTCCAGAATGGAACACTTGAAGATGTGAAGGGATTCTGTAAGGTTGCAACTACTGAAGAAATTGCAAAACAGGATTATATCCTTACTCCAGGTAGATATGTAGGTATCAAAGAGCAGGAAGATGATGGCGAGCCATTTGAAAAAAAAATGGGAAGATTAACATCAGAGCTTTCTGATATGTTTGCGAAATCTCATGAGCTTGAAGATGAGATTAGAAGAAAGTTGGTGGCTATTGGATATGAAGTTTGATGAGAGTTCACTTTACAATATAAAATCAGATCTTGACGGCACAAGATACTCCTTGTTTGATCTTGCTATTTGGAAGAATGGCCATGCGTTTAAGAAGATAGACTTCTCCGAGACGGGCCGACCTGTAATCAAGATTGCAGAATTGAATAACGGAATCAATTCAAGAACCTCTTTTACTCAAGGTGATTACGGCGAGGAAGTCTTTATCCGGTGGGATGACCTTTTGTTCTCATGGTCTGGAAATCCACAAACATCAATAGATGTATTTCGCTATCGACTGCAAGATGGATGGCTAAATCAGCATATATTCAAGGTGACTGCGAACGAGGAGCTTATAACAAAGGATTTTCTCTATTATGTTTTGAAGTTCCTAAAGCCACATTTTACACAGATTGCGACAAATAAGCAGACCACAGGGTTGGGCCATGTTACGATTGCAGATCTGAAGCGCATGAGTTTGGTAATCCCATCAAAGGAGGTACAAAATCAGATTGTATCGATTTTGAAAGCAATCGATGACAAAATCGAAGTGAACAAAAACATAAACGATAATTTAGCAGCTTAACCCTTGAGTTTTTGATACTGCCGCTTCCAGGCTCGAGATGGTTTCTTACAAATACCATTCTCGCAGACAAAAGCACATATACCAGGCATACCATTACTTCCACAGATATCAGGATTGTTTTGGCGACATCCATAAGTCTGTGACTCAGTATCCTGAGCATTAAGTGGGGCATTGAAAGGGATTTTTAACTCTTTTTCTTTCATAATTCCACCTCTGAAACATCTATTTGTCCTGACATTAACTGTGGGAGTAATGCATCACGTAATGCAGCAAGTTTTCGGTTTTCTATACGATTGGCTACTACAAGGTCGTATAGCGGAGACAACAAACCACCTATGCGCTCATAATCTGATTTTGAAGGGATAAGAACAACTGCTTTAGATAGTTCTTCGCGTTTTATATGTCCCATAGTAGTTGCCATATCTGCTGCTATAGCAATGAATTTTTGAAGGTGATGATTAGTCCATGCATAGTAAAACCATTTATCGTAAGTGCTTGATGTTACTTTGAATAGATGCTGATTTAAGCCACAAGTTCCACCACACCACAGATCAACAAGAAGACTGCCTGACCAAGAGAAAATAACATCACCATCATGAACAATATACTCGGGCTTGATAGACGGAGAGCATAGCTCACTATTGGCATTACATGATCCTTGTCGAAGTTCCTTAATTTTCAGAACCGGCAATCCGTGCTCATCGTCTTTTGGACGGAACTTTTGCATAGCAAGGCCATTAAGATAATCGGCTATACCAAGCAAAGAACTTTCTTTCCAACCTTCAGGAATATCGTCTATGTCAATGAATTCTTGAGTAAAAATGTTCTGAGCCTGCTGAAGTAAATTATCGTTTATAGTTAAAAAAAATTACGTACAGAAAAAGAATTAATAAAACTCTCATAGGCGGCGGGAGTAAACACGGGGAACTGCTGCCAGTATCGTTCTTACACACATAAGGAGTAACGATATGAGAGATGAATTGATTTCTGAAGTGGTTCAGAAAATGCTGCCATACCTTAATAACAAACAATTGGTAAATCTGCAAAACAATTTGAACCAAGTACTTCAAAGATATGATTTAGAACTTATTAAGGAAAGCGACTTAGAAGATGATAATCAGAAATTAATAGAAAAATTTATTTCTGCAAAAAGAGTGGAAGGTTGTTCTGAAAAGACACTCAAATATTATTTGGCAACAATTGAAACCATGACTTGTGGCTTGAAGAAAAATGTAAGAGTTATCCAGACAGAAGATTTGAGAAAATATCTTACAGATTATCAGTTGCAAAATGGATCAAGTAAGGTGACTATTGATAATATACGAAGAATTCTATCAAGCTTTTTTTCGTGGCTGGAGGATGAAGATTATATTATCAAAAGTCCTGTTAGGCGTATCCATAAAGTGAAGACTGTAAGTAATATCAAAGAAACCTATACAGATGAAGAACTTGAATTAATGCGCGACAACTGTGTAGAGCTAAGGGACTTAGCAATTGTAGATATGCTTGCATCAACCGGCATGCGTATAGGTGAAATGGTTTTGCTTAATCGAAATGATTTAAATTTTAACGAGCGTGAATGCGTTGTACTTGGTAAAGGCAACAAGGAAAGAATAGTTTATTTTGATGCAAGGACAAAATTGCATTTACAAGAATATTTAAAAAGTAGAGTAGATGATGATCCAGCATTGTTTGTGGCATTGAAAGCTCCATATAAGCGAATTAAAATTGGAGGAATTGAGCATAGGTTACGTGAACTTGGGAAAAGTTTAAAAATCAGTAGGGTTCATCCCCATAAGTTTAGGCGAACATTGGCAACAATGGCAATAGATAAAGGGATGCCGATAGAACAACTTCAACAATTATTGGGGCATCAACGAATAGATACGACATTGCAATATGCAATGGTTAAACAGAGCAATGTAAAGATTGCTCATAAAAAATATATAGGTTAAGGAGTTAGCAATGAGTAAAGTTAAACTGGGTGAGATTGCAGAAATAACAAAACTTGCTGGATTTGAATTTACAAAGTATATAAATTACAACGATACAGGGGAAATAATTGCATTAAGAGCATTAAATCTTCGTAATGGAAGATTAGATCTGACTGATATAAAAAGAATAGATAGGAATGTTTCAGAAAGTTTATTAAGAAGTAAGCTTTATATCAATGATATTTTATTGACGTATACTGGAAATGGTTATGGTGATTGCGCAATTATTGAAGAAGATGATAAATATCATTTGGCACCTAATATTTGTAAAATCACACCAGATGTAAATAAGGTGAATCCATATTATTTATATACGGTTATAAGAAATCCGTCTTTTAGAATGTTAATGTCGAATTACGTTACTGGAAGTGGACAACCAACCATTCCTATGAAAACCATTCGTATTTTGGAAATTGAGTTACCTGAGCGTGAGTTACAAGATAAGATTGCAGATTTTATTAGGAATATTGATGAAAAAATAGTTATAAATGGGAAGATAAACGATAATTTACTTCAGCAGGCACGCGCTTTATATCAATCATGGTTTGTTGATTACGAACCTTTCGGCGGTGTAAGACCTTCTGATTGGATTGATGATACAATCGATGGTCTTGCAAAAGAAGTAATATGTGGAAAGACTCCATCGACAAAAGTGTCCGAGTATTACGGAAATGATATTCCTTTTATCACCATCCCTGATATGCATGGTAATACATATGCTGTTACCACAGAGCGATATTTGTCGTTATATGGTGCCCAATCACAGCCAAAGAAAACTCTTCCGCGCAATTCAATCTGCGTCAGCTGTATAGGTACCGCTGGATTAGTGACATTAACTGCCCAAGAGAGTCAGACTAACCAACAGATTAATTCAATAATTCCGAAGGAAGGCTACTCCCCATATTATATCTATTTGCTGATGGAGACTCTTTCAGTTATTATCAACAATCTTGGGCAGAGTGGAAGCACCATAGTCAATCTCAATAAAGCACAGTTCGGAAAGATTGCCGTCGTTATTCCGTCAATTGAAATAATGAAATCATTTGACGAAATTGTGAGCCCTATGTTTGAGGCAATTCTCTCAAACCAAGAGGAAAATATTAAATTGGCGGAACTTAGAGACTCCTTGCTTCCTCGTTTAATGTCTGGCGAATTAGATGTCTCTGAACTCGACATCTAAGCTGCTAAATTATCGTTTATAGGGGGAATAATGAATTTATTTGATGATGAAAATAAGATAATAGAACATTTTCAACACATACAAGATAAAGAGGTTTTCTTTCCAAAGCTTGACGATGAAATAGAGTCCCTCTATAAATCTATTCATGAGTCATTGGAGTGGAAAAAGTGTTATAGGCGCGTCACACTTATTCTTTTTTGATAAGTCTTTCATAGAAGAGATTAAGAATACAAAAATTGATTATTTGATTTGGTATGCGCCGTTTAAGTTACTAAGAATCAGCGATAGGATTTTTACATTACCACAGGCAGTTATTTATAATATTCACGAAATGAATTTTAAAGATATTGAGTATGATCAATATGAAATGCGTAGTAGTGAGGCATAGGAGGAAGGTATGACAGCATTTTACACAGAAGCTGATTATGAAAACTCAATAATAGAGCTTTTTCAAGAAATGGGATATCAGCATTTATATGGACCAGATATTGAAAGAGATTTTACAAATCCGCTATATGAATCGGAATTATTAGCTGCATTATCAAGGATTAATCCAGATATGCCGGACGATGCGATTTCGGATGCATTAATCAAACTAAAGAATTTTGAAAATGCAGAATTAGTTCAGAAGAATGCTGTGTTCATGGATTATCTACAGCATGGTATTGAAGTGCGTTATTGGGTGAAGGGTGAAGAACGCTCAGGGTTAGTATATCTAGTTGATTATAATAATCCATCTAAAAATTCCTTTATAGTCGCAAATCAGTGGACTTTTGTTGAAAACAGTAACAAGCGCCCAGATGTTTTGCTGTTTATAAATGGATTGCCTCTTGTACTTATTGAATTAAAATCTCCATCTAGAGAAGAAACAGATGCATCTGAAGCGTATATGCAGATTCGAAATTATATGCATGAAATACCTTCAATGTTTATCTATAACTGTATTTGTGTAATGAGCGATCATCTTACATCTAAAGCAGGTACCATAACATCTGGTGAAGATAGATTTATGGAGTGGAAAACTAAAGATGGCAATTATGAGAATACACAGTATGCTCAGTTTGATACTTTTTTTGAAGGTATTTTTGAAAAAGATAGATTTTTAGACATTATAAAGAATTTTATTTGCTTTTCGAATGATGGCATTAAAAAAGCAAAGATTTTAGCTGGATATCATCAGTATTTTGCTGTAAACAAGGCTGTAGTTTCTACTAAAAATGCAACAGAGACAGATGGTAAAGGTGGCGTTTTTTGGCATACACAAGGTAGTGGAAAATCCTTATCTATGGTGTTCTATGCTCATTTACTTCAGGAGGCATTAGAGAGTCCTACTATCGTTGTTATTACAGACAGAAATGATTTGGATGATCAGCTTTTCGGACAGTTCGCAAAGTGTAAAGATTTCTTGCGTCAGGAACCAGTACATGCTGAGAGTAGAGAACATCTTAAGTCATTATTGGATGGTCGTAAGGCTAATGGAATTATTTTTACTACGATGCAGAAGTTTGAAGAATCAGACGAGCCATTATCAGAACGACGAAACATTGTCGTAATGGCTGATGAAGCACATCGTGGTCAGTATGGTCTAAAGGAAAAAGTTGATGCTGAAACCGGTAAGATAAAAATTGGTACAGCAAGAGTTATCAGAAATTGTTTGCCGAATGCAACCTATATCGGATTTACAGGTACTCCGATTTCTATGAAGGATAGAAGTACAAAAGAAGTTTTTGGTGAATATATTGACGTTTACGATATGACACAGGCTGTTGAAGATGGAGCCACACGACCTGTTTATTATGAGAGCCGTGTAATTAAGCTAAAACTTGATTCAGATGTTTTGAAATTAATCGATACAGAGTATGACGTTATGGCAAATAACGCAGATCCTGAGGTTATTGAGAAGAGTAAGAAAGAACTTGGTCAAATGGAGGCAATTCTTGGAAATGATGAGACGATTGCTTCCTTGGTAGATGACATATTAGATCACTATGAGAATAACCGTGAAAATCTTTTAACTGGAAAAGCCATGATTGTAGCTTATTCACGTGCGATTGCCTTAAAGATTTATCGTCGTATACTTGAGATTCGACCTGGTTGGGAAGAAAAAGTTGCTGTTGTAATGACAGAGAGCAATAAAGATCCAGAGGATTGGCGTGAGATTATCGGTAATAAACGACATAGAGATGAACTTGCAAAGCAATTCAAGGACAATGAAAGTCCTTTAAAAATTGCGATAGTTGTAGACATGTGGCTTACAGGATTTGATGTACCATCTCTTGCAACTATGTATGTTTACAAGCCAATGCAGGGATACAATTTGATGCAGGCTATCGCTCGCGTTAATAGAGTATTCGGAGACAAGGAAGGTGGACTTGTTGTTGACTATGTAGGTATTGCTTCAGCTCTTAAGCAAGCAATGAATGAATACACAACAAGAGATAAAGAGAATTATGGTGATACGGATGTTGCAAAGGTAGCCTATCCAAAATTCTTGGAAAAGCTGTCCGTTTGTCGAGATTTATTCCATGGATTTGACTATTCAGGATTCATGAGTGGTTCGGATTTAGATCGATCAAAGGCGATTAGTGGTGCTGTGAATTTTATAGTTGCACCAGCTCGAGAAAGAGAACGTGAGCATTTCCTAAAGGAATCTTTACTTATGAGACAGGCTTTATCTCTTTGTTCATCGTTAGCAGAAGAACCTCTGCGTGTAGAAGCTGCTTTCTTTGATTCTGTTCGTGTACTTATTATGCGACTTATGAATAAGGGTGAAGGGAAAAAAATTTCCTTGACGGAAATGAACGCGAGAATTAATGCTTTATTGGAACAGAGTATTAAGAGTAGTGGTGTTATTAATTTATTCTCTGATGTTAAGGGAGAATTCTCTTTGTTTGATCCAAAATTCTTAGAGGAAATTGGAAAAATGAAGGAGAAAAATCTTGCCGTTGAGTTGTTGAAAAAGTTGATTTCAGAGCAAGTTGTTATTTACAAACGAACTAATGTAGTTAAGTCTGAAAAATTTAGTGAAATTATTCAACAAACAATGAACAGATATTTCAATGGCATGCTTACTAATGAGCAGGTTATTGAAGAACTTCTTAATCTTGCTAAGCAAATTCAATTTGCTCAACAAGAAGGTCAGAAGTTGGGATTAACAGCAGATGAATTAGCGTTTTATGATGCACTAACGAAACCCCAGGCTATAAAGGATTTTTATGAGAATGAAGAATTAATAGCTATTACAAGGGAATTAGCAGAGGCATTACGAAAAAACAGAACTATTGACTGGCAAAAACGTGATTCGGCTAGAGCAAGAATGAGAATGATGATTAAGAAACTTTTAAGAAAGCATAAATATCCACCTGAAGGAATGGATGATGCGGTTCAGACGGTAATGCTTCAATGTGAATTATGGACAGATAACACAGATATGCAGAAATGATGTATTGTAGTGATGAAATACTTCAAGTGGTTTTCTAAAAAGAATAATTATCTATTTTTAGAACTTGATGCGTTAAAAAGATTATTTGAATTTTGTTCCGAATAATTACTTTGAAATAAGAATAGAGATCGTAATAGAATTTAGGGATAAAATCATTTTATTTTCAGAGCAATTTACATACATTGCAAGTTATGTTAGATAGAAAAATAAGAATATGATGAAGATTCTTATGACTATGGTAGCTAATTTTGTGTATTGTGTATGATTCCGGAGAATTCATTTGGTATCTAAATATTTCTCATGAAGAGGAAGCATAAAGTCAGGATGTTTCCTAGATAAATTTCTTATATTTATAGATTTAGAAAGAGAATAAAATGACAAAAATTGCATTAGTAACAGGAGCTTCGGCTGGTTTTGGTAAAGCTATTGTTAAAAAGTTAGTATCAGATGGCTATCGTGTTATTGCTAGCGCTCGTCGTTTGGAAAAATTGCAGAGCTTACAAGCTGAATTTGGTGAAGACAAAGTTTATCCGCTACAAATGGATGTTTCACAGACTGAAATGATTGACCAAGCTTTAGCAAGTCTACCAGAAGACTGGAAGCAGATTGACCTTTTAGTCAATAATGCTGGTTTAGCGCTTGGTTTAGATAAGGCATATGAGGCAGAAATTTCAGACTGGATGACGATGATTAATACAAATATCGTAGGTCTTGTTTATTTAACACGCCAAATTTTGCCAAGCATGGTTAAGCGTAATTCAGGGATGATTATCAATCTTGGTTCAACAGCTGGAACAATCCCATACCCAGGTGCAAATATTTACGGTGCTTCAAAAGCTTTTGTGAAGCAATTTTCGTTGAACTTGCGTGCTGACCTTGCTGGTACTAAGATTCGTGTGACAAATATCGAACCAGGGCTTTGCGAAGGTACAGAGTTTTCGAACGTACGCTTTAAAGGCGATGATGAACGTGCTGAAAAACTTTATGAAGGAGCGCATGCCATTACGCCAGAAGATATCGCAAACACCGTCTCATGGGTGGCTAGCCAACCAGAACATGTTAATTTCAACCGCATTGAAATGATGCCAGTGTCTCAGACCTACGGTGCACAGCCTGTTTATCGTGATTAATTTTTATATGAGTTAAAGAGCCAAAAGGCTCTTTTTTAGTTTTATGAAATTTTGAAAAAGCATGAAAATAAGACTTGAAAATAGAAGAGAAAAGTATCACTTTTTCATAAGATATAACTATCGTTTTTAAAAAGTTCTTAGTAAAATAGAGAAAATAAGATTGAAGAGGGTATTGCTGTGCATAAAATTGTGTTTTTAGATGTTGATGGAACTTTGGTTGATTATCACAATCGTATTCCAGAATCTGCGGTAATAGCAATCCGCAAGGCGCGTGAAAATGGGCATAAAGTATTTGTGTGTACGGGTCGTAGCCGTGCAGAAATGCAGCCTGAACTTTGGGAGATTGGTCTTGATGGCATGATTGGTGGAAATGGTTCATATGTTGAATATGATAACCAAGTTATCATGCATCAGATGCTTTCAGAAGAGGACTCAAAAGCAATCGTGGATTGGTTACATGAACGTGGCTTAGAGTTCTATTTGGAGTCAAATAATGGTTTGTTTGCTTCAGAAAATTTCAAAGAAGCAGCGCGACCAGTCATGAGACAATACGCTCTTCAGAAAGGAAAAACAGCAGCAGAAGTTGAAGACATGGAAGCTGAAGATGCCCTTCATGGCTTGGTTTATGGTGAAGAATTATATCGTAACGATCTCAATAAAGTTAGTTTTATCTTGAATTCTTATCAGGACCATTTGGATTCTGCTATAGCTTTTCCAAATCTTAAAGCGGGAACTTGGGGTGGACGCGGTGAAACGGCACTTTTTGGCGATTTAGGTGTTAAAGACATCACTAAAGCGCATGCGATTGAGGTTTTACTTGAATATTTGCAGGCTAGTCAAAAAGATACCATAGCTTTTGGAGATGCAAAAGTCGATATTCCAATGCTTGAGTATTGTGATTTTGGAGTTTCTATGGGAAATGGTGGCCCTGAAATCTTGGCAATGGCTGATATGGTGACAGACGATGTTGAAGAAGATGGCATTTATAATGCCTTTGAAAAATTAGGTCTGATTTAGTAAGAGAGTGCTTAGCAGATGTGCTGAGCATTTTTTTGATATTTTTATCCGCTTTTTAATATTGAATCATATGATAGTACAAAGAATGCATTGGATAACATTAGTATTTCATAAATGATAGCGCTATAATGAAGTCAATGAAAAGTGAAAGGGAGATTTACATGTTACACAAAACTTTAAAACCATTTCCAGATTATTTCTTGTGGGGTGCATCAACTTCAGCTTATCAAGTTGAAGGCGCAGCATTAGAAGATGGTAAAGGACCTTCTTGTCAAGATGTCAAAGAATTACCAGCAGGAACTGCAGATTTGTCAGTTTCAGTGGACCATTACCATCACTACAAAGAAGACATTGCTTTGATGGCAGAAATGGGATTTAAGTCATATCGTTTTTCAATTTCATGGTCACGTATTTTGCCAAACGGGACAGGTGAAGTGAATCCAAAAGGAATTGAATTCTATAATAACTTGATTGATGAATGCTTGAAATATAATATTCAACCAATCGTGACAATGTTCCACTTTGATATGCCAGCAGCGCTTGATGAACGTGGTTCTTGGTCAACACATGAGTCAGTAGATTGGTTTGCAGAATACGCACGTGTTTTATTTGAAAACTTTGGTGACCGTGTCAAATATTGGTTAACCATTAACGAACAAAATATGCTAACTTTGGTTGGTCCAGTTATCGGTACACTTCATGTGCCAGAAGGAACAACAAATCTCACTAAGGAAATTTACCAACAAAACCATCACCAATTGGTTGCGCAAGCAAAAGCTATGCAACTTTGTCATGAAATGTTGCCAGATGCTAAAATTGGCCCTGCTCCAAATATTTCTTTGGTATATCCAGCTTCTTCAAAACCAGAAGATATTATTGCTGCTCAAAACTTTAATGCCCTACGTAACTGGCTTTACCTTGATGCGTATGTCTTTGGCGAATACAACAACCTTGCATGGGCTTATATGGAAGAAAATGATGCTGTGCCTACAGTTACAGATGAAGACCGTGCTATCATGAAAGCGGCTAAACCTGATTTTATCGGATTTAACTATTACAATACCGCAACTGTTGAAGCTTCTGACGGTAGTGAGGTAGCAGGTGCAAACGGTGACCAACAATCAAATCAAACTTTCCCTGGTTTTGCTAAAAGCGTTGACAATCCAAATCTTGTGAAAACAGAATTTGGTTGGGAAATTGACCCTGTTGGATTCCGTGCAACAGTTCGTGAAATGTACAGTCGTTACCGCTTGCCGCTTTTAGTTACTGAAAATGGTCTTGGAGCGTATGATACCTTAACAGAAGATGGCAAAATTCACGATGATTACCGTATTGAATATCTCCGTCAACACATCGCTCAAATTCATTTAGCAATCTCTGATGGTGTTGATATGCTTGGTTATAATCCTTGGTCAGCAATCGACCTTATCTCAACACACGAAGGTATCCGTAAACGTTACGGCTTTATCTACGTAGATCGCACAGATGAAGAAATCGGAAGCCTTAAACGTTATCGCAAAGATTCATTCTTCTGGTACAAGAAAGTTATTGCCACAAACGGTCAAGATTTATCTGATTAATAATATTAAAAGCACTCAGCTAATTGCTGAGTGCTTCTTTTAAATTTGAGTGAATTGTTTTTTCTTGAGTTCGAAAATAACATCAGTTTCTTTGGCGACAGCTGTTTCGTGAGTTACGATAATGACTGTTTTATTTTGCTGATGTGCGATTTCTTTGAAAATCGAAACGATATCTTGCGTAGTTTCTTCGTCTAAGTTTCCTGTCGGTTCATCAGCAATAATTAAATCATGTCCAGTTGCTAAGGCGCGTACGATAGCAACACGTTGCTGTTGACCGCCAGAAAGTTTGAGAACTGGCTTATCAATCATTTCTCTAGGGATGCCAACGAGTTCGAAAAGCTCTTCAATTTTAGCATTATCAACGGATTTATTAGAAATTTCTAGTGCCGTTTGAACGTTTTGACGAGCAGTCATGTAGGTCATTAGATTGTAGGCTTGGAAAATAGTCGATACTGCATTTCGACGATAATTGGTCAAGCCAGATTTGTTAATATCTGTGTCATCCAAGTAGATTTGTCCAGTTTTAGGACTGTCAAGTCCAGCTAGTAGTGAGAGGAAAGTTGTTTTTCCGCTTCCTGACTGACCAAGGATTGAATAGACTTTTCCCTTTTCGAAAGTTAGATTCACATCTTTAAACAGATAATCGTCGGGATTATTGGTGTACCAGTAGCCGATATTTTTAGTTTGTAACGTCATGTGATTGTCCTTTCTAGTTAGAAGTCAAGATGTCTTTAGGTTTCATTCGGATAATACCGATACTTGCTAAAATCGTTGACACAAATGAAATAAGAAGAGCAATACCACCGAGTTTTGCAACATCTGTTCCGGTTAATTTGATATCAAGGTCATCGATTTCTTGGCTAGAAGACGTAGCCATTGTAACCATGTTACCCATGCCACGACCTCCGCCATTTCCAGGCGCAGATGGTTTTTGATTCGAATTAGTGTCTGTGTTGCTGTCAGATGATTTAGTATCTTGTCCAGGTCCGCCAGCCCCAGGTCCGGCATTTTGAGTTGTTTGTTCAGTAGAAGTTGATGACGATAGCAATTGATTTCCAAGGGCATTACCAACAAAATTACCTGCAAATGAAGCAATGACAAGCGAAACCACAGTTACCATAAGAAGTTCTGTGAAGAATTGACCGATAATCTTCAAACGATTTTCACCGAGACTCATCAAGACACCAATCTCATAACGGCGCTCGCGGATGCTTAAGATGACGATAAGTGTCAAAATAACGGCACCTGCAATAGCAACTAAAATAACGATGTTTTGTGCGATTGATGAAATGTTATTTAATGGTGAAAGCATTTGTTCATAGATTTCATCACTTGAAGTTACTGAGTAAGAATCTGTGTCGATGTCAGACTTGATTTCTTTGACGAAAGCATCCATATTTTTAGGATTTGAAAGTGTGTAAACAGCTGAATCAAGCGTGTCAGTTTCACCTTTCATGGTATTTGCAGTTGTAAGATTTGTGTAGATGTTATTTTGCGGATTAGATGCATTTGACATCATTTGTGCTGTTGTGGCAGTAGATGAATTGTCATAAATGCCGACAACGGTAAGTGTATAGCTTGTTTCAGTATCATCTACAGTTGTTGATACTGTAAAAGTATCTCCAACACTTAAATCATTTTCGTCTGCTAAATCTGATGAAATAACAGCTGAATTATCTGCGGTATCACTTGTAATACCTACACCTTTTTTAATCTCACTTGTGCCTGATGTAAAATCAGCAACGTAATCTGTACTATTGACACCAGTAATCGTAAAGTCACCTGATGCCATCATACCACCGCGGTCAGGTTGATTAGAGTCTGTTGAAGCGCTATCGCTTGTATCATCAGAAGATGAAGAAGTTGAAATTGCAGAGATTCCATCACCAGCAGTTGCTGTGGTAGTGGTTGTGAAGAGATAAGATGCAACATCATCTTTTTCTGCGATTGATTTTGCTGTTGCGAGATCGACAGAAGTTACTGCTGAGCTATCATCTGAACTATCGCCACTTGATTCACTGCTGTCTGAACTGTTTTCACTATCAGGTTTGAAAGCTTTCATCATTGCTTCGCGGTTAACTGATAAGGTGACTGTAGCGCCAGCTTTGCTTTTTGCGGACTCAACTGCAGAATTTGCTGCATTTTTAATGGTTAGACCAGCTAACACAAAAATCAATATAGCGCTAGTTACTAGAACCAGTAATCCAGTTCGTCCTTTTTTAGCTTTGGTCACAAGCCAAGCTCTTTTAAAAAAATTCATATAAAACTCCTTTGCATTTGTTACAAAAAAGTTTAGGCAAAATTACTTAACCAAAACTGAAATAAAGCTAAAAGAAAGCTTAAAGTTGCAAAATTCAGATATTAGATAATGTACGTAAATAACGAACGTTATAAAAATATATTTCAAAAAGAGTTGACATAAAACGAATAAAGATATAAAATAATAATGGAAGGGTAAGGAATTACCTAGCGATGCTCTGCTATTTAACAGGAGTAGGAGAGTTATAGGAAGGTCATTTTTTAATGAAAGAGTCGATGTATTTTTGGCTGCTCTATTAAGTGAAAAGTGATTGTTATTATTCCTAAACTGAGTTGCCAATGATACAAAGACTATGGAGAAACTTATATGTATAATGAAATGCCTGTCTTTGATTACGAAGATATCCAATTGATTCCTAACAAATGTATCATTAAGAGTCGCTCAGAAGCTGATACGCATGTGACACTCGGTGATTATACTTTTAAGTTGCCAGTTGTGCCAGCAAATATGCAAACGATTATCGATGAAGATATTGCTGAACAGCTTGCTAAGGATGGCTATTTTTACATCATGCACCGTTTTGATGAAGCTTCTCGTAAGCCATTTGTTAAACGTATGCATGACCAAGATTTGATTGCTTCAATCTCAGTAGGTGTTAAAGATTATGAGTACGATTTTGTCTCAAGTTTAAAAGATGACGCACCAGAATTCATTACTATTGATATTGCTCACGGGCATTCTGACAGCGTGATTAATATGATTAAGCATATTAAAAAAGAATTGCCAGATACTTTTGTTATTGCTGGTAATGTCGGAACACCTGAGGCTGTTCGTGAGTTGGAAAATGCTGGTGCAGATGCTACAAAAGTTGGTATCGGCCCAGGTAAAGTATGTATTACAAAAGTGAAAACTGGTTTTGGTACAGGTGGCTGGCAATTGGCTGCGCTTCGTTGGTGTGCAAAAGCTGCCCGCAAGCCGATTATTGCTGATGGCGGTATTCGTACGCACGGTGACATCGCAAAATCAATTCGCTTCGGTGCCACAATGGTTATGATTGGTTCACTTTTTGCTGGTCATTTAGAAAGTCCAGGAAAATTGGTAGAAGTAGATGGCAAACAGTACAAAGAATATTATGGCTCTGCTTCTGAATACCAAAAAGGTGAACATAAAAACGTTGAAGGTAAGAAAATTTTGTTACCTGTTAAAGGTCATTTGAAAGACACGCTTGTAGAAATGAAAGAAGACCTTCAAAGTTCGATTTCATACGCTGGCGGACGTGACCTTCATGCCCTAACGCGAGTAGATTATGTTATCGTTAAAAATTCAATTTGGAACGGTGACTCGATTTAAAGAAGGAAGTTGTCAGTATCTTCAGAAAATTACTTCTTTAATAATCAGGCCGATTTCATCTTGAAATCCCAAATTAAAATGATACAATATCTATAATATTAATGTGATAGTTAAAATTTAATAAAGCTTATTTATGCTACGAATGGGCGTAGCGTTTCTACAAGACACCGTAATGTCTAACAATAAGTCAATTTCTCAGTAAGTAACTGAGAAGCGTTTTTACGTAACTGTAAAAGCGAGACCGAGTTTTACAAAAAGGTGTTTACGATTCGTAAACACTTTTTTTATATATTTTGTCTTCGTTAAGATTGCCCTAAAAAGCTTCATAGTAAGTTGTTAGTTTTGACAATCCAATTTTTAATAAGATTTAAAAGGAGAATCCATGAAATTATTGGAAGAACGCATCTTAAAAGATGGGAATGTTTTGGGTGAGGATATCTTAAAAGTAGATAGTTTCCTTACACACCAAGTTGACTTTGAACTAATGCAAGAAATTGGTAAAGTTTTTGCCGAAGCTTATAAAGAAGCTGGTATCACAAAAGTCGTTACAATCGAAGCATCAGGTATCGCGCCAGCTCTTTATGCAGCACAAGCTATGGGTGTTCCGATGATTTTTGCTAAAAAAGCTAAAAACATCACAATGACAGAAGGCATCCTAACTGCTGAAGTCTACTCATTCACTAAGCGCGTGACAAGCACGGTATCAATTGCAAGTAAATTCTTGTCAGAAGATGATACAGTTCTTATCGTTGATGATTTCTTGGCAAATGGTCAAGCAGCTAAAGGTCTTCTTGAAATCATTGGTCAAGCAGGTGCCAAAGTTGCTGGTATCGGTATCGTTATCGAAAAATCTTTCCAAACAGGTCGTCAATTACTTGAGGAAGCAGGCGTTCCTGTAACATCACTTGCTCGTATCAAAGAATTCAAAGACGGAAAAGTCATCTTTACGGAGGCAGATGCATAAAATGGAAATGAATGAACAAAAACACTCACAAGCAGCAATCCTAGGTTTGCAACACTTACTTGCTATGTACGCAGGTTCAATCCTCGTACCAATTATGATTGCAAGCGCACTTAATTATTCAGCTGAGCAATTAACTTACCTAATCTCAACTGATATTTTCATGTGTGGGGTTGCCACTTTCTTACAGCTCCAATTGCGTAAGCATTTTGGAGTAGGGCTTCCAGTTGTTCTTGGTTGTGCCTTCCAATCTGTAGCTCCATTATCAATCATCGGTGCAAAACAAGGTTCAGGTTACATGTTTGGTGCTTTGATTGTCTCTGGTATCTATGTGATTTTGATTTCAGGTATTTTCTCAAAAATCGCTGATTTCTTCCCACCAGTTGTAACAGGTTCTGTCATCACAACAATTGGTCTGACATTGATTCCAGTTGCGATTGGTAATATGGGTGATAACGCTGATGCACCAACAGCTCAGTCTTTGATTTTAGCACTTGTGACAATTGCTATTGTGCTTGTGGTTAATATCTTTGCTAAAGGTTTTATTAAATCAATTTCTATCTTGATTGGTTTGATTGGTGGTACGATTGTAGCAGCGTTTATGGGCTTAGTTGATACTTCAGTTGTTGCTAACGCTCCGCTTGTTCATATTCCACAACCATTTTACTTCGGTGCACCAAAATTTGAAATTACATCAATCATTATGATGTGTATCATTGCTACAGTTTCAATGGTAGAATCAACAGGTGTTTACCTTGCTTTGTCAGATTTGACTGGCGAAAAATTAGACAGCAAACGTCTTCGTAACGGATATCGCGCAGAAGGTGCAGCTGTTCTTCTCGGTGGTATTTTCAATACTTTCCCATATACAGGATTCTCTCAAAACGTTGGTTTGGTTCGTATTTCTGGAATCAAAACACGTCGTCCAATTTATTACACTGCATTGTTCCTTGTTATCCTTGGTCTTCTTCCGAAATTTGGTGCAATGGCACAAATGATTCCAAGTCCAGTTCTTGGTGGTGCCATGATTGTCCTATTTGGTATGGTTGCCCTTCAAGGGATTCAAATGTTAAATAAAGTTGATTTCGAAAATAACGAATATAACTTTATCATTGCTGCGGTCTCAATCGCTTGTGGTGTTGGTTTTAACGGAACAAATCTCTTTGTTAGCCTTCCAAACACAGTTCAAATGTTCTTAACAAACGGTATCGTCATTGCCGCATTATTCGCTGTTGTTCTTAATTTGATTTTAAACGGGAAACCAAAAAAATAAGCGTTTAGATATAAATAAGCCATTCTAGAATTATCTAGAATGGCTTTTAATTTATCGTAGCATCTGAAAATGCGATTTTAACCCGCTAGTAATGGCTAGGCGATTGTCTTTTGTGATGAGAATGCCTTCGATATTTGGTGTATTTTGAATGGTGGTTAGAGCTTGCATGATTGGTAGCCCAAAGAGTTTTGTCGTCCATATTTCACAGTCAACAGACAAATCAGAAACAATGGTTAGACTTGCCATGTCAGTTTCAATTGGATAGCCAGTTTTTCGGTCAAAAATGTGGTGGTACTCTTTGTGACCAACTCGCAAATGTCGTTCGTAAATGCCAGATGTAACAACAGATTTATTTTTGAGAGATAAAATTCCGATATTATTCCCACGAGTGGTTTTCGGATTTTGGATACCAATTCGCCAAATGCCGTTTTCTTGTTTTGGATTGTCACCGTAAACGAGAACATTGCCACCGAGGTTAATCATGGCAGAAGTGACTTTTTCAGACTTTAGATAGTCCATAACTTTATCAGCGATATAACCTTTGGCTAGAGCACCGAGGTCAATTTTCATTCCTTTTTGGCTGAGGAAAATACTCTTCGTGTCAGGATTTAGAATAATATTATTAGGATTTGACAAAGCTAGCGCTTTTTGAATTTTTTTAGGATTTGGGACATTCGCATCGTCAAAACCAATGCGCCAGCTTTGCACCAATGGACCGATAGCAATATTGAGATTTCCTGGATGAGCGAGGCTGTGCGTTTTACCAAGCTGTGTCAGCTCAAATAAATCTGGATGAACACTGACAGGAGCAATGCCGGAGTTATTGTTAATCACCATAAGCTCAGAATCATCGTCATTTGCGCTGAAACGATTTTTATAGATGGTTAATAGGTGGCAGACGTCATTGATATGCTTTTCAGGAGTATCAGACTCAATAAGGATATCGATGATTGTTCCCATCATTTTTATACTATGACTTAATTGCACGTGTTCGCCTCCAAAAATCTTTCTTAGTTTAGCATAATGCTTTCTAGTTTAAAAAGCAATTATTTAATGATGATAAAAAAGCCACCTATAAAAGGTGGCTTGTTAGTTATAATGAAAAATTAGTTTTTCTTTTTCATTTCACCGTGTGGGTAGTAAGTACCTTCAGGCATATCGTTGATGAAAACGTGGATAGCTTCTTTTGGAGCTTTTGCGATACGTGAAACAACTTCAGTTACTTCGCGAGCAAGCTCAACTTTTTGTTCTTGAGTACGACCTTCGAATAAATCGATTTTTACGAATGGCATAATAATCTCCTTTAAAATAAATTAACACTACAATTTTAGCACATTTAGCAGTAAAATTCAGTGTTTATCGGGAAAATAAGGAATGTTTTTTTATTCTATTTAAAAAGTTTTAAAATATCAGATAAGCCAAATGTTGTTTTATGATAAACATTATTGTAGGCCGCTTTTTTAGGATTTTTAATCCAGCCAGATCCTTTTTTGCCATATCCTGGAATAATAGCCTTTTTGGCTTGCCTTTTCCATTTAGCAGTAGTGCGAGCCTTCAAGCTCTTTTTTAAACTTGGTTTTCTAAATCCGATTTTCATGATTTAAACTCTCCTAGCTGATTTCTTTTTCAATTTTAATGTCATAGAAAACTTCTAATTATTGTCTCCTGCATATAGAGCAATAAATATAGCTAGCATTGCAACGATTACAATTGGTTTCATTTTTTCCTCTTCTTAATTAGATAATTATTTACATGATATACGATACTTCAAACTTCTTTTTCCGTCAATAAGTTTTGAAAATTTGTATACACATTCTCGTAATACAATTGTGATTCTTTTAATGAAATGTTATCTAATCTACATGAGTGCTATGCTATAATATAACTAAGCTTTAACAACTTAACCGCAGGATGGGTGACGTTTTGTCGCTCTTTAATGCGTTAGGTATTTTTTTGTGTTGGTTACTGATTTTTTATGAGTAATAAGGGCTAGTAGTGTGTTGCTACTAGCTTTTTTGTGCTTTCAAATGTTACTCGTATCGCGTTTATTAAGCAGATACTTTTTGAATTGCTGGTTACCTGGTTTAATCCACGGTGATTTTATGGTAAAATAGTAAAATATTAGTAGAAGGTAGGATTGTCACTTTTGGCTCAACTCTATTATAAGTATGGAACCATGAATTCTGGTAAAACCATCGAAATTTTAAAAGTAGCTCACAATTATGAAGAACAAGGAAAACCTGTTGTTATCATGACATCAGCTCTTGATACACGTGATGGGTATGGTATTGTTTCAAGTCGTATCGGTATGCGTCGTGAAGCTATCGCAATTACAAATGAGATGGATGTTTTTGAATACGTCAAAGCTTTGCCAGAAAAACCTTATTGTGTTTTGATTGATGAATGTCAGTTTTTAACGAAAAAGCACGTTTACGAATTGGCGCGTGTTGTTGATGAATTAGAAGTCCCAGTAATGGCTTTTGGGTTAAAAAATGATTTTCAGAATGAATTATTCGAGGGTTCAAAATATCTACTTTTATTAGCAGATAAAATTGATGAAATTAAAACCATTTGCCAATTTTGTTCTAAAAAGGCAACTATGGTGTTGCGAACTGAAAATGGAAAACCTGTTTACGAAGGTGACCAGATTCAAATTGGTGGAAATGAAACTTACATTCCAGTGTGTCGCAAGCACTATTTTAAACCAATGATTTCAAACGAAGATTAAGAAATTAAACGTATTTTAAAGAGAGGATAATCAAAAAAGATGAACATTTATGATCAGCTACAAGCGGTTGAAGACCGTTATGAAGAATTGGGAGAATTGCTCAGTGACCCAGATGTCGTTAGTGACACAAAACGCTTCATGACTTTGTCTAAAGAAGAAGCAAGTACACGTGAAACTGTAGCCGTTTACCGTGAATACAAAAAAGTTCTTCAAAACATTGAAGATGCCGAAGAAATGATTAAAGATGCTGGTGGTGACCCAGAACTTGAAGAAATGGCAAAAGAAGAGCTTAAAGAATCTAAAGCAGCAAAAGAAGAATATGAAGAAAAACTAAAAATCCTTCTATTGCCAAAAGATCCTAATGATGATAAAAATATCATCTTGGAAATCCGCGGTGCCGCTGGTGGTGATGAAGCAGCTCTATTTGCTGGAGACCTTCTTCAAATGTATCAAAAATATGCTGAAAGCCAAGGTTGGAAATTTGACGTCATGGAAGCTTCTTACAATGGTGTCGGAGGTATCAAAGAAGTTGTTGTCATGGTTTCAGGTCAATCAGTTTATTCTAAATTGAAATATGAATCAGGTGCTCACCGTGTTCAACGTGTCCCTGTAACTGAAAGCCAAGGTCGTGTTCACACATCAACAGCTACTGTCCTTGTTATGCCAGAAGTAGAAGAAGTTGAATACGAAATCGATCCAAAAGATTTGCGTGTAGATATCTACCACGCATCAGGTGCTGGTGGACAAAACGTCAACAAAGTTGCGACTGCCGTTCGTATGGTCCACATTCCAACTGGTATCAAAGTTGAAATGCAAGAAGAACGTACACAACAAAAGAACCGCGATAAAGCCATGAAAGTTATCCGTGCGCGTGTCGCTGACCACTTTGCTCAAATCGCTCAAGATGAACAAGATGCAGAACGTAAATCAACAGTCGGAACTGGTGATCGTTCTGAACGTATCCGTACATATAACTTCCCACAAAACCGTGTGACTGACCACCGTATTGGCTTGACATTGCAAAAACTTGACAGCATTTTGTCTGGTAAACTAGACGAAGTTATCGATGCCCTTATTTTGTTTGATCAAACTAAGAAACTAGAAGAGTTGAATAAATAATGAATTACGCTGAAACAATCAGCCAATTAGAAAAACAATTACAAGAAATTGGTGAGGATCCAGAAAATTTGGCTTACGTTTTTCGTGAGCTAAAGGGCTGGAGCCTGCTCGATTTCATTTTGCATCAAAATAAAGATGTTTCTGCTCAAGATCAAGCTCTGATAGAAGACATCATGAGCCAGTTAAAAGAGCACCGTTCGCCTCAGTATATCACTGGAAAAGCTTATTTTCGTGACTTAGAACTTGCTGTTGATGAGCGTGTTTTGATTCCGCGTCCTGAGACAGAAGAGCTAGTTGATTTGGTTTTGAAGGAAAATAGCAAAGCTGACTTGCAGATTTTAGATATTGGCACTGGTAGTGGAGCGATTGCGATTTCACTTAAGAGTGCGCGTCCTGATTGGCACGTGACAGCATCAGATATCTCATCAGAAGCTCTGCAATTGGCAAAAGAAAACAGTGAGAGAAATCAAGCGTCACTTGATTTTATTGAGTCAGATGTTTTTAATCAGATTTCAGGAAAATTTGATGTGATTATCTCAAATCCTCCTTACATTGCTTATGATGACGAGGATGAGGTTGGTGTTAATGTTCTTGCTTCTGAACCACATTTGGCGCTTTTTGCGGATGAAGATGGTTTTGCGATTTATCGTCGCATTATCGAAGGTGCAAGTAGTCACTTGACTGAAAATGGAAAACTTTATTTTGAAATTGGATACAAGCAGGGAGATGGTATGCGTCGTTTGTTAGCGCGGCATTTTCCTGAAAAACGTGTCCGTGTTTTACAAGATATATTTGGTAAAGATAGAATGGTCGTGATGGATAATGGCTAATTTGGAAGAAATTCTTCAGTCAGGTGGGGCGGTGATTCTGCCGACAGAAACGGTTTATGGATTATTTGCTCAAGCGATGAATGAGGATGCGGTAGAGCATGTTTACCAACTCAAGCGTCGTCCAAAAGAAAAAGCCATGAATTTAAACGTAGCAGATTACGAGACTATTTTAGCTTTTTCGAAAAATCAACCTAGCTATTTGAAAAAAATATATGATACTTTTTTACCTGGTCCGCTGACGATTATTTTACAAGCAAATGACCGTGTGCCAGCTTGGATCAATTCTGGCTTATCAACAATTGGTTTTAGAATTCCAAAACATCCACAGACTCTAGAATTGATTAAAAAGACAGGCCCACTGATTGGTCCGTCAGCTAACATTTCTGGAAAAGAAAGTGGGAAAATATTCGCTGACATTAAAGAGCAATTCGACAATAATGTAACAGGACTTTCTGATGATGCTGCGCTTACAGGTGTTGATTCGACAATTTTAGATTTGTCTGGTGAGTCTGCTCGTATTCTTCGTCAAGGCGCCATCACTAAGGAAGAGTTGTTAGCTTGTGTGCCTGAGTTGACTTTTGCGGATTAGGTATTTTTTGGATATTCTTTTTACTGTTTCGGCTTTTACAGACTTTAAAGAGTAATTCTTGCGATTTAAGGAATGTGACGTGATCTTATCAAAAGGAGATAAGGATATGATTTTTGACAAGGAAAACTACGAAGCATTTGACCCAGAACTTTGGGCGGCAATTTCTGCTGAAGAAGTTCGTCAACAAAATAATATTGAGCTAATTGCCTCAGAAAATGTTGTCTCTAAAGCTGTTATGGCAGCACAAGGAAGTTTACTAACGAATAAGTACGCTGAAGGTTATCCTGGTAAACGTTACTATGGAGGAACCGACTGCGTGGATGTTGTCGAAAATTTGGCTATCGAACGCGCAAAGCAACTATTTGGAGCTAAATTTGCTAATGTTCAACCGCATTCAGGAAGTCAAGCAAATGCCGCTGCTTATATGGCTTTAATCCAACCAGGTGATACTGTGATGGGGATGGATTTAGCAGCTGGTGGACACTTGACACACGGTGCTGCTGTGAGCTTTTCAGGAAAAACATATCATTTTGTCTCTTACACAGTTGATCCTGTCACAGAATGTATTGACTATGATAAGTTAGCTGAGCAAGCAAAAGAAGTGAAGCCAAAACTTATCGTTGCAGGCGCATCAGCTTATTCACGTATCATTGATTTTAAACGTTTCCGTGAAATCGCAGATAGCGTCGGTGCATACTTGATGGTTGATATGGCTCACATTGCTGGTTTAGTTGCAACAGGTCTTCATCCAAGTCCAGTTCCATATGCGCATGTCACTACGACAACAACTCACAAGACTCTTCGTGGTCCTCGTGGCGGTTTGATTTTGACAAATGATGAAACTATCGCTAAAAAGATTAATTCCGCTGTCTTTCCTGGACTTCAAGGTGGTCCTTTGATGCATGTTATTGCAGGTAAAGCTGTCGCTTTGAAAGAAGCACTAGATCCAGCATTCAAAGAATATGGTGAGCAAGTGATTAAAAATGCTGCAGCTATGGCTGAAGTGTTTGCAAACCACTCTGATTTTCGTGTCATTTCAGGTGGAACAGATAACCATGTCTTTCTTGTAGATGTGACAAAAGTGGTTGAAAATGGGAAATTAGCCCAAAATATCCTTGAGTCTGTAAATATCACACTTAATAAGAATTCGATTCCATTTGAAACACTTTCTCCATTTAAAACTTCTGGTATCCGTATCGGAACGCCAGCTATCACAAGCCGTGGAATGGGAGAAAAAGAATCACGAACAATAGCTGAGTTGATTGTTAAAACTCTTGAAAATTATCAAAATGAAACTATTTTAGAGGAGGTTCGTCGTGAGGTCAAAGCATTGACTGATGCTTTCCCACTTTATTAACGAACAGCTGAGTCTAACTTTTAGGCTCGCTCGCAAATAAACCATGATTGATTTATATATAAAACGTATTGTTATCCATCAATTTACTCCGAATGATACTGAGCTAATTTTGTCAGATCAGTTATTGACAATTACACCTCGTATTGACGAGTATTTTCGTAAAAAATTGAGCAAAGTTTTTTCTGACGAAGCTAAACGTGGAACTTTTTCAGAAGACAATGTTTTTCTTAGTTATTTGAGTGATGATTTGATGGAATCATCAGTTAAGATTGCACAGCTTTGGAAAGAAGAATTTGTCATTTCTGATAACCAAAAGACAAATGATTTGGTTTTTATCCAATTTGATAAAGATGGTGTTGAACACTTTGCTTTTCTTCGTGTAGCATTGAGAGAGAACTTCACTCACATTTCAAGTGATAGCGAAAGTCCAATCAAAGTAACACAAAATAATTTTCCATCAGCAGCGCAGACGCCTGATGAAGCTTTAGTCATTAATCGTAGCAATCGCAATTATTATCTGATTGAAAAACGTATTAAGCATAATGGAAGCTTTGCTAATTATTTTTCAGAGAATTTGTTGCAAGTTCAACCAGAGCAATCTGTCAAAAAATCGATTAAGATGGTTGAGCAAACCGCACAAAAAATTGCTGAAAACTTCCAGCAAGATGATTTTGCTTTCCAATCTAAAATGAAAGCAGCTATTTACAAAAATTTGGAAGAAGAGCAAGAACTCTCGCCTGAAAAATTGGCAGATCAGCTTTTTGACAATAATTTGACAGCTCGTTTGACTTTTGTCGATGAATTGAAAGAAAGCATTCCAGAGCCTATTCAGGTATCGGATATCGATCATTCACGTCAGACAAAAAAATTAGAGAACCAGAAACTTTCTCTATCAAATGGGATTCAGTTGATTGTTCCTAATAATGTTTATGAGGATGCCGAATCGGTAGAATTCATTCAAAATCCAAATGGAACTTATTCCATCTTGATAAAAAACATAGAGGATATTCAAAATAAATAATGTTTAAGTTCTTAAAACGTCTGATTGTCCTTGCTTTTGTTCTTTTCTGTGGCTATCAAGTTTATGTCACACACGAAAATGTCAAAAACGTTTTGCAGTACAAAAGCATGGTTAAAGAGATTTTAGATGACAATGATACAACAGCAAATGTTGAGCTGGTTTTGGCCATGATTTACACGGAAACTAAAGGGAACGATGGTGACGTCATGCAATCAAGCGAAAGCTCTGATGGTGTTGTCAATTCCATTTCTGATAGTAAGACCAGCATTCGTCAAGGTGTCACTGTCCTTTCAGAAAATCTTTCCTTGGCTGATGAAGCAGGGGTTGATGTTTGGACAGCTGTTCAGGCATACAACTTTGGGACATCATACATTGATTATGTTGCAAAACACGGTAGTAAAAATACAATTGCTTTAGCTAAAACATACTCGCGCGACGTAGTAGCTCCAAGTCTTGGTAATACGACTGGTGAATCTTATTTTTACTATCATCCACTTGCTTTGATTTCAGGCGGACAATTATATCGAAATGGTGGAAATATCTACTACTCGCGTGAAGTTCATTTTAATCTTTATTTGATTGAATTAATGAGCTTATTCTAACTAGTAAGGTTTAGAGAGAAGTATGAGAGAATTAAGTCGTTATTTTAAAGGGTACCTTAAGGAGACAATCTTAGGTCCCCTTTTCAAATTGTTTGAAGCAACCTTTGAACTGTTAGTTCCAATTATTATTGCAAGGATTGTTGATACAATCATTCCAAGTGAAAATAAAGGCAGTCTTGTTTTGATGATTGGATTTTTGTTCTTGTTTGCGATTATTGGTGTCATTGTTGCACTTACTGCACAGTATTTTTCTTCAAAAGCCGCAGTCGGCTATACTCGTCAGCTGACAAAAGATTTATTCAAAAAAATCATGGGCTTGAGTAAAGAAGATCGAGATAAGTTGACAACATCAAGTTTGGTGACACGTTTAACCAGTGATACCTACCAAATTCAAACTGGAATTAACCAGTTTTTACGTTTGTTTTTACGCGCACCGATTATTGTTTTTGGCGCTATCATTATGGCATTTAACATTAGTCCAAAGATGACCTTAGACTTTTTGGTTATGGTTGTGATTCTATTTGCTATTGTTTTTGCCATGTCACATTTATTGAATCCGATTTATGCTAAGATTCGTCAGGCAACGGATAAAATTGTTAATATGACTCGCCAACAACTAGAAGGTGTCCGTGTCATTCGTGCTTTTGGTCAAGTTGATAAAGAAGAAAAAGAATTTGCAGCTGCCAACCAAGATTATACAGATTTACAGTTAAAAGCAGGGCGTCTATCAAGTTTGGTAACACCGCTAACTTATCTTGTTGTTAATAGCACGCTTATCCTAGTTATCTGGCAAGGAAATCTTCAAATTGGAAAAGGTTTGCTATCTCAAGGGATGTTAATCGCCTTGGTTAACTATCTTTTGCAAATTTTGACAGAGCTGCTTAAGATGACAATGCTTGTGACCTCTTTGAACCAATCCTTCATCAGTGCAAAACGTATCACGGAAGTATTTGAGAAAGAGTCTGAAGATTTGGCGATGGCGTTTGAGCAAGTGTCATCTGATTACGCGGTTTGTGTAGACGATATGAGCTTTACCTATCCAACAGCTGCGGAACCATCTTTATCTCGCATTGCTTTTAACTTAAATCCTGGTGATTTTTTAGGTGTTATTGGCGGAACTGGTTCAGGAAAATCTACCTTGGTTGATTTGCTTGTCCATCTTTATACACCACAAGCTGGTAGCTTAGCTATTTTCCAAAATCATCAGTCACCCAAAACACTTGGTCAGTGGCGTTCTTGGGTTAATGTTGTGCCACAAAAAGCAGAGCTTTTCCAAGGAACAATTCGCTCTAACTTGACGTTGGGAATCAATCGCGAAGTGAGCGACGATGAGCTTTGGCGTGCTTTGGATATTGCGCAAGCCAGTGATTTTGTTTCAGAAAAAGAAGGCCAGTTGGATGCAGTGGTTGAAGCTTTTGGACGCAACTTTTCTGGCGGGCAGCGTCAGCGTTTGACAATTGCGCGTGCTTTGGTTCAAAAAGCTCCGCTATTGATTTTAGATGACTCAACTTCAGCACTTGATTATTTGACAGAAGCGAAGTTGTTGTCTGCTATTCATGAAAAACTCAGTGATGTGACGCTTATTTTGATTTCACAACGTACTAATAGTTTAAAAGCAGCAGATAAAATCTTGCTTTTAGATAAAGGACAACAGCTTGGTTTTGCAAGTCATGAAGAATTGCTAGCTGACAATGATGTTTATCGAGCAATTCACTATTCACAACACCAAAAAGAGGAGGTCTAGAGCATGAAAGCAAGAAATCAATCAACTACAACTCGTCGCTTGTTTAAAGACCTCTTTTCTCAAAAAGGACTTGTTATTGGAGCAACGCTTGGTACGATTGCCCAAGTCGCATTGACTGTTTACCTTCCTGTTTTGATTGGTAACGCAGTCGATGTCGTTCTTTCTCCGAAATCACTGACTTTGATTTTACCAATCATCGTGAAAATGCTTGTCGTTGTCGCGCTGAATACTTTAATTCAGTGGCTTAATCCATTGATTTATAATCGTTTAACCTTTGGTTATATTTATGATTTGCGTCAAAGGGTAATGGAAAAATTAAATCAAATGCCGATTGCTTATCTTGATAAGAAAAGTTCTGGAGATTTGGTTAGTCGTGTAACGACTGATGCAGAGCAATTAAGTAATGGTCTTTTGATGGTCTTTAATCAGTTTTTCATTGGTATTTTGACTATTATCATTACCATTGTTACGATGGCTGATATTGATCTTCTGATGCTTGGTTTGGTATTGATTTTAACGCCACTTTCTCTTTTCTTGGCACGATTTATTGCTAATAAGAGTTATCACCTTTACCAAAAGCAAACCAAATCTCGTGGTCGTCAGACACAATATATCGAAGAGATGATTCGTCAAGAGAGCTTATTGCATGTCTTTAACGCACAAGAAGCAGCGATTGATACTTTCACTGAAATCAATGATACCTACGCAGATTATTCACAAGGTGCAATTTTCTACTCATCAACCGTCAATCCTTCAACACGTTTTATCAATAGCTTGATTTATGCGTTGCTTGCAGGAGTGGGAGCGTTGCGCATCATGTCAGGTGCCTTTACAGTTGGTCAGTTAACAACGTTTTTGAATTATGTTAACCAATATACTAAACCTTTCAATGATATTTCATCAGTCTTGTCAGAATTACAAGGAGCTATCGCTTGTGCAGATCGCCTTTATGCCATCTTGGATGAAGAAAATGAGCCACTTCCAGTGACTGCGGAACTTGATGAGGACAAGATTCAAGGACAAATTGAATTTAAAGATGTGTCATTTGGTTACACTCCTCAGAAAACATTGATTAATCACTTGAGTTTGTCTATTCCAGCAGCTTCAAAAGTGGCTATTGTAGGTCCGACAGGAGCAGGAAAATCAACATTGATTAATCTCTTGATGCGTTTTTATGAAGTAAATAGTGGAGCCATTTATTTGGATGGTGTATCGATGGCTGATTATTCTGTTGAGGAACTTCGCAAGCAAATTGGTATGGTTCTGCAAGAGACTTGGCTAAAAGTTGGAACAATCCATGATAATATTGCTTATGGTAATCCTCAAGCAACACGAGAAGAAGTTATCCAAGCAGCAAAAGCAGCTAACGCAGATTTCTTCATCCGTCAATTACCAAATGGTTATGACACATATTTGGCTGATGCTGGAGCTTCACTGTCTCAAGGACAACGTCAGCTTTTGACGATTGCACGTATTTTTGTGAAATTACCAAAAATCTTGATACTTGATGAAGCAACATCATCTATTGATACACGTACAGAAGTGCTAGTTCAAGAAGCCTTCGAAAAATTGATGCAAGGACGTACAAGCTTTATCATTGCCCACCGTTTATCAACCATCCAATCAGCTGACTGTATTTTAGTCATGGTTGATGGAGATATTGTTGAACATGGCACACATGCAGAATTAATGGCAAAACAAGGTGTCTACTATCAAATGCAAACAGCACAAGCTGGATGATCTAATACATAAAAATAATTATGTAAAAACGATTAGATTTAAAGTCTAATCGTTTTTTTGTTTTATAAGATTTATTGATCTTGTGGAATATAAGCAGAGACGGATTCTGCGCCAACTGGAAAACAGCCGTAACCTTCTTCGTCGATAGTGATAGTAGCAGTTTGATTTCCGAGATAATCTGTAAAAGTTTTTCCTGTCCATTTTTTGCCAACAAACATTCGTTTTGCTGTAGAATGAGCGTTGTTGATTAAAATAGCAAGAGAAGTAGGGTGCTCTTCATTTCCAAGATAAGTCCAACCAATGCAGTTTGGATTGTCAAAATAGTTCATTTCTTTGCCATAAACAGCTGCTTGTCTTAAGAAAAGTAATTTATCAATATCATCTTGAAAGTCTTGTTGTGCAAATTCACCTGAAATGCCGTAGTAGTCACCGTAGAAGATGCATGGAAGACCAGTTTGGCGAAGTAAGATGAGAGCGTAAGCTGCAGGCTTAAACCATTCTTCAATTGTAGATTCAAGTGCTTGCCCTCGTTGGGTATCATGATTGTCAACGAAAGTAACAGCAGAGTTAGGCTGATTTTTCACCAAAGTATGATTAAAAATTTCTCGCAAGTCGTAATAAGCTTTTTCTTTGCTTGCTTCAAAAAGATTTTGGTGGAGTCGAACGTCGATTAGATCAAAGCGGTGCCCAGTCGTTTCAAGATAATCGTTGTTAGTTTTTTCATCACCGTTCCAGAATTCGCCAAAAACATAAAAGTCTTTACCGTATTTTTCCTTCATATCGCGGATGAAATTGCTCATAAAGAATGAATCGATATGCTTGATAGCATCCAAGCGAAAACCACAAACTCCTGTTGTTTTGACGAACCATTCTGCCCAGTCATAGATATTTTTGATAACTTCTGGGTGTTTAAAATCAAGGTCAGCATACATAAGATAGTCGTAATTGCCATTTTCGCCATCAACCAAATCTTGATTTGCCCAGCCTTTGTTATCACCCTGAATTTGGAAAATACCGTTTTTACCAGTTTTTACATCATAATCCGTTCCAGTAAAGTGGTACCAATGCCATTCAAAATCATTATAAGTTTTATGTCGACCGTCAAAGGTGAAGTTTGTCCAGCCCTCAATGTCAAAAGGTTTACTGATGACTTTTGTACGGTCATTGGGGTCAACTTCGACAACGGAAAAAGTTTCAGTATGGTCAGCAGCAGCTTTGTGATTTAAGACAACATCAGCTAAAGGTGCAATATGATTTGCTTTTAAAGCAGAAATTGCTTGTAGATAGTCAGCTTTTGTTCCGTATTTTGTTCGGACAGTTCCTTTTTGGTCAAATTCACCAAGGTCAAAAAGGTCATAAACGCCATAACCAACATCGCCATCATGCGTAGCCTTAAAAGCTGGAGGCATCCAAATTTTTGTGATACCTTTTTGAGCAAGTGTAGGAGCATCAGCCGCTAATCGCATCCAGTGTTTACCATCGTTTGGCAAGTACCATTCAAAGTATTGCATTAAAGTTTCATTAGTCATTAAAAACACCTCAAAAGGAAAGTTCTTTCTTTCATTTTACCAAAAAAACGAAATTATGCAAACGTTTGCGCAATAAAAAATAAAAACAAGCCCGAGATTTTTCTCAGACTTTTACATAATATGTAAAAACCATTCACCACCATAAAAAAGAAGTAGAATGTGACCGATGATTGAAATAGGTTTGCAGATGACAATGATTTTTGAAAATGTTTTGAGTGACATGTTACTCAAGGCAGCTAACATGACAAGTAAATCTGCTGGTGCAAAAGGCAATGTCATACCAATAATAAAGATTACTGTAAATGACTTATGTTGTTCGATTAAATCTTCGTATTTTTTAAGCGTGTTTTCTTTAATAAAGAGAAGGCAGAAGCGTTTGCCATACCAACGCGTGAGTAAAAACAAAATTGTTGACCCTAGGATAATACCAATACAGCTTGTTAAAACACCAACTACAGGATGAAATGTCATTACAGCAAGCATCATTGTTAAGCTAGCAGGAACGATAGGGACGACGACTTGCATCATCTGAAAAACGGTAAAGAAAATTGCTCCCCAAACTTTATCCTGACCGATAAGCATCTGTATTTTTTCCTGGTTAGTCAAATAGCCATGCTGATAAAGCCAGAAAATACAGATACATGATGTAATGAAAATAGCTGCAGACAGAATGTGAATCAGCTTTTGAATTAGTTTGTAATGTTGAAACAGAAAGCGCCATCTCCAATCTACTTTTTCATGATATTATTGTAAAACTTTTTTTAAAGATATGCTAACGATTTTATCAAAATAGGTCTTAAGACGGATGTAGTATAAGTCAGAAAATCATATAATATAATCATCCTAAAAACTTTTCATATAACTCCTAAGCAAGTGGTTATCCCGGCCGCTTGCTTTTTGTGCTTTAAATTTTAATAAGATACCTAAAATCTACTGCCAAATGTGTAAATTTATGCTACAATTAAAGTGAATACTGTTAGCCAAAGGGGCTGACGTTAATAGAAAGGGTAATAATGACTGACAATTCTACTTTGAACGATGTTCAAAAAATCATTGTTCTTGACTATGGTAGCCAGTACAACCAATTGATTGCTCGTCGTATTCGTGAATTTGGTGTCTTCTCAGAATTACGAAGCCACAAAATCACAGCAGACGAAGTTCGTGAAATCAACCCAATTGGTATCGTACTTTCAGGTGGTCCAAATTCAGTTTATGCTGATAATGCTTTTGGCATTGACGAAGAAATTTTTGAATTGGGTATTCCAATTCTTGGTATCTGCTATGGTATGCAATTGTTGACTGATAAACTCGGTGGTAAAGTTGTTCCTGCTGGACAAACTGGTCACAGTGAGTATGGCCAATCAACACTTCGCTTGAAAGCAAAATCAGAACTTTTTGCTGAAACACCAGAAGAGCAAACTGTTTTGATGAGCCACGGTGATGCCGTTACTGAAATTCCTGCAGGCTTCCACTTGGTTGGGGACTCTGCCGATTGCCCTTACGCAGCAATTGAAAATACTGAAAAAAACATCTACGGTATCCAATTCCACCCAGAAGTTCGCCACTCAGTATATGGTAATGATATTTTACGTAACTTTGCTTTCCGAATCTGTGGTGCTAAAGGCGATTGGTCAATGGATAACTTCATTGATTTGCAAATTAATGAAATTCGTCAAAAAGTTGGTGACCGCAAAGTTCTTCTTGGACTTTCAGGTGGTGTTGACTCATCAGTTGTTGGTGTTCTTTTGCAACGCGCTATTGGTGATCAATTGACATGTATCTTTGTTGACCACGGTCTTCTTCGTAAAGGAGAAGGTGACCAAGTTATGAACATGCTTGGTGGTAAATTCGGTTTGAACATCATTCGTGTTGATGCTTCAAAACGTTTCTTAGACCTTCTTGCTGGCGTTGATGATCCAGAGAAAAAACGTAAAATCATCGGTAATGAATTTGTCAGTGTATTTGACGACGAAGCAAGCAAACTTAAAGGTGTTGACTTCTTAGCACAAGGTACTCTTTACACAGACGTTATCGAATCAGGTACTGATACAGCACAAACAATCAAATCACACCACAACGTTGGTGGTCTTCCAGAAGACATGCAATTTGAATTGATTGAACCACTTAACACACTTTTCAAAGACGAAGTTCGTGCTCTTGGTACAGCTCTTGGTATGCCAGATGAAATCGTTTGGCGTCAACCATTCCCAGGACCAGGTCTTGCTATCCGTGTTATGGGTGAAATCACAGCAGAACGTCTTGAAACTGTTCGTGAATCTGATGCTATCCTTCGTGAAGAAATCGCTAAAGCAGGTCTTGACCGCGATATCTGGCAATACTTCACAGTTAACACAGGTGTTCGTTCAGTTGGTGTTATGGGTGACGGACGTACTTACGATTACACAATCGCTATTCGTGCTATCACATCAATTGACGGTATGACTGCAGACTTTGCTCGCATCCCATGGGATGTCCTTCAAAAAATCTCAGTACGTATCGTAAATGAAGTTGACCACGTTAACCGCATCGTCTACGATATTACAAGTAAACCACCAGCAACAGTAGAGTGGGAGTAGTACTAGATTTTTAGCGATAAAGTCGCAATAAAAATCTTTAGTACTACCCCTGCGATAGCTGTCTCAGAGCAAGGAGCGAAAGCGACGATGTGATGAGTTAACAGCGAACCGCTGGAGATAAAGAAAGCTAGTCAGATTAGACTAGCTTTTTTAGTTTAAAAATCCAAGTACAAGAGACCTGACGCCTCCCCATCCCCCTGCAACAGCGGTCTAAGAGCAAGGAGTAAAAATGATGATGTGATTAGTTTTAGCTAGCCACGAACTGCTGCGAGTTTAAATGATATAACCACTTAGACAAGATAGTCTAAGTGGTTTTTATGTTTTTGAGTAGAAAAAGATAATAGCAGAAGTGATGCGATATAAAAATAAATATGTTCAAATTAATCATGGAATTTTAGTGTACTCATTGATTGTATTTTTAATTATAGTAATAACAAAATAGTGATGTTATAATTATTACATATCTTTTAAGAATTAGGAGAGCTTATTATATGACGAAGAAAAATTTCCATGTTAATAATAATGTTATATTACCTTATGAATATGATAAAGTGGAAGTTTTTATCAAAGATTATAAACCATCAACAAATATAAATTATATTATTGAGACATATTTAGTTATAAACTTATTGAAAAAGGAATCAAGGTTCAAAGAGTTTAAGCATTTAATGAAACAATTTTATGTTGATATATTCAAAAATTTGTCCGATTCTTTTTTTGAAATTGACTATGATGATGTTAACATTATGTATAGAAATTCTTTTTGGAAATTATTGTTTGAATGCAATAAAGTAAACGAGAATGATGAGGAAAGATTTTCAACATACGTAAATAAGTATGATATCCAATTGATACATCTTAGTTGCATTGATGAAATAGTTAAGCTATTTCCAGTTGTAGTTAAAAATAATTTTTTAGATTATCCTCAAAATATTGAATTTTTTATAAATCATCAATCGGGAAAATATATTGATTCTCGAACTGGATTATTTATAAAAATCAATCTTACTAATGAAGAAGTTAACAATTTGGCAAGGAAGTATTGCGAGGGTGATTTGGCAAACCCAAATTATTTAGAAGCAATATTTAATTATAAAAAAACTAGTCGATATTATTTTGAAGATGAAGTTAAATTATCATCCAAAAGAAAATCAGAAAGCATTTGGAAAGATCATTTTAAGAACCATTTAGGGGTATCATACTCTTTAGGGGTTAGTATAGCTCCAATTGAAAATGAACAACTATTTAGTTATGAAAATTATGGACTAACTTCTAAAATTGTTATTAACAAAAATGTATTGGATGAGTATCATGATTTCTCGACATTGTTGAACAACTATATTTATTTTTTTAATTTTTTTAGTTATGACACTGGACTACCTTGGTTAGTATTAAATAGTGATACGTTCAATTTTTACGAATTGTTTTCATTAAAATCAAATGCTGATTATTCTGGCTATGATAAAAACTTAAAAATGTCTTGTAGTTTGATATTTCATGCATATTTTGATTATCTAAAAAACAATAAAATAGATCTTGAAGAAATAATTGAATGGTATTTTAATACATATATTGTGGAAGAATTAGGAATTGAAGGTTTCCGCTTTAATAGCTCAAATAAAGTTTCTTCTTACTATGAAAGAAGTAAATCGATTATTAGTGAAATGGATAGTATATTGAATCAATTTGAATTATTTGAAAAAAATAGAGAAATTGATTTTGAATTATTAAGTATAAAATCTAAACCTACTTCATATGATAATCTTAAATCTTTTAAAAAGCATAAGTTTCTAAAATTAAAGACAAACTCTGAAACGAGTCGCCTTATGTTAATGCTTTTTTCTGATCAAAGTCATCTTGCTTATACTTTATCAAATGAAGAGTTTCATCCATTCTTTAGACTTGTTGAAATAGGTGTTAACATTAGTGATTTTAATGATTATCAACAAAAGGATATATGGTACTTAATTGAAAGAAATATAATTGAGATAGTAGATGATGCTATAAAATTTAAAAATATAAGGGAAATAAAAATTTTATATATGCTTTGGAAGACAGGGACATTTTGTTTGTTTTATAAACTAGAGTCAGATCTAGTAGTTGCACAAAATTTGGTTGAGAAGAATTTTTGTGAGTATACAAGTAAAGTTTTTTCAGAGCCAGAAATAAATTACCTATCGTTTATTTTAGATGATAAGAAATATGGAAATGGGCCAAAAATCCGGAATAAGTTTGTACACGGGAAATTCTCGAATTTAGATGAAAAAAAATATTTAGAATACTATCTTGAATTATTACAAATAGCTATTTTTTATGTAATAAGGATCAATGATGAACTTGAATATTATGCTGGGATGAATAATTCCAAATAAAAAAGTTGGATATTTGAATTTAAAATTTCCCTGTATGATATAATGTTTTAGCAATTTTGTATTGTTTATTTTCGTTTTTTAAAGGAGGTTTGAAATGGAACTTTGGGATGCATATGATGCGCATTTGAATGTTATCGGTGGTCAAGTTTTGGTTCGTGGGAAAAAGATTCCAAAGGGTGTTTATCATTTGGTGAGTGAAGTTATCGTGAGGCATCAAGATGGGACTTATTTGCTAACTCAGAGAGATTCAAGAAAAAATCTAGGTGGTATGTGGGAAGCGACTGCTGGTGGTTCAGCTTTGCAAGGTGAAAGTCCTTTAGAGTGTGCCAAACGCGAATTGCGTGAAGAGACAGGAATCGTGACAGGTGATTTTGTTGAGGTGGGGCGAGTGTTGCACCAGAGACATCAGACCTATTATGTCAATTATCAGTGCCTTACTGATGTAGACAAGGCTAGTATTGTTTTGCAAGAAGGTGAAACATCAGCGTATAAATGGGTGACAGCTGAAGAATTGCGTCAAATGTCTCGAGAAGAACTAGCCACGCAGAGAATACAGAACTTTATCGAAGAATTGAGCTAACCAGATTTGGTTAGCTTTTTTCTTTGCTTTTAGTTACCTTTTATCACCAAAAATTAACCTCTTATCCCAAACTATTGCTAATTAATAACAAGTGTGTTTTACTATAATCAAAAGGAGGGTTGAAGGAGTGAAAATCACCATTGATGTCGATGATTCTTTGGAGCAAGATTACATTACCATTCATTGTAAAGAGTTGACAGATGATATCTTGGAGCTGCAAAAGACTTTGGTCAGTCAATCTTCTGGCAGGCTTCGTTTATCGGCTTTTCAAGATGATGTTGAGCATTTCTTAGAGCTCAAAAGCATTATTTTCATGGAATCTGATGGCAATTACATCTTGATTCACACGTCAACAGACATTTACAAAACAAGGCGAAAATTATACGAGCTGGAAGAGCTTCTTCCAAGGGACTTTGTCAGAGTTTCGCGCTCAACGATTGTGAATACGCTAAGGATTTCTGGCATTAAGAAAAATATCACGGGAGCTAGTGAGATTTCCTTTAGCCATTCCAGCAAAAAAGCTTACGCATCAAGAAATTACATTAAGGCACTTATTGATATTATGAATGAAAAGAGGTTAAAAAGATGAAAAGACATAGAATCAATTCCATTATCACAGGACTTTTATTAATTTTATTTGCTGCCATGCTAATGCTTAATAAAATGGGTATTCTGACAGCATTTCCACCTGTAAAACTGATGCTGAAAGTCGTTTTAATTGCGATTTTAATCTACTTTATCATTGTAAATGGTTTTGGCAAACGTAGTTTTTTGGGAGTGACAGTGCCACTTGGAATCATTGCTTGCTTATTTTCTGACTTGCTTGGAATTGGCATGGTTTCACCCGTTACCATTATCCTAGTGTCAGTTCTTGTAGGGATTGGGTTATCAATGATTTTTGGTCACACACCAAGGGTAAATGTCGCATCAACTAAATACGAACACCGACAAAGCAATGGTTTTAGTTCTAAAGAATATTCTGATAGCGAAGGGACTTTTGCGGTTGATAATAGTTTAGGCGAACGAACAGCATATATGTCTGTTAATGAGTTAAGACATGGTAAAATTGAGAACGCTCTTGGTAGTTTGACAGTTTATCTTAACGGGACAAGTCTAGATGAAGCAGGCGCTACGATTGATATCGATAATGGCTTAGGTAAGCTGCAAGTCTATGTGCCAAAAGAATTTAGAGTGCGTCTTAACGCCGACAATGGTTTTGGAAGTATTAACACACATGGCACATCATCTACAGATACTAACCAATCGCTCTTGACCCTTAACGTTGACAATGGTCTAGGAACTACGGATATTTATTTTGAGTAGACTTGCTAAGCACAGAGCCTTGAAGAATTTCTTTGAGGCTTTTTTAGTTTTGTCTTGAAATGCATTTTTAGGTAACGTATAATAAAAATGTTTTGAAAATTTAATGAAAATTTGTAACAGATACATTTAGAATTAGGAGATAACGTTGACACATAAGTTACCAAAACTGAAAGTGCTGATTTTAACTTTGCTAATGGCATTTATGGAACTGTCAGCCTTACCTGCAGCTTTTTTAGGTCAAATAACTTTTAAAGATATTAATCCTATGTATTTTACATTGATGTTCAATTTTGTCATAGCTTTGCTTGTTTGTTGCTTGTGCCAAAAATTTTGGATTAAGTCTTTGCAGTTTGGGTTACAAAAGTCAGGACTAATGATGGGCTTGAAAAGGTATGGTTTGCCAGCATTTATAGCAACACTTATTGTAACGCTTGTTTTTTGCATCAGCTTAACACCATTTGACAATCAACCGACTTTTTGGCGTGTTTTAATCGAAGGAATTGTCTATTATGTTGGCGTAGCTCTTGTAGAAGAAGTGTATTTGAGAGGATTGCTGCAAAATCTTTTAGAAGATTGTTTTGAAAATAGTCAGAATGCGGTCTTGTATGCTATTTTGATAACTTCTTTCTTATTTGGTTTTGGTCATGTCTTTGGGGCACTTGGACAACCACTTGGAACAATTATTTGTAAAACTGTCTGGGCAATGGCTCTTGGTGTTTATCTTGGAAGTGTCTATGTAAAAACTCGTAACCTTTGGGTACCAATCGTCTTACACTTTGTTATCGACCTTTGTGGCATTCCTTTCTGTTTTTCAACAAGCAATCAATATCCGCAAATTGCCTTGGTAACGTCACTTGTAGCTTATGTTTTGTTAGGCATTTATGGTTTGTCCCTTTTAAAAAACAAGGATTAAAAAATTAATGAAAGAAGTGAGTGATAAATGTATATCCATGAATTTGGTAATCCTGCACATCCCAAAATAATTCTTTTAGCTCCGATGATGATATCTGGCGAGAATTTATATCATTTGATGAAGCCTTATTTAAAAGGTGATTATTGTATTATTGCACCTGATCAAGGTGGTCATGGTAAAGCGGGACAGTATTTGAGTGCCGATGATGAATATCAACATCTGAAATATTATTTGGAAGAAAAAGGGTATTTTGATATTAAACTGGTTTATGGCGCCTCACTGGGTGTAGCTATTGGATGGCGATTATTTAATGACCAACGTTTCAAAATTGAACACGCTTGGTTTGACGGAGTTGCTCTAAAGAAAAATGCTTGGTTGTTGGAAAATGTCACGCGCCTTCTTTTTAGACAAAAGAAAAGAGCACTAAAAAAGTCAGGCGCAGCTGCATCACAATCTCTTGTTAAAATGTATGGCGAGGATTTGGCTAAGTTGATGACGAAAAATTTTGATAGAATTACTAGTCAGGATATCGATGCTATTTGTCACGCATGTTGTCATTATAATTTACAGCTATTAACGCAAGAGCAGCAAAGTAAGCTTCATTTAGAGTACGGTGAGAAAGATTTTGATCTTGGCGTTTCTAAAAAAGCTTTTAAAAAATATCTTCCAGAAGTTGATGTGATTATCCGAATGGGCTACCCACATTGTGGTTATTTTGCTGGTAATACGGCAGCTTATGTAGCTGAATTAGAAGCGTTTATAAAATAAAAAATTTAGGTAAAAGATTTTTAAATATGATATGATAACTATAATCAATAACAATTATGAAGAGAATTATGAAAAAAGAAAATATGAAATTAAACAGAGTGTGGCTATCTTTTCTGGTATATTTAGTGCTTTTTTGGTTTGGCATTCTAATACTAAAACAAAAACAGCTTATTTGGCTTCTTTTAGAATTTTATGCGCTTGTGATTGCTAGTTTTATCCTTTGGAAATACCATCGTTATTTGCAGCGTAAGCACCTTATCAGTTCTAGTGTGCTTTGTAGTTTATATGCTTTGTCAGAACTAATTCACATGACACCATTATCGATTTTTAATATCTTACTTGTCTTTTTATCGGCTTGTGCTGTGATGGCTGTTTTTGCTCAAAAACCAGAAGGAGCACTAAAATGGTTTAAAGGACATTCAAGAAAAAGTATTGCAACAAGTGTTAGTATTGGAATACTATGTGGACTCATTTGGGGTGCTATTAATTGTTTACTGATGTTAGGAAGCAATAGCCTTCAGCCTTCTAGTATTTTTTACGCTTTTTTACTTTCTTTAAGCCCAGCTATTATTGAAGAAGTTGCTTATCGAACTGTTTTTTACGCTTTTTGTTTAGCCATGATAAGTGGCGAGAAGCTGAATACGAAAGGTCAGGAATTGACAACTTATGCCATGATGACTGTTCCGCATATATTACCGCATACGGTGGAGTGTTTTAACAATGGTTTTCTATCTGGATTGCTGGAATGGCTGATTTCAGTGGTTTTATACATCCTAATTTTTGGATTGATTTTTGCTTTTTTGCAGAGAAAACGAGATATTGTATCGGCTATGATTGCCCACGGTACCGTTGATTTTATTCGCTTTTGTTTATTTGGGTTGCCTATTTGATTTGAATGGGGTGAGATAAATGAGTAAGAGACCTTTTTTGCAAGCTATCAGCAAATTTTTCCTTGGCTTTTTGCTTGTCGCCACTTTGTTATTTCTTCCAGCAGGGACTTTGTGTTATTGGAACGCTTGGCTATTATTGGCGATTCTTTTTATTCCGATGTTCTTGGCAGGGCTTGTCATGATGATTTTTAGTCCAGAATTGCTTAAAAAGCGTCTTAATGCTAAAGAAAGTGAGAAAGAGCAACAGCAGGTTATTAAGTTCAGCGCGCTGATGTTTATCGCAGCTTTTCTGACAGCTGGTTTTAGTTTTCGTTTCAATTGGCTTCGCTTATCAGCTAGTGTCAGCTATATCGCAGCAGTTATTTTTCTATTAGCTTATTGCATGTATGCAGAAGTTTTGCGTGAAAATGCCTATCTAGCTCGAACGATTGAGGTTCAAGAAGGGCAAAAGGTGATTGATACAGGATTATATGGTGTGATTCGTCACCCGATGTACACGGCAACTATACTTTTGTTTTTATCAATGGGATTGGTTTTAGGCTCACTACTTTCTTTTATTATTTTGCTCTGCTATCTTCCGTTAATCATCAAGCGCATTCGTAATGAAGAAGCAGTACTAGAAAAAGATTTAGAAGGCTATTTGGCATATGAGAAGAAAGTTCAGTACAGATTATTTCCGTTTATTTGGTAAGTCATTTCTTTTGAAATGGCTTTTTTAATAAGCAAAAGTCGTTTGATTAATCAAAGTAAGACTTTGCAAAGCTGCAAATTCCGAATGATAATTGAACTTTTCTGAAATTTTCTTGAAAACATACAAAAATATCTTTTCATAAACCTAAAAATGGAGTAATATAGATACTGTTCTATTTTTTATGGAAAGGGATACAACATGGAAAATAATTTAGGAAAATACTTTAAACTTTTGAGGGAGTCAAAAGGTTTATCGCAAAAGGAAATAGCCGGGGAAGTTATTTCGATTGCACAATTGTCACGCTTTGAGCGTGGTGTCAGCAACATAAACGCTGATACACTTTATCATTGCTTAGAGAATATGAATGTCTCTATTGCTGAATTTCAATGCGTTTGTCGCAATTATTCGCAAAATCAAAGACTACTTTTTCAGGATGAAGTGGCTAAAGCCTATCTTGAAAAAAATATATTGACCTTGAAACATTACTTGGTTAAATGTCATCAGCTAGAAGCAGCGTTTCCAAGTCAAAAATTTTATAAACTCAATACGATTATTGTTAGAGCGTTGATTTACCAATGTAATCAGCAAGAAAAGATTGCTAAAAAAGATGTTCAATTTTTGGTTGACTATCTGTTTTCTGTTGATGAATGGGGGCGTTATGAACTATGGCTGTTCACTTACGGCGCTTCTTTGATGACTAACAGTATGGTGGAAACTTTTGCTTGCGAGATGATTAGTAGAACGCAGTTTTATCAAGAAATCCCAGAAAATCGACATTTGGTGAACCAGATGTTATTCAATATCATTAACGTTTGTATTGAAAGAAGTCACTTTTCACTGGCTTTCAAGCTGTTAAATTACGCTGATAATTTAAAACAGAATGAAACAGATTTATTTATGCGAAATGCTATCAAATATTGCCGTGGCTATTACTTGTTTAAAACAGGGAATTTATCAGGTTTGCAGGTCATGGAAAAATGCGCAGAAGTCATGATTTTTTTGGAATGCCATAGCATCGCTCAGCAAATGCTAGATAGAATTTCAGATTTAAAACAAGAAACATCACATATGCAAAAAGAATTAACCCATTTATAATTTTGAGTAAACTAATAGCTGTAATCTTTTTATGGAATTTATTTAGGAGGATTTATGGAAAAAAAGATTCGCTATAAGCTACACAAAGTTAAAAAGCAATGGGTAACTATTGCCGTTACAAGTTTGGCACTTGTTGCAGGAGTAGGCGTGGGAGTTGCTAGCTCAACACAACAAGTATCTGCCGACGAGTATGCTGTTACACGAGGAAGTGACATGCCAAGAACAAGCGAAAGCAGTAGTCAAACTCAAACAAGTAGCACAGATGTCAACACTCAAGAGTCATCAACAGAAGCTAGTTCAACAGTAAAAGAAGAAACAAATGCTGAAACTACAACTGGAGATGCTACTCAAGAAACAACTGAAAGTTCAGTAGAAAAAGCTGAAACTACAGAAGCTTCATCAGAAGAAACTCAAGAAAAAGCTGACTCAACTGAACAATCAGAAACAACTGATGTTGAAGATGTCGTAGACGACAGTCAAAAAACATCTGAAACTGATGTTCGTGATGACAAGACAACAAAAGCAGCTGAAGAAGAAACACAAAAAGCAGAAGACGAACAATTGAGCTTGGACAACATCAAGAAAATTGATGGTAAATACTACTATGTCCAAGAAGATGGTACTGTTAAGAAAAACTTCGCCATCACTGTAAATGGTCAATTGCTTTACTTTGATGCTGAAACAGGTGCTTTGTCATCAACTTCAACTTACTCATTTACAGAAGGTTTGACAAATCTTGTCGATAACTTCTCAAAAAATAACCAAGCTTACGATTCAACTGAAAAAAGCTTTGAATTGGTTGACGGGTATTTGACTGCCAACTCTTGGTATCGTCCTACTAAAGTTTTGGAAAATGGTGAAAAATGGGTTGATTCAACAGAAGACACTTACCGTCCATTGGTCATGGCATGGTGGCCTGATGTTGATACACAAGTCAACTACCTTAACCATATGTCTGAATACTTTGGCATGGGTAAAAAATACTCAGCAACTGACAAACAATCAACATTGAACGTTGCAGCAGAAGCTATTCAAATTAAAATCGAACAAGAAATCGCACGTCGTGGTAACGCTGCTTGGTTGCGTGAAATCATTGCTTCATTTGTAGCTACACAAGACAAATGGAACATGAATTCTGAAGACCGTGACACTGACCACTTGCAAGGTGGTGCCCTTCTTTACGTTAACAGTGATTTGACTGAATGGGCTAATTCAGACTACCGTCTTCTTAACCGCGCACCGACTTACCAAAACGGGCAAACAAATTACCACAAAGCAGACCGCACAGGTGGTTATGACTTCTTGCTTGCAAACGACGTTGATAACTCAAACCCAGTTGTTCAAGCAGAACAATTGAACCAACTTTATTACCTTATGAACTGGGGTAAAGTGGTCTTTGGTGATGCTGAAGCCAACTTTGATGGTGTTCGTGTTGATGCCGTGGATAACGTGGATGCTGACCTTCTTCAACTTTACACAGACTTGTTTGAAGCAGCTTACGGCGTTAATAAAACAGAAGCACAAGCTCTTGCTCATATTTCTATTCTAGAAGCTTGGAGTTTCAATGACCCTGATTATAACCATGATACAAATGGTGCAGCCCTTGCTATTGACAACGGCCTTCGTATGGCTTTCCTTGATGTTTTAACACGTCCAGAAGGTAGCCGTTCAAATTTGGAATCATTGATTCATAATGATCTTGGTATGACTGACCGTACAGTAGATAGTGCTTACGGTGATACAATGCCTTCATATGCTTTTGTTCGTGCACACGATAGTGAAGTACAAGGTATTATCGCATCAATCATCGCTGGTCAAATCAATCCGAAAACAGATGGTTTCACATTCACACTTGAAGAATTGCAAAAAGCCTTTGAAATCTATAACGCTGATATGAACAGTGTTCACAAAAAATACACTCACTTCAATATTCCAGCAGCTTATGCACTTCTTTTGACAAATATGGAATCTGTTCCACGTGTTTACTATGGTGATTTGTTCACTGACAATGGTCAATACATGGCAGTTAAATCTCCATACTATAACCAAATCGTTGCTCTTCTTAAATCTCGTATCAAATACGCAGCTGGTGGTCAAGCAATGAACGTTCAATACCCAGCAGGAGCAAATGGTGGTATTTTAACATCAGTTCGTTTCGGTAAAGGTATCATGACTGCTGACCAAAAAGCAACAGACGAATCTGTTCCAACTTCAGGTATTGTCACAATCATCTCTAACAATCCAAATCTTAAATTAAATGGTTCTGATGTGATTGCAGTACAAGTTGGTATTGCACATGCTGGTCAATATTACCGTCCATTGCTTTCACCAACTGAAAACGGTTTGCAAGCTTACCTTAACGATTCTGATACAGACATCACTAAACTTGTAGACGAAAACGGATTTATCTACTTCACAGGTGATGAAATCAAAGGTTTCCAAACTGTTGATATGAATGGTTTCCTTACTGTTTGGGTACCAGTTGGTGCAGCTGCTGATCAAGATATTCGTGTTAAAGCAAGTACAGAAGCTAAAGAAGCGGGCAAATTAACTTACGAAACATCGGCAGCTCTTGATTCACAAGTTATCTTTGAAGGATTCTCAAACTTCCAAGACTTTGTAAAAGATCCTTCACAATACACTAATAAAGTTATTGCTGAAAATGCTGATCTCTTTGCATCATGGGGTGTCACATCATTTGAATTGGCACCACAATACGTGTCATCAACTGACGGTACATTCCTTGATTCAATCATCCAAAATGGTTATGCCTTTAGCGACCGTTATGACTTGGCAATGAGCAAAAACAATAAATACGGTTCAGCAGAAGATTTGCGAAATGCTATTAAAGCCCTTCACAAACGTGGTATTCAAGTTATTGCTGACTGGGTTCCAGACCAAATCTACGCTCTTCCAGGTGAAGAAATTGTTACAGCAACTCGTGTTAACGACTATGGTGAAGAACGCGAAGGTGCTCAAATTAAGAACAAACCATATGCCGCAAACACTAAAAGTAGTGGTAAAGACTACCAAGCACAATATGGTGGTGAATTCTTAGATTATCTTCAAAAAACTTACCCATCAATCTTTGAACGTGTCATGATTTCTAACGGTCAAAAAATTGACCCATCAACTAAGATTAAAGTTTGGAAAGCTGAATACTTCAACGGAACAAACATTCTTGGTAAAGGTTCAGATTACGTTCTTAACGACCAAGCAACAGGTACATACTTCACAGTCACTGAAAATGGAGCCTTCCTTCCAAAACAAATGACATCAGATGATGCTAAAACTGGTTTCTACTATGATGGTAAAGGCATGACTTACTTCTCAACAAGTGGATACCAAGCTAAATCATCATTTATCGTGTACAACGGAAATCGTTATTACTTTGACGAAGAAGGTCACATGGTGACAGGTATGCGTGAAATCGATGGTGAAACTTACTTCTTCTTGCCAAATGGTATTGAACTTCGTGACGCTATCTACGAAGACGCTAACGGTAACCAATATTACTTTGGTAAATCAGGTAGCCGTTATGCAGGTGGTCACTATTATGCCTTTGATTCAACTGAAACAGTTGATGGTGTGACTAAGAAAGTTACTAACTGGCGTTACTTTGGTAAAGACGGTGTCATGGCGCGTGGTCTTGTCAAAATCGGTGAAGATTACCAATACTATGATGAAAATGGTAACCAAGTTAAAGGTCAACTTGTCAAAGACAAAGATGGCAACACTCGTTACTTCAAAGGTGATTCAGGTGCAATGGTTGCAGGTGAATTCGCCCTCATCAATGGCGGATGGTATTACTTTAACGAAGATGGTGTAGCAGTTAAAGGTGCCCAAACAATTAACGGTCAACAATTGTACTTTGATGAAAATGGTGTCCAAGCTAAAGGCATTTTCGTAACAAACGAAGACGGTACACGTAGTTACTATGATGCTAAATCAGGTGAAAAATTCGTTGGTGATTTCTTCACAACAGGTGATAATCACTGGTATTACGCTGATGAAAATGGTAACTTGGCAACTGGTTCACAAGTTATTCGTGGTCAAAAACTTTACTTTGCTGAAGACGGTCTTCAAGCTAAAGGTATCTTTGTAACCAATGAAGATGGTACACGTAGTTACTATGATGCTAAATCTGGTGAAAAATTTGTTGGTGATTTCTTCACAACAGGTGACAACCACTGGTATTTCGCTGATGAAAATGGTAACTTGGCAACAGGTTCACAAGTTATTCGTGGTCAAAAACTTTACTTTGCTGAAGATGGTCTCCAAGCTAAAGGTATCTTCGTAACAGATGCAGAAGGAAATCGTCACTTTTACGATCCAGATTCAGGTGACCTTGCCACAAATAAATTTATTGCTGATGGTGACAACTGGTATTACTTTGACGAAAACGGTCAAGTCGTAACTGGTGATCAAGAAATCAACGGTCAAGAATTGCATTTCGATGAAAATGGTGTTCAAACTAAAGGCGGATTTGCTACAGACGCTAACGGAAATGAACATTACTATGACGCTAAATCAGGCGACATGGTAGATGACTCAGAACTTACTATTGCAGCCAAAGCAGAAGCTTAGCTACACATTTTATAACTTTGGTATTTAAATACTAAGCATCAGTATAGTCCTTAAAATGCAATAACTCCATAATAAAAATAAAGTCTACTAGGTTTAGTATTTAAATACTAAGTCTTAGTAGACTTTTTTATTGCTGTGGTTTACGCGATCTTGTTGTATAATTTTTGTAGATTAAATATGAGGAGAAGAAAAGAAGGATATGTTTTTAAAATACGTCAAAGCAAATTTAATCCCGCTTATTATCGAGATTCTATTTATCATCTCATACTATATTTTTCCGAAAGATGATTTTATTTATGTGAATGCCTTTTTTTATGTTTTGTTGTTTGTTTATTTTCTTATCTCTAAGGACCTCAATCTGAAAGAATGGTTTTTGAGTTTTAGAAGTGGTAAGAAGTATTGGATTCAGGTTTTGCTTACTTTTTTAGGATTTATGCTTGCTTTTATTCTTACGACGATTTTGGAAGGCATTTTTCCTGGACTTGAGACTGGGACTATTAATTTAAGAAGAGATACTTGGCTGACTTTAGGCGTATTTGCCATTTCAACAATTTTATTTCCCGCAATTACTGAAGAGACATTTTATCGAAAAAATTTGATTCTCTTCGATAGCAAAAAAACAGTTGTTATTACAACGATTCTAAGTATGTTTTTATATGCCTGTGAGCATTCGCTAGCACCGTGGGGAATATTTCTGACTATGATTTGGGCACTGCCGTTGAGCCTTTCTTACATTAAAACTAGAAATATTTATGTTGTTATGACGGCGCATTTTATTGGCAATCGTATCGGCAATGGCAGCGATGTGATAGCTACCTTGATTCATTGGTTATCTTAACTGAAATCTTACAAATAGCACCTTTAGCTGAATTTGGCTAAGGGTGCTTTTTAGGTTTAAATGACCAAAAAAATTGTGCAGATAGACCACTAGTGATATGCAAGCGTTTGCGATATAATGCACTTAGTAATAATGATGGAGAAAAATTATGGCAAAAAGAGAACATTTTTTAAGAGAAGCAATGGCAATTGCCATTCCCGTAGCCTTACAAGCCATGCTGCAGTCATCCTTTTCAATGATAGACCAATTAATGGTCGGACAGCTTGGAAAGACTGCCATTGCAGCCGTTGAAGTTGGTGGAAAGCCACAGTTTGTCTTTGCCTTTGTTAGCGGAGCGATTGCGACCGTAACGGGTATCATGGTTTCTCAGTATATGGGAAAAAATGACCAGAAAAAGATTAACACCAGCATGTCAGTTAACCTCTTAGTTATGCTGTGCTTGGCTTTATTTACCATGGGCTTGTGCTTAATCTTGCCTGATGTTTTAGCAGGAATTTTTACTAAGGATACCGAAGTTGTGGTGACAGCTAAGCCCTATATTCAGCTCTTAGCTTGGGTTTATCCTTTGTCTGGGGTCGCAACGCTTTTAGCGGTTCAATTGCGTTGTCGAAATTACGCTAAGTATCCGCTCTACATCAGTGCAGTCGCTGCGGTGGTCAATACCTGCTTAAACTATCTCTTGATTTTTGGGCATTTTGGCTTTCCTGCCATGGGAATCAAGGGGGCTGCGCTAGCTAGTTTAATGTCTCAAGTAGTGAATCTAGCCTTGATGGTTTATTTCTACCATAGAACTTGTCAATTTAGCTTTGATTTGCGGATGAAGGCTTCAGAGATTAGTCAGTACCTCATCATGTTAACGCCTATTGTGGTTAATGAGTTGCTTTGGACTTTGGGGCAAAATGTCAATACCTACATTTATGGGCACATGGGAACGAGCGAGCTTGCTGGGATGTCTCTAACTGGTCCCATTCAGGGGCTATTTATTGGGGCTTTGTCTGGCTTGTCACAAGCGGCGGGAATTTTAATCGGACGCAGGCTTGGTGAGCATGATTACGAACGAGCTTATCAGGATTCGAAACGTTTGTGCTTTTATGGTTTTGTAGGCTCTCTCATCTTATCAATCTTCTTGGTTCTGGGTGAAAATCTCTACATTGACTTATATAATGTTGGTCCTGATGTTAGACAAGTCGGATCACAACTCTTGTTGACTTTTGCGATTTTAGCACCGGTTAAAGTTCAAAATATGATTTTGGGTGGTGGTGTTATCCGAAGCGGTGGGAGAACCAAGTACATCATGATTATCGATATTTTAGGAACGTGGTGCATCGGAGTACCTTTGGGGCTATTTACAGGACTAGTTCTTAAACTTCCGATTGTCTGGGTTTACTTCATTTTGTCACAAGAAGAACTCTTTAGATTTATCGTTTCGGTCTTTATGTTCCGTAGCAGAAAATGGATGAACACTATTAAATAAGCTGTTTTCACCAAAATTGACAAATTGTCAAAAAATAGGCCGTTTTACGACTTTATGTGAGACCTTTTAATTAAAAAGTTTTATAATGAAGAAAAAGGTTTCTATGATACCGTTTTCTTTTTAGCAGTGTTTAGGATGATAAAAGGAGTGTTTTATATGAAATTAGAGACTGCAAAAAGATGGCTCATCTTGTTCTACGAAAAAATCCAAGAAAATGTAGCTGTTTTAGCTGAATTGGACTCAACGATGGGAGGAGATGGAGACCATGGTGAAAACATGCTACGTGGTATGACAGCTGTTGTCAATGCCGTTGAACCAAAAGAATTTGCATCGACAGTTGATTTGTTTACAGAAACGGGGATGCTTCTTTTGACAAAAGTCGGTGGTGTGTCTGGAACGTTGTATGGCTCAGCATTTTTAGGAATGGCAAGGGCTGAAGAAGCAGATGACTCGCTTTACCATGATATCAAAGAAGGTTTGGTCATGATTCAAAGGCGTGGTCGAGCAGAAATCGATGATAAAACTATGGTTGATGTCTGGGCGCCTGTAGTAGAAGATTTGAAAAATCATCAGCTAACACCAGAGCGTATTGATGAGTATATTCTAAAGACAGCTCTTTTGAGAGCTAAAAAGGGACGTCATGCATATGCTGCAGATGGTTCACTTGGGCTTGTCGATCCTGGTTCGTATTCATCAGGTCTATTGTTTAAAGCACTATTAGAAGCGGAGGAAAATGATTATGTCTAAGAAAACTGGTATTGTTATTGTGTCACACTCAAAAGATATTGCTCAAGGCGTTGTAGAATTAATCTCACAAGTGGCAACAGATGTTCCAATTACATTTTCTGGTGGAACTGAAGATGGTAGAATCGGAACAAGTTTCCAACAAATCAAAGAAACAGTCGATAACAACGCTGCAGATACCTTGCTAGGATTCTTTGATTTTGGCTCTTCAAAGATGAATCTAGAAATGGTTGGGGAATTGTCTGAAAAGAACATCCTCATGTGTAAAGTTCCTCTCGTTGAAGGGGCTTATACAGCAGCCTCTTTACTGCAAGCAGGTGTTCCATTTGAAGCGGTCATCGAACAACTTCGCGAAATGGACATCGATAAATAAGGATAAAAAAATCTAAGCGGGCCTAGGTCCGCTTTTTTTCTGCTAAACATCCAGATTTAATGGAAAAATTGGTAATAATCTTTGCGACTTTATCTACATGTCAAAGTGGACAATGTTCCACTTTTTTTATATAATAAAGTCAGTTATACAACTGACTTTTTAAAAACAAATCAGTTTATCTTTACAAAATGCGATAAAAGAGGTGAGTTTGATGTATTATCCTGAAAAGTTAAAAAATCGTCGTTTGGAGCTTGGTTTGAAGCAGACAGAACTAGCAAGGGAACTTGGGATTTCTAAACAGTCTTATTTTGCTTGGGAAAAAGGTACGGCAAAGCCAACAAAAGCTAACTTGGCTAAGTTAGAAGAGCTTTTGCAAGTGTCGCACGGCTATTTTTCTGAGCTTGAGATTGCGACTCTTTATAAGCAATTAACTGACCAAAATCAGGATAAAGCTTTGACTTATGTTCAAGATTTACTTGAACAGCAGCGCAAGGTGGTTACTATGGTTCAAGAACCACGTTTTGCCTACAAGGTTTACGAACGTTTGTCAGCTGGTATCGGTGCTAATGTCTATGATGATATGGATTACGATACAGTTTATTTTGATAAAGAGTTGGCGCATGATTTTGCCTCGTGGATTGATGGGGATTCTATGGAACCGACTTATCATAATGGCTCAGTAGCTCTCATTCGTGACACTGGGTTTGACTACGACGGTGCAGTTTATGCCGTTGTTTGGAATTCACAGACTTATATCAAAAAAGTTTACCGCGAGGAAAATGGGCTACGCCTAGTATCGATTAACAAAGATTACGCCGATAAATTTGCACCATACGATGAAAATCCGCGTATTGTCGGGAAAATCGTTGGAAGTTTTATACCAATCATAGGAGGATAAGATGCGATTAAAAGATATTTTAGACTTGGATTCATATGACTTAGCTCCTGATAGCAAGGTCGAAATTTTTGATATGGATGATTTTGTGGATTCTGTCATGCATCAGCGGTTTTCAAGAGTTTATTTACCGGAAAATCAAGACAGCGAACTCTCACCATACGCCTTTTTGGTCAATGATTCTATCCTGATTACCATGGAGGCTTAGATGGGCTATTTTGATTATTCACGAGAGCCGCGTTCTGATATCGCCTTTGTGGATATGAAGTCCTTTTATGCTAGTGTGGAGTGCGTGGACCGTGGCTTGCATCCTTTGAAAACTTCGCTTTGCGTTATGAGCCGAGCTGAAAATGCCAGTGGCTTGATTTTAGCGTCTTCACCGACATTTAAGAAAGTTTTTGGAACGTCAAATGTAAGCCGAGCTTATGATTTGCCGTTTGATGTTCACACGCGCAAGTTTTCTTATTACAATGCCAAACGTCAAGGTTTGCCTACGACGCCTGAATATGTCGCTTACATCGAAAATTGGGCAAAGGCGACTTGGATTGTGCCACCGCGAATGGACCGTTACATTGAGAAAAATCTAGAAATTCAGCATATCTTTCAAAACTATGGCAGCATCGAAGACATCTTGCCGTACTCTATTGACGAAGGTTTTATCGACTTGACCTCATCGCTGAACTATTTTATCCCTGATAAGACCCTAGGTAAGAAAGAAAAGTTAGATAAGGTTTCTGCCATGATTCAGCGAGAAATTTGGCAAAAGACAGGCATCTACTCAACGGTTGGCATGTCAAATGCCAATCCATTGCTTGCAAAGCTTGCCCTTGATAACGAAGCCAAGCACAATCAGAACATGCGTGCCAATTGGTCTTATGAGGACGTCGAGACTAAGGTTTGGGCGATTTCTAAGATGACTGACTTTTGGGGGATTGGCAGCCGTATGGAAAAGCGTCTTAATAAGCTTGGCATTTTTACCATCAAAGAACTTGCTAATTTCAATCCCGATATTCTCAAGAAAGAGCTTGGTATCGTGGGGGTCGACCTCTTCTTTCATGCTAACGGCATTGATGAAAGCAACGTTCATCAGCCCTACAAGCCTAAGTCTAAGAGTATTGGCAATTCTCAGGTTTTGCCACGTGATTATCGTAAGAAGGCCGATATCGAGTTAGTTTTTAGGGAAATGGCAGAGCAGGTTGCTATTCGCCTGAGAAGAGCGCACAAGAAGGCGACAAATGTGTCGATTTATGTCGGCTTTTCAAAGCAAGAGAAAAAGCACCGCATTCAGGCGCAAATGAAAATCGAACCTAGCAATAACACCAAGCAACTGACTGAGTACGTTTTAGCTTTGCTGCGCAAAAAATACGATTCGGGTGCAGTCAGACATATCGCGGTATCTTATTCAGGCTTAGTCGATGAATCGTACAGTACGTTTTCCTTATTTGATGACATTGAAAAAATAGAAAAAGAAGAAAGGCTCCAATCAGCTATCGATGCTATTCGTGATCAGTTTGGCTTTACGACTATTCAAAAGGCTAATGCTCTGCAGGAAGCCTCACGCAGTTTAGAGCGCAGCAAATTGGTCGGAGGGCATTCAGCAGGAGGATTGGATGGATTAAGTTAAGATGATTGACCGCAGTTATTTACCATTTCAAGCGGCGCGTGAGCACTACGACAGAGGCATGGAAAAATGGATGGGCTTTTTCTTATCAGAACACACCAGCTCACTAAAAGCTGACAAAACCAAAGAACTCCTACACACCAACCTTACCAAAGACCAAAAAGCCCTTCTCTTAAGCCAACTCTACACCAGCCACCTCACTGGTGTTTTTACAACCGCAAAAGACAAAGACCACAGCCAACAACTCAGGGGCAAAATCACCGAAATCACCCCACAAGAAATCACCATCAAGACAAAGTCCCACTACCACCTCATCAAAACCAAGGACATCCTAGCAATCGGCGTCGAAGTTGAAGGAGTAGTCTAATTTTTATACAAAAGAAGGAGAATAATGAAAGATATAACAAAAGCAAGTCAATTAATTGTATTAGGAAATGGATTCGATTTACATTGTGGTTTAAAGAGTTCTTACAAGGATTTTTTATATTATGTGATAACACAAAAATATGCTGAGTATTTTCCAAATGATAGTGAAAAATCTCCTGAAAAGGCTTTTGAATATTTTAAAGAATATCTAAAGACTGGGGAAGAAATGTTTGATAAATGGTACTTTGAAAGTATTAATTTTAATATGTCATCACAAATTTTTCCTGATATAAACATCTGGTACTTAATTTTATTTCACGAGAATCTAAAACAATCATCAAATTGGTCAGATATTGAATCTGTTATTGAGAAGTATGTTAGTGGTAAATTTATTTTTGATAACGATAAAGAAAAACAAATCCAGAAAACATTTATTGATATTCTAGTAGATGTCTTTTTTAACTATGGTTTCGAGGTAAATATATTATCAGAAGATACGATGAAGCAAGCTGAATATAATTTTGCTGGTCTCCTTCTCTATCATATTTTAAAAAGAAATGATGGGTGTTATGAAATTGAGACAAAAGTCAATGAGTTGAAAACTGCCTATAAAAACTATAAGTCTCGTTCTAGATGGATTGGAGCAGATGTTGATAAAGAGAAAGAATTTGTATTTGGCTTAAAAAATTCTCAAAGAAGTAAAGTCAAAGAGTTAATTAGCAACCTTTTAATGTCTGAACTCCATAATTTAGAAAAAGATTTTCAAGCTTATCTAATTCAAGAAACAGAAAGAGAAGAATACAAGAGTAAAGCTGAAAATTTCTTGCAAACTATAGTTATAGAGGGAGGATATCCATCAAGTTATAATGTTTTTTCATTTAATTATACTAATTCGTGTTCTGGTAATCTTGGCACTCAAGTAGCTTTTCGTAATGTTCACGGAGCATTGAATCAAAATTCGAATGAAAGTAAGATTATTTTTGGAATAGATAACATATCTTCAGATTCTAAATCAGAAGATATTAGTTATCGTTTTACAAAATCTTACCGTACTATGAGATTATATACTGAATTAGAGAATGATAAAACTTTTGGGGATAAAATCGATAATATTTTTACTAAAGATATGGACGTTATTAAATTTTATGGTCACTCTTTAGCTAGAGCTGATTACAGCTACTTTCAATATATTTTTGATATGTATGATTTATATAATTCTAATATCAAATTGATTTTTTACTATTCAAAAATTGAAGGACGAACAGTAGAAGAAGTAAGGCAAGAACAGTACCGCAATATAACGAAATTGATAGAACAATATGGTGAGACTTTGGATAACAAAGCCCACGGAAGAAATCTTTTAACAAGACTAATTCAAACAGGAAGATTGAAGATAGTTGGATTGGAAGACGACAATAATAAAATGCAAGAAGAATAATCAAAGCTACTCTATCTAGTTTAAACTGGATAGGGTATTTTTTATTTGAATAGTCAAGATAACGGTTCCGTGCGTAGTCGAAGCATGATATAATGTAGAAGATATAATAATTTGAGGTAAGGGTACCCTTAGTGTATTACTATGAAGTCCCTTACTCATGTGAGAAAAGGGGTTATACAATGAGTTTTGATAATCTTGTAAATCAGATAAATAATTCTGCTGAGACACAGCGTGATAGGGGAACATATTTTGAATATCTTGTAAGAGCATATTTTCAAAATGAACCCACATACAAAAATGAATTTAAAAATGTATGGATGTTAGTTGATGTCCCAGAAGAATATGGTATTCCAAAAACAGATATTGGAGTAGATTTAGTTGCTGAAAAATGTACTGGGGAACTAGTAGCAATCCAAGCTAAATTTTACGACCATCCTATTCAAAAATCCAATATTGATTCGTTTTTAAGCGAACTTGGTAAAGATTACTATGAATCAGGAATTATAGTAGCTTCCACAGATAAGTGGGGAAAAAATGCGGAAAAAGCTTTAGCTGACAGAAGTGATGTCATACGTATTGGTTTATCAGATCTTAGAAATTCTCGAATTGATTGGGATAAATTTTCTTTTGAACGACCAGAAGAAGTAGAAGTCAAGTCTAAAAAGCAACCACGCTATTATCAAAGAGAGGTAATTGCAGCTGCTTTAGAACATTATAAAACTAACGACCGAGGTCAATTAATCATGGCTCCAGGTACTGGTAAAACTTTTACTAGTTTGAAAATTACCGAAGCTATGGCAAAAGCAGCAGCTAAAGAACAGTATGTTGTTCTTTACTTAGTTCCTAGTATTCAGCTTCTTACTCAAACATTACGTGGTTGGAATAATGATACCGAGATGACTATGTCATCAATGGCGGTAACAAGTGATAGAAATGCTAGTCGTGGCAGTATTAGACAAGATGAATCAAATATTACAATAAAAGCTAGTGATATCGGATATCCAGCAACAACATCTGCTAAAACTATTGTTGAAAACTATGAAGAATTAGCAAAATTACCTAAAAAAGAGTTATTAGTCGTTTTTAGTACATATCAATCAATTGAAGTTTTAGGACAGGCACAAAAAAATGGATTCCCAGAATTTGATTTAATTATTGCTGACGAGGCACACCGCACAACTGGTGCTAAAGCTTTAGGTGATCAAGATTCAGTATTTACAAAAGTTCACAGTAATTTAAATGTTAAAGCCAAGAAACGTCTTTATCAAACAGCAACGCCAAAACTATATGGTATGGATGCTAAGAAAAAAGCTAAAGATAATTCAATAGTTATTTCAAGTATGGATGATGAAAGTTTATATGGTGAAGTCTTTTATCGTTTAGGTTTTGGTGATGCTATTAGTCATGGTATTCTAACAGATTATAAACTGATGGTTTTAGCTGTGGATGAAACAGTTGTCCAAAAAGATATGCAAAAATCACTATCTGATCCTGAAAATGGGCTAAACATTGATGATGTCGGGCGTATTATTGGTGTTTGGAATGGTATGATTAAACGTGAAAGTTTTGCAGATAAAGTTTCTGGTGAACCGATGAAGCGCGCTATCGCTTTCTCACGTACTATTAAAGATAGCAAACGTATTTCTGGACAATTTGAAAGTGTTGTTAATGACTATCTTGATAGTGAAGAAGGTTACTCTGTTAATGTTCGTCACGTTGATGGTGGCATGAATGCTCTTGAGAAAAATGAAGCGTTAGACTGGCTAGCTAGTGATGATATTCCAGAAAATTCGGCTCGCATTTTATCAAATGTACGTTTCTTGACGGAGGGAATTGACGTTCCTAACCTAGATGCTATTATTTTCCTATCGCCACGTAAGTCACAAGTCGATATTGTACAAGCAGTTGGTCGTATTATTCGAAAATTTGAAGGAAAAGAATATGGCTACATCATTCTTCCAATTGTAGTTCCTGCGGGAGAAACAGCAGAAACAATCTTGGACAATAATAAATCTTACGATGTAGTTTGGCAAGTTCTTAACGCTTTACGTTCTGTAGATGAACGTTTTGAGGCAACTATTAATAAGTTAGAATTGAATCGTAAAAAGCCTAAAAATATTCAAGTAATTGGGGTTGGTGGAGCTCCCGACGATCCTGAATTTAATACTAATGGTGATGGCACAGTTATCGAAGAACCATTTAAACCTTATCAAACTGAATTAGAACTAGAATGGGAAGCTGTAGAAGGTGCTATTTACGGTAAAATTGTTCAGAAAGTTGGTGATAGACGTTATCTTGAAGATTGGTCGAAAGATGTTGCTGATATTGCACGCCGCCACATTCAGGGAATTAAGATTATTTTAGAGCAAAACCCAGATAGCAAGGTAGCTTTTGAGCGTTTTCTACGTAGTTTACAGCATAATATCAATGAATCCATTGACCAAGAACAAGCTATTGAAATGTTGGCTCAACACCTGATTACGCAACCAATCTTTGAAGCGTTATTTGAAGGGTACAGTTTTGTTAAGGACAATCCAGTATCTCATGCTATGAATGATGTCGTTGACGAATTTTCCAAGTACGGTTTTGATAAAGAACAAAAAGAATTAGCACCATTCTATGAATCTGTTAAATTACGTGCCTCAGGAATTGATAATGCCGAAGCCAAACAAAAGATTATCGTTACACTTTATGATAAATTCTTTAGAACTGGGTTCAAGGACACTACTGAACAGTTGGGAATTGTGTTTACTCCGGTTGAAGTAGTTGACTTTATTATTAAGTCTGTTGACTATGCTTTAAATAAATACTTTGGTAAGCGTCTTGCAAGTAAGAATGTGCATGTTCTAGATCCATTTACTGGGACGGGTACATTTATGACAAGAACTCTTCAATACTTGAAAGAGCAAATGGATAGGGGAGAAATCACATTTGAGGATATTCTCCATAAATACAACCACGAATTACATGCTAATGAGATTGTATTGTTAAGTTACTACATTGCGTCAATTAATATTGAAGCAGTTTTTGATGAAGTAAACGGTCCTGAACGTGGGTACCAACCGTTTGAAGGAATTGTTTTGACAGATACATTTGAAAGTACCGAACGTGAAAATTCATTTGGAGATGAACTACTTGGTGAAAATAATGAGCGATTAAAGAAGCAACAAGAACAGCCAATTACGGCAATTATAAGTAATCCACCATATTCGGTAGGACAGAGAAATGCTAATGATGATAATCAAAATCTGCGGTATGAAGCTTTAGAGGAAAGTATTCGAAGTACTTATGTTAAAAATAGTAATTCTAATTTGAGCAAAGGTGCATATGACAGCTATGTTAAAGCTTTTAGATGGGCAACAGACCGACTAGATGGTAATGGTGTTATTGGTTTTGTTACAAATGGGAGTTTCTTGGATAGTTCAAGTACTGATGGATTAAGGGCTTCTTTGTATAAAGAATTTAACCACCTTTATATTTTTAATTTACGTGGCAATCAACGTACTTCAGGTGAGCAATCACGCAAGGAAGGCGGTAAGATTTTTGGATCAGGAAGTCGTGCCCCTATTGCAATAAGTATCTTAGTTAAAGACGGTTCAGATAACCACGAAATTCATTATCATGATATCGGTGATTATTTAAGCCAAAAAGAAAAGCTAAGTATTATTAGCAATTTTTCATCTGTTAAGAGTATGGATTGGTCTGAAATTAAACCTGATTTAAATAACGACTGGTTAAATCAACGGGACCCTAATTATCAAAAGTATGTAAGTATTGTTGGTGAAAATAATTCGCCATTTTTATCAAATGGGCCGGGAATAAGTACGGCACGTGACAGTTGGGTGTCAGGTTTTTCCAAGGAAAATACAATTAAGAATACTGAGTATATGGTGGACAATTACAATGAAGCTGTGAAAAATAAAAAATCAAATGAGCCTGAAATTGATGATACTAAAATTAAGTGGACTCGAAGTTTGAAGAAAATGTATGGTAAATCCCAGCATATTAAGTTAAATCAAGATAATGTGAATCTTGAATTATATCGTCCATTTACTAAAAAATGGCTTTATTATGACAAACAAGTTATTGAAAGTCCAGGTCAATATTATTCTAAATGGGGAGAAAATAACCTTGCTTTAGTAACAACAGGTAGAGGTACATCAAAGGATTTTTCAACTTTAGTTACTAATGAAATTCCATGTATGGATTTATTAGAAAAAACTCAAGGATTTATCAGATATAATAATTCTGATCAAGGTAATTTGTTACTTATAGATAATAACAATATAAATCAACAATTTGCTGACAAATTGGGGGTTACTTTAGATGATACGTTTGCCTATGTTTATGGTTTGTTAAATTCCAGAGAATACCAAGAAAAATATACTAACGATTTAAAGAAAGACTTAGCAAGAATTCCAGTTGTTAAGAATAAAGAGCAGTATGTAGAGATTGGAAAGAAGTTAATAGACCTACACCTTAATTATGAAGAAGTACCAGTATTTGAAGGTGTTTCTATTGAAAGCAAGAGTAATCCAAGTTATGAAGTTAAGAAGATGAATTTTGCTAAAGTTAGAGACTCTGAAACAGGCAAGTCAGAAAATGACCGCTCTACAATCATTTTCAATACTGATATTACAATTAGGGATATTCCGGAAAAAGCGTACGAGTATGTAATTAATGGGCGGTCAGCTATTGAATGGATTATGGACCAGTATCAAGTCAAGACAGACAAAAAATCAGGTATTACTGATGATCCAAATGATTATAGTACGGATGAAAAGTACATCTTTAATCTATTATTAAGAATTATTAACGTATCTGTTCAGACTGTTGATTTGGTAAATAGTCTGCCTAAGTTTGAAGTGGAGGAGTAGGTTGTATGTTTTTCTTCTTTTTTGATAATGAGAATAAATCTAACGATAAACAGATTGAATTGCATTATTTATCGAATTCAATCTCATACGGTGTAGATAAAATTGATGGCAAGAAGTTTTTTGATTCCCATGGAAAACTCGAAAAACAAGAATCAAAGGATGGCTCTCAAAATGAATTTAAAGAGAGTGAATTTAAGCAATTGATTAGCGAAAAGATTCGTAAAACTATTTACGGAGAGAAATATTCAAATATTGTTTTTCTTGCTGGGGCTGGGGCGTCTGTAGTAGGAGGAAATCCAGAATATGGGAAAACAGTAAAAATGATTGCAGATGATATATTTGAAGAGCTTCATAAATCTACCGAAGATCTATATACATTAGAAGAGTTGGCAACACAATGTAGATACAAAGATGGAAACATATTAACTGGAAGTGAATCTGGATCACCAGCTTCACCTAAATTAGTAAATGATTTTAATCTAGAGGATTTCTTATCAACATTATTTCATTATCGTCCTTATGTTCCAAATGGTGATAAAGTGAAGTTTAATGGAACTATTGACAAAATTTTACAACTGATTAAGAAAAATACAAATTATTCATATGACAGCGGAGTGTTCAAACACGGTGCATTATTAAATTTCTTGTCTGACTTATCAGGAAAAGATGGAAATAAATTTTCTGTTATTACAACTAATTATGATGTTTTGATTGAGGAAGCTGCTGCGAAAAATGAATTTGTTATTTTTGACGGATTCAATTTTACACCTCTGCCAAAGTTTGATAGCAATATGTTTGAATGGAATCTTGTGAAAGAGGTTCAAAATGTTAATACAAGAGAAGTTGAGTATAAGGATAAGACATTTAACCTTGTTAAAATTCACGGATCGCTTACTTGGGAAAAACAGGATAATGGTGATATCGTAAGAAAAAATAAAGACAACATTACTGAAACCGATAAAATGGTAATGATTTTTCCTAGTTCAGATAAGTTTGCCCAAAGTTATCAGGAACCGTATTTTGAGCTATTTACAAAATTTCAAGAGCTTATAAAACGTCCAAATACGTTGCTGATTTCTTCAGGATTTAGTTTTGCGGATGATCATATTTCTAAGATGATTACGCAGGCATTGAAAAATAACTCTAGTCTGAGATTATTAGTGACAGACTTTAATATTGACCCCAATAGACAGTGGGATAAAGATGAAAAGCAGTATATTGAGATCACAGAGGATAAAAGTCAATATAATAAAAATTGGGGAGAACTTGTGCATCTTATGGATGAAGGCTATCCTATTTCTTTCTTAAAGGCTGCTATGAATAGTGATTTAGTTGATTACTTGAATGGAAGGTATTTAAATGACGAACATTGATAGTTTTTACAAAGTGGCTGATAAGAGTAATTATTACCTTGGAATGATTTCTCAAGTTAATCGTTCATATGCAACAATTCAAATAGAAAATCTTTCACTATTTTCATACAGAAAATTGAGAACGGATGTCCTCGCTCCAAATACGATCAATTACTATGTTTTGATTGATTCAAGTAATGGTCTATTCTTTGGAGAAATATTTCAGTCTAAAGTTCCAAATTCCGATGGCGTACATGAGATGTTGACGAATAGACAGCAAGAAAAAATTTTTCCAGAAATAAATATCGACATACTTGGGTATATACCATTGGGAGAGACATATTTTAAGTTAAATGGAACAAATACGGTTGGTATCACTGACAAGGTATATATTGCTAACGAAAAAGCAGTGGAGCTTTTTATTAAATCAATAGAAGTGAATCCTGACAGCGAGAAATCGTTATCTTCTTTCGCAAATCTTGCCTTTAGCTCTCAAGAATATCCAATAAAATTGCAGCCAAAAACTCTATTTAATAGACATTTGATGACTGTTGGAACTACAAATAGTGGTAAGTCAACATCTGCATTGAGTATTTTAGATAAGTTGGTTAATGATGGTATAAGAACATTGATAGTAGACCCAACGGGGGAATATTCTGATTCTTTTACTGAAGATGAAGTAGATAAGTATGTACTGGGAAAAAATGCCGTTCTTCCCTTATCGCAAATATCAATGAATCAATGGTCAATTCTTTTTGAGACAAATGATGGCACACAACCAGCGGTATTGGCTGAAGCAATACGCTCACTAAGATATCAATTCAAGATTGAAAATCAGGATGTCTACAAAAAAATAGGAAAGTCAGTGACAGAAGTTGAGAGTGATTTTTCAAAACTCACTGATGAAGATCGAAATTTTCAACTTGAGCTTTTACCGAATCAGATAGCTGTTGAAACAACTCAACAGGACAAAAAAGGAAATTATATAGCAAATACTTTCAATTTTAATGCAAATCAATATCTTATTCAAAAAGTTAATTATAAATTAGCCAATACCTCACTTGTTAATTTTTTTACTTCAACAACTGGAAATAGTTTAATTGATATTATTGACTCATTTACAGAAGGAAAAAATGGTAAGTCGTTGTATATAGATGCTTCTCAAATTGGAACAACAGATGGTATTGGGGGGATGATTATTGATCTAATTTCAAACCATTTAGTTAATTTAAGTTCAAAAGTAATAAAACCGTTTGTGATGTTTATTGATGAAGTACATAGATATACAAAGGGAGTCAATAATGAAGGATTTACATTTTATACTGGATTGAACAGTATAGCACGTGAAGGTAGAAAAAAAGGAATTTTTCTGTTCTTAACTACACAGAATCCAAATGATGTAGATAAGGTGCTCCTAGGGCAGGTTGGGACATTATTGGTTCATCGACTTACCTCTCCTGATGAATTAAAGTCGATACAGAATCACTTATCTGAGAATCAGATAAATCAGGTGAAGAAACTAAATACAGGAGAAGCAGTTTTAACAAGTATCAACCTTCTGAAGGATATTTACATAAAGGTAGATAAGTGTAATCGACTACACCATAATGATACTCCAAGTCTGCTTAATTATTAAAATTAGGGTGGTTCTTGCCTTTTGCTCAGCCCCGCCATTTTTCAAAAGAAATGATACCGTAACTAAAAACTTCCTTGATTTTATGCTAAAATAGAGCTAAGTTATTTAGAACAGAACGGGAGTAGAGGTTATGATTCCAGCGTATATTAGAATTCATGATGCGTTAAAGAAAAAGATTGACGATGGTTTTTGGGAGATTGGTCAGCGTTTGCCGAGTGAGCGTGATTTGGCGGATGACTACGAGGTGAGTCGTATGACGCTTCGTCAGGCGATTACGCTTTTGGTGGAAGAAGGGATTCTTGAGCGCCGTGTGGGTAGCGGGACTTATGTGGCGAGTCATCGTGTGCAAGAGAAGATGCGCGGGACAACGAGTTTCACAGAGATTGTGCGTTCGCAAGGCAAGACTCCGTCATCTCAGGTGGTTTCTTATCAGCGCAAGCCTGCCAATGAGACTGAGATCCAGCAGTTGCAACTGAAGCCTAGCGATTATGTGGTTCGCATGGAGCGCGTGCGTTATGCGGATAATATGCCGCTTGTTTTTGAGGTGGCGTCAATCCCAGAGAAGTTGATTCGTGAGTTTAAGCGTGAGGATATCACGGAGCATTTCTTCCAGACTTTGACGGATAATGGCTATGAGATTGGTAAGAGTCAGCAAACCATTTATGCCAAAAATGCGAGTGAGCGCGTGGCCAACTACCTTAAGGTTCCGAAAAATCATGCCGTACTGGCTTTGACACAGGTTTCATATTTCACAGACGGCCGACCATTTGAGTACGTACACAGTCAGTATGTCGGCGACCGCTTCGAATTTTATTTGGAGAATAATTAAAAATAAGAGAGCAAGTTTTCTTGCTCTCTTTTGTCATCAAATATAAAAAGGTTGAGAACCCTCGGGGATTTTCCTTGAAAAAATCAAGGCGGCAGCACCTCTACCTAGTACAAATGCACTCTTTGGATAAATCGTCACCGATTTAAACTCAGTCTCAACCTTGCTTTATTATATCATTTTAGAGAAAGTTACACTAATTTTTGCTTCTAAACTGATATCGCTTACGACTTTTCTGACTTATTGGGTGTGATTAACCAATTCTGACTATTAAAATCAGTCAAAATATGGTAAAATGAGGATTATGGAAATTGAAAAAACCAATCGTATGAATGCTCTTTTTGAGTTTTATGCTGCTTTGTTAACAGATAAGCAGATGAATTATATTGAACTGTATTATGCGGATGACTATAGCTTGGCTGAGATTGCTGAGGAATTTGGTGTTAGCCGTCAAGCAGTTTATGACAATATCAAACGAACTGAAAAGATTTTAGAAGCTTATGAGATGAAGCTACACATGTATTCGGACTATATTGTTCGTAGTCAGATTTTTGATGAGATTTTGGATAAATACCCATCAGATGACTTTTTGAAAGAAAAAATTGCGATTTTGAGCAGTATTGATAACCGAGATTAATTTACAGATAATTGATAATTTATAGATTTAGGTAGGAGAATTTATTATGGCTTTTGAAAGTTTGACAGAACGCCTGCAAGGGGTTTTTAAAAATATTCGCGGAAAGAAAAAGCTATCTGAAAAAGATGTTCAAGAAGTAACCAAAGAGATTCGCTTAGCTTTGCTTGAAGCTGACGTTGCTCTTCCGGTCGTTAAAACATTTATCAAACGTGTTCGTGAACGTGCTGTTGGTCATGAAATCATCGATACACTTGACCCAACACAACAAATCGTTAAAATCGTTAATGAAGAATTAACAGAAATCCTTGGTTCTGAAACAGCTGAGCTTGAAAAATCACCTAAAATTCCTACAATCATTATGATGGTCGGTCTTCAAGGTGCTGGTAAAACAACATTTGCTGGTAAATTGGCTAACAAGCTGATTAAAGAAGAAAATGCTCGTCCAATGATGATTGCTGCCGATATCTATCGTCCAGCAGCCATCGACCAATTGAAGACTCTTGGTAGCCAAATCAACGTTCCAGTCTTTGATATGGGAACTGACCACTCAGCCGTTGAAATCGTAACAAACGGTCTTGCGCAAGCCAAAGAAAACCACAACGACTATGTTATCATCGATACGGCTGGTCGTCTGCAAATCGATGAAGCTTTGATGCAAGAACTTCGTGATGTTAAAGCTCTCGCTAAACCAAATGAAATTCTTTTGGTTGTTGATAGCATGATTGGTCAAGAAGCTGCCAATGTCGCTGATGAATTCAACAAACAATTGGATATCACAGGGGTTGTCTTGACTAAGATTGATGGTGATACTCGTGGTGGTGCAGCACTTTCAATTCGTGAAATCACTGGTAAACCAATCAAATTCACTGGTACTGGTGAAAAAATCACTGATATCGAAACATTCCACCCAGACCGTATGTCAAGCCGTATCCTCGGCATGGGTGATTTGCTCACATTGATTGAAAAAGCCAGCCAAGAATACGATGAAAAACGTTCAATGGAACTCGCAGAAAAAATGCGTGAAAATACCTTTGACTTCAACGATTTCATCGAGCAACTTGACCAAGTGCAAAATATGGGACCAATGGAAGATCTTCTTAAGATGATTCCTGGTATGGCTAATAACCCTGCACTTAAAAACTTTAAAGTTGATGAAAAAGCTGTCGCTCGTAAACGTGCAATCGTGTCATCAATGACACCTGAAGAACGTGAAAATCCTGATTTGCTAACACCTAGCCGCCGTCGTCGTATTGCAGCTGGTTCAGGTAACAGCTTTGTTGATGTCAACAAATTCATCAAAGATTTCAACCAAGCAAAACAAATGATGCAAGGTGTTATGTCTGGTGACATGGAAAAAATGATGAAGAAAATGGGTATCAACCCAAATAACCTTCCTAAAAATATGCCAAATGGTATGGATATGTCATCACTTGAAGGCATGATGGGTGGAAACGGTATGCCAGACCTATCAGCGCTTGGTGGAGACATGGATCTTAGCCAAATGATGGGTGGCGGATTCAAAGGTAAAATCGGCGAATTTGCTATGAAACAATCAATGAAACGCATGGCAAACAAAATGAAAAAAGCTAAGAAAAAACGTAATAAAAAATAATTGTTAAAAAACCGAGAAGTAGTTCTCGGTTTTTTTGTGTTTGATTTAGTTATTTCTTTCCACCTTTGCTTCACAAAACTTGTTAAGGCAATCGTGGCAGGGATGTTTATCTTTGTTGGGTGTAGTTTGTTTTTTGATATCATGCGGGTAAACACCGATATACTTTTTAAATAGGCTGGCAAAGCGGCTGTGAGAGGTATAGCCGACCGCAATAGCCACTTCCTTAATTTCTAGTTGGGTTGTCATTAATAAGTGCTCTGCTAGCGCCATACGACGTCGTTGGATGTATTCGGTAATTGTCATATGATACTTGGTCTTAAAGGCTGTTTTGAGCTTGGTTTTACTCATCATAGCAATTTTAGCCAGTAAATCTTGTGGAATTGTTGCCATCAGATGATCGTTGATATAATGGCGGACATTATCCAAAGCGAGGCTATCTTCTTGACTCATTTCTTGTTCATCTTGTGCGGCATAATAGTTATTAATAATGACGCTTAGCCATTCTTTAGCCTTGATTTCATAGAAAAGTTCGCTGGCAGAAGATCCCAACTTATAGTGTAAAATATCATCAGCAATTTTTCCAAGTCCTGCTCCCAGAAAGTGATTGGCTTCTTTGAAAATATGACATAAATCATCAGGGTTTAATTGGTAGCGTCCGACAAGGCAGTCATCGATGATTTTTTGTTTAAAGTCAAAGCAAACGGCTTGAAAATTAGTGTGCTCATGTAGTAAAGTCTGAAGAATTTGATGTTGATTGCAAATCACAAAGCTATCATTACTTGAGAGTTGCTGGTAAGGTGGCAAGATTTCACCATTAGCAGAAATGACATGGGCTGAAAAGAGGGCAGTATCAGGAAAAGCCGACAAATCGCAACAATAGATAGTTTCCTTTTTTAGAGTAAAATCAAAAATACTAACTCGGAAGTATTCAGTCTCATAGGTCCAATAAAATCCTTCTAAATCATCACATGACAAGTAATAACTCTGCCCATGTGGAGCGAAGCGGCTGCAATTAGGGAGTAAAATAGCTTTTTGCTTGATGTTATCATTGAAAAAGATGTCTGACATGAAATCTCCTTTTAAAAATAACACGATTGGACGAATAGCACAATTCGCCAATATTGCTGAATATGCATTGAATACATAATTATTACATGCTAGAATGTATGTCAAATCCATTATAATGTTTAAATGCCTATTTATCAATATTTTGGATAAAAATAAGAAGGAGCTCATATGATTAAGGTTTATAAAAAGTTATTTTCTTATGTGCCTGAGTTTAAGTATTTGGCTTATCTTGCTATTTTACTAGCAGCTTTGTCAACTGTTTTTACGATTGGTGCTTTTTATGACATGTATCTCTTTTTAAACCATCTAATTGTTCAGAATAATGCGACAAATATTGCCCATTATGCTAAAACGGTTGTTGGTTTTATGATGACTGGGATTGGTATTTACCTCATTTCAGGGCTATTAACCCACATAGTAGCTTTTCGTTTGGAAACTAATCTTAGGAAAAAAGGGATTGACGCTTTGAGTCAATCAAATTTTGCTTATTTTGATACTCATACATCAGGATACATTCGTAAAACCATTGATGATAATGCTGCAGAAACACATACGATTGTTGCTCATTTGATTCCTGATAATACAACAAGTGTCATGACTTTGTTATTGCTGGTCCTTGCAACTTTTGCAGTTAATGTTTATCTGGGACTTGCTTTAATTCTGTTAGCAGTCGTTGCTTTGTTGCAGATTAAACAGATGATGGGAAACGCTGAGTTCATGGATGCTTATATGAAAGCTTTGGAAAAAATGAATAGTGAAACCGTTGAATATGTTCGCGGGATGCAAGTTATCAAGATTTTCAAAACTTCTGTACAATCCTTTAAAGCTCTTTACACAGCTATTAAATCTTATTCAGATTATGCTCTCAATTATAGCTTTTCTTGTCGTACAGCCTTCATTATCTTTCAAGTAATGTTTGCGACTTACGCAACTTTGATTGTGCCAATTTACTTATATTTCGTACCGCAATCACAACAATTAGCTCTGCTACCAAAATTTATTTTCTTCTATTTTGCGGTTGGTTTGCTTTATGTTACCTTTATGAGAATCATGTATGTTTTCATGTATCAGTATAAAGGAAGTGTCTCAGCAGAAAAGATTGAAACTTTGTACAATGATATGACCAGCCATCGTGTAGCTCTTGGAGATGAAGAACTTCTTGAAAATGGTAATATCATCTTTGATCACGTAAGTTTTGGTTATGAAGATCAAAAAGTTATTGACAATCTGTCATTTGAATTGGAAGAAAACAAGGTCTATGCCTTTGTTGGAAGTAGTGGTAGTGGGAAATCAACAATTGCCAAATTGATTGCTGGACATTATCGAGTTGATAGCGGAAGTATCAAATTAGGTGGAAAACCCATTGAATCCTATAGTCAGGATGCTTTGATGAGACAAATTGCATTTGTCTTTCAACAATCAAAACTTTTTAAAATGTCTATTTTTGACAATGTCAAAATCGGTAATCCAAATGCAAGCGATGAAGAGGTTATGAAAGCCTTGAAATTAGCCTCATGTGAAGAAATCCTTGATAAATTCCCTGAACGTGAACAAACGATGATTGGTTCCAAAGGTGTTTATCTTTCAGGTGGTGAAAAACAACGCATTGCTATCGCACGCGCCATTCTAAAAGATGCTAAAATCGTTATTTTAGATGAAGCATCAGCTTATACAGACGTTAATAATGAATACCAAATCCAAAAAGCTTTTGCTAATTTAATTGCTCATAAAACGGTTATTATCATTGCACACCGTTTGTCATCAATTAAAGGTGTTGATGATATTTTAGTGATTGATAAAGGTCAAATTATTGAACGTGGTAACAGTAATGAATTACTGGAAAAAGGTGGTAAATATAAAGCCTTTAGCAATCTTTACGCATCAGCGAATGAATGGAGGGTGTCATGAAAAAGAAATTACAAGAACTTTTTGCCTTGACTGAACACGGTGCAAGTCGTTTATTATATGCTTGCGTCACAGGATTATTTGTATCAGCAGCAGAATTAACACCGATTATCTTGATGATGTACTACATCAAGCATATCTTGGCACAGGAAACTCTTTCTTTTTGGACAGTTATTCTAGGTTTAGTTTTAGTTGCTGCAGTGACTTATGGCTTTTTCTACATCGATTATAATGCGACTTATACGGCTACTTATCAAGAAAGTGCTGATCTTCGGATCGATATTGCTGATACTTTACAAAAAATGCCTTTATCGTATTTCTCACAACGTGATTTGACAGATTTGTCACAAACCTTGATGAGTGATGTGGAACGTCTTGAACATGCTCTTAGCCATGCGATTTCTAAAACGATTGGCTTTGTCCTTTACTTTATTTTATTAACGATTACGCTTTTTTTCATCAATCTTCCTTTAGCTTTGTGTATTTTTATCCCCATTTTTCTAGCTTTTTTAGCACTTATTTTGTCAAAAAATATGCAAAAGAAAGCTGTTAAGAAATACTGGAAACAGCTCCGCGAAAACTCTGATAGTTTCCAAGAAGCCATTGAATTACAGGAAGAAATAAAAGCTTACAATTTAAGACAAACCATCCATGATAAGCTTTATCGGCAAATGGAAAAAAGTGAAAAAATCCATATTATCTCTGAAGTTCTTCAAGGTATTCCAATTAATATATCCAACTCAATTATCAGATTGACAATCGGATTGGTGATTTTTGTTGGAACAAATCTTTATTTCCAAGGTCAAGTGAGTCTTCTGGTTTTGCTGATGTTTATCCTACTTGCTATCAAAGTTTCTGACAGTACTGAAAACATTGTTTTAAATGTCGGTGAAATTCTCTACATTGACTCAGCTGTTAAAAATATTAAAGAACTTCGTGCAGTCAAACAACAAAGTGGACAAGATGTTACTCTCAAGCATTTTGACATCGAACTCAAAAATGTTGGCTTTGCTTATAAAGATGGACAAAAGATCATCGACGGTGTATCTTTTGTTGCCAAACAAAATGAAATCACAGCACTTGTCGGACCATCAGGATGTGGTAAAACAACCCTATTAAGACTTTTATCTCGCTTATATGATTATCAAGAAGGTCAAATCACTATTGACGGCAAGAACATCCAAGACATTAGCACCAATAGTTTATTTGATAACATCTCAATTGTCTTTCAAGACGTTACGTTGTTTGATAATACGATTTTGGAAAATATTCGCCTTGGTCGACCAGATGCAACAGATGAAGAAGTAAAAGAAGCTGCTCGTCTGGCAAATTGTCAACATTTTGTTGAAAAATTACCAGAAGGTTATGAAACAAGAATTGGTGAAAATGGTGCAAAATTATCTGGCGGAGAACGTCAACGTATATCTATTGCACGTGCCATTTTGAAACAGGCACCAATTGTTATCCTTGATGAAATCACTTCATCACTCGATATTGAAAATGAAAAAATGATTCAAGAAAGTTTGAATTATCTTTTGAAAGATAAGACCGTGATTATCATCTCACACCGTCTTAAATCCATTGAAAATGCAGATAAGATTGTCGTGATGAAAGCTGGTCAGGTTGACGGTATTGGTAAGCATCGTGATTTGCTTGAAAAATCAGCTGTTTACCGTGATCTCATTGAAACATCGCAAAAAATTGAAGAGTTCAAATATCAAAAGAATGCTTAGGAGAAAAAGATGAAAACAAATTCCTTCACTGTTAAAGATTTGATTAATGCTGGTTTATTTTCACTATTAGTTTTTATCGCTATTTTTGCTAGCGGTATGATTGGTTTGATTCCAATCTTTATTCCATTTATCCCTTTCATTTGCGGTCTTTTTGCAGGTCCAGTCTTTATGCTTTATAGCTCAAAGATTCATCGCTTTGGCATGGTCTTAATCATGGGAGTCATTATCGGACTTGTTTTTACTGTCACAGGTCACGGAATTTATATCCTACCAGGAATGACACTCTTGTCTTTAGTAGCCGAATACATTTTGAAAAAAGGTAGCTATGCTAGCGTAAATCACACGAAGTGGGCTTTTACCGTCTATTGTTTATCATTTGGTTTCAATATGATTCCGATTTATGTTTCTAGGGCTGCCTATGTGCAACGTTTGGTCGAAGAAGGCTATGGTCAAGCTTACGCTGATAAAATGATGAGTATCTTACCTTATTGGTCATTCTTCCCAGTTCTTGCCCTAGGAGCAGTAGGTGGTTACCTAGGAGCAACAATTGGTGTCAAGATGCTGAAAAAACATTTCCAAAAACTTGAAATGGCGTAAAATACAAAAAAATGAATGCAAACTTGGTCGCTTGGTGCGGCCAAGATGCATTTTGAGAGTGAATGAGATGAAGTTAGATTTTCGAACAAAATTACTAATGACAGTTGTCATTTCCTTTGTTTTGCTATTTGGCAATTTGCAAAGAAGCTACCCGATTATTGGTTTGATTGTAACCTTTTTGCCTTATGCTTTTTTACTGCTAGAAAGAAAAGTAAGCAAAGCCCTTAAGGGAGCAAGTTTAATGATTTTTGCTTTAGTATTGCAATACTATGCAGGCTTGCATGCGTTTAGCGGCATTGGCGCATCATTTGTTTTATTCTTTTAGATTATTGTTTTACGGATGGGACCAGGGCTTGCCATGGGAGAATACAGTCTTTTAACGACAACCATGAGCGACTTAGTAGCTTCTTTAAAGAAAATGAAGTGTCCAGATAGTTTAATTATTCCTTTATCAGTCATGTTTCGCTTTTTTTATACGGTAAAAGAAGATTATCGCCAAATCAAGGAAGCTATGTACTTGCAGGGTTTGGTGACTAGTCAATTCTTCCGTCAACCTTTACGCATGATTGAATACCGATTTGTTCCGCTTTTGATGTGTTTGTCCCGCACGGCAGATGATGTGGCTATTTCGGCAACAACCAGAGGTATGGCAGTCGGTCAGGAACGTTCAAGTATTTCAAAGAGTCGCTTGAGATTACTTGATTATTTTTGGATGTTTGCCATGTTGACCATTTTAATCTTAATGATTTGGAGTTAAAACTATGCTAAAACTCAACCATTTTTCACTAACTTATGACCAGCCAATCTTAGAAGATATCAATTTAAGTTTTAAACCAGGTGAAATTACTGTTTTAACAGGGAGTTCAGGTTGCGGAAAGAGTAGTCTTTTGAAGGCGATTAATGGGGTAATTCCTTATTTTCAGCCTGCTAAGTTATCTGGTGATATGACTTATGATGGAAAAAGTTTGCTTGATTTGGATATGGCAGAAAGAAGTTCTTTAGTTGCAAGTGTCTTTCAAAATCCTAAAACACAGTTTTATGCAGTCAATTCAACAGATGAAATGGCTTTTGCGCTTGAAAATCGCAATATTTCTGCCAAAGACATTTTTGATCGTATCAACTATTACACGGATTTATTAGAAATGCAGGATTTGCTTGACCGTGATATTTTTACTTTATCAGGTGGTGAGAAGCAATTGCTTGCTATTACCAGCGTTGCTTGCATGGATAATGACATTTATCTCTTTGATGAACCGTCGTCATCGTTGGACCGTGAGGCAATCTCTCGCTTTAAACGCGTTTTGATAAAGCTTAAAGAGCTTGGAAAAATCATTATCATTGCTGAACATCGACTTTATTACCTGAAAGACTTGATGGACCAGTTTGTCCTTATTTCTGACAATAAAGCGCATGTTTATCCGATTTCAGCGGTTAATGATGACTTGATTCAAGCGAAAAATTTGCGCGCATTGACAGAAATCAGCAAATCTGAGCTTATCAAGATTTGCTCGTACCAAAAACAATCAAAATACTCTTCAAATCAGGCAAATGGCAAGTTGATTTGTCAACGTTATAGCTATCAACACGACGACCAGCCAAAGAAAATTTTTGATTTCAATCTAGGTATCGATCAAGGCATTAACTTTATCATCGGGAAAAATGGTATCGGGAAAACAACTTTTTTAAGATGCCTATCGGGGTTAAATAAGAAATTCAAAGGAAAAACATACTACGATAAGAAACTCGTCAAACCAAGCTATAAATGGCTAAGTGAGGTCGTTCAAGATGTGAATTATCAGCTTTTTACCGAGTCTGTCTGGTCCGAAATCTCTCTAGTTAGTGATAGTGACCAAGCTAAAAAAGATGCTCTAACGCAGTTTGGCTTAATCAGCAAGCTAAATAGACATCCGCAAAGCTTATCTGGAGGCGAAAAACAACGTTTATTACTAGCTATGGCAAAAGCTTCCAATAAACCAATTATTGTCTTAGATGAGCCAACAAGCGGCTTATGTCATGGTCAAATGAACAAAATGATTGAAGACTTACAAAAAATGGCGAAAAACGGAAAAACGATTATCGTCGTGACGCACGATTATGAATTAATCAAGAATTGCAAAGGCAATATCATTGAGCTTGTCGAATAAAAAAATTCCCGCAGTTAAAAGCTGTGGGATTCTTTTATGTGTGAAAAACGATGAATTCGCTTACAAATACTAAAAATCAAGTCTAAAAAACCAAAATAGAAGGTATTTTTAGCAAATTTCATGATCAATGACACGAAGAAAAGCCAAAAAAACGCCTAAAAACGGCATTTTAAAAGCTAAAAATGCGAAAAAAACGATAAAAAAACTTAAAGTAGGTAAGCTATAAAACCTAAAAAACAGATAAATCGTCAAAATTTTACCTTATAAAGGTTTGCTAAAGACAATTTACCATTTATCCAGTGAAAATTTTTTCGAAAAAAATTTTGAGCATGAGAATAGGAAGAATAAGTAGTCAATAAAAACTAATGAGCAGAAAAACGCATAAAATCAAGTGTTTTTGACGATAATATAAATTTAATATAAATCAGCTCTTTCTAAAATTTTCCATAACATCTTTCCGAAAAACTGTAATTTTCTTGAAAAACAAATCGGTCTATGATAAACTACTATTATAAAGACATCTGTGGAGATTTTTAGATGAAACGTGAAAAATTACTTGAAAAAATTGATGAATTAAAAAAAATAATGCCCTGGTATGTCCTTGACTATTACCAATCAAAACTTTCTGTGCCATATAGTTTTACAACCTTGTACGAATATCTTAAGGAATACAGACGATTTTTTGAATGGATTCTTGAATCAGGAATTTCAAATGCTGAAAAAATTGCTGACGTTGAGTTAACAACTTTAGAACATTTGTCTAAAAAAGATATGGAATCCTTCGTTCTCTATTTGCGTGAACGACCTTCGCTAAATACCTATTCAACTAAGAAAGGGGTTTCTCAGACCACTATCAATCGCACGTTATCAGCGCTTTCAAGCCTTTTTAAATATCTAACAGAAGAGGTTGAGGATGAAAATGGTGCCCCCTACTTCTATCGAAATGTCATGAAAAAGATTGCAACTAAGAAGAAGAAAGAAACTTTAGCTGCTCGTGCTGAAAACATCAAAGGAAAGCTATTCTTGGGAGATGAGACGATGGCGTTTATCGAGTATATTGACAAAGAATATCAGAATAAGCTCTCTCACCGTGCCCTCTCCTCCTTCCAGAAAAATAAGGAGCGAGATTTAGCTATTATTGCACTTCTTCTTGCTTCTGGTGTCCGTCTTTCTGAAGCAGTTAATCTTGATTTAAAAGACTTAAACCTCAATATGATGGTTATTGAAGTCACTCGTAAAGGTGGAAAACGAGACTCTGTTAACGTTGCTGCTTTTGCTAAACCATATCTCGAAGAATACTTAAAAATTCGTGCACCTCGTTATAAAGCAGAAAAACAAGATCAAGCACTATTTTTAACAGAATACCGTGGTGTTCCAAATCGTATTGATGCATCAAGTATTGAAAAATTAGTAGCTAAATACTCACAAGACTTTAAAGTTCGAGTGACACCCCACAAGCTACGTCACACTTTGGCAACAAGATTGTATGGGGCTACTAAATCACAAGTACTCGTCAGCCACCAATTAGGGCATGCAAGTACACAAGTTACTGACTTATATACCCATATTGTCAATGATGAGCAGAAAAACGCTTTGGACAAATTATAATATTAAACCTGGTCAATCAAAGACCAGGTGTTTTTACAGAAAATAAAACTAGAATTTGTATTTTACATAAATAAAAATATGTATTTTATTGTCACCTTTTAAAATTACTTTTCCAAAAAACATTTTGATAAAAATAAAAGCAGGACAAATAGTCTTGCTTTTATTTTTGAGGTGTAATGAAAACTTGAGTTCCTTGGTCGATTTGACTTTTGATAGAAATATTTAAATTAAGACTATCTAAGACTTGTTTCGTCATGTAAAGACCAAGACCAGTTGCTTTTTGATGTTCGTGACCATTAAAACCAGTAAAGCCTTCTTCAAAAATTCGTGGCAAATCTTCTTCTAGTATGCCAATACCATTGTCTGATATTTCAATACAACCTTTAGATATTTGAATAGAAATCTTTCCGCCATCTTTTGAATACTTAATGGCGTTATCAATAAGCTGTGTCAGAGCAAAATTTATCCATTTGCGATCTGAGTTGAGTTGCCAATCACCATTAACTTCTACTGAAAGATGCTTTAGTAGACAAGAAACGCGGTATTTTTTTACAATTTCAGTTACACAATCTTTAACTGAAATTTTTTCAAAACGAAAATCATCTTTATTCTGATTAAACTTCAAATAGTTTAACAGAGTGTATAAATAATTTTGGAGTCGATTTAGTTGTTGTTCAACCTCTTTTTGTTGAAGTTGATTTGTTTGAGCCATAAGAGATAATGCTGACAAAGGGACTTTCATCTGATGCGACCACATTTTAATCAGATCTTGGGTGTTTTCGATTTGTGTTTTAAGATTTAAAATCTCAGTTGCCTGTTCTTCTTTTTGCTTAAAAATAATGTTTTTAAATGCTTCTTCAGATGGCAAGTTAAAGTCATCTAATTCTTTTACATAAATAAATTGTTGTAAAATTACTTGTTTTTTCTTAAATTTACAGTATTGTCGTATACTGATGAAAATCAGTATTGTAATATTAAGGCTAAAACTGACTTCAAAATATGCCAGTGGTAAATGAAATAGGAAAAATGTTATTAGAAACAGACTTGCTAATATAGCATAATTCAAATACCAAATACTATATTCTTTAAAAAATTTTTGGATCATTTTAGAAGGTACCCTACTCCTCTCACGGTATGGATGCGATCAAAGCCAATTGGCTGCACTTTTTTACGTAGGCGTGTCATGTTAACACTCAAAGTATTTTGGTCGATAAAACTTTCGTTCTCCCATAGTTTTTCTAGCAATTCTTCTTTTGGGACGACTTGATTTTGACGCTCAAACAAGATGCTTAGGATTTTATTTTCTGTTGGAGAAAGATTAATTTGCTCGCTTCCATTTGACAAAATACCATCACGTGACAGTGAAAACTCATCAAGTTGATAGTTATCAGAAGTGAACTGGTATGCTCTACGCAAAAATGCTGAAATCTTGGCATCCAAAATAGTTAGAGAGAATGGTTTAGAGATAAAATCATCTCCTCCCATGTTAAGTGCCATGACAGTATCCATTTCATCATCGCTTGAAGAGATAAAAATAATAGGTAAAGTCATGGTTTTACGGATTTCGGTCGTCCAGTAAAAGCCATTAAAGTAAGGCAGTGTAATATCCATCAAAATAAGATCTGGTTTTATTTCTTCAATCTCTTGCTTAATAGCACGAAAATTGTTGACACTAAAAACGTCGTAGGATTTAGCTAAGTGCTGCTTTAGCAAAGTTACAATGGTTTGATCGTCTTCGACAATATAAATTTTTCCTTGTTTCATATTTTCAATTTTAGCAAAAAATGGTCATTACGACCATTTTTTGCTGAACTTTCTTATCAAAATTTTTTTGGAGTTTTTATTTAAAAGAGTAGTTTTATGATTAGCGCTCGATTGCTTTGTAATATGTTCGACTAGTAAATTTATAGATTAAGAAGTAAATGATAATGAGGCTTAGTATTGTAATACCACTCACAATAATCATACTTGAGCCAGTTACACCAAAGAGTAAGAGCATTTGTTTTAACATTGTTGACGCAAAGATAAAGTGCACAATTGCAACTCCAAGTGGCATGAAGAAAACAAGTAAGGTTTGTGAATTGATGGCTTTTTTCACCGCTTCTTTACTCATACCGACTTCTTGTAAAATCTTGTATGATTTTTTATCTTCGATTCCTTCTGTTAATTGTTTATAGTAGATGATTAGGGCGGCGCCAAGTAAGAAGCTAAGGCCAAGTAAGAATCCTGTAAAGAGGAATCCTCCAGTAATAGCATACATTTCATTTCTGAAGTTTTCTTTCGTTTCAACGATACCTTGAACTTCTTGATGAACATCATCGTCAGGCAATACCAAATCTTTAGAGATTTGGCTAACTTCATTTTTTGTCAAATTACCATAGGCAATTAAGTTCTCTTGCATTGGCATATGATGCGCCTTAAAAAGGTTCTCAACTTCTGTTAATTCTGAATCACTACTAAAGATGATGACACATGGATTGTAAGAATTTCCGAATTCTGGGAATGTTGCTGACTTGAAGTTTTTAACATTTTTAAATGTCTTATCAAATAAAGTTAATCTCTCAAGTTGGCTATCTCCTTTTTGTTTGAAAAAAGCGATTTGACCGTCTTTTAGTATTGGAGTATCATTCCCTAGCGCTCTGAAATCATCTTGTGTTGTCATATAAACAGATCCAAATGCATTGATATTAGGATGTTTAACATCATTATCTGTAAGTTTCATTGACTTTTCTGTCGGAACAGAGAAAGCTGCCATATCGGATTGATAAGTTAGAAAATCATCATTTGATTTTCCGAGTTTATCACTAACTTGTCTTTTGAGAATATCAGTGAAATCACCTTCAGTGAGTGTTTTTGAATCGTCATTTGAGTTAATGTAATTAGTTAACGTAATCTGTGTATGTTCAGGAAACAAGGTATCAAGTTGATTTTGTCCACTGACGTACAATGACGTTGTTGTCGCAATCGCTACAAAAGACATGATGGCAAGTAACGTGATATTAGCTAGACCAACTGCATTTTGTTTCATTCTGAAAATCATTTGTGAAGTTGTTACAAAATGTTCGGGCGTGTAAAAATATTTTTTATTTTTGCGACGATGTTTTAGGTACCATGCCATAAAACTAATGTAAAAGAGATAGGTACCAATAATGACTAAAACTACTGCGATAAAGAAACGATATACAACTACTAGCGCAGCTATTTTTTCAGAAGTTACTGATAGATAATAACCAGAACCGAGGCAAATAAGGCTGAGTAATGCAAAAATGATATTGCCTCGGGGTTCTTTTTCACCTTTTTCTTGGCGTTTAAACAAACTAAGAGGTGATGAACGATGAATGGTGATGAGGTTTACGATTTCTAGTAGGGCAAAAATTACCGCAAATGCAACGATATTTAGGATAAATGCTACAGGTGATAAAGACAAAATGAGCTTATCATAATGTAACAGGTTGACAAAGATGAGGTAGAAAAGCTGAGAAAAAATTGCGGACAGCACACTACCTAGTATGATAATACCAATGAATGACAGAATTAATTCAATCGTTGATACTAAGCTAACCTGCTTACGATTCATCCCTAAGATATTATATAGACCAAATTCTTTACTTCTCTGCTTTAACAAGAAATTGTAACTATAAATTTCCATGATGATTGTGAAAATCATTAGGACAATAATTGCAAGACCAAGAACGGAATTGCTATACTGCATGTCATCAGAGACTGGACTGTAAAGAATCAATAGTGTAGAACAATCTAGAATAAACAGTACAATACTTGCTAGTAAAAATGGGGCAAAGATGTTAAATGATTTTTTGAGATTTGACCAAGCTAATTTAGCATAGAACATCTTACTCACCTCCTAGAAGGGCTGTCATCGCGAGTGAAATGTCTTTACTGAATTCTTGATTGGTTTTATTTCCACGGTAAATTTGGTGGAAAATACGACCGTCTTTGATGAACAACACACGTTTGGCATGGCTTGCTGCATTTGCTGAGTGAGTTACCATAAGAAGTGTTTGACCATCGTTATTGATTTCTTCAAAAAGATTTAGTATATCTTCTGAATTTTTGTAGTCTAGTGCTGCTGTTGGTTCATCAGCTAAAAGAAGTTGCGGATTTGTTATCAAACTACGAGCGATAGCAACACGTTGTTTTTGACCACCAGATAGTTCAAATGGACGTTTTTCAAGCAGCTCTTCTATGTGTAATTTAGGAGCGAGTACTGCAATGCGTTTTTCCATTTCTTGATAGTTAACACGCCCAAGTACTAAAGGCAAAAAGATATTATCCTTAACAGACAATGTATCCAGCAAATTAAAATCTTGGAAAACAAATCCTAAGTTTTTTAAGCGAAAGTCGGCTAAGTTACTTTCTTTTATTTTTGTAATTTCTTGACCATTTAGGAAAACTGATCCGTTTGTTGGCTTTTCAAGTGTTGCCAAAATATTTAACAAGGTTGTTTTACCTGATCCGGATTCTCCCATGATTGCGATGAATTCTTTTTCATCAACCTTAAAATCAACGTCTTGCAGTGCGCGCGTCACTTCTTTTGAAAAGCGCGTGCGAAAAACTTTCTCTAAGTGATTGATTTCTAGTAACATAATTTCTCCTTTGTTTCATTATAGCTTTTTTATTTTAGGAACTCTACTTCTGCTTTTATTTTTCAAGTCTTTTTTGGTGGTCTTCTACCACTCCAGTACCAAAGTGCTAGGCTAGCTACTCCTCCTACGATGATTGATAGAATTGTTATTAAACTATAGCATTCAATCATAATAATCTCCTTCTTCTACTTTTTAATGCCAAGTGCATAGAAAATGATATAAATGATGGAACCTAAAAAGAGCAACATAAGCCAAACAATAAAAGTATTCCATAAAGTGATGTGTTTTTTGATATTATCAGCCATACTGCTACTCCTTCTTTCTTGACATCTTTATTTTATCGAAAACAAAGGCTCTTATTCTTACACTTTCAGGGAGAAAACTTACAAAAATGTAAGAAAAAAGTCCAAGACTTTAATAGTCCTGGACTTGTCATTATAGCTGACTAGCGATTTTTTTGAGGTAGTCGTGACTTTCTAGTTGCTCAACTGGGTTTGTCAGATCTTTTAGATTAATTTCATATATGCTACTTGCCTTTTCATTAAAGAATGGCAGAGCTTTCGCCCAATCAACTTTTCCATGCCCGAGCGTCAAGCTGTCATGTGTTTTTCCAAATGAATCTACTAAATGATAATGAACAATGTTATTTTTCAAGACTTTTAGAGATTCTTGCAGGGCTTTGTTGTCACCATGAAGAAAGATAAAGGCATGAGAAATATCATAAGCAAGTTGATAGCCCTTTTTAGCAATAATTTGGTCTAATTCTGGATTACCATATGAATATAGTATTGAAATACCATTTTCAAAAATAATACGACCATGCCCAATCTTACAAAGATAATCCATGCGAGAAAACAAGTATTCTCTTGCTTCTTCAATGCTTTTAAATGGTTCTAACAAATCTTTTTCTCGAAGTTCGTATGAACCATGAACTAAAACTTTACAATCGTATTTTTCAGCGATTTCTAACAATTTTTCTGTTGAAAAATCAATAAATTCAACTAATTCAGCGTTATTTGAAGGGTGTGCGACAAGTTCTAAAAAGCGTCCATGATATTTCATAGGATGATGAAGTACGATGGCTTTAATGCCAGATTTTCTTACGGTTTGAACAGCATTTTCGAGTTGTTTAAGCCCTTCAGGCGTAAAATCATTTTCACTTGTGAAAAATTCAAAAACATCTGGCTGATATTTCAAACGTGTCATCATTTGTTCTGGATTGCAACTTGCTTTTAATCCTAATTGAATTGGAAACATTGTGCACCTCCTCTTTGATTAATAGGTTTAAACGTTAAGGTATTCTTCTAAGTCTTTCAAAGCACGTTCAGCAACTTTTTCGTAACGTTCTTTTTTATCACGGATACGTGGTCCTTCAAGCTCTTTAACGATTCCAAAGTTAACGTTCATTGGTTGGAAATGTTTGCTTTCAGCATGAGTGATGTAGTGAGGCAATGCACCGATAGCTGTTGTTTGAGGGAAGATAACTGGTTCTTCACCCTTGAAACGACGCACAGCATTAATACCAGCTACAAGACCTGAGGCAGCAGATTCTACATAACCTTCAACACCTGTCATTTGTCCAGCGAAGAAAAGATTTGGATTTTGACGTGTAGCAAATGTTTCTGTCAAAAGATTTGGAGAATCCATGTATGAGTTACGGTGCATAACGCCGTAACGAACAAATTCAGCATTTTCTAGACCTGGAATCATGCGGAAAACACGTTTTTGTTCACCCCATTTGAGGTGTGTTTGGAAACCAACGATATTAAATAGGCTACCAGCAGCGTTATCTTGGCGGAGTTGAACAACGGCATATGGTGTTTTAAATTCACCGTCACGTGGACCTTTGTAGTCATCTGGATATTCGAGCCCAACTGGTTTCATAGGGCCGTAAAGCATTGTTTTAATGCCACGTTTTGCCATCACTTCGATTGGCATACAACCTTCGAAGTATTTTTCTTTTTCAAATGAATTAAGCGGAGCTTCTTCAGCATTGACAAGAGCTTCGTGGAAAGCCATGAATTCTTCTTTTGTCATTGGGCAGTTAAGGTAAGCAGCTTCCCCTTTGTCATAACGTGATTTAAGGTAAACTTTATCCATGTCGATAGAACTTTTATCAACAATTGGTGCTGCCGCATCGTAGAAATAGAAGCCGTCGCCGCCGTTTAATTCGTGGATTTTTGCAGCTAAGGTATCTGAAGTAAGTGGTCCACTAGCGATGACTGTGATAGCATCATCAGGAATTTCAGTGATTTCTTCACGGATAACTTCGATAAGTGGGTGGTTTGTAACTTCATCAGTTACCATTTGTGAAAATCCGTCACGGTCGACAGCAAGAGCACCACCAGCAGGCACACGAGTGCTTTCAGCAGCTTTCATGATAACAGAATCCAAGCGACGCATTTCTTCTTTCAAAAGACCAACAGCATTTGTTAAACTGTCACCACGAAGTGAATTTGAGCAGACAAGCTCAGCGAATTTATCAGTTTTATGCTGCGGAGTTGGTTTAACGCCGCGCATTTCGTAAAGTTTAACTGGAATACCACGCTTAGCAATCTGATAAGCAGCTTCAGAACCAGCTAAACCAGCTCCAATAACGTTAATGTATGATGATTGAGACAATATACTAATACCTCCAAAACGACGCCAAAATGACTAAATAAGCCAATCTACCATCGCTTCCAGACATGGGGATTTCCCATATCTGAATCTTTCTATTTTTAATACTTGACTATCATAACATAAAATCATTGAAATACAAACAAATATTTAAAATGATATACGTAATTAAAGTTATGTAAAAAAGACTAAAACAAACAAATCCAAGCAGCTAGCAAAACACTTAAAATACTAAATAGTGATCCAATCAAATAATATTCTGCAAATGTTGGACTTTCTGAAATTTTATTATACCGCGCAATAGATTTTGCTGTAAATACTAAACCGATTGAGGCGAATTGATTAAAAATGATACAAATACTCATTACAATGCGTTCTAATAGTCCGATAGTAGCTCCTGCTCCTGGAATAGTATCCATTTTTTGATTGTCTTTTGGTTGATATTTTTGAAAGAAAATCTTAAAAAAGACATTAGTCGGTTTAGTAATCAATACAAGAAACAAAATCATATTGAGCATCTGTCCTATTTGTTCACTCGCTATGAGATTTACCGCAGGGTTATTTTTCACTAGAAAAAGAATAATTGCTATATGAAGCATCTGGTCCAAAAGAAAAGTTAGCATGTCGCTTAAGCGCAACCAACTAGATGCATAAGATTTTCCAAAATCAATAAGAGCATGACTAAAGAGAATAATCAAGCTAATCATCCAGAGGTTTGGTAAAAAACAAGTCACAAGAATTAGTGGGAACGCAACGCCAAATAAGTGAATCATTAGATATTTCTTATCCGTATTTTTACGGTCTGCGACAGTTTGACTTTGAAGTTGAAAATCCGATAAAAAGTGACAAATCAATAGTAAAGTCAGTGTAGGATTTTGGATTAAATAGTGTGAAAGTCCTGTAATTGGCATTAATCTAGTTCCTCTCCGATGTGTTTTAGTGCCTGTAGTGCAGCATTTCGAGCACGTAAGTATATTTTGATGTTGCTGCTTTTTAAGCGTTTTGAAAGAGCGCTAGTTGATAATTCTAGACGTTTAGCTAACTGTTTTTGGTCAAAGTGCTCATCATATATTCCCATACTTAGAAGTTCTTTTAAAACCATTTCCTGACTTGCTCGCCAGTCAGATTTGATAGCTTCGCTGCTTGCAATTAAGGTGTTGATGATACTAATTTTCTCATCGTTGTCAGAATAAACAGCGATTTGCGTGTTACCGTAGTCATTTTTTTGATGAATATAATTAATTGCTTTTCTAGCATGCCAGTAAGCTGGACCATCTGCACCAATACTTAGTTCCGGGTTGATGTCTGTTAAAATTTTTCCTAAACCAATTCCAAACCGTACTTGATAAGGCTGCATAGCTAGATTGATACGATCAATGATTTGAAATAGTGGAGCATCAAGGCTAAGTAATCCTTGAAATTCATCACCAAGTGTAATAGAGAATTTGGATACTAAAACGGCTTGATATTCATTATTTAAATCATTTAAGCAAGTTTCTAACGTTTTTTGGACTTGATAGCGGTTATTAATTTTTTTTGAATCAATAATATCGCCAATTACTGCAAAATAATTCATAGGCCACCTCTCTTATAGGTCTATTATAACAGACTTATCAAAAAAAGTCTGTTATAATGGAAATTTTTAAAAAAGTCCATTATAATGACAACAAAAATGCATAGAAAAACCTTGCAAAAGGAATTGCAAGGTTGATTGTTTTATTTAACTTTTGCTTCTTCGTAGTCGCATTCTTCATTGCTGCAGACGACTTGTTTACCGCCGCCACGGATTTTCTTCTCAACAAGGAATTGACCACATTTTGGACAAGAACGTCCGACAGGTTTGTCCCATGAAGTGAATTCACATTCTGGGTATTTGTCACAACCATAGAAGATACGGTTACGTTTTGTTTTGCGTTCGATAACTTGACCTTCACCACAAGTTGGACAAGTAACACCAATCTCTTTCGTGATAGCTTTCGTGTTGTGACACTCAGGGAAATTACTACAAGCGTAGAATTTTCCGTAGCGTCCAAGCTTGATAACCATTGGATGTCCGCAAACATCACAATCAAAACCAGCAGGTTCATCTTTGATTTGAATCTTTTCGATTTCTGTTTCAGCTTTTGCTAGTTCTTTTTCAAATGGTTTGTAGAAAGCATCAATAACTTTTTGCCATTGTTCTTTACCTTCTTCGACTTCATCAAGCTTACCTTCCATATCGGCTGTAAATTTGACATCAACGATATCAGGGAAGAATTCAACGATTAGATTATTAACAATTTCACCGAGTTCAGTTGGCTCAAAACGTTTTGAAACCAAACGAACATAGTAACGTCTTTGGATGACATCAAGTGTTGGCGCGTATGTTGATGGACGACCGACTCCATTTTCTTCCAATGTTTTGATAAGAGTTGCTTCAGAATAACGTGCTGGTGGCTGAGTGAAGTGTTGTTCGGGATTTGTAGAAACTTTCTTAACAACATCACCTTCAACCATATCAGGTAGCATTTTATTTTTATCTGAGTCGTTGTAAACGGCTAAATAACCGTCAAATTTAACTTTACTACCATTTGCTGTAAAGCGTACACCATTTTGTTCTAAATTAACTTTCATGGTATCAAAGACAGCTGCAGTCATTTGACTTGCAACAAATCGATTCCAAATCAGTGTGTAAAGTTTTAATTGGTCTTTATCTAGGTGTTTGGCAATTGATTCTGGTGTCAAATTAACATTTGAAGGACGAATTGCTTCGTGGGCGTCTTGTGCACCAGATGCATTTTTCACGCGGCTACCATGTTTAGAATAATTTTCGCCGAAACGTTCAGTAATAAAGCTTGCAGCATCATTTTGGGCGACAGGACTGATACGTGTAGAGTCAGTACGCATGTAAGTAATCAAACCTTGTGTACCACTCTTACCGAGGCTGATACCTTCGTACAATTGTTGAGCGACCATCATTGTCTTACGTGTACGGAAGTTGATTTTGTTAGCAGCATCTTGTTGAAGAGATGATGTTGTATATGGAAGTGGTGCATTACGACGACGTTCTTTCTTTTCAACTTTGGCTACATTAAACTCATCACTAGTAAGTCGAGCAAGAACTTCTTGAACATCTTCATTAGTGTTAAGTTTTAATTTTTTGCCGTCAATACCATAAAAAGCAGCTTGGAATTTTTTAGTACCTTTTTTGAAGAATCCATCGATTGTCCAGTATTCTTCAGGTTTAAAGGCTTTGATTTCATTTTCACGGTCAATAATTAATTTCAGTGCTACAGATTGCACACGACCAGCAGAAAGACCTTTTTTAACTTTTTTCCAAAGCAGTGGTGAAATAGAATAACCCACAATACGGTCAAGCACACGTCGTGCTTGTTGAGCATCTACCAAGTCCATATCAATTTGACGTGGTTCGACAAAGGCATTTTTGACAGCATCTTTAGTAATTTCATTGAAAACAACTCGGTTTTTGTCGTTTTCATCAAGACCTAAAATATGTGCTAAATGCCATGAAATAGCTTCTCCTTCGCGGTCCGGGTCACTTGCGAGATATACTTTTTTAGATTTTTTAGCTTCTTTTTTCAAATCATTAATCAAAGGACCTTTACCACGAATATTGATGTATTGAGGTTCATAGTTGTTCTCAAAATCAATAGACATGCTAGATTTTTTCAAATCGCGGATATGACCAACTGAAGCGACAACTTTATAGTTGCGTCCTAGATATTTCTCAATTGTTTTTGCTTTAGCTGGTGATTCCACAATAACCAAGTTTTTCTTGGCAGCTGTTTTTTTCTTTGTTGTTTTTTTACTAGTTTTTTTTACAGCTGTTTGGGCTTTTGTAGTAGTCGTTGCCATAAGCTCACTTCCTATCAGTAATAAACTTATAACATGATACCCCGCTTTTTAAAAACTGTCAATAAAAAAGTTGTATTTAATAGAAAAGATTTTGAAAAAAATGAATAAAAAAACGCTTTCAACCCTTGCTATGACAGCGCTTAGCTAATTATCTGAAAAATCCATATAGGGTGCTTAATAATTATAATTGGTATTCTGAGAGGACATCCATGCCTGATGTAATGCATTTTGCTCCTTCCTTTATCAGGTGATGGCAACCGTCGGATTTTCCATCCAAGATATTTCCTGGAATTGCAAAAACATCTCGTCCTTCTTCCAGTGCTCTCTCACAAGTAATTAAACTACCTGAACGCATTTTTGCTTCTGCTACAATAACGCCTTGAGACAATCCCGCAATGATGCGATTGCGTTCTGGAAAGTGGAATTTTAGTGGAGCCTCTCCTACTGCGTACTCACTTAGAATTAGGTGATTTTTACCTAGATATTCTTGCAATAGCTTGTTTTCTTTAGGGTAATGAACGTCTAAGCCACAGCCGATAACAGCTATAGTTGCTCCGCCATTTTTTAACGCTGAAATGTGTGCACTTGTGTCAATTCCACGCGCCAACCCGCTAACAATAACAAACTGATTTCCGAGTTCACTAACAATCTTTTGAACAGATTTTGTTCCTGTTTGAGAGGCTGTCCTCGCTCCTACTACTGCCATTTTTGGACGTTTAAGCAAATCTACGTTGCCTTGGTAAAAGAGCAAAACAGGCGGATTATAGCAATTCTTCAATTCTATTGGATATTCATCGTCTAGTATTGAAATACTAGGATACTGGTTGAAAACTTTGCGTAATGATTTACTATCAAGAGACTTGTATTTTTCCATGAAAAGAATCGGATTCTTACACTTTGAAACTACAGCCATATCTCTCAGGGACAAAGATTTTTCTTGTTTACTCTGATAATCCAAAAGAGCTAGAATATTAAGATTAGTCAGTCCTGCTTGTTTTAATTTAAATAATTCAAAATTGTTCATTTTATACCTCGCTACTTTATTATTCGAAAAAAAGCCCTGAAAACAGGACTTTGTGAGATATTTTTGATACTAATCTAATGTTTTTATGATTTTTGCAGGATTACCAGCAATAACGACGTTATCACCGAACGATTTTGTAACGACAGAACCTGCTCCTACGACGACATTGTCACCTAGCGTAACACCAGGTAAGATTGTAACGCCTCCTCCAAGCCACACGTTGTCTCCAATAGTAATTGGTGCGCCGTATTCTAGACCAGAGATACGTTCCTTGGCATCGAGCGGATGTAGAGGAGTCAGAAGTTGACAGTTCGGACCAAACATAGCATTGTCGCCAACATGAATCTCGCAGACATCTAACATTGTACAATTATAGTTTGCAAAGAAATTTTCGCCGACATAGATATTTGTTCCATAGTCACAGACAAAACGCTGTTCCATCAAGAGATTTTTTCCAGTAGCACCGAACAGATTTTTAATAATCTCTTTTCGCTTGTCACGGTCGTCTTCGTTATTAAAAAGTGAAATTTGTTTACGAGCGTGTAAACGCATGGCTACAAGTTCACTATCTCCAGCGTCATACAATTGACCAGCAAGCATTTTTTCTTTTTCGCTTAGCATTAGCTCTCCTTTAGCATAGACTTGATTGGTTCAAATGTTTTACGGTGAATAGGTGTAATTCCGAGTTTTTTGAGCCCTTCAAGATGGTCTTTTGTTCCATAGCCAACATTTTTTTCAAAAGAGTAGCCAGGGTACTCTTTGGCATAATCAACCATCATGCGGTCACGTGTTACTTTAGCGACAATAGATGCGGCAGCAATTGACAAAGAGTTGGCATCGCCTTTGATAAGAGATTCTTGCGGAATATCTGTATCTAAATGCATAGCATCAATGAGAAGATAGTCTGGTCTTGTAACCTCTCCCTTTAATTGGTCGATTGCCTGTAACATACCGACTTTAGTAGCTTCGTAGATATTGATATCATCAATGACGTTGTTATCAATAACACCGATTCCCACTCCTAAAGCACGCGCAAGTACTTCTTCATAGATTTCTTCGTGATGCTTTTTAGGAATTTTTTTAGAATCGTTAAGATGCTTGATTTTACAATTTTTAGGAAGAATAACACAAGCTGTCACTACTGGTCCTGCTAGCGGGCCTCGACCAACTTCATCGATTCCGCCAATAGCTTGATAGCCTTGCTTGTAAAGCTCTTTTTCATAGCGCAGCATTTTTTCCAAACGCAAATCTTCGTCAATATCAGCTTGAATGGCTTTTTTTCGCTGTGCTATCGCTTTTTGAACTCCTGCACGGCTATCTGATTCATAATCAAGCCAACGACTGTCATCAAGGCTATCGATAGCTGCTAGTGCTTCTTTTACTTCTTTAACAGTCGCCATTTTCGATTTCTCCTACGACGTCTAAAGTGTAACGACCGAGTTTACCTTCACGTACGTCTTTAACGAACAAAGCATAGAAACGGTCGTAGTCATCACGGAAACCTAGTTTTTGCGTCATTGCCATGATGATTTCAGGTGCTTCTTCTTCTAGGTCGATTCCTTTATAACGCTCACTTAAACGTTCTGGATAGTGTTCTTTGAAGAAATTAAGCCCGAAGATAGTTACTTCATCCATTGGTAATAGTTGGTCTTTAATAGCACCTGTAAGAGCAAGTTTTAAACCAACGACTTCGTCTTCAAATTTTGGCCAAAGAATCCCAGGTGTGTCAAGGATTTCTAGGTCTTTATTAGATTTTAGCCATTGTTGGCCTTTAGTAACGCCTGGTTTATTACCAACGACAGCAATTTTCTTACCAGCCAAACGGTTCATCAGTGTAGATTTGCCAGCATTTGGAATTCCAATAATCATAGTACGTAGTGTTTCTTTTTGAATACCACGTTCACGTAATTTGGCTAGTTTATCAGCCATTAATGATTTTGCGGCTTCAGTCACTAATTTAACTGTTGATTGTTCTTTTGAATTAACAGCTAGTGTTTTAATCCCTTGGCTCTCAAAATATTTGCGCCATTCTTTTGTGCGATTACTGTCAGCGAGATCTGCTTTATTTAAAATCATTAGTTTTGGTTTATCACCAACGATTTTTGTTAACATTGGATTTTGACTTGAAAGTGGTAAACGTGCATCCACTAAAATAGTCACGAAATCAACGTGTTTAATATTTTCCTGAACTTGTCGACGGGCTTTTGACATATGCCCTGGGAACCATTGAATAGTTGCCATAAATTTTCTCTCCTTGATTAACGAATCTATATTTAGTATTTGACTATTATTTACTATTCACAATTGTGAAAATCTATCACGTAATATTATATCATAAGTCTTTTTATTATGGGAAAAAGCCGAGAACTTACAGTACTCCTCCATTCTTGACTATCATATCTTAAGGCGATACAATGATATCAAATACGAAAAGACTTATCTCAAGGAGATTATATGATTGATTATAACGAAATGTCAGTAGAAACATATGTAACAGAACGTTTAGAAAAAGCTATCGGTACTTATAGCAAAAAAGCAAAATTCCATCGTGCATGGTTTATTGTATTTAAGGTTATTCAAATCATTGCACTTGCCCTAATTCCGATTTTAGCAAGCTTACCTATTCCTTGTTTTAAACTTTTGACTGTGATTATTTCGTCTATTGTACTTGTTCTTGAGGCACTTATCGCTCTTTCAAGTCATAAAGAAAAATGGCAACTTTATCAAGAAACATCAAAAATGATTACTTCAGAAAAATTTGCTTTTCAAACTAAAGCTGGTCTTTATCAAAACAAAGATGATGATAATTGCTTTTCACTTCTTGTTGAACGTTGTGAAGCTATGATTAAGTATCGTGATTAAAAAAAACCCCGTGTTTCATAAACATGGGGTTAATCTTTTTGATGCAAAAATAGTATTGGAATACTTAGCATCAAAAAATAATAAGGTAAAAAATGCCAATACGGTGTTCTATGCGGATCTAAATAGGTGATTATTAAAATAAATAAGCACCAAGATATCCAAAGTATGGTTACTAATTTACGCTTTTTCAGAATAAAATCTTTGAGTTTATTTTTCAATAACCTGATACTCCTTATGAAATCTCTTCTCAGAAATAATACGATGGTTGGTGCAATCAAGATAATCTCCTAAATAGCCAATCTGATACATGCCATAACCAGCAAAGCCTCCGCCAAGACTTCCAACTGCACCAAATTTAAGGTTTCTTGCTGTAGAAGGATTTAATCCTGCCATTAAAATACGTAAATGATTGTCTAGCCAATATAAATAATTCTTCTCGAAAGCTTCCTTTACCCAATTTGGATAGCTTTCAACATTTTCTTTACTGATTTTCCAAACATCAGCCACTTTTTCTTTATAAATTGCTTTCATACTTCTCCTTTAACTCCCTTATAACTAAAAAATGAGTGCCACTACTAGGCGTGTCAAAATAGTAATGACTAATAGTTTTTGAATACAATATTTGGTATCAGCGGACCAATCTGTCATTTGGACAATACAAACACATAGTATTAAAATACTGATAAAACTAAAAAATAACATTTTTCCTTTCCTTCAAAATCCATACTCACTAGGCATGGAATTGTACGAAATTAGTATACCAGATTTTTTTATTAATTGACGCAAATGTCGTAAACGGTTGTTTTTTTGTCGTGAACGGTAAAAAATAAGAGCCTTCAGCAAGACTCTTGTTTTTATTTTACATTAGTTCATTAAAATCCCAAACTTCTGTCCAACCTTCATAGAAGTCAGGTTCGTGGCAAACCATCAAAATACTTCCTTTGTATGCTTTCAATGCGCGTTTAAGCTCTTCTTTGGCATCAACATCCAAGTGATTGGTTGGTTCATCGAGGACAAGAACGTTATTTTCGCGATTCATAAGCAGACAGAAACGAACTTTAGCTTGCTCACCACCTGAAAGTACTTGAATTTGACTTTCAATGTGTTTTGATGTTAAACCGCAACGAGCAAGAGCGGCACGTACTTCTGCTTGGTTTAAAGCAGGAAAAGCATCCCAGACAGCTTCAAGTGGTGTTTGGCGGTTACCAGCAGCAACTTCTTGCTCAAAGTAGCCGAGTTCAATATAGTCACCACGTTCGACACTACCTGCTAATGGCGGAATGATTCCTAAAAGACTCTTAAGAAGAGTTGTTTTACCAATACCATTGGCACCGATGATAGCAATTTTTTGATTTCGTTCAAAAGTTAGGTTAAGTGGTTTTGTCAATGGACGGTCGTAACCAATTTCTAAATCTTGAGTTTGGAAGATGAATCGGCTTGGCGTACGAGATTCTTTGAATTCAAATGAAGGTTTAGGTTTTTCAGCCTGTAATTCAATACGATCCATCTTGTCTAATTTTTTCTGACGTGACATAGCCATATTACGTGTTGCAACACGCGCTTTATTACGGTTAACGAAATCTTGCAAGTCAGCAATTTCTTTTTGTTGACGTTCGTATGCTGCTTCAAGCTGCGCTTTTTTCATAGCATAAACAGCTTGGAAATTGTCGTAATCACCAGTATAGCGAACCAAGTTATGATTTTCTACGTGATAAACGATATTAATAACATCATTTAAGAATGGAATATCGTGCGAAATCAAGACAAAAGCATTTTCATAGTTTTGAAGATAACGTTTCAACCATTCAATGTGCTCAGCATCAAGGTAGTTAGTTGGCTCATCAAGAAGCAAGATATCTGGTTTTTCAAGCAAAAGTTTTGCTAGTAGAACTTTTGTACGTTGACCGCCTGACAATTCGGTAACATCAGAATCCATCCCAAAATCCATAACACCAAGGGCGCGTGCGACTTCGTCAATCTTGGCATCAAGCGTGTAAAAATCACGTGATTCTAGACGGTCTTGTAGTTCACCAACTTCTTCCATAAGTGCATCCATGTCAGCACCTTCGTCTGCCATTGACATGTAAATATCATTGATACGAGCTTCTGTTTTGAATAGTTCGTCAAAAGCTGTGCGCAAGACGTCGCGGACTGTCATACCAGCTTCAAGTACAGTGTGCTGATCAAGGTAACCTGCAGTTACATATTTTGACCATTCTACCTTTCCTTCATCAGGTTGTAAATGCCCAGTAACGATACTCATGAAGGTAGATTTCCCTTCACCATTTGCTCCGACAAGACCAATGTGTTCACCTTTTAATAATCGGAAAGACACATCTTCAAAAATTGTACGTTCACCAAAACCATGGCTTAAATGTTTAACTTCTAAAATACTCATTCTTTATTTACTTTCATTATTTTTTTGAAAAAATAGCAGAGCTTTATAGCCTGCTTCATACATAATCTTTTCAATTATAGCATGACTTTAAGAGGTAAAGCAATGACTTTATACCATTGAAAGCGCAAAATAAAAAGCTCTTGTCAAAGAGCCAATTATTTATTCAGAAATGGTTTTGGTATGAGCGTGCTCATAATCAAAAACTTGTTTTAAAATCGGGTAAAGAATTGGAACTGAGATGATTGTCACTAATGCAGAGCCAAATGTTCCGCCAATTTTAACCAAGGCTGTCAAAAAAGCAACATTCAATTGTAGACTACCAACCACGCTGTTAATGATAGTATATTTAACCAAATTGCTGATGATTTTAGTAATAGCAGCTACAACACCAACGATAATAATATTGTGAGGTTTAGTTTCAGAATGCATCAGCTTTTCAAAAACTAAATGAAGAACCAAGCATACAATCAAAGATTCTAAAATAGTAATCCAAACCTCTGCAGCGTACCCATTAATGACATCAAATAGCCCAAGACCAATTGAAGCTACCAAAGCTGCAATCTTTGAACCGAATAATAGTACAGCAACTACTACCAGTGCATTTCCAAAATGGACAAATTGTGCGCCCAGTGGAATTCTTAAGAATTGTACACTGATAAAAATCAAGGCTGAATAAAAACTAAGTTCAACAAGTTGACGTGTCGTAAGATTCTTCATACTTTTTCCTCCATTAATCGTTTGATGTTAAGCGCTAATTCTGGCAAAAATGGCTCGTAAGATAGTCCAAATCGCAAATCACGATTCAAGGCTAGAGTTCGTTCAAGTGTTTTATCAATAAAGTCTAGCGCAACTTCTGCCACATCATCTAAAGATAAGTCATGAAAATAACCAGCTCCGAGAATTGCAGTTATTAAATCGCCAGTTCCAAAAAAGTGGTACGGGTAAGCTTTTGAAAAATGGTAAGTAATGTTGCCACTCTCACAATTAAAATGAGCAAGGCCAATTTTACCATCTTCAAAAGAGATACCCGTTAAAATAATGTGTTTATTATTGTACTTCACTAATGCTTGACATAGCTGCTCGATATCTGTCTTTGAATAATTCTCACCCAAGTAAGGTAAGTTGGCTAATAAGCAAGCCTCAGTTAAATTAGGAGTAATAACGTCAGCGTCTTTGCAAAATCGCTTCATCTTTTCAACAAATGTTTCTTGATATCCAGCATATAAGCGACCATTATCAGCCATAATCGGGTCAACAAAGCGTGGCAATTGGTGGGTATGAGCATATTCAGCTAGTACTTCCAATTGCTTTTGTGTTTTAAAATACCCTGTAATGATACCTTGGCAAGGAAAATCTAAATTATTCCATTGTTTAACGAAGTCTTCCATCGCTTGCGTTAAGTCTGAAATGTGAATGTCACTAAATCCACCTGTATGAGATGATAAAAGAACGGTTGGCATCGGAATAACTTCGATTTGACACGATGATAGTACCGGCAAAGCGCTAGACAAAGCTACTTTTCCTAAACCAACAATATCGTTAGCAACGATTACAGATTTTGTGAGTTCTTCCATAATAAACAACTTTCTAATTTCATATAAAACAAATCAGCATGCTTGAAAAGGTTTTATATGAAAGTTTAAAAATATTGTAAGAAAATTCAATTTATTATACAATAGGTATTATCTAAAACTGTATGGGGACAGAATATGGCAAGTAAATATCAAGAAATTATCACGTCACTCATTAATCAAATTGAAACTGGAAAACTGTCAAAAGGTGATAGAATTCCTTCCATTCGTAGCTTGAGTCGAACTTTTCACTGCAGCAAAGATACTGCTCAGCGTGCTTTGCTAGAGTTAAAATATCAAAATTATATTTATGCTGTTGAAAAAAGTGGCTATTATGTCCTTGAAAACAAACAACAGGAAGAAGCGCCCTTAAATCTTAGTTTAAGCGATTATAACAATATGGCGTATGAAGATTTCACGACTTGCTTGACAGAAACACTAGTTAATCGCGAAAATTATCTGTTTAACTACTACTATCAGCAAGAAGGGCTTCAAGAGCTCATTGATTCATTGCAAAAATACTTAGAAAAAAGTGCTATTTATGCTAAGAAGGAAGATATTGTGGTCACTTCAGGGACTCAACAGGCGCTTTATATTCTATCGCAAGTGATTTTCCCAAATCAGAAAAAAACGATTTTGTTAGAACAACCGACCTATCATCGTATGATTGATTTAGTGCAATCGCTTAACCTTCCCTACCAGACGATTAAACGCCATTTTAATGGCATTGATTTAGATGAACTAGAAGAATTATTTAAAAATGGCGACATTAAATTTTTCTACACAATCTCTCGCTTTTCAAATCCACTTGGTCTATCTTATTCAAATGCTGAGAAACAAAAAATTGTTGAACTAGCAAAACGCTATGACGTTTATATCATCGAAGATGATTATATGGGTGATTTTGCAAAAAGTACTGATTTACCTTTGCATTATTACGATACTTCAGACCATATTATCTATCTAAAGTCATTTTCAATGACTATTTTCCCAGCTTTGCGTTTGGGGACTATTATCCTGCCACGAACATTAACAAAAGCCTTTTTGAACCTCAAAAAAATGATTGACTACGATACAAATTTAATCATGCAAAAAGCTTTGTCACTTTATTTGGATAGTGGATTGTTTGAAAAAAATGTCACTTATTTGAAACAAGTGTTTCAAAAACAAATTTCCAAATCTCGTGAAGTACTTGAACGATTTCCAAATTTCCAGCATTACAATACATCGTTTCATGGAGTTGTTCTTGAATTACCAGAAAATCATCACCTTGGTAGCCTTACTTTTGCTGAGAAAATCAATTATTTAGAAGATAATTATATCGATATGTGCGAAAAACGATTTATTCGAATTCCAAATGATGACAACCTTCAAAAAAATCTCGCTTTGATTGTTGACAAATAATATAAAAGCCACGGAAATTCTTCAGTGGCTTTTTATTTCTAATTAATAATCTGGACGTAGGACACCTGTAACGGTTTCTTTAGTTGCTTTTACATCTCCGTCGATAACAACGTCAATGATACGTTTGGCATCTTCTGGTGAGCAGCATACAAGCGGCAAACGTAAAGGACCAGTTTCAAACCCAAGGTAATTGAGTACAGCTTTGACAGGAGCTGGACTAGGGTATGAGAATAGAGCATTAACTTTTGGAATAAATTGACGCTGAATAGCTGCTGCTTTCTTAATATCATTATTTTCGATGGCAGTAAGCATTTCATGCATTTCGTCGCCATTGACATGTGATGCTACAGAAATAACACCATCTGCGCCAAGGTTCATGGCATGGAAAGCATCTCCGTCTTCACCAGTGTAAATCAAGAAGTTTTCAGGTTTGTGCTCAATAAGGTAAGCCATATTAGCGAGGCTTGTACATTCTTTAACACCAATGATATTTGGATGTTCAGCCAAACGAAGCAGTGTTTCAGGTGTCATTTCAACAACAACACGACCAGGAATGTTGTAGATAATGATTGGAAGGTCACTAGCATCGGCGATAGCTTTAAAGTGTTGATACATCCCTTCTTGTGATGGCTTGTTATAATAAGGGACGATTGCAAGCCCTGCAGCAAAACCTCCAAAGGCGGCAACTTCACGCGCAAATTCGATTGAATCTCGTGTATCATTTGTACCTACACCTGCAATCAAAGGTACGCGACCTTTAACAATCTTTTGGACAGCTGCAAATAATTGCAATTCTTCGTCGTGAGTTAACGTTGGACTTTCTGCTGTTGTTCCTGCCAACAAAAGGGCATCTGTATGATGTGCTAGCAAATGCTCAATGAGTTTTGGAAGAGCATCAAAATTAATTGAACCATCTGCGTTAAAAGGCGTAACCATCGCAGTAATAATTTTAACATCTTTTAAATCTTCAATAGACATAATAACCTCTCTCTTTGCCTAAGATTTCAATACGCAATACAAATATGGCTCAAACCAGCTTCATGAGAAACTGGCTTGAGAATCATTATTTAAGTTCGAATTTTAGCTCTTTAGTTGGATGAACAAGACCACGTTCGTGAAGTGTTTCAGCAATTTGAACTGAGTTCCATGCGGCACCTTTTAGAAGGTTATCAGAAACGACCCACATATGAATACCGTTTTCGACATCCAAATCTTTGCGGATACGTCCAACAAATGTTTCTCGTTTTCCAACAGCATTTGCAGCTTGAGGATAGACTTGGTTAGCTACATCGTCCTCTAGTACTGCACCAGGGAAGGCTGCGATAGCCGCTTTCACTTCTTCGATTGGAGCAATTTCTTTTGTTTCGATGTAAACTGATTCTGAATGTGAGAAAAGAACTGGCACACGAACACAAGTTGCTGAAACAGGAAGTTCTGGTTCTTCCATGATTTTCTTAGTTTCGTTTGTCATTTTCATTTCTTCATAAGTGTAGTCGTTATCAGTGAAGACATCGATTTGTGCAAGAGCATTAAATGCAATTGGGAAGTGTTTTTTATCGCCGCCACATGGCAAAATATCTGCATGGACGTCTTTAGGAGCTACACCATCGTTGACGACTTCTTTAATTTCACGAAGTGTTTCATTAATAGCTGATTGGCCTGCTCCAGACACAGCTTGATAAGTTGATACAATGATACGACTCAAGCCCCATTTTTGACGAACTGGTTCTAAAGCAACCATCATTTGAATAGTTGAACAGTTTGGACAAGCAATGATACCATTATGAGCATCTAAAGCATGAGCATTAACTTCTGGCACAACAAGTGGTACATCAGGATTTTGACGGAAATAAGATGTGTTATCAACGACGACAGCACCTGCTTTAACAGCGTAAGGAGCGAATTTTGCTGAAACAGAACCTCCAGCAGAGAAAAGTGCGATATCTACACCTTCAAAAGAATCTTCTGTTGTTAGCTCAACAGTAACATCTTGTCCCTTATACTTTAATATTTTCCCGGCAGAACGTGAAGATGACAAAAGACGTACTTTGTCAATAGGGAGTGTTGATTGTTCTAATTGTTGAATCATACGTGTTCCAACGGCACCTGTGGCGCCAACGACAGCGACTGTATAGCCCATTTCAATACCTCTTCCTGGAAAATAGTATAATCTATTCTCAATTTTCTAAAAATTTTATAGTAGCTACATTATACAATTTTTTAAAGTAAAAGAAAAGACTCAATTTTATGAAATTTTAAAATATTTAAAAGAATTTTTGCAATTTTTTGACAAACAAAAAATCCCTACCAAAATGGTAGGGATAGAGGCACTCAAAAAAGAGTGTGGCAAAAAGGTTCACACAGATTGCCAAAGTCCGCTCCTGCGTTTCTAGTCGAACTAGAATGACCTCCTCTTGCGCAAATAAACTCTCAAATCGAGTTAATTCGGCTCATCGCATGTAATTAGTATACCATAGAAAGTAAAATTTGCAAATACTTCTTCTCTACATCAACGGTGCGATGGTTTTGACGAGCAAGCCAATGAGTTTTTCGTGAGTTGGTCGTTCATCAAGCATTTCTTGAGTGACACGTTCACTTTTTCGCATTGTTTGGATGCAATCATCATAAATATCACGAATTGCGGCAACTTTGTATAAGTAGGTTGCACACTCAAAATGATGATACAAGCTACGATAATCAAGATTAATTGTCCCAACGACTGCTTTGCTATCATCGCTGATAAAGACTTTAGCATGGATAAATCCTGGAGTGTAATAATAAATCTTGACACCTGAACGCATAAGTTTTCTAAAGTAAGTTTTAGCAAGCATATAAGGTACTTTTTTATCTGGAATACCTGGCATAATGATTCTAACATCTACACCACGCTCCGCCGCGAAACAAAGCGCATGCTCCATTTCACTATCTAAAATCAAGTAAGGTGTCATAATATAGACATACTCTCTTGCGTGATTGAGAATGTCAATGTAGACATTTTCCCCGATTTTATCCGTGTCAAGTGGCGAGTCGCCATACGGTATAACGTACCCCTTGGCTTTTCTCTCCTTGTCATGTTTAGCAAGATAAGGTTTTACAATCATCTGTCTTTCAGTGATTGACCACATTTGTAAGAAAAGCACCAAGAAGCTATCTACTGCTTCGCCTTCAAGCATAACGGCAGTATCTTTCCAGTGACCAAAACGTTCATACTTGTTGATATATTCATCAGCCAAGTTAACGCCACCAGTGAACCCAACTTTACCATCGATTACTATAATCTTGCGGTGATCTCGATAGTTATAATAAGTTGAAATAAATGGTGAAATTGGCGAGAATGCTTTAGCCTTAATACCAATTCTTTCAAGGCGTTTGGTGTAGTCAAACGACAACGTAGAAAATTCAATCATGCCATCGTAAAGAACACGAACTTCTACTCCTTCTCTGACTTTCTGCTCTAAGATGCGTAGAATTTCTCCCCACATAACACCTTCAGCGATGATGAAAAATTCCATGAAAATGTATTTTTCTGCTTTGAGCAGTTGTTTTTTTAATTCTTCGAAAAATTCTTCCCCAGTTGGGAAATAAGTAACTTCAGTATTTTGGTAGGCTGGGAAGTCTCCTCGGCTACGGTCAAAATATTGAACCAAGTGGTAAGTTGTCGAAGTATTTCCTTTTAAAACTCTTAAAGTCTCTAGATTATCTTGCAAATATCGGCTGCTAGAGTCCATCAAAAAATTCATTCTCTGCTTCAAACCACGATATCCCCAATCAAGTTTTGTATAAATGAGGAAAAGTGAGCCCAGCAAAGGTGCAATCATCACCAAAATCAGCCATGTGACGCGTGATAGAGCATCCATTTCACTGTTGACCAAATAAAGGACAGCTGCTATTGCTAATGCTCGTTCAACGATAGCCACCCAAATTCGATACTGATCTAACCAAACAAATGAAGCGATAATAAAGAGCAATTGTAAGATTAAAAGAATAGAAATAACAGTCGTTCGACTAAAAATTCCTCGAAGAAAACTGCGTCGGCTTTTATCTAATAAGCTCAGTGCTTTTATTTTATTAATATTTTTGTTACTGATAAGCTTGACCTCCACATAAACTTTTTTCTTCAATCGCTACTATTATATCATAAGTTGTGGTGAACTCTCGTTTTTGACGAATAAGAAAAAAGCCAGCTACTGAGCTGACTTTTGTATTAATTAGAATAATCCGATAGCTGTACCGTCTTCAGCAACATCCATATTAAGCGCAGCTGGTTTCTTAGGAAGTCCAGGCATTGTCATCACATCACCAGTTAGAGCAACGATGAATCCTGCACCAGTTTTTGGAACGAATTCACGAATTGTGATGTCAAAGTCTTTAGGCGCGCCAAGTAGTGTTGGATTATCAGAGAAACTGTATTGAGTTTTAGCCATACATACAGGCAATTTATCCCAACCAAATTGAGCGAATTGTTTTAATTGGTTTTTAGCTTTTTTACCGAAGATAACTTTGTTACCACCGTAAATTTCAGTAACGATTTTAGTGACTTTTTCTTCAAGTGAGTCATCATCAGAGTAAAGGCGTTTGTAGTTTGCATTTCCGTTTTCAACAGCGTTTACGACAGCTTTAGCGAGGTCAACACCACCATCAGCACCATTTGCCCATACGCTAGCAAGTTCAACTGGTACATTGATTTCAGCGCAAAGTTCTTTAAGAGCTGCGATTTCAGCTTCAGTATCAGCTACGAATTCATTGATTGCAACGACTGCTGGAATACCGAATTTACGGATGTTTTCAACGTGACGTTTGAGGTTAGCGAATCCTGCACGTACAGCTTCAACGTTTTCTTCACCAAGATCAGTCTTAGCAACGCCACCATGCATTTTAAGCGCGCGAATTGTTGCAACGATAACAACAGCATCTGGTGTTGTTGGAAGGTTTGGTGTTTTAATATCAAGGAATTTTTCAGCACCAAGGTCAGCACCAAAACCAGCTTCTGTGATTGTATAATCAGCTAAATGAAGTGCTGTTGTTGTGGCAAGAACTGAGTTACATCCGTGTGCGATATTTGCAAAAGGTCCGCCGTGAACAAAAGCAGGTGTACCATAGATTGTTTGGACAAGGTTGGGTTTGATAGCGTCTTTAAGAATAAGTGTCAAAGCACCTTCTACTTTGAGGTCACGCACATAAACCGGTGTACGGTCATAACGATAAGCAACAACGATGTTTGCTAAACGTTCTTTCAAATCTTTGATGTCTGTTGCAAGACAAAGGATTGCCATGATTTCTGATGCAACAGTAATATCAAAACCATCTTCACGTGGAATACCATTAACTGGGCTACCAAGACCGACAGTTACATGACGGAGGGCACGGTCGTTAAGGTCAACGACACGTTTCCAAATGATACGACGTTGGTCAATACCAAGTTCATTACCTTGATGCATGTGATTATCGATAATTGCTGAAAGCGCGTTATTTGCTGTTGTGATTGCGTGCATATCACCTGTGAAGTGAAGGTTGATATCTTCCATTGGAAGAACTTGCGCATAACCACCTCCAGCAGCGCCACCTTTGATTCCCATAACAGGGCCAAGTGAAGGTTCACGCAAAGCTAACATTGTTTTCTTACCGATTTTATTAAGGGCATCAGCAAGACCGATTGACATTGTTGATTTACCTTCACCTGCAGGTGTTGGATTGATCGCTGTTACAAGAACTAATTTACCAGGTTTGTTTTCTTGAACTGATTTGATTTTATCAAAAGATAATTTTGCTTTGTATTTGCCATAGAGTTCAATATCATCGAATGTGATACCAACTTTTTCGACAATTTCTGTAATTGGTTTAAGCTCAACGCTTTGTGCAATTTCGATATCTGATTTCACGGGAAACTCTCCTCTGATAATTTTTGATTGATAAAAACATTATAACACACTTTTTTAAAAACGCACGATTTTTCTTAAGATATTTATCAATGTTCGTGTTTTATATTTAAATTGAGTTCTTTTTTATTACAAATCATAGTTAAAAACTATATCGTATAACATTCGATAAACCAGTGTTTTATAACCTCTCAACAGAACTAATCGAAATTATAAAATCCTTTTCTTAAATATAATGCAATAAATAAACGTTCGTGTTTCACCTTAGTGTTCAGTAAAAAATCCTTTTTTCATTTTAAAAGCAACGTAAACAATTTACGAAATTTTTGTTTTTGTGTACAATAAATCTATGAAAATTTTAATTACATCCGGTGGAACAACCGAAAAAATCGATTCTGTCCGTGGTATTACAAATCACGCCACAGGGTCTCTTGGAAAATATATTGCTGAGATTTTTCTAGAAAATGGTCACGAAGTGACTTTGGTTACTACCAAAGAAGCTGTTAAACCAGAAAATCATCCCAATTTGACTGTTTGTCTAATCACAAATGTTGAAAGTCTCATATCGACACTTGAGCCGCTTGTAAAAACTAGCGATGTTTTTATTCATAGCATGGCTGTATCTGACTACACACCTGTTTATATGACGGATTTACATGAAGTTGAACAGGCCGAGCATGTTTCTGATTTGTTAAAACGTCAAAATACGGAATCTAAAATCTCTTCTAAAGAAGATTATCAAGTGCTTTTTCTAAAAAAAACACCTAAAGTGATTTCTCTGGTTAAATCGTGGAATCCTGATATTACACTAATTGGTTTTAAACTGCTCGTTAATGTTTCAAAGGAAGAATTGTTTGCAGTGGCGCGTGACAGTCTTCGAAAAAATAAAGCACGATATATTGTTGCAAATGACTTAACAGAGATTAACGGAAATCAGCACCATGCTTATTTGCTTGATGCTGAGCACAGTTATGAAGCTAATAACAAGAAAGAAATTGCCAATTTGATTTATGAAAAGGTGGTAAATT
>NZ_CP185764.1:0-4671 GCF_049393805.1 Streptococcus equinus
ATGGCTAACGAAATTGTAAAGCATCATAACGATTTAAATACAGTCATTATGCGAAAGTGGACTGCTGAAGAGATGAATTTCTTCTTTGCAATAATTGCTAAAGCTAGAAATCAAGGGACTAAAGAATTGGTATTTGATAAATATCAATTAGCTGATTTAGCAAACTATAGTCTTGAACACAATCAACGTTTTTATGAAACAATGGATAATTTAGCTAATAATATCAGTAAATTAAGATATATTGAACGAACAAGCCATTCTGTAGATTATATGGCTTTATTTACAAGATTTAAAGTTGAATGGACAGAAGATTTATCAGACATGAAAGCTACAGTCAGTATTTCTGATAAATTTGAGTATATAGTCAATAAACTTGAAGCTAATTTCACTCAATATGAACTTGAAGAATTTACTAGTATCCGTTCAACTTATGCTAAAACTGCTTATCGTTTGTTAAAACAATGGCGTACAATAGGGAAAAAAGAATTTTCAAAAGAAGAGTTTAAAATGTTGATGGATACTCCGACATATTATCAAGTAAGTGATATTGATCGATTAGTCATTAAACCTATTTTGAAAGAATTAAGCCAATATTTTATGGGGCTAAAAGTTAAGAAAATCAAATCAAATAAACGTGGAAACCCTGTTTTAGGCTATGAATTTACATGGAAACCAGAAAAAACTGGAGAGTGGGAAGATGATAAATACAAGAAAAACGACTTTTATAAGCCTAAAAATAGTGCCTCAAATGTACCAGATTGGGTAGAAAAAGAATACAAGCATAGTGCTACAGCTGAAGACCAAGCGAAACTTGAAGAATTAAAGCGTAGCTTGTTTGAAGATTAGTGGCATTTTGTTATTGATAAAACCTGAAAACCCTTGGGGCTGTAAGGCTTATGGCGTTATCAAGTACAAAATGTCGGTACGTTTTTATAACGTCTTAGTGGAGGAATATTATGACTGAAAGAAACGAACTCATTAACGATATTCAACGACTTAAAGCAGAACGTAATCGATTGTTAGAACAAATCAAAGAGGCTGAACAATGGGAAAGTGCCTCTTGGGATAGTTATCATGCATTGGTAGACCATATTAATGCGATGGAGAAAAAGCAAAAAATAGCTAGAAACTACTGGAATACATCTCAACAAGATATTAAATTACAGTTTGAGTCTGTTCTGGATCAAAATAACAGGCTCAAAAAGGTTATTGCTAAAAAGCGTTATGACTTATTAGAAAGTGAATTAGATAAGCTTACAGAAGAAGTTAGACAGTTAGCAGACGTTTTAGGAATTGAAATCGATGAACTTCCTCAAGATTTGCCATTTTTTGCCTTACCTGCAGAGGAGATAGATAATGAGTAAAACGATTAAAGAAATTGCAGATGAACTTGGTGTTTCAAAAACCACCATTCGAAATAAAATGACTGCTGATTTTAGGAAAAAATGGGTGCAAACTTTGACCGCAAACGGGGTGCAAACCTTGGTTATCACCGAAGAAGGTGTAAATGCCTTAAAATCAATATTTAGAGGTGGAAACCACACCGCAAACTTAGGTGCAAACTTTACTGAAAACCAGTTTGCACCTAACAACGATTTTAAAGATGAATTAAAAGCTAAAAATGAGCAGATAGAAAAGCTCCAAAAATTGCTTGACCAATCTCAACAATTGCTACTTAGTGAGCAGAAAAAAAGTCAATTGCTAATTGAAAATCAGACTCCTAAAACTGAGGTGGCTCGCGAGTGGCAAGAAAAACAAGAAGTGCTAGAAAATCAAATATCTCATTATCGTAATTCGGCTAATAACGCTAATCAACGAGTAAGAGAGTATCAAGATTGGGCAGAGCGAGCAGAAAAAGCTTTTTGGTTTGCAGCTACTTTAGCAGGAGTTTTCTTTGTCTTATTACTTGTTTTAGGGTGGATATACTTTTTAGGGAGAAATTAATCATGATAGGACAGCCAAAATTTAAAATAAAAGACCTTGTTGAATTTTCTTTTAACGGTTCTAAAAGGTTCGGAACTATTATCATAGTCGATGCTTTTGGAACTTTTAGACAGTCTGATGAAGTATCTTACGATATTATCGATTTAGACAGAATGGTTATGTGTAAGCACGTAGTAGAGTCGGATATTTTCCCACCAGATTCGCAAGCTTTAAAGGAGCTTTTAGCAACTAAAGAAATTCCTTTAGACATGAGAGAGTGGTTAGGTTTATAATGAAAACTCCCCGCAATTGTAGGGAGTTTTTTATCCGCCATGACCTGACTTCCTTTCTAAAAATCTGATAAAATGTAGCTTTTTGCCCTGCCCCTGGAGGGGGGGCTACTTTCATACTGGCAAGATTAGCAAGTGGTACCCCACTTACGAAAATAAAAAGCAAAAAAGCCTATTTGTAGGGTAACCCCACAAACAGACTTTTGACTTTTTACACTTTGGGGTATACCCCAAGAAAATATTTTATCAGCGTGTGGGGAACTTACTAGTAAGTTGTCGACCACGTGCTAATCTTGCCGGAGTGAAAGATTATGATAAAATATAAAATAGCACAAGTGGTAAACTTACTGGTAAGTTGTCACACATTTGCTACGCTTGCCAGATGGAAACAAGGAGGTAAAGAACATGTATGAAGCAGCAGGTATCGGAAAAACAATGTTGGAAGTCTCTAAAGAACTAGGTGTATCTAAAGACGTGGTAAAATACCACCAACGCAAAATGAATTCTAACGAAAGTTTTAAAGCAAACGGAAAAATATATATTACTCCTGCTGGAGTAGAAAAAATCAAAAATGGTTTGAGAAAAGATAAAGAGTTCTATTCTGTTACTTTCGAGAGTAAATTGATGAGCCAAATAGATGACTTAAGGTCAAATCAGTGGCACCATGAATGGAAATTAGAAGACGTTTCAAAAAAATTAGATAGCATTGATAAAAAACTAGATGAAATTTTTAAACACCTCTAAATCTGAGACGTCGCTGTTTACTGTGAAAATATTAATGATTATTTTAAAGATGAAGAGGCGTTACTTGAATACGCTATAAATTAATATATATATATTTTATAAATATAATAATAGTACGCGTGTATCTACACGCTTGCTATTATTGTGTGTTAGGAGGTTAAAAATATGAATAAGCTTTTGGATAGTATATTAAAATTAACACAACGTTTGTATACAATCTTGTTTCTATTCGTAATATGGTTGTTTTTTAATATAATGATATCAATATGGCATCAACCGCCTGTTAAAATTAAAACACCTCCTGAACTATTGCATGTTGTTACATACAACCATTATGAGGATAGTCAAGGAATTTATCGTACTAAGTGCGAGTATTACACGAATTATAAGAAGAAAGGTGATTATTATCACATCACCCTAGAAAATGGTAGTGTTATAAAAGTACATAAATCTGATATTATTAAATTAGACAATGAAAATTAGGAAAAAATCAGTCTAGGTTACTTGCTGGCAAGAGGAAATTGGAATAAAGTAAACGACCAGCATAGATAGAATTTTGAAATGAGACTGAATATAGTGATTATATTATTAGTTCTAGAACTTGTTTTGATACCTTTGGTGGTTTGCGTTGCCACAGAGGTAGTTGCTGATTGGTTAATTCAGCACATCAATGACAAAGGCGACAAACATTAGCCTGAGGTCTTTCGAGAACAAAAAAAGACAGTAGTTGCAGCTACTGTCTTTTTTTTGCGTTTTGCTATTCGTTTCCTCGAACTTTAGCGTTAATTGAATTATATCACGTTTGAATTGCAAAAGCCAGAGGTCTTTAAAATCGTCTGTATGCCATTTTAAAATCATTTTTGATGAATTATACCTTTTTTAGTCTAAAACTCCATACAGAGGCTAATAAGGAACTTAAAATCAATTTTAAGCAAAAATCTATGATAGATTTTTGAGATATATTTTTTATTTGAAGAATGATATAATAATTTTTGGCAACTAAAAACCCCCAATCGCCTGCGAAGGGAGGTGTGTTAGTGTGCTATACCAAATTTTACTTTTCGTTGTTATTCGCAATATAGTTAACTATGTTGTTATTCCTTTGGCACAGCTATACGGAACAAAATGGATAGAGAAGCATTTTGATGACAATGAAAAATAGTTGTCCTTCTCTGAGACGTTGCAAGGTTGTGAGCAACGCATAAAAAAGCACCCTAGCTTTTGGACGGCAGGGTGCTTTTCTTGTGTTAGATTTATACCAAATCTTACTTGTTGTTGCTTGTATTATAGCATGAAATAGTTTTTAAAGTCAAAAAAGTAGTGTTTGAGGAACACTACTTAGGAGATTATGAAAAAGAAAAGTTTTAGGATTATCTAAATAGTAACGCTAGAAATTTAAAGAAAACTAAAAAATGAAAAAAATAACTAGCAGATTGACGATTTTTTTCGCAGAAAAAATCAAAATCTGAGTGTTTATATATGTTTAATATATGTTTAATATATGTTTAGGAGACTCACGAGCCTTACAGCCCCAAGGGAATTCAAGTTTTATCAAGTACAAAATGTCGGTTTATCAAGTACAAAATGTCGGTTTATCAAGTACAAAATGTCGGTTTATCAAGTACAAAATGTCGGTTTATTAATACACTTTTTTTATTTGTATTAATAACAAAAAATCGATATAATAAATACAATTAATAAAAGAGGTATTTAT
>NZ_CP185765.1:0-3487 GCF_049393805.1 Streptococcus equinus
ATGGCTCTAAAATCAAGATACTTCTTGAAGGTATTATATCAAATGGCAAAAGAAAAATCTAGATATTTTACGTTTCTTCTCTATCCTGATGGCGAAGGATTCCCTAGTGATTGGGAAGATCGATTAGAAAAAATTGGAGTGCCGATTGCGATTAGTCCACTTCATGATAAGGACAAGGCTAAAAATCGGTCTTACAAAAAAGCGCATTATCATGGTATTTACATTGCTAATAATCCAGTGACTGCAGAGTCTGTACGGAATAAACTCAAAGCAGTTTTGAGTTCAGAAACTGAAGAATGTAAGGCTGTTGCAAAGGTTCAAATTGTTTATGAATCAATTGAGAGTGTCTATTTATATCTTACACATGAATCTAAGGATGCTATCAAGAAAAATAAACATAGATACAATAAAGCAGATATTAAGCATATCAGTAATTTTGATATTGACCGTTATATTGTGGTTGATGTTGAAACAAAAAATCAAGTTTTGAAGTCGCTTTTACAAATTATTCGAGCTTACTCAATTCCTAATGTTCTTGATTTACATGATTTTATCGAGGAAAACGGTGAAGATTATGGGATTGATATGAATTTATTTTTAAGTACGATTGAAAATAAGTCGAGTATTTTACGTCTATATTTTGATGGTGCTTACCAACGCAGTAAGCGAGGAGAAATAAAAAAAGCCGGAGAAAATTAGTCCGACAATAGCGGAGCGGTCGGACTGCCATTTTTTCAAAATGGCTTGGGCGACTTGATGGAGTCGACCAACATGACAAAAATGTCCTTGTGATTCGAGGGCTTTTTTGTTTGCTCGCCTTTTTATTTTGGGCGAGCTAGCTGTCTGCAAGACCCTTCGGAGAACGCACTTTTACGAAGTAAAGTATAGTGCGTTATACTTTACATGGAAGTTGCTCCGAAATTGTGCTAGACTACTAGATAAGGTGTTGCGTATTTAGACGAGCAATAGACTTGTCGGCTCGTCTGTCAGTCGTTATCCGACTGACGCTGATAAGGAGGATTGAAGAATGAGCTACATAGTGGCGAGGATGGAAAAAATGAAAGTCGGTAATCTTGGTGGAGCCTATCGACATAATGAACGTATTTTCAAGAATCACTCTAACAAAGATATAGACCCGAATAGGTCACATCTCAACTATGAGTTGACGGATCGTGACCGTTCGGTGTCGTATGAAAAGCAAATTAAAAACTATGTGAATGAAACCAAAATATCAAAGCGTGCTATTCGAAAAGATGCAGTTTTGTGTGATGAGTGGGTTATTACGTCTGACAAGAAGTTTTTTGAAGATTTGAATCAAGAGCAAGTACAAGAATTCTTTGAGACGGCTAAAAAGTATTTTGAAGAACAGTATGGTAAGCAAAATATTGCTTATGCTAGTGTGCATCTTGATGAAAGTACTCCGCATATGCATATGGGAGTGGTGCCGATGAAGGACGGAAAACTGTCGTCTAAGGCAATGTTTGACCGTGAAGAGTTGAAATCTATTCAAGATAAATTACCGAAATACATGAATGAGCATGGTTTCGAGGTTGAACGTGGTGAGCTTAATAGCGAGAAAAAACACAAAACAGTTGCCGAATTCAAGCAAGATATGGCTGTTAAAGAATTGGACGAGAAATTAGTTTCTGAATATGGTGCTCCAGTATATATCAACGAGACAACTGGTGAGTTTGTGACTGAGGGAGAGTATCAAGAGAATTATAAGGACTTCAAAGAGACTTTTGGGGAATACAATGTGACAGAAGATGATTTCAAAGATTTTTTGGATTCTGATGACATTCCTTTGAGGAAAGTTACTGTTCAAGAGAAAATGGATTGGGTTAAACAACATTATCAGCAAGCTTTAAATAAACTAGAATCGTCTCAGAAGCTCTCAGAAGCCCGTATAAGCGAATTAGACCAAAGAATCGAGGAAAAAACTAAGGAATTATCTAAAATCGATTTAAAGGCTTCTAAAGGGGCTTCTAGGGTGTCTCAATTAGAAAATGCTATAGACAGTCGTTCAGATGCTCTTGCAGCCGTTAAAAGAGATTTTAAAGCCTATCAAGCATTTTTGAAAAGAGGCGAACAGATTGCTGATAATTGGCGACAAGAAATTACTGGAGAATTGAAAAAAACAGCTTTTGGGAAAGAATATATTCGTATGGATCCAGAAGTCTTTGAAAAAGCTCGTATGAGTAACCATTGGTTTCAAGTTAAACAAGATAGTTTGCGACAAGAAATTAGACGGCTTGAAACTGACTTGGAGAATAGCAATCGAGCACGTTTCAAGTTGCTTGATGAAAACAAAGAATTGAAGGCTGAAAGTAAATGGTTACGTGAAGATAATAAAAAGCTATTTGAGCGATTGGATATCACAACTAAAAAACTCAAATTATGGCGTGATAAAACACGGAAATTGTTGCCTAAAAAAGAATTTAAAGCTATTACGGCAGTTGTTAATACTGAAATCATAGAAATTATGACACCAGTAGCAAAAGTTGTAAAAGCAGTTACGAAAACTATCAAAAAAATGACGCTGTAGAGCGATTTATGCCGAGAAAACTCTTGTCAGTAAGCTAGACGAATTTAGACTAAATTTGACGAGTTGTCAGGCTGGAAAGCTGACGACCGACAAATTAGGAAAAAAGCAGTCTAGGTTACTTGCTGACAAGAGGAAATTGGAATAAAGTAAGCGACTAGCGTAGGTAGGATTTTGAAAGGTTATAGGGTCATGATATAATAACCAATGCTGAAGCAAAACCTTCCGCAAATCTATGCGAAAGGAGGTGGAGCGAGTGCATTACATTTTCGACGTCTTACTTGCTATTGTGGCAGAAGTGACGGCACATTACATTTGCAAGTGGTTAGATAGCAAGGACAAACGCTGAAGCTAGCCCAACACCGACAAAAAAAGCCCCTAGGGAACTGGCATTCCTTAGGGGCTTCGGTGTGCTTGTGCATCACATTTTCGCAAGCTCATTATAACATGAGTTGGAAAAATGTGTCAAAAAGTTGGTGCTCGGAAGGGAAAAATTGGGGTGATTTTTCGCCAGAAAAATCTAAAATCTGGGGGGTTACTACGACCCCCCTTTATGTGCCGAGTGCCAAAATAGGGTAAAAATTGGGTTGAGCCTTAGAGCGTCAAGGGATTGACCTTGCGACCCTAGAGACGAAAAATCGTCTCAGGGGTCGCAAAATTCGACTCAGGGGTCGCAAAAAAATAGGGATTATGTAAAAAAAGTTGACGTATATTTTAAAAAAACGTAAAATATTTTTAAAATATAAATTGAGGTTATAATAATGACTAAAACAAAAAAAAGAGTGTCGATTGGTTTGACCGATGAGCAATACAAGTTGGTTGATGATTTAGCAAAATCAAGAGGTTTTTCAAAATCTGCGATTTTTGTTCTTGCTCTTGAAGAATATTTGAAATCTCAAAATCAAAAATAGAAAGGTCAAGAAATATAAAAAAAGAGCCACGGCA